>JBAWXX010000045.1:0-27658 GCA_037143855.1 Verrucomicrobiota bacterium | reverse complement strand
AACCCTCGGCGCTCTCAGATCATTGCGACAAAATAACCCAAAAACGCTCTAGCCCTTTGTCGTGGTCTATACCTTTGGGCCACGTCCCCTGAGAAAGGAAATAATGAACAGAACAAGAAACACCACGAAGAGAACCTGGGCGATCCAAGATGCGGTGCCAGCGATGCTGCCAAAGCCAAAGATGGCAGCGATAATCGCGATTATCAGAAAGACAATGGCGTAATATAACATATAGGTGGAATTCTACAGGTCGGCGATGAGTTTGCGGATCTCGTCCCGGGTTTTGCCTAGTTTCTTTTGCAGCCGTCCCAGCAACTCCTCATCTTTTCCCTCCGAATAGGTGAGGTCATCGTCTGTGAGATTCCCAAATTTCTGTTTGAGCTTCCCTTGGACTTCATTCCATTGGCCTTTGAATGTGAGCTTGTTCATGTCTCCTCATCGGGATTGGATCCGCATATGGCCGTAGCAGAGGGTGTTACGGGGCATGCTGGTTTCCACGAACGGCAGCTAGGTAACAGCCGAGGAAATCCTGGGGCTCGTTTCACTCACGTCATGAAAAACATCCTAATCGCCCTATTGGTTGCCTCGACTGGGCTTGCGCAAGCGCAAGATCAGCAGCCAACCAAGCCGGACAACACTAAGAAAAACGCTACCGAGCAAGTAACTGCGGAAGAGCAAGGCGGGTCGGCGTCAGATCGTGAAATGACAAAGAATATCCGTCGCGAGATAGTTAAAAATGACTCTCTCTCCACAATGGCAAAGAACATCAAGGTGATCACAATCGACGGGAAAGTGACGCTTCGTGGTCCCGTTCATTCGGAACAGGAAAAAATGACGATCGCTTCCATCGCGGAAAAGATCGCCGGTAAGGAAAAAGTAACCAACCATCTCGAAATTAAGAAATCCCATTAATCCATTATGAAAAAATCCGTATTTGCAATTCTGAACAACCGGCAGCAGGCCGAGACTGTGGTAGAGCGCCTCAAGAGCGTTGGATTCTATCCCAACGACATTTCGATGCTCTTCGCCGATACCACGGGGAGTAAAGATTTTGCTATTGAACACGAGACCAAAGCCCCGGAAGGAGCCACGACGGGGGGCACCACCGGCTTCGTTGCAGGGGGTGTCCTGGGGTGGCTTGCGGGCATTGGCGCTTTGGCGATTCCGGGCCTGGGGCCATTTATCGCAGCGGGCCCCATCATAGCTGCCTTGAGCGGAGCCGCCGTGGGCACCGCGGTAGGCGGAATCGTCGGCGCGTTGGTCGGAATGGGCATGCCTGAATTCGAGGCCCGCCGCTATGAGTCGAAAATCAAGGAGGGCAATATTCTCGTGTCCGTCCATACGGAAGATGCAGGCGGAATTGACCGCGCAACGGCAGTGCTCAAAGAATGTAACGCCGAGGACATCTCGACTGCATCAGAAGCCGCCGTTCCTGAAGAACACCGCGTCGAGTCTGAAAAGAAACAACCCTAAGGAAATCTTGGGTTGCTGATGATAATCCGTGCCGCCCTTGACGGCACGGATTTCTCTTTTCACGAAAGGATTGTCAATGAATGCGATTTGGAAAGGCCCTATCTCGTTTGGTCTTGTCAATATTCCCATCGCGCTTTATCCATGCTCATAAGCCTACCGCCGAAGTTGGCGGTATCGAGTGTAGTGGGTTACATCAAGGGCAAGAGTGCGATCCATGTAGCCCGGCATTTCTTGAAGCAAACGAGGAACTACGCGGGCCAGAGCCTTTGGGCGCGTGGGTTCTTCGTAGACACGGTAGGCCGTGATACCGAGGTTATCCGGCACTATATCCAAAATCAGGAAACCGAAGACCAAAGAATGGATCAACTTGAAATCCCCGAAGTAGCAGTAGTCGCAGAAAGCAAAAAACGCTAACGAGCAATAACAAGCTGCTTTGAGCGGCTCACCTTACAAGCCACCGGTTTTACCGGTGGTGCCTGGCTTTCAGGGAAAGTGACACCTTCTCTGTAAAATTTTCAACCAAAGGGGTGATTGGGATTTTGCTGCAAAGATTTTTCCATCAAATTCGAGAGAGAAAAATTTAGATGCGTGAGCCCTGGAAAGAGGGTATTCCGGCGGCGGCAATCGCCTTCGCATGGCTGTTTTGCCGCCTCCTGCGCCCCTTGGCAAAACCGATTCCTTGTTGACAAAAACTATGCCGAGACAAATAAAGTTAGCCATGCCTAATTTCATGCCTCCACGGCATCCCCAGCACGGGTTTTGCGGGGAGGCTGCCTCCGTGGGAGGCGTGAAACCGGATGACGCTCCCACCGTCCAGGCCGCGATGGATGTCTTGGAAGGGCAGAGCCGCAAACGGGGCATCGGCCGACTGCTTCCCTTCCTCGGGCCCGCTTTCATCGCCTGCGTCGCCTACATCGACCCCGGCAATTTCGCCACCAACATTCAGGCCGGGGCGCAGTTCGGCTACACGCTCCTGTGGGTCGTTTTCGCCAGCAACCTGATGGCCCTGCTCGTCCAGGCGCTTTCGGCCAAGCTCGGCATTGCCACCGGCACGAACCTCGCGGAGCATTGCCGGAACGAATTTCCCCGGCCGGTTGTCTGGGGAATGTGGATCCTCATGGAGATCGTGGCCATGGCCACCGATCTGGCCGAGTTCGTGGGAGCCGCCATCGGCTTCAACCTCCTCCTGGGGCTGCCGCTGCTGCCCTCCGCGCTGCTTACCGCCGTGGTGACGTTCCTGATCCTAGGCCTGGAGGTGCGGGGCTTCCGGAAAATCGAGGCGGTGATCGGCGTGCTCGTGGGGGTGATCGCCGTCTCCTATCTGCTGGAAACGTGGTTCAGCCCGCCGGACTGGGGGCAGGTGGCGCTGCACTCCGTGCTCCCCCTGCTGCCCAGGGACGCCGTGCTGCTGGCCACGGGGATCCTCGGCGCAACCGTGATGCCCCACGTCATCTTCCTCCACTCCGCGCTGACGCAAAGCCGGATCATCACGCGCGACCCGCAGCGGGCGAGCCGGCTCTACCGGTTTGAACTCGTGGATGTCTCCATCGCCATGGGGATCGCCGGGCTGGTGAACGCCGCCATGCTCGTCATGGCCGCCTCCACCTTTTTTCGCAGCGGGATGACGCAGGTGGGCACCCTGGAGGAAGCCCACCGCACCCTGGAGCCGCTGCTGGGGAAAGCCTCCGGCTGGGTGTTCGCCATTTCACTGCTCGCCTCGGGGCTCTCCTCGGCCTCCGTCGGCACCATGGCGGGCCAAGTCGTCATGCAAGGGTTTATGCGCAGGCAGATTCCGATCTGGCTGCGGCGCGCCATCACCATCGTCCCTTCCCTGCTCGTCATCGGCCTCGGGTTCGACCCGACCCGGACGCTCATCTTGAGCCAGGTGGTCTTGAGCTTCGGCCTCCCCTTCGCGCTCGTCCCGCTGATCCTTTTCACCCGGCGCAAGGATCTGATGGGCCACCTTGCCAACCACCCCGCCACCACCGCCGCCGCCGTCGTCGTCGCGGCGATTATTATCGCACTGAACGCCTTTCTGCTGTACCAGACCTTCACCGCCCACTAGAGCCCATCATGTTTAAGCGCCTCATCATCCCGCTGGACGGGTCGCGCCTCTCCGAAGCCATCCTGCCCACCGCCGTCCACCTTGCGCAGAAGTTGCAAGCCGGGGTGACGCTTGTTCACGTCATCGAGCGCAACGCCCCCAAACAAGTGCACGGCGAACCGCATCTCTCGGAAGCGGGCGAGGCGCAGACCTACCTGGAAGGCGTGCGGAGCCGTTGTTTTCCGCCCGATCTGCCGGTGGAAATGCATGTCCATACCACCGCCATCGCGGACGTGGCGGATTCCATTGTCGAACACGCGCACGAATTCGCCTCCGACCTCGTGATGATGTGCACCCATGGGCGGAGCGGCCTGCGCCACCTCCTCTTCGGCTCCATCGCCCAGCAGGTCGTCGCCTCGGGCGTCCCGGTGCTGCTGGTGCGGCCGCAGGAAAGCGGTCCCGTGCCGATGCCCCGGGAAGGCTCCTTCCTGGTCCCGCTGGACGGCACGGAAGTCCGCGAAGCCGCCCTCCCGGCCGCCGCCGCGCTGGCCCAAGCCTGCGGCAGGAGCCTGAGCCTCCTCATGATCGTCCCCACCCTGGACACCCTCACGGGTGCGGAAACCACCTCCCGCATCCTGCTCCCCGCCACCACGCAGGAGATGCTGGACATCGCCCATGAAGACGCCGGGAAATACATGCAAGAGCTGCTCGGCCGCCTGCATGCCGATGGCACCCGCGTCACGGCGCACGTCCGGCGCGGCGACGCCACCAAGCTCATCACCCAGGAGGCGCAAAGCGAAGGGGCGGATCTCATTATCATGGGAACCTCTGCCCGGACCGGCATGGACGCCTTTTGGAGCGGCAGCGTCGCCCCGCGCGTCTCGCGAAAGACCCACCTCCCGATCCTGCTCATCCCGGGGTAGGGGGGAGGCGTGTGCGCACGCGCGGGCTACACCCAGCGGATTTCCGTGTTTTTGAGCCAGTGGCGGTCGTCGGCTTCGGGGTAGTCGAGGGTGTAGTGGAGGCCCCGGCTCTCCTTGCGCAGCAGGGCGCAATCGACGATCAAGGCGGCGACGGTGGCCAGGTTGCGCAGTTCCAGCAGATCGGTGTTGAGTTTGAAGTCCCAGTAGAACTCCTGGATCTCGCGCAAGAGGTTCCTTAACCGCGTGCTGGCGCGCTTGAGCCGCTTGTCGGTGCGGACGATGCCGACGTAGTCCCACATGAGCCGCCGGATTTCGTCCCAGTTGTGGTAAATGACCACCATTTCGTCCACATCGTGGGCGTCTCCGCTGATCCACTCCGGGAGCGTCAACTCGCGCGGCGGCTGGCCGTTGAGGGGGAGGTCCACCAGCACGTGGGCGATGGCCCGGTGGGCGATGACGACGGCTTCCAGGAGCGAGTTGCTGGCGAGCCGGTTGGATCCGTGCAGCCCGGTGCAGGCCACTTCGCCCACTGCGTAGAGCCCGCGCAGGCTGGTCGCGCCGTTGTTGTCCGTGAGGACGCCGCCGCATTGGTAGTGGGCGGCGGGGACGACCGGAATCGGTTCCTTCGTGATGTCGATGCCGAGCTTGAGGCAGTTCTCGTAGATGTTGGGGAAGCGTTCGCGGACGAACTCGGCCGGTTTGTGGGTGATGTCCAGGTAGACGCACGGCGCGCCGGTCCGCTTCATCTCGGCGTCGATGGCGCGGGCGACGATGTCGCGCGGGGCGAGCGCGCCAAGCTTGTGGTAGCGGCCCATGAACTCGCGCCCCCTGGCGTCCACGAGCCTCCCCCCTTCTCCCCGGACGGCTTCGCTGATCAAGTAACTCCCGCCCGCGGGATGGTAGAGGCAGGTGGGGTGGAATTGGACAAATTCCATGTTGGCGATGGTCGCTCCGGCGCGCCAGGCCATGGCCATGCCGTCGCCCGTGGCCACGTTCGGGTTGGTCGTGTAGAGATAGACTTTGCCGCAGCCGCCGGTGGCGAGGATGAGGCGGTCGGTGCGGAAGGTCTCCACTTCACCGCTCGATTCGTTCAGGACGTAGGCCCCCACGCAGCGGTCTTCGGTGACGAAACCGAGCTTGCCCGTGGTGATGAGGTCCACGGCCATGTGGTTTTCCAAAAGGTCGATGCGCGGCGAGGCCTGGGCGGCGCGGAGGAGCGATTGCTCGATCTCGCGCCCCGTGGCGTCGCGGGCGTGCAGGATGCGGCGCTTGGAGTGGCCGCCTTCGCGCCCGAGGTCCAGCTCACGCTCGCCGCTTTCCATGTCGCGCTCGTCAAAGTGGACGCCCAGTTCGATCAATTCTTGGATGCGCGCCGGGCCTTCGGTGACGATGGTCCGCACGACGGATTCCTTGCAGAGGCCGGCCCCGGCGGTGAGCGTGTCGCGCACGTGGAGGTCGAAGGAATCCTCCCCGCTGGTGACGCATGCCACGCCCCCCTGGGCCTGGGCCGTGTTGCAGTCTTCCCCGGCGCGCTTGGTGATAAGGGCCACGGTGCCGTGGCGCGCGGCTTTGAGCGCGAAGCTCAAGCCCGCGATGCCGCTGCCCAGCACGACAAAATCATAAGTTTTCATTTGGAAAATTTGATCTCCACGTTGTCGATCAGCCGGGTCTTGCCGAAGCGGACGGCCACGGCGAGGAGCAGGCGGCGGGTGGCGGCGGAGGGAGGGGCGAGCGTCTCGGCATCGACGGCTTCCACGTAGTCGATGCGGGCGAGCGGCGCGGTTTCAATGGTCTTGATGACGCGCGCCCGGAGCCGGGCCGGGTTGCGAAGGCCCGCCTTGGCGGCTGCCTTGGCGCCGAGCAGGGCGCGGTGGAGCACCGGCGCTTGCGCCCGTTGGGCTTTCGAGAGGAAGCGGTTGCGGGAGCTCATCGCCAGGCCGTCCGGTTCCCTGTAAATTTCGGCCCCGACGATCTGGATCTGGAAATGAAGGTCGCGTACCATCCGGCGCAGGACGGCGAGCTGCTGGGCGTCCTTTTGACCGAACACGGCGTAATCCGGCGCGAAGACGTGGAAGAGTTTCGATACCACCGTGCAGACCCCCCGGAAGTGTCCCGGCCGGCTCGCACCGCAGAGCCCCGTGGAGAGGGTCGACTCGTCCACCCAGGTGGAATGGCCGGGCGCGTAGAATGTCTCCGCGCTGGGGAGAAAGAGCAGATTTACCCCGGCGGCGCGGCATTTGGCGGTGTCTTGCGCGATGGGGCGGGGATAGCGGGAATAATCTTCCTTGGGCCCGAATTGCGTCGGGTTGACAAAGATGCTCACGGCTATCGTCCCCTTCGGTCCGGCCAGGGCTCGCGCCCGCTGGATGAGAGAGAGGTGCCCATCGTGGAGAGCCCCCATGGTCGGCACCAGAACAAGGGGACGGGGAACGCCACGGCAGACGCGCGCGGCGGCGGAAGAGGTGCGGAGAATTTTCACTACAGCCGCAAAGCCTAACAACTTTGCGGCGGCAAGAAAAAGGCATTTTTAAGAGCAATGAGGATTAGAGCATGTCTGGAAATAACCTTTCCATCTGACAAGGTTCATTTGAGAGCTGACGGCGTTGCTCCTGCGTCATCTTGTAAAGCTTATTTCCAGACGCGCTCTTAGTTGAACGTAGCGTACCCACAGAGCTTTTCGAGTTCCTCTTCTAAATGACGCAATTCCTTTTTCTTATCCGCGAGAAAGAGTTGCAAAGGCCCCGGGTTGCGCCATGCATCGGGGAACAGTGGAGGCTGAGTAAGGCTGTTGGGGGTATTCTCGAAAATGTCCCGCCGGACATCTTTGATTTGTTGCTGAATTTTTATGATTTTTTGCTGCCGTTCAATGATTGTTTTTATGTTTTCGCGGATCGTTTTTTTTGCCAGATATTCCTGCTTTTGCCGTTCTTGAGTTGTTTGCAAAACGGCCTGCTCGAATTTAGCCTGCTTGGAATGTTCCTCCCGGGCTAATTTTTCCCCAAGATCCGGGTTTTTGGTCAGTTGATAGGAATAGGCTTGATATTGCTGCTGGCCATCTGTGATCACCATCGGCGTTCCCGTGTGTACAAGCAGGACTTTCGTTCCAGGCGTCAAGCTCACGATTCCCGAATCCGTTGCCTTGGAAATGCGCTCGAGAACGTAGAATACGCCTTCGAGAGTCGGTTGTTTCGCGGGCGATGGCGTGGGTGTTGTCTGCGTTGAACTTTCGACGGTATTCCCATCGGATGGCGTGGAAAGTTCGGCCGAAGCGCCACTGGCTTCATAGGCCGTTAAGATAGAGGTTGATCCAATTACCATAACCGCCAGCAAGTATTTGAAGAGCTTTTGCATGTCCTGTATTCCGTTTCAATCAAGGCATCCCCCATTGCCGGACAATGGCATCCATGAAAATTGAATCGTCAACAAGGGGTTGGCGTGCCAGGTGTCTCGACTTGGGTTATTCCTGAAGTCTATGGAAGAATGTGTGATATTCACACAATCATAGGGATGACATTTGCCACAGTCAAGTGTGCGAAAGTTGCACATAATCAAGAAGCATTCTGCCGGGGAGCGCAACCTCATCGGGCCTCGGATTCGCAAGGCCCGCTTGAACAACAAGCCCCCTGTATCCCAGGAGGATTTGGCGGGGCGTCTGGCGGCTCGCGGCATTTATTGTGACCGCTCTGCTCTTTCCCGGATGGAAGCCGGCCAACGGTTTATCCGCGATTATGAAATCGCGGCCATTGCCGCTGCGCTGCGAGTTTCTATTGCTTCGCTCTTTGAGGGCCGATAAGGCGTTTCTTTACCTCGTTTTCAAGCTGGAGCCTGGAAACGAGCGGAAACAAAAAAAGGCGACACCCGGCGGTGCCGCCTTTTTCTAGAATTCCGCAACCCGCTACTTCTTCGCCGCCGGGTCGAACTTGAAGCTCCAGTGGATCTCGGTCCGCTTGCCCGCCACTTTGGCGGCGACAAAGACGGTGTATTCGGTGTCGCGCAGCGGTTGGGTGCTGGGCTGGAAGCTGACGGTCTGGGTGGCCGCGTCATATTGGGCCGGGACCGGGCCGAAGCCGCTGATGCGCATGGTGACGCTGCCCGCGTCGATGGCCCCGAGGTTGCTCAAGGCGGCTTTGATGAGCGGCTTGGGATCGGAGACGGTGGCTCCCTCGGCGGGCGTGGTGTTGTTGCTGGTGGCCGGGGCGGAGGCGGTTTCGGATGCCACCGAGGCGCTCGCCGTCATCGCCATACCGGGGCCCATGCCGCCGCCGATCATCGCGAGGGCGTCGTTGAAGGTCTTCGGCTTGCCAGCTTCGATGGCGTAGCGGCCGATCAGGTCAAAGGCGGGACTGCTGAAGGTGTTGCGCTGGCCGTAGGTGACAAACGCGGCTTCGTACCCGGCTTCCTTGACAATGGCGCGGGCTTTCTCGTTGTAGGAGCCTTCCGGGTAGGCGAAGACGCTCACTTTGATGCCGAGCCGGTTTTCCAGGGTCTTCTTGGAGCCGGTGATTTCCTTGCGCAACCACTCGTCATAGCCCATCTGCTTGATTTCGGCGGCGGCCTTGGCGGTGTGGCCTTTCAAATTCTGGTGGGTGATGCTGTGGCTGCCGATTTCCACCCCGGCGTCGCGCAGTTCGGCGAGCTGGTCCCAAGTGATCGATTTGCCGCCCGAGTTGACGTATTGCAGGTAGACGAACTCGGTGAACGGATAGTTGAATTTTTTCAGGATCGGCCAGGCGACCTCGTAGGCGGAGACGTAGCCGTCGTCGATGGTGATCAGCGCGCTCTTTTCGGGGATTTGCTTTTCATCGCGCCGCCAGGCCAGGAAGTCCTGCATCGAGATCACGGTGAAGCCGGCATCTTTGATCTGCTGCATCTCCTGCTCGAAGTCGGCCGGTTTTGTCGACATGGGGCTCTTGATGTCCTCAAACCGGTGATAGCACAGCACGATGACGCTGGCGTTGTGGTTGGCGGTTGGTTTCGGCGTCGGCGTGGCGGTGGGGGAGGGGGTGGCTGTCGGCGACGGAGTGGGCGTCGTGGCGGCGGCCGGGGGCTGTTTGGAGAAGCGGTGGAGGAGGGGCTTGATTTTGTCGCAGCCGGTGAAAAGAGCGGCGGCGAGGGCGAGGGCGGTCAGGGTGATGCGGAATTTCATGGGAACGGGTGGATCGGTGAATGTGCGTTGAAGTTACAGTATTTTGCCGGATGGCAAACGGCATTTTTCACAAATTCCCCGATGGCCCGGCGGGGGAGAGGATGCACCACTGAGGGCATAGAGGGCACAGAGGGATGAAAAGAAAAAAGTCTCGTTCTTTGCTCTGTGCTCTCTGTGGTGCAATGTGTTTGCTGTGGGAACCCTGCCGCGGGGGCGCGTAAGTTGTCTGGAAATCCGGCCGCGCAGGTGCTTAAGTTGCGGGAAACAATGGACTCCCATTTGCCACAAATCGTCGGGGAACTGCTCGATTCCTACCGCAACGTCGGCGGAATCAACAATATCGATGGCTCCAACCTGCCTTCGAAACGCGCACTGGCCGTTCTCTGCGCCGATTTGCTCCAACTCCTCTTCCCCGGGTTCCATGACCAGGAGGTGGTGCATTCGGGGGAACTGGTGCGCTCCACCGGCAGCCGGGTGGAGTCTTTTTTCCGCCGTTTGCACAACGAAGTCTGCAAGAGCCTGCGAGTCGCCCGGCCGGATTGCCCGGAACAGGAAGCGAAAGCGGTGGTTCTCCACATGCTCAAGAGCCTCCCGGTGATCCGCGAAGTGCTCTGGAGCGACGTGGAGGCGGCTTTCGAGGGGGACCCGGCTTCCAGCAGCTTTGACGAGATCATCCTGGCCTACCCGTGCCTGGAGGCCATCGCCATCCAGCGCTGCGCCCACACGCTCTACCGGCAAAATGTGCCGCTCATCCCGCGCATGATGACGGAGTGGGCCCACTCGCGCACCGGCATCGACATCCATCCGGGGGCGCACATCGGCACGCATTTTTTTATCGACCACGGCACGGGCGTCGTCATCGGTGAAACCTGCGTGATCGGCTCCCACGTGAAGCTCTACCACGGCGTCACCCTCGGCGCGAAGAGCTTCCAGAAGGATGAGGAGGGCCGCATCCTCAAGGGAGGCAAGCGCCACCCCAACGTTGAAAATAATGTGACGATTTATCCGAACAGTACGGTGCTGGGAGGCGAAACGGTCATTGGTGAAAACTCGACCATCGGCGGCAATGTTTTCTTGCAACATAGCGTTCCTGCGAACTCGCTCGTGTATTACGAGGAGACGCAGCTCCAAATCATGCCCAAGAAGAAACGGGAATCCATCAGCGTTCCCGGGGGGGCAGCCATGCTTTCCGGCCGCGCCGTCATTTCGAAAGGCGGGTTAGAACCATGGTGCGACTGGTCCATTTAGTCAAAAGCATGGTGGGAGGCGTCGTGGCTCCCTTGTTCCCCCGTCAGGCCGACCCGCGCCGGGGAAACCTCGCCGATGCCACCGGGCGAACCACGGCGCCGGTTCTGCCGCAGGCGGACTTTACCGAAACGACCCTGGAAGCCACCGCCCGCCATCTGCTGACGTCCGTGGGGTGCCGTGCGTTGGCCCGGCTGGTGCACGTCCGGTGGAATCGGCGGCTGCGGACGACGGCGGGGCTGGCGAATTACACCCACTGGACGGTGGCGCTCAACCCCAAGGTGGTTCCCTTTGGCATGGAGGAGGTGGACCGCACGCTGCGGCATGAACTGGCCCATTTGCTCGCCCGCTACCGGGCGGGGCGGCGGCGCATCCAGCCGCACGGGCCGGAGTGGCGGCAGGCGTGCGCCGATCTGGGGCTCGACGGCGAAAAACGCTGCCACGAGCTGCCGCTGCCGCGCCGTTACGTATCGCGCAAAGTGGTCTACCGCTGCCGCCATTGCCATGCGGAAGTGCGGCGCGTGCGCCCGTTCCGCCGCCCCGTGGCGTGCCTGAAGTGCTGCCGCTCGTTCAACCGGGGCCGCTACGATGAGCGCTACCGCTTTGAGCTGGTGGCGCGGGGGTAGCCCCCTTGCTACCAGTGACACTGGTGGCGTGGACGAGGAGCCGCTCAAAGCGGCCTATTGATAGACGCAGGCCCTGTTTGCCTTCAAAGCGTTCCCCTCTTCCTCTTTGTCTTTCTTCGTGCCTTGCATACTGCCGGAGCGACGGGTTTTCAGAGTCCCCCCTCCACTCACTTCCCGCCAAAGGGAAAACGCGCGGAATCTAAAATCCCACGTTTTCTCTGCTGCTACCCTTTGAATGTTTCACACGAAGGCACGAAGCCACGAAGTTTTTTGTTCTTTGATTTCACTCTTCTCCCCGCCTTCTCCTCCCATGACCGCACTATAAGTCAAATTCTGGGAGCCTCCCCGGCAAAGCCGGGAGATCTCCTATTGGACTTTAGCTGGCCATTCAATCACCTTGCGATTTGGCCGGATGTCCTCTAGTCTCTACCACCCTATGTCTGACGTTGTAACTTTTGGTGAAATCATGCTGCGGCTGGCTACTCCTGGCTTCCTCCGCTTTGCGCAAGCCCCTGTCCTTGAAAAAACCTTCGGCGGCGGCGAGGCGAATGTGGCTGTCTCTTTGGTGAATTACGGGCTCTCGGCCGACTTTGTGACCCGGCTGCCCAAAAACGACATGGGACAATCCGCGATCAACGAGCTGCGCGGGCTGGGGGTGGGCACGGGCCATATCGTGCGCGCCGGGGATCGCATCGGCATTTATTTTCTGGAAACGGGCGCGAGCCAGCGCGCATCGAAGGTGACTTACGACCGCGCCCATTCGGCAATTGCGGAAATCCAGCCGGGCGAAGTGGACTGGGCGGCCGCGTTCAAGGGGGCGCGCTGGTTCCACTGGACGGGGATCACTCCGGCGCTTTCCGACAGCGCCGCCGCAGTGGTGGAGGAGGCGTGCAAGGCGGCCAAGGCCCAGGGGCTCGCTGTCAGCGCGGATCTGAATTTTCGCAAGAAGCTCTGGAACAGCGAAAAGGCAGGCAAGGTGATGGGCAACCTGATGCAGTATGTGGATGTCTGTATTGCGAACGAGGAAGACGCGGAGAGCGTGTTTGGCATTCACGGCGGGGAGGTGACGAGCGGCAAGATCGAGCACGCCCAGTATGAGTCCGTAGCCCGCCAGTTGACCGAGCGGTTCGGGTTCAAGCAGGTGGCGATTACGTTGCGCGAATCGTATTCCGCCAGCCACAACGGCTGGAGCGCGATGCTCTGGGCGGGCGGCAAGGCGTATTTCTCCCGCAAGTATGATTTGAACGTCATCGACCGCGTGGGCGGCGGCGATTCCTTCGGCGGCGGGTTGATTTTCGCTTCCCTGCGGGGCGACGAGCCGCAAAAGGCGATCGAGTTCGCCGTGGCGGCCAGCGCGCTCAAGCACACCGTTTGCGGCGATTACAACCGCGTGACGCTGGAGGAAGTGGAGGCGCTCGTGAAGGGCGACGGCAGCGGCCGCGTGCAGCGTTAAGCTCCCCCACAAAAGCAGCTTGCAATCCCCGGCGTGGAACCCGTTTCCCGCCGGGGATTTTTGGGTCAACTCCCAGGATTCTCTCTTGCATTGGGGGAGCATTTTCCGATGATCGCGCCGTTATGCCGCTTACTTTCGACAAACCCCTCCCCGAACTCCGCACTTATGCAGGCATCAACCCCCGTCCCGCCGATTTTGATGCCTATTGGGACGAGTCCCTGCTCGAACTCGACGCGCTGGACCCCCAAATCGAGCTGCGCCGCAACAACACGCTGCCATTGCGCAATGCCGAGTGCTTCGACCTCTGGTTTACCGGCGTGGGCGGCGCGCGGGTTCACGCCAAGTATGTCCGGCCGCGCAATCTGAGCGCCCCGGCTCCGGCGCTGCTGGCGTTCCACGGCTATACTGGCAATGCGGGGGATTGGACGGACAAGCTGGCCTATGTCTCCGAAGGTTTCTGCCTCGCCGCGCTGGACTGCCGCGGGCAGGGGGGCTCCAGCGAGGACAATTTGCAAATCAAGGGAAACACCCACCACGGCCACATCATCCGCGGCCTGGACGATCCGGACCCGAAGAACCTCCTCTTTCGCCACATCTTTTTGGACACCGCGCAGTTGGCCCGCATCGTGATGGGCTTCCCGGAGGTGGATGCCGCGCGGGTAGGGGCGATGGGCGGTTCGCAAGGCGGGGCGCTCACCCTTGCGTGCGCCTCGCTGGAGCCGCGCGTCCGGCTGGCCGCGCCGGTGTTCCCGTTCCTGTGCGATTACAAGCGCGTGTGGGAAATGGACCAGGCCAAGGACGCCTATCAGGAGTTGCAAACGTGGTTTCGGCTCTTCGACCCGACCCATGCGCGCGAGGAGGAGATTTTCACCCGGCTCGGCTATATCGACCTGCAATTTTTGGCTCCCCGGATCAAGGCGGAGACACTCCTTGCCGTCGGCCTGATGGATACGATCTGCCCGCCCTCCACGCAGTTCGCCGCCTACAACAAAATCACGGCTCCAAAGGAGTTGGCGCTTTATCCCGACTTTGGCCACGAAGGGCTCCCGGGTCATACGGACCGGACGTTCCGGTTCATGCTGAAGCTCAATGGGTGCGTTTGAACCAGGCCGCGCGTTCCATGAACCCTCCCTTTGATCCCGAAAGCGACGCCCTGCGCGCGCGCGCCGTGGCGGATCTGGAGGAGATCGCCCGGACGGTGATGCCGTTTGGGCGCTGCGCCGGGCGGCGGCTCCACGAGCTTCCCGCCGAGTATCTGCAATGGTTCGCCGCCAAGGGATGGCCCAAGGGACGGCTGGGCGTGCTGATGCGGATGGTCTACCAAATGAAAGCCGACGGCTCGGATGTGGCGTTTGATCCCTTCCGGCCGCCGGAGGCCCGGCAGGGCAAGGCGGACCGGTAATGCAACTACTTTTCGGTGGGTTCTGCGGGTAGGGGGGGGCCGCCAAGCTTGCGAGGCTGGAGCCTCGAAAACATGATCGTGCCCAAGCTCCAGCTTGGGCACGAGGAAAAAGCCAGCCACCGAAGCGGCGGGCGTAAGCCGCCGCAGCGCGCGGTAGCGCGAAGTAGGTCCAGCGCTTGCGCTGGCTATTTTCCGGCTTTGGCTTCCGCGCCCTTGTCCGGCTGCGCCGGTTCCGGGACGGTGAAGGCGAGCTTGGTTCCGGCTGCGCTGACGGTGACGGTGTTCCCGGCTTTGATTTGCCCGCGAAGCAGTTCTTCGGCGAGCGGATCTTCCAGGAACCGCTCCACGGCGCGGCGCATGGGGCGCGCTCCGTAGGCCGGATCATAGCCTTTCTCGATGAGGAACTCGTGGGCTCCTTCGTCCAGGATCAGCTCGATTTCCTTCGCTTTGAGCCGCAGGGCGACTTTGCTGACTTCGAGATCAACGATCTTGACGAGGTCGGGCTTGGCGAGGGTGTGGAAGACGATCAGGTCGTCGAGCCGGTTGATGAACTCCGGCTTGAAGACGCGCTTGGCTTCCTCCAGCACTTTATCGCGCATGGCCTCGTAGCCTGCGGCTTCTGTCGAACTGACCGCTCCGAAACCGAGCGTCGTCTGTTTCTTGATCAACTCGGCCCCGGCGTTGGAGGTCATGATGATGATCGTGTTGCGGAAGTCGATCTTGCGGCCCAGCGAGTCGGTCACTTTGCCTTCTTCGAGGATCTGCAAGAGGAGGTGCATTACGTCCGGGTGCGCCTTTTCGACTTCGTCGAAGAGGATCACCGCATAGGGCCGGCGCCGGACGGCTTCGGAGAGCTGGCCACCCTCCTCGTAGCCGACGTAGCCGGGAGGCGAGCCGATGAGGCGCGAGGCGGTGAACTTCTCCATGTACTCGGACATGTCGATCTGGATCAGCGCGTCGCGGTCGCCGAACATGAATTCGGCGAGGCAGGCGGTGAGGAACGTTTTCCCGACGCCGGTGGGCCCGAGGAAGATGAACGAGCCGATGGGCCGGCGCGGGTCTTTCAGGTCGGCGCGGGAGCGGCGGAGCGCCTTGGAGATGGCGGTGATGGCTTCGTCCTGGCCGATGACGCGCTTTTTGAGTTCCTCTTCCATGGCGAGGAGCTTCGCGGTTTCGGCCTGCTCCATGCGGTGCAGGGGGACGCCGGTGGTCTTGGAGACAACGGAGAGAATATCGTCGTCGCTGACGACCACTTCCTTCTCCTCCCGGGCTTCGCGCCATTCGTTGAGGATTCTTTCGAGCTTCTCCTTGGCCTGTTTTTCGGTGTCGCGCAGGGAGGCGGCTTTTTCGAAGTCCTGGGCCTTGATGGCGGCTTCCTTCTGGCCCCGGATTTCTTCGATTTCGCCTTCGATGTGCTTGACGTCGGGCGGGCGGGTCATGGAGGCGATCCGGGCGCGGGCCCCGGCTTCGTCCATCACGTCGATGGCTTTGTCGGGCAGGAACCGGCCGGTGATGTAGCGATCCGAAAGCTTGGCGCAGAGTTCCAGCGCTTCGTCGGTGATCTTGGCCCGGTGGTGCGCCTCATACTTGGGCCGCAGGCCCTTGAGGATCTCGATGGTGTCCTCGACGTTCGGCGCTTCGACTTTGACGGTCTGAAAACGGCGTTCCAGCGCGGCGTCTTTCTCGATGTGCTTGCGGTATTCGTTGAGGGTGGTGGCGCCGATGCATTGCAGCTCGCCCCGGCTCAAGGCCGGTTTGATGATGTTGGAGGCGTCCATGGCTCCTTCGGCGGAACCGGCCCCGACGATGGTGTGCAGTTCGTCGATAAAGAGGAGGATGTTTTTGCTGCGGCGGATCTCGTCCATGACGGCCTTGATCCGCTCCTCAAACTGGCCCCGGTATTTGGTCCCGGCGACCATGAGGGCGAGGTCGAGTGTCACCACTTTTTTATCGCGCAAGATTTCGGGGACGTTCCCGGCGGCTATCTCCTCGGCGAGCCCCTCGACGATGGCGGTCTTGCCGACGCCCGCTTCGCCCAGGAGGACCGGGTTGTTCTTGGTCCGGCGGCAGAGGATCTGGATGACGCGCTCGATTTCGTTGCGCCGCCCGATGACGGGGTCGAGTTCCCCCTTGTGGGCCATTTCGGTGAGGTCACGGCCGAAGGCGCGCAGGGCGGGGGTTTTCACTTCCCCTTTTTTCGCCCCCGCTTCGGCGCCCGGACCGGCTGCCGCCGGCCCTTCCTCTTCCGCCTCGCCTTCCGGCGGGGTGAAGTTCGGGTCCAGCTCCTTCAAAATTTCGTTGCGGGTCTTCTCGATATCGACTTCCAGGTTCTTGAGGACGACGGCGGCGACGCCTTCTCCTTCGCGCAGGAGGCCCAACAAAATATGCTCGGTGCCGACGTAGGAGTGGTTGAGCGATTTGGCTTCCTTCCCGGCCAGGGCGAGCACTTTTTTGACGCGCGGGGTGTACGGGATGTTGCCGACGATCTTCCCTTCCGGACCGGCTCCCACCTGTTTTTCGACTTCGGCTCGGACGGCTTCCAGCTCCAGGCCCATTTTCTGGAGGACGTTGACGGCGACGCCCTGGCCCAGCTTGATGAGGCCGAGCAGGATGTGTTCGGTGCCGACGTAGTTGTGGTTAAAGCGCTCGGCTTCCTTCCGGGCGAGAGCAAGCACTTGTTGGGCGCGTGGAGTAAAGTTATTCATGGTGCGTTTCTTCGGTTGGTGGCCTTGGGACGACGACCTTGCTCGTGTTGGGATTTGGAAAGGCTTTCAATTTCTCCCGGATGATCTCGGCGCGCAAGGAGTCCCGCTCCTCGGGGCTGAGTTTTTGCTGCGTGGCGTTGCTTTGCAGGTGGGCGGGCTGGGTGACGATGATAAGGTCGTCGATCTCTTTCTGCCGCTCGGGCGGGAAGAAGCCGAGGTCCACGCCCAGTTTCAGGAAGGAAAGGAGGTTGAGCGCCTCCTTGGAGGTCATGGCGTAGGCGTGGGAGAGGATGCCGAATCCGCGCCCGATGTTGTCCAGGAGCGTGCCCAGCTTTTTCTGCAGGAGGATCTGGCGGGCGTTCTCCTCGTTTTCGATGATGCGCTCGATGACTTTGTTGAGCTGGGAGATGATCTCCTCCTCCGGCTCGCCCAGGGTGATCTGGTTGGAGACTTGGAAGAGGTTGCCCATGGCTTCGGTCCCCTCGCCATAGAGGCCGCGCACGGCGAGGCCGATTTTGTTGATGGCCTGGATGACCTGGTTGATCTGTTCGCTCAAGACCAGGCCGGGAAGATGGATCATGGCCGAGGCGCGCATCCCCGTGCCGACGTTGGTGGGGCAGGCCGTGAGGTAGCCCAGTTGCGGGTGGAAGGCGTAGTCGAGCTTGGTTTCCAGCGTGCTGTCCACTTTGTCGAGCGCCTGGTAGGCGTTGCGCAGTTGCAGGCCGGGCCGGAGGACCTGCATCCGCAGGTGGTCCTCTTCGTTGATCATGATGCTCAAGGACTGCGCCTGGTCGATCACGACGGCGCTCCCGGCGCTTTTGGCGGCGTGTTCGCGGCTGATGAGGTGCCGCTCCACGAGGACCTGTTTTTCCAGCGCGGAGAGTTCATGCAAGTAAGAGGAGAACCCCCCCTCCATCTCGGGAAGGGCTTCCACGGACGGCTTGATCAGCTCAAGGATCTGGAGGCGGTCGTTCTTCTTCGCCCAGCCGGGGAAGGGGTGGCCGCGAAGGTTCCTCGCCAGCCGGACGCGGCTGGAGATGACGATTTGCTGATGCGGGCCGTCATTCCGAGCCCGCTCACTCCCACTCGAAAAAAGGCTGCTTAGTTTCACTTGGTTTGCTCCAGTTCCCGCAGTTGGTCGCGCAGGAGGGCGGCGTTTTCATAGTTTTCATCCGCCACCGCCTTGTCCAGATCGCGTTGGAGTTGTTTGCGCCGCACGCCCAGCTCGATGCTCCGTTTTAAACGGGCCGGGACTTTGCCGGTATGGGTGGTCCGCCGGTGCATGGCTTTCAGCAGGCCGCCGAGCCCTTCTGCAAAGGTATCGTAGCACACGGGGCAGCCGAGCCGCCCGGTTTTCTTGAAGTCCGCCTGGGTGAATCCGCACGCAGGGCAATGTTGCACGGGCGCGCCTTGTTCCACCTCGGCTTCGGCTCCCAGCCCGGGCAGGAGGTCGACCAGGGCGAAGGAAAGCGGATCGGTGACGCCTTTTTCCTTGGAGCAGGCTTCGCAGAGGTTCACTTTCTGCATCTTGCCGTCCACGATTTGCGTTAAGAACACCGTCGCCTGATTGGTTTTGCAAACGTCGCAGAGCATGGTGCTTTGGGTTGTTAAAGATTCCTTCTCTAATAGATCGGCGTGCCGGAGGCTTGTGTCAACTCCCGGTACCGCGCGATAAATTTTGCCGTCAGCGGTCCGGGGACGCCCGCGCCGATGGGGCGCTTGTCGAGTTCCACGACGGGGATGATTTCCGCCGCCGTCCCGGTGAGGAAAAACTCGTCGGCGGTGTAGAGATCGTAGCGGGTCAGCATCGTTTCGCTGGCGGGCATCCCAAACTCCCCGGCAATCTCCAGGACCACATTGCGGGTGATGCCGCCGAGGGCTCCCGCGGAGATGGGGGGGGTGAGGAGGCTTCCTTTCTTGAGGATAAAAATATTGTCTCCGGTGCACTCGGCCACGTACCCCTGTTCGTTGAGCATCAGGCCCTCGCCCGCGTGGCTGGATTCGATCTTGGCCAGGATGTTGTTGAGGTAGTTGAGCGACTTGACCGCAGGGCTGAACGCCGCCGGGGCGACGCGCCGGGTGGCGCAGGTCACCACCGAGAGGCCGTCGCGGTAGAGTTCCTCGGGATAAAGTTTGATGCCGGAGGCGATGATGATGACCGTGGGCCGCGGGCAGTTGGCCGGGTTGAGCCCCAGGTCGCCCACGCCGCGCGTGACCACCGAGCGGATGTAGCCGTCGCGCAGGCCGTTCTGGCGGCAGCTTTCGAGGTGGGCTTGCGTCATTTCCTCCTTGGTGAGAGGGATTTCCATCCCAATGGCGCGGGCCGAGTCGTAGAGCCGGTCGATGTGATCTTCGAGGCGGAAGACGCGGCCATTGTAGCAGCGGATGCCTTCAAAAATGCCGTCGCCATAAAGAAGACCGTGGTCGAACACGGAAATCTTGGCCTCTGCTTCGGGATAAAAAACGCCATCGATATAGATCTTTTTCATAACTTCAAAAATAACTGCCGCCCCACGCACGCTCTCGTTGAGCCTGCCGTTTCCGAGTCCGCTCCGGGGAGGGGCGAATCAGACCTCGTGCTTTTTCAAAAGGCCGTCCTCAATCTCCACTTTGCGGTCCCCGCGTTCGGCCAATCGGGCGTCATGGGTGACAACCAATAATGTTTTCTGGTTTTCCCGGACCAAGGCAAGCAGCAAATCCACGATCGTTTCCCCCGTTTTCGAATCGAGATTGCCCGTCGGTTCGTCGGCAAAAAGGATGGTGGGGTCGTTGATGAGCGCCCGCGCGATGGCGACGCGCTGCTGTTCGCCGCCCGACATTTCCGAGGGCAGATGGTGCTGGCGCTCTCCCAGTCCCACGCGCTCCAGGGCCGCTTCGGCGGCTTCCCGGGTGGACCGCCCGCCGATCAGGGTGGGCAGGAGGACGTTTTCCAGGGCGGTCAATTCCGGCAGGAGGAAGTAGCCCTGGAAGACGAAGCCCATCCGTTCGTTGCGAATGCGCGCCGCCTCCCGTTCGCCGCTCGCGTAGAGTTCCCGGCCTTCAAAGGTGACGCTGCCCGACTCGGGGCGTTCCAGGCCCGCCAGGGTGTAGAGAAGGGTGGTCTTTCCCGCGCCGGAAGCGCCGACGAGAAAAACGGATTCCCCCCGGCGCACGTCCAGGGAAATGCCGCGAAGCACCTCGATCTGGCGGGAGCCGATCTGGAAGGACCGGCGCAGGTCGTGCGCGCTGAGGTGGATGCCGCTTTGACTTTCTTTGTGAGACATGACGCCGCAACGCTAAGGGGAATCCCGGCGAATTGCTAGAGCAACCGCTGAAAATCATGCTTGCGGCGCACCCGGTGCGGTGCGGATTTGCCGCAACCCCTCAAAGAGGACGATGCCGACGGAGGTGGCCAGGTTGAGGCTGCGGGCCTGCGGGGCCATGGGGATCGTCAGGCAGCGCCCGGCGTTGGCGGCAAGCAGCGGTTCGGGGAGCCCCTTGGTTTCGCGGCCGAAGACGAGGAAGTCGCCCGCTTTCAGGGGGGCTTCATAGTAGGGGCGGGGGTATTTGGTGGTCAGATACCAGAACCTTTCCTGCGGATGGGCCGCCTGGAGTTGCGCGAAGTTGTCCCAGAGTTCCACGCGCGTCTGCTTCCAGTAGTCGAGCCCGGCGCGCTTGAGGGTTTTGTCGTCGATAGAGAACCCCAGCGGCCGCACGAGGTGCAGGGTGGCGTCGGCCGCCAGGCAGAGGCGGGCGATGTTGCCGGTGTTGGGGGGGATTTCCGGTTCGACGAGCACAATGTGAAACATAAGGGTGGAAAGCATACGCCGTTTCGCCGATTTGGGAATGCCTTCCATGGGCGCGCGGGCGGCTTGCGCCCCGAATCCATTTCAAGGGGGGCGAGAGAGTCTGCGGGAAGAGGAAAGTCGGTCCTTGTCAGCGCCCGGCAAATACGATTCAATTGCCCCCAATTGGAACCGCTTATGAATGAGACTGATCTGAACCAGGAAAGTGCCAGCAAGTTCGAAGCAGGCAAAACCCACGCAAAACAAGCCGCTGAGGAACTTCGCGCCGCCGCCGAAGAGAAAGCCGTGCAGCTCCGCGCCGCCGCGGAAGCCAAAGCAGCCGAACTCCGCGCGACCGCGGGGACCAAAGTGCAGGAATACCGCTCCAAGGCGGAAGAAGGCTTTGAACAAGCCCGCACCCGCGCCCATTCGCTCCGGGAGGAAGGGGAGGCGTATGTGCGCGAGAACCCGCTCCAGGGCGTGCTCACCGCGTTGGGGGTCGGTTTTGTGCTCGGGCTTCTGTTCCGCCGCTAAGCGGGGGAGTCTTTTTCCCGCACCGGGGTCCACCGCTTGTCATGATTGGAACACCGCAGCCGCCGCAAGAGCGGCCTTCGGAAGCCGCCGGGCTTTCCGCCCATTTGTTATCTCTGCTGGCGTCCCTGGCCGGGTACTTCCGCGCCCGGGCCGAGCTGGCCGGGCTGGAGGGGAAGGAGGCTCTCGGGGCTTTGGTGAAGGCGGGGGTGGTTTTGGGAGTTGGCTGCCTCTTTCTTTGCTTCGGCTACGCGTTTCTTTGGATCGGGGTGATCGCGCTCCTGACCACCCTGTTCCATCTCTACTGGGGGTGGTGCGTGCTGGCCGCCGGGATTCTGCACCTCCTGGCCGCCGCCATTTGCGTGCTGGCCGCCGGGACGCACTGGAAAAAACCGTTCTTTCCCGACACGCTGGAGGAATTTAGAAAGGACCAGGAATGGCTGAAAAACCGGTCATGATTTCCGACGCGGAGCGCAAGGCGGAACTCCTCGCCGAACTGGCCTTGTCGCGGGCCCAACTCACCCGCGCGCTGCATGATGCCGGCGAGGACTTGAACGTGGCGGCCCGCCTCAAGCATTCCATCGCGCACCGGAAAACCGCCTGGTTCACCGGAGCCGCGTTCGCGGGCTGGCTCCTCTCCCGGCTCCCCCGCCGCCGCAAGGCCGCCGCGCCAAAACCGCCGGACGTTTCCGCCTGGGTCCAGAAAACCGGCCGCACCGGGTTCTGGCTCGCCGCCCTGAATCTTCTCCTCAACCTCTGCAAACCGTTCCTTACCGCCCTGGCCACCCGGAAAATCGGCCAACTCAGCGCCCGGAGCGATTGGGGAGGCAGAGGGAACCGCTGATTGATGCGTTTCCCTTTGCTTGGGAGGCAGGCATTCCCGTATACTTTTTAGCCTGCGCTCGGTTTTGCATTGATTTCTTCGCCGCGCTGGTATCGTTTTTTCCTGCCTGCCAATGTCAGAAGCCCCCACTCCATCCACCCCCCAGGTGTCCGCCCCCGACGACGAAATCCACACCCTGGAGCACGTTGACCATTATCTTTATGTCGGCCAGCAATCGTGCGCTTCCGACGTTCACCTCTGCGTCAACAGCCAGCCTGTCTGGCGGCGCAACGGCGAACTGGAGCCGATCTGGCTCAAAGCCCCCGTCCTGAGCGCCGCTGAAACCGAGCGGCTCGCCATGGGATTCCTGAACGACGAGCAAAAACGCCACCTCGCCGAACGGGGCGACGCCGATTTCGCCTACGCCAACGCCTTCGGGCGCTTCCGCACCAGCGTCGTCCGGCACCGGCTCGGTTATGACATGACCTTCCGCGTCATCAACACCGAGTTGCGGAGCATGGAAGACCTTGGGCTGCCGGAGTCCCTCAAGCTGCTCACCCAATACCACAACGGCCTCGTGCTCGTGACCGGGTCCGTCGGCTGCGGCAAATCGACCACGCTGGCCGCCCTGGTGGACGAGATCAACACCCATCGGCACGACCACATCATCACCCTGGAGGACCCCATCGAATACGTCATCGCCTCCAAAGGCTGCCAAGTCACCCAGCGCGAAGTCCACACCCATACCCGCTCTTTCGCCGCCGCGTTGCGCGGTTCCTTGCGCGAAGACCCGGACGTCATCATGGTCGGGGAAATGCGCGACCTGGAGACGATCCAGCTTGCCATCACCGCCGCCGAAACGGGCCACTTGGTGCTTGGCACCCTGCACACCGGCAACGCCGCCCGGACGCTCGACCGCGTGCTCGACGTTTTCCCCACCGACCAGCGCGAACAAATCCGCGTCATGGTCAGCGAATCGCTGCGGGGGGTGATCAGCCAGCAGCTCGTCCCCTGCATGGACGGCAAGGGGCGCGCGCTCGCCCTGGAAATCCTCGTCAACACCCCCGCCGTCGCCGCCACCATTCGCGACGGCAAGACCTTCATGCTCCCCGGCATCATGCAAACCGGCCGCAAGCTCGGCATGCAGCTCATGGACGACTCCCTCATGGCCCTCTACGACAAAGGGATCATCTCGCAGGAGGAAGCCTACGCCCGGGCCGAACAAAAACAGATCATGCGGCAGCACTTCGCGCACTGACCTTTTTCCCCCTTTCCCCAGATGCCATACATCGACCAGTTCTTCAAAGTTCTCATCGAGGCCGGCGCCTCGGATTTGCATCTTTCCCAGGGCCAGCCGCCCAAGATCCGGCAGCATGGCGACATCGTCCCCATCCGCGAAGAGGCACTCACGCACGAAGAGTGCGCTTACATGATGAGCGAAATCTGCGGGCCCGAGCGCTGGGTGCGCTTTGAGGAATGCGGCGACCTCGACTTCGCCTACGAAATGGATGCGGAATCCCGCTTCCGCTGCAACTTTCTCAAACAGACCAACGGCCTCGGCGCAGTCTTCCGTCTCATCCCGACGAAAATCCTGACCCTGGAGCAGCTCGGCATCCCCGCCGTCGTCAAGGAGTTCTGCAAATTGCGGGGCGGCCTCGTGCTCGTCACCGGCCCCACCGGCTCCGGCAAAAGCACGACGCTGGCCGGCATGATGGACTTCATCAACGTCAACTACGCCCGGCACATCGTCACCATCGAAGAGCCGATCGAATTCGTCCACAACAACAAGCGCAGCATCATCACCCAGCGCGAGGTGCCCGACCATTCCCCCTCCTTCCCGGTCGGCCTGAAAGCAGCCTTGCGCGAGGACGCCGACATCATCCTCGTCGGCGAAATGCGCGACCTGGAAACCATCTCCCTCGCGCTGACCGCCGCCGAAACCGGCCTCCTCGTCTTCGGCACCCTGCACACCAACAACGCCCGCAAGACCGTGGATCGTCTTATCGACGTCTTCCCGTCCGACCAGCAATCGCAGGTGCGCACCATGTTATCCTCCTCCCTGCGCGGCGTCGTCGCCCAGTTGCTCCTTAAGCGGTGCGACAAACCGGGGCGCATCGCCGTCAACGAAATCCTCGTGGGCAACTCCGCCGTCTCCGCCATCATCCGCGAAGGCGCGACACAGAAACTCCAGGACGTCATCGTCGGTGGCAAAGGGCAGGGGATGCAGTTCATGGACGACGCCATCTGGAGCGTCATGCAAAAGGGCATCGTTTCCCCGCACGAGGCGTACATGAAAGCCATCGACAAAAACCGCTTCAAAGTCTTCCTGCCCAAGGAAGAAGCCGACCTGGCCAACTCGGCCGGCGCGGTATCGTAAGGGGGGGAAGGTAGCGCTCAAAAGAGCCAGTCCGGCGGAAAGGTTATTTCCAGACGCGCTCTTATACCATCTATACGGTTTATTCGCTCTGGGTCCAATACCCGGAAGCAGGGCTCACGCATCTAAAAATCAAGAGATCGCGAGTTTTGTGTGTACATTGTAAAACAATCCTGAGATAAGCTCGGGATGCGTACGAAACCGGCTAAGACATCAGCTTCAGAGAGCGAACCGATGGCGATCTTGAGCATCCTGCGAGACCTCCCCGATCCGAGGGTGGAGCGCACGAGGATGCACAAGCTTGAAGATATCCTGTGCCTCGCGATTTGCGCGATCTTGTGCGGGGTGGAGAGTTTTGAGGACATGGAGGTTTTTTTGGGGAAGCCAAGCAGGAGTGGTTTCAGACGTTTCTGGAATTGCCGCACGGCATTCCAAGCCACGACACCTTCAACCGTCTTTTTGCAGCGCTCGACGCACACAAGTTCATGGAAGCCTTCATGCGCTGGACCCAGTCGATGCGCTCCGCCGTGGAGCAAGAGATTGTGGCGATGGATGGCAAGGCGTTGCGGCGAGCCATCGACGCGGGTCAGAACCCTAAAGCCATCGTCAATGCGTGGGCGGCCGAGAGCGGTTTGGTTTTGGGCCAGCGAAGGGTGGATGAGAAAAGCAACGAGATCAAAGCCGTGCCCGAGCTGCTTCGCGTGCTGGAATTGAGTGGCTGCATTGTCACACTGGATGCGATGGGATGCCAGAAAAAGATCGCTCGCGGAATCATCGAAGCGGATGCCGATTACGTTCATGCGCTCAAAGGTAACCAGAGAGCGGCCCAGGGGGAAATCAAGGGCTATCTGGACGAAGCCATCGCTGTGGGGCGGGCTACGCCGCCGAGAACCTTGCTGCGCTACGCCGATGGGCGCTCAACCTGCTAAATGCTGACAAGCTGATGGCTAAACGTTCCATTCGTGGCAGAAAAAAGGCAGCAGGTTGGGACAACCGCTATCTTCCTCACCTGCTCGGCATCAATTTAGATGCGTGAGCCCTGGGTTCCCGCCGCATCCCCCTTGACGCTCCGGCGGCGCGCCCGCATACTCCCGGGCTCGCATGTCCATTCAAAAAATCCGCAACTTTTGCATCATCGCCCACATTGACCATGGGAAGACCACCCTTTCCGACCGGCTGCTGGAGGTGACGCATACGATTTCCCTGCGCGAGTCGACCGACCAGCAGCTCGACTCCATGGACCTGGAACGGGAACGCGGGATCACCATCAAGAGCCACCCCGTCACCATGCGCTACACGGCCCGGGACGGGCAGATCTATGAGTTGAACCTCATGGACACCCCGGGCCACGTCGATTTCGCCTACGAAGTGAGCCGTTCACTGGCCGCCTGCGAAGGGGCGCTCCTCATCATCGATGCCGCGCAAGGCGTCGAAGCCCAGACCGTCGCCAACGTCCATCTCGCCCACAAACAGGGGCTCACCATCATCCCCGTCATCAACAAAATCGACCTCCCCACCGCCGACGTGGACGCGTGCAAACGGCAGTTGGAGGAGGTCCTGGCCATCCCGGCCGAGGAAGCCATCGCCTGCAGCGCCAAGGCGGGCATCGGGATCGAGGAAATTCTGGAAGCCATCGTCGCGCGCATCCCGCCGCCCAAGGTCATGGCCGACGAGCGCGTGCGCGGCCTCGTCTTCGACTCCGTGTTCGATACCTACCGGGGCGTCATCGGCCACATCCGCATGGCCTCGGGCTCCATCCAGCCCGGCCTCGGCGTCAAGCTGATGAGCAGCAACAGGAACTACGAGGTCAAGGAGGTGGGAGTTTTCACGCCCAAGATGGAAGTCCGCCCCCAGCTCAACGCGGGCGATGTCGGCTACTTCATCGCCAACATCAAGACCACCACCGAAATCAAAATCGGCGACACCCTCACCGAGCAACACCACCCCGCCGACGAACCGCTCCCCGGGTTCCAGGAAATCCATCCGATGGTGTTCAGCGGGATTTACCCGATCAACACCGCCGACTTCGAGCACCTCAAGACGGCCATGGGCAAATTGCAGATCAACGACGCCGCCTTTGTTTACCAGGCCGAAAGCTCCGTCGCCCTCGGGTTCGGGTTCCGTTGCGGCTTCCTCGGGCTGCTCCACATGGAGATCATCCAAGAGCGGCTGCGACGGGAATACGACATGGACATCATCTCGACCTACCCGAGCGTCGTTTACGAAGTCCTCAAAACCAACGGCGACCTCCTGACGGTGGACAACCCGGCCTTCCTGCCCGACTTCAGCGTCATCGAGGAAATCCGCGAGCCGGTCGTCAAAGCCACCATCATGGTCCCCAACGAGAACATCGGCGACATCATGGGCCTCGTCCTGGACAAGCGGGGCGTGGTCGATCACACCGAATCGCTCGACACCCGGCGCGTGATGATTACCTGCGAGCTGCCGCTCAACGAAATCCTCGTCGATTTCAATGACAAAATGAAGAGCATGACGCGCGGTTACGGCTCCATGGACTACGAACCGGCGGGCTACCGGGCCGACAAACTCGTCAAGCTGGACATGCTCGTCAACGGCGAGCCCGTGGACGCCTTCTCCAGCATCGTCCACCGCGACAAGGCCGAGGCGCGGGGGCGCGTTTTGGCGGCGAAGCTCAAGGAAGTCATCCCCACGCAGCTTTACCAGGTCGCCATCCAGGCCGCCATTGGCGGGAAGATCGTCGCGCGCGAAACCGTCTCCGCCAGCCGCAAGGACGTGACCGCCAAATGCTACGGCGGAGACATCACCCGCAAACGCAAGCTCCTCGAAAAACAGAAGGAAGGCAAGAAGCGGATGAAGTCCATCGGCAAAGTGAATATCCCGCAGGAAGCTTTCATCGCCGTGCTCAAATCGAGCGCGGGCGGATAGGGGAAGACGCGTGGAAGGGGTGAGTCCCCCTCTCCTGCACAAACTTGCTCTATTTGGGCACCCACATGCAGCGGCAATTCTATTGCGGGATGGAGCCCAGCCCGGTAGGTCAATGCCACTCGTTTTTCCAAAAACCTAGAGCGGTTCAACATATTTCTGAAAGATGATGCGGAAATTCTTTTCGAGAACCAATGACACAGTTGGATTGGTCTGATGGATTGGCCTTATTGTCCCAAAGGGAC
>JBAWXX010000044.1:0-28359 GCA_037143855.1 Verrucomicrobiota bacterium | reverse complement strand
TGCCCGAGCTTGAAAGACCGCGCAACGGCCCGCGCCGCCGAGCAGCGTGTAAACACAAAATTTAAACCGCTCTAGAGAGACTCTAGAGAGATAGAGACTATAGAAAGGCAGCCGCGCTCGAATCGCGTGCCGCGCTGCCACGGGTGTCTATCATCTCTCAAATTCTATCATCTATCATTTCCAGTTCCATATCATGACCAGCTCCGAAATCCGCCAGTCGTTCCTCGATTTCTTCCACGAAAAGGGGCACACCATCGTCCCCTCGGCTCCGCTCTTGCCGAGTTCGCCCAACCTGCTCTTCACCAATGCCGGGATGAATCAATTCGTCCCGATCTTCCTGGGCGAGGCGGCGGCGGACGTGAACCAATGGCCCGGAGCCGTCCCCGGCTGCGCCACCCGCGCGTGCGACACCCAGAAGTGCATCCGCGCCGGGGGCAAGCACAACGATCTCGATGACGTGGGACTCGACACCTACCACCACACCTTCTTCGAGATGCTGGGCAACTGGTCCTTTGGCGATTACTTCAAGCAGGAAGCCATCGGGTGGGCCTGGGAACTGGTCGTCGGCCGCTGGAAATTCCCGGCGGAGCGGCTCTACGCCACCGTCTACGCCCCCGACAAATCCAAGGGCGACCCGGCGGACTTCGACACCGAAGCCTACGAAGCCTGGGCCCGGCTCTTCGAGAGCGCGGGGCTCGACCCGAAGGTCCACATCGTCAACGGAAACAAAAAAGACAACTTCTGGATGATGGGCGAAACCGGCCCGTGCGGCCCGTGCTCGGAGTTGCACATGGACCTGACGCCGGACGGCGACACCGCGGGCAGCCTCGTCAACCAGGGGAGCGCCCGGTGCATCGAGATCTGGAACCTCGTCTTCATCCAGTTCAACGCGAACCAGGACGGCACCTTCTCGCCGCTCCCCGCCAAGCACGTCGACACCGGCATGGGCTTCGAGCGCGTGGCCTCCATCGTGCAAGGCAGCAAGAACTTCACCGATTTCGAACACGCGAAAATCTCCAACTACGAAACCGATATTTTCCGCCCCATCTTCGACGAACTGGAGAAGATGAGCGGGAAGCGTTACGGCTGCACGCTCCCCGTTTCCGGCAGCACCGGCGACACGGAGGAGGAGAAGATCGACGTCGCCTTCCGCGTCATCGCCGACCACATTCGCACGCTCAGCTTCGCCATCGCCGACGGCATCCAGCCCGGCAACACCGACCGCAATTACGTCCTGCGCCGCATCCTGCGCCGGGCCGTCAAATACGGGCGCACGCTCGGCTTCCAGAAACCGTTCTTTTACCAGCTCGTGGACGTGCTCGTCCGCACCATGGGCGGCGTTTTCCCGGAGATCCGGGCGAAAGCGGCACACGTGAAAGAAGTGCTCCTGCGCGAGGAAGAGGCGTTCAATAGGACGCTGGACAAGGGGATTGCGCTGTTTGAAACCGAGACCGCCGCGCTCGAAAGCAAAAAGATCAGCGGCGCGTTCGCCTTCCGCCTTTACGACGAGCAGGGCTTCCCGCTCGACCTCACCGAACTGATGGCCCGCGAACGCGGTCTCAGCGTGGACGTCGAAGGCTTCAACGCGCTCATGGAAGAACAGCGCGAACGCGCCCGCAAGGCGCAGAAGCGCGAGATCATCAGCGTCTCGCACATCGAAGCCGCTCCGACGCAATTTATCGGGTATGATGCCCTCAGCACCGCCGCCACTGTCCTGGACGTGGTGGAGGTGAAGGGAAAAACCGCCGTTATTCTCGACGTCTCCACTGCCTACGCCGAGATGGGGGGCCAGGTCGGCGACACCGGCGAGATGGAGGGCGCGGGCCAGATCTGGCACATCACGGGGACGCAGAAAACCGGCGCGACGTGGCTCCACTTCCTGGCCGAAGCCGACGCCCCCGCCGCCGGAACGCGCGTGACACTCACCGTGGACATCGCCCGGCGCGCCGCCATCGCCCGGCACCACACCGTCACCCACCTGCTCCACTGGGCGCTGCACAAGGCCGTCAGCGCGGAGATCGCGCAGAAGGGCTCGTTCGTCGGGCCGGATAAGCTGACGTTCGACTTCAACAGCGGCCCCCTCACGCCGGAGCAAGTGCGCGAGGTGGAGCGCCTGGTGAACGAGCGGATCGTGGAAAACGCGCCGGTGCGCTGGCGGGAAGTCCCCTACGCCGACATCCGCGCCCAGGCGGGCGTGATGCAATTCTTTGGCGACAAATACGGCGACGTCGTTCGCGTCGTGCAGATCGGCGGCGAGGCGGACGCCTTCGACGGCTATTCCATGGAACTCTGCGGCGGCACGCACGTCCGCGCGACCGGCGAGATCGGCCTTTTCCGCATCGTGAGCGAAGCGGCGGTGGCCGCCGGCGTCCGGCGCATTGAGGCCGTGGCGGGGCTCGCCGCGTATGACCAGGCGCGCGAGACTTCCGACCGGCTCACCGAACTCGCTGCCAAGCTAAATGCCCCGCTGGGCGAGTTGGAGCGGAAGCTCGACGCCCTCTTATCCGAACAAAAGGAACTCCACAAACAGCTCAAGGCCGTCCAACACCGGGAGGCGGCGCAAACCGCGCACAGCCTGCTGGGCCAGGCCGAGCCGCTCGCGGGAACGCCCGCGATCCTGGCCAACCTCGGCGAGGCCGACGGCGACACGCTGCAAGCCGTGGCCGACGCGCTCAAGGGAAAATTCCAGGGGGTGGCGGTGCTGGCGGGCGCGGCGGAAGGGCGCGTGGCGCTGGCCGCGAGCGTTTCGCCGGAATTCGTGAAAACGTTCCAGGCCGGGAAATTGATCCAGGCCCTCGTCCCCATCGTCGGCGGTAAGGGAGGCGGACGCCCCGACTTCGCGCGCGGCGCGGGCAAGGAGCCCGGCCAGATCGACGCCGCGCTGGCGAAGGCGCGGACGCTGCTCGGGAGCTAAGGCGATGCTGCCCACGCCTGTGCCATTGCGCCACCCGCATTGGCTGACCGTGCTGCTCGGCGTGCTGACGGCCTTCGGGCCGATGTCCATCGACATGTACCTGCCCGCCTTCGGGCGGATCACGCACGACCTTGGGGCGCGCCCCGGCGCGGTTTCCCTGACGCTAGCGATCTACCTGCTGAGCGTGGGGGTAAGCCAGGCGTTCTACGGGCCGCTGGCTGATCGGTTTGGCCGCCGTCGCCCGCTGCTGGCCGGATGCGCGCTGTACGCCCTCGGCTCGCTGGCGTGCGCCTTTGCGCCGTCGATGGGGGCGCTCCTTGCCGGGCGCGTGATGCAGGCGCTGGGCGGCGCGGCGGGGATGGTGATCGCGCGGGCCATCGTGCGCGATTTGTACGATGAGCGGCAGGCGGCCGGGATTTTCTCGCAATTGATGACCGTCATGGGGGTCGCGCCGATCCTGGCTCCATGGGTGGGCGGGCAGATCCTCTTATGGGGAAGCTGGCGGCTGATCTTTTTCCTCTTAACCGGGTTCGGCTGCTTCTGCTTCGCCGCCACGGCCTTGGGCCTGCCCGAAACACTGCCGCCGCAGCGCCGCCGCAACGAGGGGGCCACCGGGGTATTGCGGATTTTCCGCGATCTTCTGCGGCACCGGGGGTTCCGGGGCTACGCGCTGATGGCGGGGTTCACTTCCGGCACGATGTTTGCCTACATTGCCGGTTCCTCGTTTGTGTATATGGAACTTTATGGTGTGAGCCCCCAGCATTTCGGGCTCTTTTTTGGAGCCAATGCGTGCGGCATGGCTCTCGCGGGACAGGCTAACCGGTGGCTCCTGCGCCGGGCCGCGCCGGAGGCGATTCTCAACGGGGCAATGTGGGTGAGCCTCGTGCTGGGGCTGGCGCTGGCCGCTTGCGGGGCGACGGGATTTGGCAAACTCCCCGTTCTTGCCGGGTTGCTCTTTTGTGCGCTCTTCAGTAACGGGATCGTTTTTCCCAATCTGATGGCGGCCGTCATGGCCCCCTTCCAACGCACGGCCGGGAGCGCCTCGGCGCTGCTTGGCACGGTGCAGTTTGCCGTGGGCGGGCTGGCGGGGGCGCTGGTGGGCCTGCTGTACAACGGAACCGCGTTGCCGATGACCGGCACGCTGGCCGCCTGCGCCACGGGCGGCTTCCTCGCCTTGCGGGCCGTGCACAAGCGGGTGCGGACGGCGTGAGGAAGAACACACCACAGGGGGCGCCTGTTTGCAAACTGCGGCAGCCTACCGGAAGCCGCCGCAGCGCGCGGCAGCGCGAATCGGGTCCAGCGTCACGCTGGCCTCGCTACGGGCGCAAAGGAGGGCGCGCACGGGCGGCTCTGCGGGGAAGGGGGCGTCGGAGTCGAGGTGCCGGTCGCACAAGCCGAAGAGTTCCTGTTCCGTGGCGGCCCGGCGCACCCCGTGCAGAAAGGCTTCCTCCGGCCCGATTCCCTGCCCGATGAAATTCAGATATTTCTTGATCCGGGCGACATTCGTCGCCTCGTTCAGGTGCGGCAGCCGGATGGCGGCGTACAGATGCGCGATGTAGGCGCGCAGGTCGCGCAACGAGGGCTGGAAAACGGGCCGCCCCGCGGCGTCGTCGCGGATCTGCTGGAAAAGCCATGGGTTGCGGATCGCGCCGCGCCCGATCATCAGCCCGGCGGCTCCCGTGGCGGCCAGCGTCTCGCGGGCGAGAGCGGGCGAGAGGACGTTGCCGTTGGCCAGCACGGGGGCGTGGAGCCGCTCCACGGCCTGCCGGATGCGGTCCAGGTGAACGCGCGTCCGGTAGAGTTCGCGGACCGTCCGCCCGTGCACGGTGAAAGCGTCGATGGCGTGCGCGGCGAAGATTTCCAGGAGCCGGTCAAACTCGGCGGGGGCGTCGTAGCCGATCCGCGTTTTCACGGTGAACTGGACGTGGATGACGGGCCGCAGAGCGCGCAGAATGGCATCGATCCGATCCAAATGCCGCAGCAGCCCGCCCCCGGCGCTTTTGCGGCAGACGATGGGGGCGGGGCAGCCGAGGTTCAGGTCGATGCCAAAGAGGGGGTGCCGCTGGAGGGCCTGGGCGGTGCGGACCAGCGAGGGGATGTCCTCGCCGATCATCTGCGCGATGACGGGCCGCCCGGTCGGGTTCTCGTCGATGTCCCGCAGGATGTGCCGCTCCGGCTTGGAATCGCGGTGGACCCGGGCGTATTCCGTGTAATAGAGGTCCGCGCCGCCGTAGTGCCGCATCACACGCCAAAAGGGCAGATTGGTGATGTCCTGCATGGGCGCAAGCGCCAACAGCGGGCGATGCGCGGCGAGGAGGTCGGCAAAGGCTGCCACGAAAGGGGAAAAGCGGAAAGGGTGTGGAAAATGAGACACCCCGTTTTGCCGCAGGGCCAAACGGGGTGTCTCGGTTATCGAGGGGGAAATTCCCTTGGGGGGACTAAATCTTGCTCTTAAGATCCTTGCCCGCCGCGAATTTCACCGTCTTGGATTTCTTGATCTTGATCTTTTCTCCGGTCTTGGGATTGACGCCCATGCGAGCGGCGCGCTCTGCAACCTTGAAGGTGCCGAAGCCGATGAGTTGAACACTCTTGGACTTCTTCAAGCCGACCTTGATGCTGTCGATCACGGCTGCCACGGCTCGCTCTGCTTCTGCTTTGCTGGCGCCGAGGGTTTTCTGAACGGATTCAACGAGTTCTGCCTTGTTCATGGATTGGATTTCTAGCGGTTTGTTCCGGGTTTGATTTGAACGTTTTTTTTGAACCAACGGGTTTCTGGGAGTCCAGAAACCTTGCCGTGTTGTGTCACTCGCATTTTGGGATGTCAAAGAGTTTTTTCAAAAAGGGCCTTTTTTCCTCCAAGCGCCTGTTTATCGGCATTGCCAAGCCCTCGTGGCGATGAGAAATTAGGGTCATGCCTATGACATTAGATGAACGAATGGACGCTTTTTTTGCGCAAAAACCTTCCATCCACCCGACGGCGTTTGTCGCCCCGACCGCAGCGATCATCGGTCATGTCACTCTGGAGGAAGCGTCGAGCGTCTGGTACAACACGGTGCTGCGCGGCGATATCAACCGCATCCACCTGGGCCCCCGCTCCAACATCCAGGACGGTTCGGTGGTACACCTGGCCGACGATTACCCTGTGATTATCGGGGAATTGGTGACCATCGGCCACATGGCGACGATCCATGCCTGCACCATCGGCGACGAATGCTTGATCGGCATGGGGGCGATCATCCTGGACGGCGCGGAGATTGGCGCGCGTTCCATCATCGGCGCGGGGGCGCTGGTGACGAGCGGCACGAAGATCCCGCCGGGCTCGCTGGTGCTCGGTTCCCCGGCCAAGGTGGTCAAAACGCTCGACCTTGAAGCGCAGGCCAAGATCCGCACGTGGGCGGAAAAATATGTGGGCGTCACGCGGCGCTTTTTGGAGCGCGCGCGAAACACGCCGCCGGGGGGTTAAGCCGCTCTATTTGTAAGGCTGCGCGTTTTTGCAAAAAAAGCCCACGGCGCGAACCGTGGGCTTTTGAATTTACGGGCTCCGGACTCGGTCTGGCCGTTTATGCCTGGCCGTGCACCCGGGCGGCGACTTTGAGCCGCAGCGCGTTCAGCGCGATGAAGCCGGTGGCGTCGGTCTGGTTGTAGGCCTGCGTCGGGTCGGCTTCCATGGTGGCGATGTGCGGGTTGTAGAGGCTCACCGGGCTCTTGCGGCCCGCGGTGATGAGGTTGCCCTTGTAGAGCTTGAGCCGCACGACGCCGGTGACGTTCTTCTGCGACTCGGTGACGAGCGCCTGGAGCGCGTAGCGGTCGGGCGAGAACCAGAAGCCGTTGTAGACCAGTTCCGAGTATTTCGGGATGAGCCCGTCGCGCAGGTGCATGACTTCTCGATCCATGGTGAGCGTCTCCACCTGCCGGTGGCCGAAGTGGAGGATGGCCCCGCCGGGGGTCTCATAGACGCCGCGGCTCTTCATGCCGACGAAGCGGTTTTCGACGAGATCGACCCGGCCGATGCCGTGCTTGCCTCCGAGCTTGTTGAGGACTTTCATGACCCAGTAGGCGGAAAGCGTGGCGTAGCCTTCGGCGTTGAAGACCGGCTCGCCGGGATACTTCAGCGACTGGAGCAGCTCGCCGATCCCCTCGTAGCCGATGGCGGTGCAGATCCCTTTTTCAAAGGAAAGCTCGATGGTTTCGGCCTTGTCCGGGGCCTCCTCGGGGCCGACGGAGAGGACGTACATGTCGCGCAGCTCCGGGGCGCTGGCGTCGAACCACGGGTCTTCCAGAATGCCGCTCTCGAAGCTGATGTGCAGGAGGTTGCGGTCCATGGAATACGATTTCTTGGCGGAGGCCTGGACGGGAATCTTGTTCGCCTCGGCAAAGGCGATCATTTCGGCGCGGCCGGGGAACTGGTTGCGGAAGCGTTCCTGCCGCCACGGGGCGATGACTTCCAATTCGGGGGCGAGCGCGGCGGCGGCCAGCTCGAAGCGGACCTGGTCGTTCCCTTTGCCGGTGGCGCCGTGGGCGACGGCGTCGGCCCCTTCCTTGCGGGCGATCTCCACCATCCGCTTGGCGATCAGCGGCCGGGCGATGCTGGTGCCGAGGTAATACTGGTTTTCGTAAATCGCGCCCGCCTGGATCATCGGGAAGATAAAGTCGCGGGCGAATTCCTCGCGCAGATCCTCGATGTAACACTTGGAGGCGCCGGTGCTCAGCGCCTTGGGCTCCAGGCCGTCGAGCTCTTCTTCCTGCCCCACATCGGCGCAAAAGGCGACGATTTCTGCGCTGTAAGTCTGTTTAAGCCATTGAAGGAGAACGGACGTGTCCAGTCCGCCGGAATATGCGACGACGATTTTCATAAGTGGGCGGCTATTGAAGCACCAACGCGCGCGCAGGCCAAGAAATTCCCCGTGGGGTCTCTTTGCAACCCCGCAAATTGATGCTCACCAAAGGCGCAAAGAAAGACATTCACCACAGAGGCCTCAAAGAACACAGAGCAGAAAGAGATCAAGAATCCCTTGTTCCGCCCTCGGTGTTCTCGGTGGTGAAATTCTTACGCTTTCGGCTCGGTCTCGATGCGTGGGAAGAGCGGCGTCGGCGCGCCCAGCACGTGGGCGTCGGGTAGCGTGGCTTCGGCGTTCAGGGCATCGGCCAGACACGGCTCGGCGTTGACATTGAGTTGCGCTTCCATCCCGCGCGCGGCTTCGGGAAGCACGGGCGCGATCAGGATTGCCAAAATGCGGAGCGCCTCGGCCAGGCGGTAAAGGACGGCGTCGAGCTGTTCGGCCTGGGCCGGGTCTTTGGCGAGCTTCCATGGGGCTTGTGCCTCGATGTAGGCGTTGCACTTGGCGGCAAGCCCAAAGGCGGTTTCGAGCGCGGCGTGCACTTGGAATTGGTCCATCCTGGCGGCGTATTGCGCGGCGACGGCCCGGGCTTCGGCGAGCCACGCATCCGCCGGGTCCACGCGTTTGAGCACGCTGTCGCGGTAGCGTTTGGCCATGTTGAGCGTCCGATTGAGCAGGTTGCCCAGGTCGTTGGCCAGGTCGGTGTTGTAGCGGATGATCAGCCGGTCCTCGGAAAATTCCATGTCCTGGCCGGTGGCGGTTTCGCGCATGAGGTAGTAGCGCAGCGCGCCGGGGCCGTATTTTTCGGCCAGCACGGCGGGATCGACGATGTTGCCCAGGCTCTTGCTCATTTTCGCGCCGCCGATATTGATGTAGCCGTGGACGAGGAGCGGGGGGATCTCGGCGTCGGTGAACCCGGCGGCGTGCAGAATGATGGGCCAGTAGACGCCGTGGGCGGGAACCAGGATGTCCTTGCCGATGACGTGCAGCGCGGGCCAGCGGCTGTCGAAGGCGGGGTTGTGAGGGGTCTCGCCGTTCCAGTAGCCGCCGAAGCTGATGTAGTTGACCAGCGCGTCGAACCAGACGTAGGTGACGTAGTCGGCGTCAAAGGGCAGCTCGATCCCCCATTCCAGGCGCGCCTTGGGCCTGGAAATGCAGAGGTCGCCGGTGATCTTCTCCACGGCGTTGCGCAGTTCGGCCTGCCGGAAGGGGGGGGTGACGTAGCCGGGGTGGGCGTCGATATAGGCGAGCAGCCAGTCACGGTGTTTGGCGAGCCGGAAGTAGTAATTTTCTTCCGTGATCTCAGTCACTTCGCCCCATTCGGGGCCGAACTCGCCATCGGGGCCGCGCTCTTTGTCGGTGAGGAATTGTTCCTGCCGGACGCTGTAGAACCCGGAGTAGCTGGCCTTGTAAATTTCCCCGGCGTCGAAAAGCTGTTGGAGGATCTTGCGCACCACGGCCTTGTGGAGCGGGTCGGTGGTGGCGGCCCAGGCGTCGTGGCTGAGGCCCAGCTTTTTCCACAGGGCGAGGAATTGGGTGGTGACCCCCTGGGCGAACGCGGCCGGTTCCATCCCCTGTTTCTGCGCGGTCTGCTGGACCTTCTGCCCGTGCTGGTCCACGCCGGTCAGAAAGAAGACGGGGTTGCCCTTGAGCCGGTGGTAGCGCGCCACCACGTCGGCGAGGATTTTCTCGTACGCGTGGCCGATGTGCGGCGCGGCATTGGTGTAATCAATGGCGGTGGTGATGAAAAACGTCTGGGCCATAGGGTAAACCGGAAGCATGAACCCGAAGCGGGGGCAAACGCAATGCCGATCCTCGCGCCGCCGCCGCTTTTACAGAGAACTCACGGCCCGGGCGGCGGCCGCCTGGTCGGGGAAGATGCGGAAAACCCGGTCGAGCTCGGCCAGGTGGAAGACCGTCCGCACGGCCCCCCGCAGGCCAAAGAGGGCGAGGCGCCCTCCGTAGGCGTGGACCTCCTGCCGGGCCTGGATCAACACGGCCAGGCCGGGGCTTCCAATGAACGTCACCCGCGAGAGATCCACCAGCAGGCAGGGCGGGCGGCGCTGGAGCAGCCGCCAAAGGCCGTCCTTCAGGCGCGGCAGGGCGTTTCCATCAATTTCTCCCCGCAATACCAGCAGGGACCGGTTCGAGACAAAGATCGCGGCCATCAGTTCCAACACGCAGCGGGGGCCTTCCCCACTGAACCGGCCCTCGCCGCGTTCCCGGCCTTATGATGACCGGCTCCGCACGGCCCAGCGGAGCTTGGCCGGGGCGGCCCGCGTGTTGCGGCGGCATTCCTCGGGGCCGGGGCGGATGACTTCGCGCGCCACCTCGGCGTACACGCCGTCGCGCAGCCCGGCCTGGAACGCTTTCTTCACCCGCCGGTCTTCGCCGGAATGGAAGGTCATCACCGCGGCGCGGCCCCCGGGCGCGAGGCAGGCGTGGAGGTTCCTTAACCACGTATCCAGGGCGGTGAATTCCTCGTTCACGGCGATGCGCAGCGCCTGGAAAACCCGACGGACGCTCAAGGCCGCCTCGGCTTCGGGGCGCCGGGCCAGCGCGGCGCGAATCGCCTCCCCCAGCGCCCGCGTGGTGGCAAAGCGCTTCCCGGCCAGGAGGGGCGCGAGGAGCGCGGCGTGCGGTTCGTCGGACGCCTCCTCCAGGAGCGCCGCCAGCGCTTCCGGCCTCATTTTCTCCAGCAACACCGAGGCGGGCTGCCCGCGCAGGGGGTTCATGCGCATGTCGAGCGGCCCCTCGGCTTTTACGGAAAACCCACGGGAAGGGTCGTCAATCTGCATGGAGGAGACGCCCAAATCGGCCAGAATCAGATCGACCCCGCCAGGAAATCCCTCGGCGGCGAGCACCTTGGGCAGCCCGGCAAAATTGCTCCGATGCGCCGCAAACGCTTCCGGGCCAAACCCGAGCGCGCGCAGGCGTGCCTCGGTGCGGGGGAGTTCCAGCGGGTCGGTGTCGAGCCCGATGAGCCGGCCTCCCGGCTGGATGCGGGCCAGGATCTCCCGGGCGTGGCCGCCGTAGCCGAGCGTGCAATCGGCGGCGGTCTGCCCCGGCTGCGGGCGCAGAAAAGCGAGGATCTCCTCCACCAGGATGGGCCGGTGCGTTCCGGCGGGCGTCTTGCCGGAAGCGAGCACTTTGGCGACGGTTTCCGGGTAGCTCTCCGGGGCGCGCTCCTTGTATTTCTGGTCGAACCGGCGCGGGTTTTTGCCGGAATAACGGGGCCGCCGACGATGGATCGGTGCATCCGGGGAACCGGAGGCGTCGGGAAAGGGAAGCGGGGCGTCGGAAGGCATGAAGGCAAACTCTGTTCTGAAATTAGCGATGTCGATAAAAGCGTGGAATCCCCAAAAAACCACTGGGATATCCCTCTGAAAAGGAGGATAATGAACCCATGAGCGATTCTCAACTCGATCCTTTGGCGGGATGCCGGGCATACCTCGAAGCCCTCCACCGCCAGACGACTCTCCCCCACCGCCCGACGCTCCCCATTGTGACCATTTCCCGCGAGGCCGGGGCGGGGGCTGTCACGGTCGGCGCATTAACCGCGGAGCTTTTAAACGCCAGCCCCGCCTCGGCGGTGCCCCCGTGGACGGTGTTCGATAAAAACCTGCTGGCGCGCGTCTTGGAAGACCACCAACTCCCCGAAACCCTGAAGCGTTTTCTCCCCGAAGACGCGAGGCCGGGCGTGACCGGCGCCGTGGAAGAGATCCTGGGCCTGCACCCCTCCGCCTGGCGGCTGGCCGAGCACACGACCGACACGATCCTGCGGCTGGCGTCCATCGGCAATGCCATCCTGGTCGGGCGGGGCGCGAATTTCATCACCGCCAAGATCCAACCGGCGGTGCATGTCCGGCTGGTGGCCCCCGTGGAAGCCCGCGTCGCCCATCTGGCCGAATACCACCATCTCACCCACGACGAAGCCGTGGCCTATGCGAAAAAGGCCGACCAGGGCCGCCGCCGCTACGTGAAACGCTACTTCGCCGGGATCCTCGAAGACCCGCTCAATTACACGCTGACGCTCAACACTGGCCGGTTGGGCTATCAAGCCGCCGCCCGCGTGATCGTCGAGGCGCTGAACACCTGCGTGGAGCGTTTCGCCGAAAAGTAGAAAGCGCCTCTCCCGCAAAAAGGGAGGGGGGAAAACCCATCCAACATTTCAGAAATAAGCGGACAGCCCCGATCCATTGCCGTTTGTCAGGTACCACCAGTGACACTGGTGGCGTGGACGAGGAGCCGCTCAAAGCGGCCTATTGATAGACGCAGGCCCTGTTTGCCTTCAACGCCTTCTCCTCCCATGACCGCTCTATCACTCAAACTCTGGGAGCCTCCCCGGCAATGCCGGTGGATCTCCTATTGGACTTTAGATGCGTGAGCCCTGCTCTCTTCTTCCTTTCCCGACTTGGCGGATTGCTGATACGCTTCCCCCATCCCGATGAAAGACGTCTACACACTTGAAGATTTGCGGCATTGGGATGCCGCCACCGCCAGAGAGGAGCTGCCCCTGCGGCTCGCCATCTTTGGCGATCCCGTGGCCCATTCCCGCTCGCCCCAGATGCACAACGCGGCACTCGCCGCCTGCGGCATCCCCGCCCGCTATTGCCGTCTGCACATCCGGCCCGACGAGTTGGCCGAAGCCCTGCGGCTCCTGCCCCGGGCCGGGTTCATCGGCTCCAACTTCACGATGCCCCACAAAGCCGCCATCCTCCCGCTGCTCGACGCCGTGGACGAGCACGCGCGCAAGATCGGCGTCGTCAATACCGTGGTCGTGGAGGGGGAGCGGCTTCTCGGTTTCAACACCGACGGCCCCGGCCTGCTCCGGGCCATCCGGGCGGAATTTGGCGTCGATCTGCGCGACCTGCGCGTGATGGTGCTGGGCGCGGGCGGCGGCGCGGGCCGGGCCATTGCCGCCCAGTGCGCCATCGAAAACTGCCAGCGGCTCGTGCTCGTCAACCGGACCCACGAAAAAGCCCGCCAGCTCGCGCGGGAACTGGAGCCCTACTTCAAAGGCCCGCATGTGTTCGGCCCGGCGCGGCGGCTCGAAGCCGTGCCGTGGGAAGAGCGCACCCTCGCGGCACAGTTGGCCAACACCGACCTGGTCATCAACGCCACCTCCTGCGGCATGAAGCGGACCGATCCCTCCGTGCTCCCCGCCTCGATCCTCCAGGCCAACCTGATGGTCTACGACACGATCTACACCGCGCCGCTCACGCCGCTGCTGGAAGACGCCCGCTCCGTCGGCGCGCGCGTGGCCAACGGGACCTCGATGCTCCTCTACCAGGGAGTTCTTTCGTTCGAGATCTGGTTCAACCGCCCCGCCCCCGTGGAAGTCATGCGCGCGGCGATGGAGCAGCAGAACTGATTTTTTCCACAAGATTGGCGACCGCAAAAAAGACGAGTCCCTGCCGGATTTTTTCATTTCTAGAAGCCCCTGCTTCTGAAGGCCAAGGCAATCATTTCTGGCTGTATCGCGACGCCGCCAAAAACACGCGAGCTTGCTGTTTTATAAAATGCTCGCCTGCTCCCAAATGATCAAAACCCACCTTCCGGGAATCCTCTCCCACTGGAAACGACGCACCACCAACGCCTTCTTGGAGGCTCTCAACAGCGTCTTCTCAGCCGTCAAACGCAAGGCTCGGGGATTTCGTTCCACCGGAATAGAGCGGTTTAAATTTTGTTGTTTACACGCTGCTCGGCGGCGCGTGCCGATGCGCGGTCTTTCAAGCTCGGGCAGTATTGAAAAATACAGCCGCTTCGCTTGAAGAGCCCGCGCATCAACCCACGACGCTCTCGCATCATTGTAAACACTTCAATTTAAACCGCTCTAGAAGGGGTGTCGGGTAGAGGAGGGATACATCATGCCATTCATGTCCATATGCTCATAAGCATTCCGCCGAAGTTGGCGGTATCGAGTGTGGTGGGTTATAGTGAAAAACCAAATTCTTTCCTGTGTGGGAGGCGCATAGGAACAAGAGGGGCGAGATAAATTAAATTGAACGCTTTAATGATAGCAGGAATCGTGCGAGGGCAACACCCATTTACACTGGCCGCAAACGCCGATCTTCTCGAATCTCGACTTCCGTACGCGCTACCCAATCTCCTCCGCCCTCCTTTTTTCCCGCCAAAAGGGGCTCCCTGCGGCGATTCAGGGAACAAATGGCCCGAATTGCTCCCCCCCTCCTGGCTTTCCTGGCAATGCTCGGCGCTGCCGCCGCCGCGGAGCCGGTGCTGCGCTGGGACCGGAAAACCGTGGAGGCGCCCCTCGCTCCCGGGGAAAAAACCATCCGGGCGGAGTTCGGCTTTGTAAATGTCTCTCCGGCTCCCGCCGTGATCGAGTCGGTCAAGCCCAGTTGCGGCTGCACAACGGCGGCCCTGGAAAAGAAAGTCTACCAACCGGGCGAACACGGCCGGATCACCGCAATTTTTACTCCGGGCTCCCGCAAAGGGATGCAGGTCAAGGGGATTCGCGTCGCGGTGCGGGGAGAGCAAGAACCGGTGATTCTCACGATGGTGGCGCACATCGGCCCGGCGCTCCAGATTGACCCGCCCCTGGTCTTCTGGCGCGCCGGGGAATTGCCGCGGCCCAAAACGATGCGGGTGACGGTCCCGCCGGGGCTGGGCCTCCGGGTGATCGGCGTGACGTCCAGCGACCCGCAGATGGACGCCGCGCTGGAGCCGGAAAAAGAACGGATCACCGTAACCCCCAAGGCCACCGCCCACCCCGTCACGGCGGTGTTGACGCTCCACGCGGTTACGCGCACGGGGGAGCCGCAACTGTTTCAGGCGTATGCGCAGGTCAAGTGACGGGAGCAGGATGCTGCGGGAAGCGGGCGGGCTGCTCCTGGCGGCGGCATTGCTCGCGCTGGCGGCCGCATGGGTGCTCGGGCCGATTGAAAGCGCCAAAGCGGAGGCTGGCGAAATCACGCTGGCCGACGCGCTCCACCTTCAACCGCCGCCGCTGTGGATCGACGCCCGGTCCCCCGCCGAATACGAGGCCGGCCACGTGCCCGGCGCGCGGCTGCTCAACCCGGAGAACTGGCCGCGCAACGTGCCGGGCGTCCTGGAAGCCTGGGAGCCAGGCCGCTGCACGGTGGTCTACTGCGCGACGCCGGGCGGCCAGGCCAGCCAGGAGGTGGCGGAGCGATTGAGGGCGTTCCAACTCGGCCCGGTGTTCGTGTTGCATGGAGGCTGGAAAGCATGGAGCCACCCTTGATGCTCTGGAGCCGGGCCGGCCTGCGGCTGCTGGTGGGCGGCGTCTTCGCGGCGGCGGGAACGCTAAAGGCGGCAGACCCGGGGGCGTTCCTGGCGGCGATTGAGAACTACCACTTACTCCCCCACGCGCTGGCCGTGGCGGCGGCGTTTTATCTCCCCTACCTGGAGATCCTGTGCGGGGCATGTCTCCTTCTGCGGCGCTGGCAGGCGGGCGCTCTGGCGCTGCTGGGGGGGCTGATGCTGGTTTTCATTGCCGCGCTGGCCAGCGCCTGGGGGCGCGGGCTTGACATCGCCTGCGGCTGCTTCGGCGCGGACGGCGAACCTGGGCACTACGGGCTGGCGCTGGCACGCGACCTGGCCCTGCTGGCCGCGCTCGGCTGGCTGTGGCGGGGGGGACGGCGCGTTCCCAAGCGCAGCCTGGGAACGAGGTAAGAGAGGGGTGGTGCTCACGAGAGGAGTCGAACCTCCACGGGTTTCCCCATACGGTCCTGAGCCGTACGCGTCTGCCATTCCGCCACGTGAGCGTCTCCCCTTTCCTTGTGGTGGGAGCGGGCGAATGTGCCCGGTTTCGCCGGGAAAAGCAACGGGTAATTTTGCGGCTTCCGGCGAAATTCCCCGGTTTTTCCGTTGAAATTCCCTGGGGAACCCGCTATAGCTCCCATTCCAATGCGTCTTTTGCTGACCAGCCGACTTACGTTGCTCCTCGGGAACCTGCTCTAAAACGGGTTGTCTCGCGGAGCTTTTTGTCGTAATTCGGCTGCGGCTGCTCCCGGTGGAGGCGGTTCGCGCCGCTCCTCCTTTTACCCATCCACCACCGAGAGAAAGTTTTTTATGTCAGACAAAGTGATCATTTTCGACACCACGTTGCGCGACGGGGAACAATGCCCCGGCGCATCCATGAATTTGCGGGAAAAGATGGAAATCGCCCGGCAACTGGCGCGGCTCAACATCGACGTCATCGAGGCCGGGTTCCCGGTCATCAGCGATGGCGACTTCGAGGCGGTGAGCAAAATCGCCGCCGAGGTCAAGGGCCCGATCATCTGCGGCCTGGCCCGTTGCATCCTCAAAGACATCGACGCCGCCGGGGCCGCCATCAAGGCGGCGGGCGAGCGGGGGCGCATCCACACGTTCATTTCCACCTCCGCCATCCAGGTCGAGAACCAGCTCAAAAAGAAAGTCGAGGACGTGATCCCCATCGCCGTCGAGTGCGTCCGCCGGGCGCGGACCTACGTGCGCGACGTGGAGTTCTCCCCCATGGACGCCACCCGCACCGACCCGGAGTTCATGGTTCGCTTGCTCAACGCCGTCATCGAGGCGGGCGCGACGACCTTGAACATCCCGGACACCGTCGGCTACACCGTTCCCGAGCAATATGCCGAGTTGATCGGCTATTTGAAGGCCAACGTCCGCAACGCGGACGACGTGATTTTCAGCGTCCACTGCCACAACGACCTGGGCCTGGCCACGGCCAACTCGCTGGCGGCCGTCAAAGCCGGGGCGCGGCAGGTGGAGGGGACCATCAACGGCATCGGCGAGCGGGCGGGCAACGCCGCGCTGGAGGAGGTCGTCATGGCCCTCAAAACACGCGGCGACTACTACGGCGGCGTCACCACCGGCGTCAACACGCGCGAGATCGTCAAGGCCTCCCGGCTGGTCAGCCGCATGAGCGGGCTCATGGTCCAGCGCTCCAAGGCCATCGTGGGCGAGAACGCCTTCGCCCACAGCTCCGGCATCCACCAGGACGGCATTTTGAAGAAGCGGGAAACCTACGAGATCATGGACCCGCGCGAAGTCGGCTGGGGCGACACCGAACTGCCGTTGACCAAACACAGCGGCCGCCACGCCGTCGCCAAGCGCCTGGAGCACTTGGGCTACTTCCTGAACGAGGAAGAACTGGGCAGTGTTTTCGTCCGGTTCAAGGAAATCGGCGACAAAAAGAAATTCGTCTACGACGACGACCTCTCCGTGCTGGTGGACGACTCCATCGACGCCCATTTGGAAGGCTACACACTCGACTACATCCACGTCGCCAGCGGCAGCTCCACCATCCCCACCGCCACCGTGCGGCTGAAACGGGGCGCGGAAGTTTTGCAGGACTCGAGCCCCGGCAACGGAGCCGTGGACGCCGCCATGAAGGCCATCGACCGCATCCTGGACCAGCAGGGGCACCTGGTGGAATACAACGTGCAGGCCGTCACGCAGGGCAAGGACGCGCTGGGCGAAGTCACCCTCAAGTGCGACTTCGGCGGCGGGCACCTCGTCACCGGCAAGGGGGCCAGCACCGACGTCATCGAAGCCAGCGCCCGCGCCTACTTGAACGCCGTCAACCGCGTCCTCAATGGCAAGACGCCGGCCCGCCCGGCGGTGGCTCCGGACGTGCCGTAGCCGCGAGCGTCAACTCCACTTCCAGGCCCGCCGGGCGGCGGTTGCGCGCCAGCACGCTGCCGCCGCACGCCTCCACGCACGATTTGACAATCGCGAGCCCGAGGCCGAACCCGCCCGTCTCGCGGCTGCGCGAGGCGTCGAGCCGGTAAAATGGATCGAAAAGCCGTGCCAGCGCCTCCTCGGGGACACCCGGCCCGGAGTCTTGCACCGTGAGGATGACCTGTCCGCCCCCCGCCTGCGCCTGCACCCGCAGCGGCTCCGCGCTCCCCGCGTGGCGCACGGCGTTGCGGATCAGGTTTGCCACGGCGCGCGTCAGGAGTCCCGGTTCGGCTTGCACCCACAAGTCCTCCGCGACGGCGATGTTCACCCTGCCCGGGGAGGCTTCGCGGGCGGCCGCCCGGCGGACCAGATCAGCCAGCGCCACCGGCACGAGCGGGAGTTCGCGCTTGCGCAAGCCGGCTTGGGAAAAGGCAAGCAGCTCATCCACCAGGCGGGCCATCTCCCGGGCCTCCTCGCGCACGTCGGCAATGCGCGGTTGCAGCGAGCCCTCCGCCTGCGCCTCCAGGATGCTTAAGGCCAGCTCGATGCGGGCCAGGGGCGAGCAAAGCTCGTGGGCCGCGTCGCCCAGGAACCGCTTCTGGCCCGTGACGAACCCGGCGAGCCGTTCCGACATGGCGTTGATCGCCAGGCCGAGCCGCCCCAGTTCATCGCGGCGCGCCGCGTCCACGCGGACCTCGAAGTTCCCTTCCGCCACCTGTTCCGTGGCCCGCGTGATCTGCGATACCGAGCGGGTGATGCCGCGCACGAAAGGCAGCCAGAGCAGCAGGGAGAGCGCTAAACCCCCGAGCCCCACCGTCGCCCACAGCCCGGCGTCAAAGAAGAGCCCGCCGCCGCTCAGCGTCGGGGAGACGGCCAGCAGCACCTCGGGCTCCGCAGGGCGTTTCCCCAAGTTGAGGCGGACACCCGCCCAGTAGCGGACGGGAGCCTCCGTGCGGACCATAAACTTCGGGTGCGGGCGGAAAGGCTGGGGTGCGGCCGCGGAAGGATCGGGCCGCCGGAGCTGCTGGAACCCCTCCAGCGCGGCGGGCTGGATCTGGCCGCGAAACGCCGGAAACCGCGCCCGGACCTGGGGCGGCAACTCCACCGGAGCGCCCGCGCTCTGCGCGCCATTCGGGTGGAAAAGGAGAAATTCCACCCCCTCATACGACGCGTTGAAACGCTCCAGCACGCCATCCCAGGCGGTCCGGGGCGCCTCCCGCAGCTCGTTTTCCAGCACCCGGGCCACCACCTCCATCCGCCCGGCAATCTGGCCCGCCAGCACCGAGTCGAGCCCCTCCTGGAATTGGAAGCGGAAGAACCCATACAACACCCCGCCCAGGAGCAGGAGGTTCAGGAAGAACCAGAGCAGAATCCTGACGTAAAGAGGGAAACGGACGCGCATGGGGGAAGTGCCTACGGTTGCGGCGGGATCAGCGCGTACCCCGCCGAGCGGATGGTGCGGATAAAGCGCGGCTCTTTCGGGTCGTCGCCCAGTTTTTTGCGGAGCGCGGAGATGTGGACGTCGATGGAGCGGTCAAAGACCTCGTAATCCCGGGTGCGCACCTCTTCCAAAAGTTCTTCCCGGGTGCGGACGCGCCCCGGGGCGCGGGCCAGGCAGGCCAGGAGGTCAAATTCAATCGTCGTGAGCGTAAGAGGCGCGCCCTCCAGCGCCGCGGTGCGCGCGGCGGGGTCCAGGCGCAGCGGCCCGGCGGTGATTTCCGGGGGGGCATTCGTTTCCGCCGCGGCGGTGGGGGGATCCGAGCGGGCCGCCCGGCGCGTCACCGCCCTCAGGCGGGCCAGCAGTTCGCGGGTGGAGAACGTCTTGGGGAGGTAATCGTCCGCGCCGCTTTCCAGCCCTGCGATCCGGTCCTCCTCGCTGCCCCGGGCCGTCAGCATCAGCACCGGCACCCCGGAGCGCTGCCGGATGCACCGGAGCGCTTCAAAACCGTCCATTCCCGGCAGCATCACATCCAGGATCACGGCGTCCCATGGCTCTTTCGTGGCTGTCCGCACTCCCTCCGGGCCGGTGTGCGCGGCGCTGACGTGATAGCCCATGGCGCCCAGGTAATCGGCGATCAGACGGCAGAGCTTGCGGTCATCGTCGATCACCAGCACGCGGGGAAGGCTGGCGTTACCCGCGCAGGAGGGAGGGGCCGTGGGCGGCATGGGGCGCAGATTACCCTGGACCCGGCGGAAAGCCCGCAACTTTTACACTTTCTTAACAATTTTGCCCGCCGCTTCACATCGATCCTTAACAAAGCCGGCGTCAAATCCAATGCAGGAACAAGCAAGCCCTGCACGCAAAACCATCCAATCCATCCATTCCCTATGAACAAAATCATCTCCACCGCTGCGCTGACGCTCGTGGCGTCCGCCTTCACCATGTTCGCCCAGGAGACATCGGCCCCGGCCGCGCCCTCTCCCACGGAGCAGCCCACCCCGGCGGGCCGTCCCGGGCATGAAAAGAAATGGGGGCACATGCCGCTTATCGCCGCGCTCGACGCGAACCATGATGGCGTGATCGACGCCCAGGAAATCGCCAACGCCCCGGCGGCGTTGAAGACGCTGGATAAGAACGGCGATGGCAAGCTGACACCCGACGAATACCTGCCGCCGCGCCCGGAAGCCAAAGCGGGAGAGCGCCAGGGCGGACCCGGGGGGCCCGGAGGCCACAAGCATCCGCGCATGCCGCTCATCGCCGCGCTCGACGCGAACGGCGACGGCGTGATCGACGCCCAGGAAATCGCCAACGCCCCGGCGGCGTTGAAGGCGCTGGATAAGAACGGCGACGGCAAGCTGACCCGCGACGAACTGATGCCGCCGCGCCCGAACAGGGACAAAGGTCCCGGCATGAAAGACGGCAAACACCCCAAGCGCGACCAGACGGCCCCCGCCCCCAGCGCCACGCCCGCCCCCAGCGCCACGCCCGCTCCATAGTCCGCCCGGATTCCGTTCGTTTCAAGCGCTCTTCCCGGCAGCGGGGAGAGCGCTTTTTGCGAACCTGTTGCCGGGCCAGCCCAGGCCCAGCCTGGCCAGCCGGAAAGCCAGCGCCACCCCCACGCAGCCAAAGCCATAGACAACGCTGCGCCGGAAGTTGATGGAAGAGGCTTCCTGGAAATACTTCGTGGGGCAACTGATTTCCCCCACGGGCTCCCCGAGCCAAAGAATCTGCGCGAGCATTTGGTTGTCGAAAATGAAGTCGTTCGCGTTTTGGTCGAACGGCACTTTTTCCAGGAGTTCACGCGAAAAGGCGCGGTAGCCGGTGTGGTATTCGGAAAGCTTCGCGCCCATGAGCAGATTGCTGAAACCCGTCAGCGCCCGGTTGGCGACAAACCGCCACCAGGGCATGCCGCCGCGCCGCGCCTGCCCGCCCAGAATGCGGGAGCCGAGCACGCAGGCGTAAAGGCCGCTGGCGATCAAACCGGCCATCGCCGGGATAAGCAGCGGCGTGTATTGGTAGTCGGGATGGACCATGATGACGATGTCCGCCCCCGCCTCCAGGGCCAGGTGGTAGCACGACTTCTGGTTGGCTCCATAGCCGCTATTGGTGGCATGCACATGGACGAGCGTCTGCGGCAGGGTGCGGGCGATGGCCGCCGTTTCATCGCGGGAACCGTCGTCCACGACAATGACCTGGTCCACCACCCCCTGCGCCAGGACTTCCGCATGGGTGCGAACCAGGGTCTGCGCGGCATTGTAAGCGGGCATGACGACGACAACTTTTTTTCCCTGAACCATAAAGCGCTTTTTAAAGGACCCGGCCCGCCCTGGGAAGCTTAGAGCGCGTCTGGAAACAAACTTTACAAGATGACACAGGTGTTTTGAGCGCTGACAAGCCGCGAGGAAGGAGCCTATCCAGGCGATCGGTGACTGACGAGCAACGCCTTCAGCTCTCCAAAGAACCTGTCAACACGCTCTTACTCCACCCGCCCCCGCAGTTTTTTCACCGCGCCCCGCTTTTTCTTGGCATCGACCATGCGGCGTTTGACCCCTCGGGGCCGGGGCCGGTTTTGGCGGCGGATCTTTTCTTGCTCGGCCCGCCGGGCGGCCTTCCCGGCCCGGCGCGCTTCCTCCAGTGCGGCGATGAGCCGTTCGCGGGCGAGCTGCCGGTTCATCGCCTGCGAGCGGGAATCTTCCACCCGCACGGAAAGACCGCTCGGCACATGCCGCAGGGTCACGGCGGTGGAGACTTTGTTCACGTTCTGGCCTCCCGGCCCGGAGGAGCGGGCAAAGCGTTCTTCCACGTCATCGGCCCGCAGCCCCAGGCGGGCCAGGCGCGCGGCGAAATCGGTTGCCGAAGAGGAAGAGGAGGGGTTCATTGGAATCACGGCTATGGAGATCATCATAAAGCGGGACGCGGAGGAAGCCAGTCTGGAAGCGGCGGCGATCTTCCGCCGTCAATTGCGGGAAAAACCGGAGAGCGTGCTGGGGCTGGCCACCGGCTCGACCCCTTTGCCGTTCTATCGCCTTTTGGGGGAGATGGCGCGGGCGGGGGAACTCGACGCCTCGCACGCCGTCACCTTCAACCTCGACGAATACGTGGGCCTGCCCGCCTCGCACCCGCAGAGTTACGCCGCCTACATGAGGGAACACCTTTTCAACCGCCTGGCCGTCGCCCGCTGGCACATTCCCGACGGGATGGCGGCGGATCTCCCCCGGCATTGCGCGGCCTACGAAGCGGCGATCCGCGCGGCGGGCGGGATCGACCTGCAACTGCTCGGGCTCGGGGGCGACGGGCACATCGGCTTCAACGAGCCGGGTTCGTCGCTCGGTTCGCGCACGCGGATCAAGACGCTCACGGAGCGGACGGTCGCCGACAACGCCCCTCATTTCGCCTCGCCCGCCGAGGTGCCCCGGCACGTCATCACCATGGGGGTCGGCACGATCCTGGAGGCGAGGGCCTGCGTGGTGCTGGCGTTTGGCGAACGGAAGGCGCACGCGGTCGCCGCCATGGCCGAGGGGCCGGTGACGGCGCTCGTGCCGGCCTCGGCGCTCCAGATGCACCCGGCCTGCACGCTCCTCGTGGACGAGGCGGCGGCAGGCGCGTTGCAGCGACGGGAGTATTACCGCTGGGTTTACGAAAACAAACCGGCCTGGCAGCGGGTGTAGGAACGCGACTCAGAGCCCCGCTAGAGCGTTTTTGGGTTATTTTGTCGCAATGATCTGAGAGCGCCGAGGGTTGATGCGGGGCTTTTTGAGCGCAGCGGCTGTATTTGTAAATACAGCCCAAGCGCAAAAAGACGCACAGCGACTCTCGCCGCCGAAGAGCATACGACAAAATAAACCGAAACCGCTCTAGTGCCTTGTAAAAGGGAAAATGGCGCATAGAGCGCCGGATTTTTATGCGGAGCAAGGCGGAAGGCGGAAAGACCAAGTCATAAGATCCTGAAATTGAGAAGATTTGGTGTTATAGCTTGAGGCCAAGCGCGATCCAGTGGGGCATGGTGAAGAGGGCCAGCACCGTCGTGCCGATGACAATCTGGACTGAGAGCCCCACATCGCCGCCGTGGTGCTTGCACAAGACCACGGGGAGCATGGCGGCGGGCATGGCGGATTGCACGATGAGGACCTGCTTCAACTCCACCGTGCAAGGGAGCCAGTGGACCAGGGCCAGAAACCCGAGCGGCAACAGCCCCAGCCGCAGGCAACAGGCTCCGGCGAACGCCTTGGCGTCGGAGCGCGAAGGCCGCGCTTCGGCCAGGAAATCGGTAATAATCGCCCCGGTCAGCAGCAGGGATAGGGGGATCGCCGAATCGCCCAGGATTTTGACGGCGGCAAAGAGCCACTCCGGCAAGTGCTCGCGCACATGCAGGAAATTCAGCGCGACGGAGGCGACCACCGTTACCACCGGGACATTGAGGATGCGCCGCCAGAGGCTGTTTTCGCCGGAATGGTCCGCGAGGATCAAGCTCGTGCCGGTCCAGAACGCCACTTCCACCCCCAGGTTGAATGTGAAGAGCACTCCCAGCGCCTTGTCTCCAAAGAGGCTGCCGACGACGGGGATCGCCGTGTAGGCGTAATTATAGATGCCCGTGACGTAGGTGAATGTGCGCGTGGAGGCGCCGCGCGGAATCCGCAACAGGCGGGCTCCCATCCAGCAGAAAGCAAACCCCGCCGCGATGGTGCCGAACCCGGCCAGCGGCGGCAGCCAGAGGTTCGCGCCCTGGTGCAGGGCGGCGTTGCCCAGGATCTTGGAGGCGATCAGGCACGGGTAGAGGAGGTTGACGTACATCCGCATCAGGCTGCCGTCGGCCTCCTCCGAGAGGATTCCGGCGCGCCGAACCCAGAATCCGGCCAGGATGAGGACGAAAACCGGCGCAATCGCGGCGAAAACGAGGCAAAGCATGGGGCTACCGGCTCTCCCCCAGCAGTTCGTAGCCGAGCACGCTCAGGCAATAAAGCGCGGCGGTTTCCGCCCGCAGCACAATGGGGCCCAGCGTGATCGGGCGGCAGCCGTGCGCCTGGGCCTTGGCGATCTCCTCGACCGTGAAATCCCCTTCCGGCCCGACGAGCACCAGCACGTTCGTGGGTGCGCTTCCTTTTTCGCGCAGAGCGTCGGCCAGCACCGCTTTCGGGTGCCGCGCGTCCGGTTGCAGCGAGGCAATGAGGAGCAGGTCGAACCGGGGGTCGGTTTGGAGCAGTGCATCGAGGCGTTGCGGCGCGGCGACGGCGGGGAGCCAGTTCTGGCCGCATTGTTTGCATGCCTCCACCGCCACGGCCTGCCATTTTTCCCGCTTTTTGCCCGCCTCCCGGGCGTCGCATTGGACGATGGTATGCTCCGTCATCAGCGGCACGACGGCGGCCGCCCCCAGCTCGGTCGCTTTTTGGACGATGAAATCAAATGTTTTCCCTTTCGGGATCGCCTGGCCCAGTGTAATGCGGCAGGGCGGCTTCGGACTTTGGGTGATCTCCAGGGCGTGGAGTTCCAGAGCGCGCTTGCCGCCCCCGGCGATTTCCGCGACGGCCTGCGCCCCTTCGCCGTTGAAAACCGTCACCCGGTCGCCTGCTTTCAGGCGCAAGACACTGGTGGCATGGTGGGATTCGTCCGCGTCCAGCACGAGTTCGGCCGGGTTCCAGCGGGCGGGGGGGATATAGAAACGAGGCATGGCTTTATCATGAAACCGGGGGAGCGTTTCGCGCAAGCCGGAACCCGGCGCGGCGCTTCGAGCACAGTCCCCTCGCGTCCCCGCGTCTTTTTATCCCGCCGTTACCCGCACCGCCCGGGTTTTGTCGAGCTTCAGTTCGCCTCCCCCGGCAAAAGCTGGAACCTCCTTCGGGTCGGTGACTTTCGCCCCGTTCCACTGGACGCTCCCCTGTTCCACGAGCCGCCGCGCGTCGCCGCGCGATTTCTTGAGCTGGAACGCCTGTTCGTAGGCCGCGACAACCGCCGATACAATATCCCCGGCAACGCCCGCCAGCGAGATCTCCGGCAGATCGGCGTGGGCCAGGTCCTTCTTGGAAAAACGGGTGTTGAAGTCGTCCAGCGCCGCCTGGGCGCATTCCTTGCTGTGGTAGCGTTCGACGATGCGGAAGGCAAGGCGCTTCTTGGCGTCCATCGGGTGGAGGGCCGGGTCGAGTTCCTCGCCCAAGAGCAGGAGGTAGTAGCGGGCCATGAGGGCGTCCGAGATGCTCATCAGCTTGCCGAACATGGTTTCCGGCGGTTCGCTGACTCCCACGTAATTGCCCAGGCTCTTGCTCATCTTCTGCACGCCGTCGAGCCCTTCCAAGAGCGGCATCAGGAAGACGACCTGCTGCGGGAGCCCCTCTTCCTTCTGGAGGTCGCGCCCGACGAGGATGTTGAAAAGCTGATCTGTGCCGCCGATTTCCACGTCGGCTTTCACCTTCACGGAGTCCCACCCCTGGATGATCGGGTACTGGATTTCGTGGAGCCGCACCGGCTCGTTTTTGGCCAGCCGCTTGGCGAAGTCCTCGCGCTGGAGCATCTGCTGGAGGGTCACGCGGCTGTTGAGCCGGATGACTTCCTCGAAAGTCATCATTTCAAACCATTCGCCGTTGAAAACCGTGCGCGTCCGTTCTGGATCGAGGATTTTGAACGCCTGCGCGCGAAAACTTTTGGCATTGGCCATCACTTGGTCGTGGGTGAGCTGGGGCCGGGTTTTGCTGCGGCCGCTCGGGTCGCCGATCATGGCCGTGAAGTCGCCGATGATGAGGATGGCCGTGTGCCCGAGGTCCTGGAACTGCCGCAGCTTTTGGAGCGCCACGGTAAAGCCCAAGTGGATGTCCGGCGCGGTGGGATCGACGCCGAGCTTGATGTTGAGCGGACGGTTTTGGCGGAGTTTTTCGAGCAGATCGGCCTCGGAGATGATCTGGGCCGCGCCGCGTTTGAGGATTTCGAGTTGTTGTTCGGGGCTCATGGCCGGTTTACTTGCTTTTATTCAGCAGGGCGCGCACGTCATCGATGGACTTCAGCTCCGTGAGGTCCCCCTGGTAGCCGTTGTTGGCCGCCTGCTGGGGCGTCAACAGGGTGCCGAGTTTTTGGCGTTCCTTGCCTCGGAAGTCCCGCGTGGGGAGCATGGTGCTGGCATCGGTGTATTGTTTGACACCGGGCGCGTCTTTGACCGGGGCGGCCTTGGTTTGGTAGGTCTTTCCCGGCGCTAAAAACAGAGAGCGGGGCGTGGTGTTGGCCGCGCCCACGGAGTATTTGAAATCCCCCATCCAAAAAGCTTTGTCGTTATGGTAGCCGCCCGTCAGGTAGGTCTTGGTGTCGAACTTCTGCGGCAGGAAGACGGATTTCTTTTCGATGACCTTGTTCGAGCGGCTGTCAAAAGCCTTGGAGCCGAAGCGTTTTTCCTTGGTCAGATCGAACGCCCGCTCCGTGCCGGGATGGAGGATCTGGTCCATCCGCGAATCCTCCGCCCGCGCCCCGCCGCCGAGGCACAGCAGCCCCCCGAGGACCAGGGGGAGGAAAAGGTGGCGGCGCATGGAAAGAAAACAATTGTCACATTTCAGAGGCGCTTGCAAGTCTGGCAATCCGGCCGCTATTGCGTTACAAATGCCATTCGCTATGCAGGCCGCCCGCCGATACCTCCCTACTTTGGTCGTTTTTTTGCTGCGCATCCTCGCGTCAACGTTGCGTTGGCGCATGGAGGACCGTTACGGCCTCACGCGCCCCGAGGGCAACCGCTCACTCATCGCGGTGTTTTGGCACAACCGCATCCTGGCCATGCCGCTGCTTTACGTTCGCTTCTGCAACTGGCGGCGGGGCTATTGCCTGACCAGCCCGAGCAAGGACGGCGCGATCGTTGCCGGGGTGATGGCCCATTTCCAGATCAAAAGCGTGCGGGGGTCCAGCTCCCGGCGCGGTTCTGCGGCCCTGCGCGAGATGGCGGCCGTCCTGGCCGCTGGCGGCGATATCGGGATCTCGCCCGACGGCCCCCGCGGGCCGAAGTACCAGCTTCACCCCGGCGCCATCAAGCTGGCCCAGCTTACCGGCGCGCCCATCATGCCGCTGCATGTCGCCTACTCCCGGTACTGGGAGCTGAAAAGCTGGGACGCCTTCCGCATCCCCAAGCCGTTTGCCCGCGTCAGCGTCGTTGTTGGCGAGCCGTTCGCCGTTCCCCGGGACCTGGACCAGGAGGCGTTTGAGGCCATGCGCGTGAACCTCGAAACCGTGCTCATCCAGGGGGCGGCCGCCGCCGAGAAAAACCTTGCCTGAGAGCCTATCCTAAAACCTCCTTTCTCCATGCGCTTCCTTCTTCTTCCTCCTCGTCTTTTCCTGACCGCCGCCGCGCTCTGCCTGGCTCTCTGCGCCGCGCCGTTCCCGGCTGCCGCCGATCCCGCCGCCAAGCCCCGGCCCTTTCCCTTCCAAAGCGTGATCGTCTCCGTGGACGCGACGGCCCGCACCTTTTGCATGGGGAAGAAAGTCTTCCGCCAGGTCCACGTCCTGCCGGAAACCAAAATCACCCAGGGCGACACGGCGGCCACCGCGTTCGAGGCGCTCGCCCCCGGCCAGGAAATCCGGGGCTCTGTCCGCAAGCGGGACGATGGGGATTACGACGCCGTCTCCGTCAAAATCGGGCGGAAATAGCGGAAGACGCGCAGAGAGCGTCCCTTCTTTACCCTAAGCCAATAGCGAGGAACCCGACTCAGTATCTTTATCTTGTGTCAGCTCATCCCCTCCCATCCCCGTTTTTAGGTTTACTCCAACGGGTTGCGTCGGGGGCCGTTTGCTGGCACTCTGGCAAGATCCCATGTCTGCACAACCGGCCAAAACACATCTTTTTCTTTTTGACATCGACGGCACCTTGATCGCCTCCGGCGGGGCGGGCGAAGCTTCCATGCGGCTCGCCGTGCACGACATGTTTGGCGTCGAAAACGGCCTGCAAGGCGTGGAGATCGCCGGGCGCACCGACCACCTCATTACCCGCAACGTCTTCCAAAAATTCGGCGTGGAATGGACGCCCGAGCGCGCCGCCGCGTTCCTGGACTTGTACCTGGCCCACCTCACCGTGGAGCTGCCGCGCAAGCACGGCCGCCTGCTGCCGGGCATTGTCGAGCTGCTCGAAGCCCTCAAGGGCCGCCCGCAGGTCGCCGTCGCCCTGCTCACGGGCAACCTGGAGCGCGGCGCGCAGATCAAGCTGACCCACTACGGCCTCTGGAGCTACTTTGAATTTGGAGCCTACGCCGACGATGCCACCGACCGCAACCGCCTCGGCCCCTTTGCCCAGGCCCGCGCCCGCAAGCGCCATGGCGTCGACTTCCCGCCGGAGCGGACGTTTGTGCTGGGCGACACCCCGCACGACATCACCTGCGGGCGGGTCATCGGCGCGCGCACGGTCGCCATCGCCACCGGCGGCCACACCCGGGAGCAGTTGGCCGCCCACCGGCCCGATTTCCTCTTTGACAACCTCGCCGACGTTTCCGCCGTCCTCTCGGCCCTTGGGGTTTAGAGCGGTTTCGGTTTATTTTGTCGTATGCTCTTCGGCGGCGAGAGTCGCT
>JBAWXX010000043.1:0-28733 GCA_037143855.1 Verrucomicrobiota bacterium | reverse complement strand
CAATCGTACCAGCACTTTCTCAAACTTTTTCGTACGCCAACTTTAATCGCACCCAGTGGATTATTCAGTATAATATTGCCATTGCGCCCCAATTGCGCGATGGAATAGTTGCTTTTTAAGAAAGAATGCGCCAAACAGTTGGAGTGACCATGTCACGATTTCTCCGCTTCCAGAGCTTCGTTTTTCGGCGTGCCATCGTGGCATTGCTGGTGGCGCAACTGCTTGTCGTGGTGGCGATGACGGTGTGCCCGGCGCTTCATCACTGGGCGCACCCTGACGCTGATGACCAAGACCACGAATGCGTGGTGACTTTGTTTGCCCACGGCGGGTGTGATGGCGTCCCGGTCGCGTTGACGCTGGTTGTATTTCTGGTAGTCCCCCGGACTTGCGTGCAACGGATTTGCACCATCTGGATCGAGAGCCTGTTCCTCTCCCACCGCGTCTTGGAACACGCGCCTCCTGGCTTGTAACGCGCCCGTTTCTCCTTATTTGAACCGCTCCGCGCCGAGCTCTGGCTGCGGGCTATCTCTTTGAGCCTTCGCGCCATTTTGCCTCTCCGTCCCATCCGGCGGCATTATTCCGGCATCCTGGTGCGGTTCAATCCATCGGACATCTGTCCCTCCGCCGCGCCTCCGATCAAGGGGCCTCGCGTCTGCGATTCACGATTAACCATTCCCAACCCATTTTCTTTTGCTTTGAAAAAAAACGTTCCCTTGTTTGTTGCCATCGGCGTCTTAAACGCCTCCCGGCTCTTTGCCCAAAACGCTCCTGAACCGACTCCCGCTCCCGCCGATCTGGAAACCCTCCGTCGGCAAGTGGAAGCCCTCACCAAAACCGTTGGTAATCTCCAACAACAACTCGACAGCCAAAAGCAGCTTTGGGACGGCTACCATGCCCCCGCCACTGCGGCACTTGGTGGTGCAACGGAGGCCCCTGCCGAACCCAGCCCGAGCGCCTCGGCGGGCACGCTTGATCAAATCCAGCGCGACGTGGATGAATTGAAATCCGCCCAGCGCCAAGTGAAAAGCGGTTTGTTCAACCCGGACATCTCGGCGGCGGTCGATTTCATCACCTCCTATTCCCGCAAGGCGAACAACGTGAACTTCACGCTGCGCGATGCGGAAGTGATGATCCAGTCCAACGTGGATCAGTATGCGCGGGCTTACCTCGTGTTCAACGCGGAAACGGAACTCGCCCCCACCGAGAAACTCGGCATCTTTGACAAAACCAGTCTCGGCGTCGAGGAGGCCGCGATTCAAACGACCAATCTGCCGTGGGGATTGCAACTCAAGGCCGGGCAGTTCTTCGCGGACTTCACCCGGATGGACAAGATCCACTCGCACGACTTACCTTTTGTCGACCGCCCCCGGTCGTTGACGGAAATCATTGGAGGCGAGGATGCATCCCGTGGCTTCGAGTTGAACTGGCTCGTGCCGATGGATCACTACTTGCGTCTCACGGGCGGCGTGGTGGATAACATCGGAGCCGATTTGCCGATCACCAGCATGCTTCTCAACCCCGACGGCAGCGTCAACAGCGCAAGTACCTTCAACGACCGGGCCAACCGTCCGTTCCAGTCGCTCATGGGTTACGGCCGCGCGGCAACGCTCTTCGATTTGGGAGGCGGTAAGGTGCTGCATCTTGGAGCGGATTACGCCAAGGGGAGCCAAGACACCCAGCGGCAGATTGCCAGCGCCGATGCGAAACTGGAATGGCAGCCAGATCCCGCCAAATACGATATGTTTGAAACCGGCGGCGAGGTGCTCTGGAGCAAGCAATCGGGTCAACTCGCGGACCAGACGCTCTGGCAAAGCAATTCGACTGAGCCGCTGTTTAACCAACCCGCGGGCAGCGCCTCCGCTGTGGGCGGCTATGTTTATGCGCAGTATCGCTTCGGAAAACTGTGGCAACCCGGCGTGCGCGTGGATTACACCCACTCCAACACTTTTCAACTGCTCGACGGCGACAACAACGACGATGCCGACAGCCTCAGCGGACTTACCAACAACGTCTGGACGTATTCCGCCTACCTCACGCTCAATTTGAGCGAGTTCAATCGGCTGCGGTTTCAACTCAATTACGTGAACGACTCGGAGGACATTGTGCCAGGCAAAGGGCGCAACGACATCCAGGCATTCTTCCAATGGACCGTCATCCTGGGCGCTCACAAGCACGACTTCGCGCCCTGATCCACTTCAAAATCACCCGCAACGCAATTTGATTGATTCGTAACTCAAATGAAAAAACTCTTCTTTCTCACACTGGCAAGCCTCTTCGTCAGCCTCTACTCCATCTCCGCGCAAGCCGCGCCAGTTAAAGTGGTCGTCACGATTCCCGATCTGGCCGACTTCACCAATCGCATCGGCGGCGACAAGGTGGATGTCTACGCAATGGCAAGCGGCGTGGAAGACCCTCACAACGTGCTTATGCGTCCCAGCATGGTGACCAAACTGGCACAGGCTGACTTGTTCATCGTCATGGGGCTCGACCTGGAACACGCCTACGCCCCGGCATTGCTGGCGGAATCCCGCAACCAGAAGATTCAGGTCGGCAAGCCGGGGTATCTCGACTGCTCGCGCGGCATCTCCGTACGCGAAGCCCCCACGAGCCTGGACCGGAGCGAAGGGGACGTGCATCCGCACGGCAACCCGCATTACAATACTGATCCGCTCCGAATGCGGATTGTCATTGGCGAAATCGCCGCACGCCTTTCGGAGATTGACCCCGCAAACGCGGCGCAATTCCAAGCAAACGCTAAGCAATTCACGGCCCAACTCGATGCGAAGATCGTCGAGTGGAAACAGAAGCTCGCCGGGAAAAATATCCGGTTTGTTTCCTACCACCCCGTCTGGCCCTACTTCGCCGAGCGGTTTGGAGTGCAACCCGTTGGAACGATCCAACCCAAACCTGGTATCGAGCCCGGACCACGCTACGTGGAGGAGTTGATCGCACGGATGAAGGCGGACAACGTCCGCCTCATCGTGAAAGAGAGTTTTTACAGCGACCGCTTGCCCAAGCAAATCGCCGAGGCTACGGGAGCGCGGCTAGTGAGCGTGCCGATCCAAGTCCACGGCACCAAGGAGGCGACCGATTACATCGCCTTCATGGAAGCCGTGGTGAACGCCTTCGCAGGAAAGGAGTAATCAATGGGCTCCATCCTCCTCAAAAATGCAACCCTCGGCTATGGCCGGAACGCAGTATTGGAAGCCCTCGATCTGGAAATTCCGGCGGGGGATTTCCTGATCATCGGTGGACCCAATGGCGGCGGTAAAAGCACGCTCTTAAAAAGCGTGACCGGGCTGCTGCCGCTACTGGCAGGGACACGCAATGTGGATGGCGTGAAGTTCGGCTATGTGCCGCAACAAGCCAATGCCGACACCCCGCTGCCTATCACCGCGCTGGAACTGGTGGAGCTTGGCGGGTCTGCAAGGCTACCGGTTTGGCGCACTTTTTGGAGGATGGAACGGGCATTCTACTTGGAGTGCCTGAGCGAATGTGATGCCGAGAATCTGGCGCGGCGCTCGTTTTTCGAATTGTCCGGCGGGCAGCGCCAGCGCGTGCTGCTCGCCCGGGCCTTGGCCGTGAAGCCCACTGTCTTGATCCTGGATGAGCCGACTGCCGGAGTGGATCACGAAACGCAAGGGATCATTGCCCGGTTGCTGGATCGCCTTAACCGGGAGGAACGCGTCACCGTGGTCCTCGTCACGCATGAACCGGGCGTTTTCCATGAAATCGCCCAGCGCTTTGTGCGAGTGAGCGAGGGCCGCATTCATCCATTCGCCCATTGCCCTGAACCTGTGGAAGCAACCTTAGCCGACCAATCCTAACCTATGGACTTTCTTGCAACCAAAGCCTTCTGGGCCGCGCTCCTCATGGGATGCTGCTGCCCCATCATCGGGCGCAACCTCGTTCTGGGCCGCTCCATTCTGCTGGGGCTCGCCCTGCCGCAAGTCTCCCTTGCCGGGGTGGCCTTCGTCTTCCTAGGCTCGGCCTATGGCTGGGCGTGGTGCGCGTCGCTTGCGGACGATTCCGCCAGGGCATTTCTTGGCGCGGCGCTCTTCACCCTGCCCGTGCTCCTCTGGCTGGCGGGGAGAAAGCGGTTGGCCGAGGCAACCCTCGCTTTCGTCTTTCTCACAGCCGTCTCTTCCTCAAACCTGCTGCTTTCCAGCAACGCCGTGGGCGAAATTTACATCCAAGATCTCTTTCACGGGCGGCTCTTGCTTATCAGCAATTCAAGCCTCGCCGTCCTGGCCATCGCGCTCGGCACTTGCGCCTTCGTGTCACTGGCGTTCCGTCGTCGGCTGCTCCTGATCCTCTCGGATATCGACTTCGCGCGAGCCGCCGGAGTGCGGCCCGGCATCTGGAATCTGCTCATCGCCTTGCTCAACGGTGCCGTCATCAGCGTCGCCGTTGCCACCGTTGGCCCGCTGGTCACCTTCGGGTTCCTCATCCTGCCGGTGCTTTGCGCGGCGGTGTTTTCCAGAAGCCTTCACACGCACCTCGCCATTTCCATGCTCTTTGGCGCGGCGATGGCCACCGTTGGCTCCGCCGCTTCCTACCATTACGACCTGCCGCTGGGCGATTCTGTGGTCGCAGGTGGTTGCGTGGCCCTCATGCTGTGCCGGGGCGTGGCAAGAGCCTGTTTTTTCACATGTCAGACCCACTCTTGCCCAAAACAGGGATGAAGGGGCAAGAGCGGAAGTTGAATGGGGAACCCCGAACTGGCAGTCTGAAGGTGAATTGAAAAACAGATACAAGCCACGGGTTCCCCATCGTGATGGAAGTTTAAGCCAGTTGCTCGGGATTTTTCAGGGCAAACGCATCTAAATAGCGCAAGAAACCGCAGAAAATGGCACGCGAATTGTTTTCGATAAAAGTGTACTTTTTTATACACTTCTGAGAGAAACTCGGGATGCAACCTACCCGGCATCCCACCAGCTTGAGCGAACACTTTGTAAGTAGCATCGATCCGCGCGTTGATCGCACCAAGGAACACCGTCTTGAGGACATCCTCATGATTGCCCTGTGCGCCATGCTTTGCGGGGCGGAGTCCTTTTGGAAAATCGGGCCGACCGCCTGGCGGCTTGGGAGATGCACAAAATCCTCCTGGAACAGTTCATCGCCTCCCACAAGAGCCCGCCCAAGGAGTTGATTTTGGATTTCGACGCCACCGACGACCGCGTGCATGGCAACCAGTCGGGACGCCACTTCCACGGCTACTACGGCGACTGGTGTTTCCTGCCGCTCTACGTCTTCTGCGGCGAACAACTGCTGACCGCCTACCTGCGCCCCAGTAATATCGACGCCGCCCACCACTCTGCCGCCGTGCTCAAGCTCCTCGTCAAGGGGCAGCGCGCGGCGTGGCCGCAAGTGAAGATCACTATCCGGGCCGACAGAGCCAGCAGTGGAGCAGTTATCTGGTGATTCCGTGGGTGCCGATGGCCGGGGAGAGGCTCTTGGGGGCTTCGCATTGTTTGGGCGCCCCACCTTTACCGAGCGGCCCCGTAAAGCAGGCGTAGCCCTCCGGGGGGATATCCTGCCCGTCCGGCAGCCGATAGGATTTCTGCCCAAAATTGACCACAATGCCGGCGCCAGAGGAGAAGCAACTCATCTGAACGGTGCGATCCGCCGTAAGGAACCGATGATCGGTCATTTCTTCAAACCCGACACGGCTTAGCCATGGGAAAAGGATCGCGTTGGTGGCAGCGATGCCATTCTCGATGGGGAGGAATTCCTGAAGGTCCATGCGGTACATGGGCGGGGTGCCATGAAGGAAGTTCAAGAGCAGCTTGCGCCGCCAATGCTCCATGGGGTGGTTCATCCCGTTTTCCCAGCGCCATGTCACGACCGCGTCGTCGTGGTGAACCAAAGACCAGAAGGGAACCCGATACTTGATGCTTTCACTGACGGCATAAGGTTTACCACCCCCAAGAGGCACTTCATCGGCGCTGCTCTTGCCCGACACACTCCCGTCGGCGTTCGCGGTTTGCAGGGCAAAGGTGCCGGGAGGCAAATCGACATACCGCACCAGGCTCATGGCGCCGTCAAACCAGCAGGTCGAGGAAATCAGGTAATCGAGCCCGCATTCGGTGCCCGTGACCTGGCCCATCTTAAAGGAATACTTCATGAGCGCCTCTCTTTGCTCGCGCGTATAGTAGATGGATGTGTAGCTCCTGCCGGGATGCCAGTCCACCCCCTCGGTGAACCCGCACGAGCCCACACAGTCAATGAATCGGGCGTTCCACGGGTAGCGCTTGAGGTCGCTTGGAAAATGGCTGCGCGCGTATTTGAGAAAAGCCCCCGGGGTGATTACGCCGCCAACCCTTCCGTGTTTGCCTTGAAACCCGGGGCTGAGCAACTGGCCGTCTTCGCGCACCACGATATCATGGGGGTAGGCGTCCATGTTCATCTGCATCCACGGAAACTCCTCCGGGTCGCGGGCAAAGGCGTCCCGGTAGTTGTCATAGTGGTGGACAAGGAAACCAGCAGCCCGCACTTTTTCCACCAAAGCCTGCCGCTGGGCAAGCTGCGCGGCATCCGGTTCGAGCAAGCCGTAGTAAAGGCGCTGATCCAGCCCGAGCACGCAATGCTGCATCCCCCCGGCACGGAGCTTGTCGAAAATGCCATTGAGTTCTTTTATGTCGCCATAAGCCCAAAAGATGGGGGCGCCCAGGAGTTTGTCCACCTCCGGGTTTTCCTTTGCTTTCTCGCGCAGGGTCTTGCGCCAGCCTTTAGTGCCGCACCACGCGCGGTAATTTTTTGCCATCGAGACGTAGCCGCCTTGATCGGTAAACTGCCAGCGCAAGGAAAGAGGGCGGTCGAGCTTATAACGGCTGGCCTGCCAGCCATGCTCGAATCCAACCGCTCCGGCCTCCAGTTTAGGCCAGTAAATCTCGCCCGCTTCAAACGGCTCCGGGATTGCGAGCATCCCTGCCCCGCTTTCCAGTTCAACGGTGCCGATGCAGTTCAGATAACACCAGACTCCACCGTAAAGGGAGCCATCGGGGATTTGGATAAAATCGGGATGCGTCCTGTTGGCCGGGATGAGCATTCCCTCGCCATGCGGATAGAGGATGTAGGGGGCCGGGCCGCTCGGGGGCAAAAAGACAAACGGATAACGGACGGTGTGCCACTCCCTGGCGAGCACATCGGCTGAAGGTTCCAGGGCGAGGGTAACCTCCGATTGGTCCTTTTCCAAGGCCACCACCGCCTTGTATTCGGCGGGTTGGATCAGCTTGCCCTGGCGGGCCCGGCCCTCCAGGGCGAGGGTAAACTCGATTTTGCCTCCGGCTAACTGCGGCTTGCTCGACGCCTTGAACTCGCTGGAGAGGGCTTGTTGCTCCCAGTGGCGGCCGTTGCGTTTGTCGGTTACTTTGAGGGAACCGTTCTCCTCAACCACCACCCGGAGCTGGGCATTTTCGATTTCGGCTGCGCCCGCGGCGCAAGCCATCAAAAGGGTGAGAGAGAGCAGGATGGAGGTGGATCGGATCATAGGGACTCTTTTTCTTCAAGCAATCGGCGAACCTCGGCGGCCCGTGCGCGGGTGAGCGGGTAGGAGGCAATCAGCCAAATGGCCACGAGAAGGGCGCCACACTGGGCGAAGACGTAAATGGCTTTCATTCGGAAAATAATCTCGGGAGCGACATCCCCCGCCAAGGCCCGTTGGGCATTGTAGCCCAGGACCAACAGCAGCCACCCGCCCAGGCTGGTGGCCGCCGCCCCGGCAAGCTTTTCCACCACCGAATAGCTCGCGCCGAAAACCCCCTCCCGGCGCATCCCGGTGCGAAGCTGATCCTCGTCGCAGATGTCGGCGACCATGGAACTCATCAGAAGCCAGACCCCATTCATGGCGGCGCTGGAGACGACCGCGGAAACTAGCTGGAGGTAAGGCCACCGGGCATCGAAGGTGAACCAGAAGCTGGCAGAACCGAGTGCCGCCACCGCCAGGCAAAGCACCATCGAAAAGCGTTTGCTGCCCCGCTTGGAAAGCCAGGCCGCAGCGGGGAGCGAGGCATAGCTGGCAAGGACAACCAGCGTGACGCTCCACCCGCTGATCTTGGCCGCAAATTCCTTGCTGGCCTGAAAATCCGGAAGTCGGCAGACCTCGTAGGCGTTAATGTAATAGGCAATGGGCCCAATGGAAACGATCCCCACCCGGACAATCAGGTTCACCACCATCAACTTCACAAAAGGCCGGTTGGTAAATGTCAGCCGGATGGCCTCAAGGACTCGCACCTCGGGCTGGCGACGGAGACTCTTTTCCCTCACGCCGGAACAGGTCACAACCGCCCCAAGCAGAATCAAGAGACTAATGCCCCCCGAGACCCAGGGCGCGCCCTTGACCTCGTTGCCACCGAAGATTGGCAGGAAACAGAGCTTGAGGGCCCAGCCGGAGATGAGAATTCCGGCCAACCCCATATACATGCGCCAAGCCAGCACCCGCGTCCGCTCGTCATAATCATCGGTTAACTCGTAACCCAAGCCGGTATAAGGAACTTCGAAGGTGGCGTAGCCGAGGGTATAGACGCAGCTCATCGCCACGAAGTAGGCCAGCATCATTCTCGGTTCCTGCGTGGGCGGCATCCAAAGCAAGGGCAGAATGACCGCGCAAAAACCTGCGCCGCCCAGAATTAGCGGCCGGCGCCGGCCCCAGCGGGTCTTGATGTTGTCGGAAAAATTACCAATGAGCGGGTCGATGAAGAAATCCAGAAGCCGCGGCGCGGCCAGAGCCCAGCCGAGCCAAGCCGGATTCATCCCCAGGCCCACCTGGTAAATGGGATACACCAGGATGAAAAACACCTGCATGATGAACGCCGAGGAAAAGCCGCCGGCCCCGAAGGCGATCCGGGTGGAAAGCGGAACTTTTTCCTTTGCAGAAGACGTGCAGGCAGGGGGAGTGTTCATGGGGCTTAATACTTGCTGCCGCAACCACATTGTCCCTCGGCAAAGAGCGCCTGGCTGGCATTGCATGGGCGGGTCAGCATTTCGATAGCATACACGGGGGCAAGCACAATGCCACGCCGACCGTGTTTGGCAGCGCCGAAAACCTCCTCTGCCCAATCCCTGCGGCCTGCAAGGAGCGGATAGTCAAGGAACAAGCCAACGGCCGGATCGCCTTCGAGTTGAAGAGCATTGGAGGAGATCGGCAGAGGGAGAGCAGAGAAGGGATTTGGCATCAGCGAGGCCTTTTTGCTCTAGACCGCGTTAGTTTTCAAGCCGTTTCTTCCAGGGTTCACGCATCTATAGCATCTGCCCAAAGTCCTTTCCGTAAAGAATCCGCGGGGGGGGAGTCCATGGAGCGGGGGCATTTCGCCCGGACAACGGCTCTGCACTACAGCCGCTTTGCTCCTTCCTTGCCCACGGACTGCGGCGCTCGCATTCTTATTGCGGAAATTTCTTTTGGCGGATGTTCTAATCGAGCACCCCCAGTTGTTTTTGCAGCGCCTCAAGGGAAACGCCCTTGGTCTCCGGTAAATACTTCCATACGAGGATCAGTTGCAGAACCATCATGGCAGCGAAGAACCCGAACGCAAGGGCGCCTGACGCTCTGGCGATGATCGGGAATGACCAACTCACGCCCGCGCACAACATCCACATGAGGAAACAGATGAGCGCCGCTCCTGAGGCTCGGATCGCATTGGGCAGCAGTTCGTTAATGACAACCCAGACAACGGCGCCCTGCGAGTAGGCGTGCGTTCCCACGATACCCATCAGCGCCGCGATCACCACCCACCCCTGCGCATGCGTCCAAAACACCCATGCAGCCAGACCGTGAGAGAGCACGAAGGTCACTGACCCCACCAGCAGCAGTGCCTTGCGGCCAATGCGATCGATCAGCCCCATCGCCACCAGTGTCAACACCAGGTTCGTCAACCCCACGAGCATCGACTGCTGCAGCGCGCTGGCCTTATCGGCCCCTGCCATCCGAAAGATGTCAGCGGTGTAGTAGATAATGGCGTTGATTCCGTCGAGTTGATTGAATACCGCGATCATCGTTGCCAATAGCAGCGGCCGGAGATGCTTGCGCTGGAACAGCCGTTGGTGCGTGTCGGCCATACCGGCGTGGAGCGACTGGGCAATGTCCTCGACCTCCGCGGCCGGATTCTCATGCCCGATGCGCGCGAGGACCCGCTCGGCTTGCTCCCGGCGGTTACACTTGACCAGCCAGCGCGGGCTCTCAGGAATCAGCAGAGTAGCGGCGAGAAACGCCAGCGAGGGCACCGCCATCACGCCGAACATCCAGCGCCAGTTGTTCGCATACTCCGGCCCGAAAACGGCGGCAATTCCATAGTTGGAGCAGTAGGCGACAAGGATGCCAACTACGATGTTCAACTGAGTGATCGCCACCAACACCCCTCGACGTTTGGCCGGGGCAATCTCGGTGATGTACATTGGCGAGACGACCGAGGCCCCGCCCACCGCCACCCCGCCCAGAAAGCGGAAAAACAGCAGGGCATGCCAGTTTTGCGCCCATGCGCAACCGAAGGCCGAAAGGATGAAAAGCACCGCCAACGCCGACAGAACCGGACGACGCCCCCACCAGTCTGCGGGACGGCCCACCAGCAGAGAGCCAGCCATGGTTCCAATCAACGCACTGGAGACAGTGAAGCCCAACAGGTTGTCGGATAATCCAAAGACCTGCCTTAGCGCCTCAGTGGTGCCCGAGATAACCGCCGTATCAAAACCAAACAGAAACGACCCCAAAGCCGCCACCGTCACGCTGGCAACCAGCATTGTGCTGTTGCCCTGCGAGGCCGTCGGCTTGTCCGCGGTATACATATTCATCATGTCCATAGTTTCTTTTTTTTAAATTTGTTGGCCTGGCTCTATCTCGCACGATTTTCTTTTTAGTTTGCTGGATGTGCTCAATCGGGATTGCCCCTCTCTGGAATTCTGGGCAACGGCAAAGTTTAGGATTCGACCAAGCTCAGTTCTCGGTGGTGTTGTTTTCGGTTTCACCGAGCGCTTTGAGCAAATACAGCCGGGGGATGAGGGGGGGATTCGGGCTTCATTCAGTAAACATTAAAATAATCCTGCCCTCTATCGATCTAGGGTGTCAAACTATTTTGAACCCACTTTTCATAGGCTATAAAATCGCTGTTGAAAGCGACATGGGGAACGTTCCCCTGCCAACATGTCCCTTTTGTAGAAACGAATACCAACATTAAATCTATCGAGAGCTCATCCACCGTCCGATCATTAGACGTTGGGGGTACTCATTCGTGAAAGCGAGGCGACGGGGTTGCGGCGCAACACGGTCACGATCCGGTCGATTTCCGGCAGCGCGTGCTCGAAGTAACGTTTGAAACCGCGGCAGAGGTAATTGAGCCCCGGTTCGCCGTCGGGCGTACGCAATATCCGGTTTTTGGGGCACTCCCCCCAACAATCCGTTAGGAAAGCGCAATTTCGGCAATATTTTGGCAGTGCTTCGCTTTTTGCATAACCGAATTTCACCTGGTCCCGCGAAAACGCTATCCGCCCCACCGGCGTTTCGTGAATATTTCCAAGGCGGTATTCGGGATAAACATAGTGGTCGCAAGCATAGAGGGAGCCGTCATGCTCCACCGCCAGGCCTTTTCCGCAGAGTTCGCTGTAAACGCACATCTGGGAAGGCATGCCGAGATGCTGTGCCACAAGGGTCTCGATGTGATTTACATACACCTTCCCGATATCGCGCGAGTGCCACTCGTCAAAGACGCGGCTCAGGAAGTAACCCCAATCTTCGGGATCGACCGACCACTCCGTGACAATAGAATCTGCATGGCCGGGGTGCGATTCAGGAGCGCCATCAACGGGAAGCGATGTATCGTCCCAGCGCTGCGGTGCCGTGCGCTTGAATCCACGGTATTCCACAATCGGAATAAACTGCATGTGGGTAGAGCCGAGTTCATGCCGTAAAAAACGGTAAACATCGAGCGGACGGCGCGCGTTAAACCGGTTGATGCATGTGAGCGTATTGAATGGAACCTCGTGACGCTTAAGCAGTTTGGCCGCCTGGAATACTTTCTCAAAGGTTGGTTCGCCTCCTTTGGTGACGCGGTAGTGGTCATGGAGTATGCGCGGTCCGTCGATGCTCAGCCCCACCAGAAAACGGTTTTCTTTCAAAAACACCGCCCATTCCTCGTCCAGAAGCGTGCCGTTGGTCTGAAGATCATTCTGAATGCGCTGGCCAGGCCGGACATATTTCTTTTCCAGCGCAATGACCTTCCTATAGAAGTCGAGGCCACGCAATGTCGGCTCACCGCCTTGCCAGGAAAAGACGACATCTCCCGCAGTCACCCCTTCTATGTATTGGCGGATGAAAACCTCTAATGTCTCATCGCTCATCCGGCCAGGTCCGGGACCGTGCGGGAGATCTGCCTTGCTCAGATAAAAACAGTAAGTGCAATCAAGATTGCATGACGAGCCGGCAGGCTTGGCCATGATGTGGAACCGTCGCGGCGCTTTCGCATCAAGCATGGAAGGCGCATCATATTTGTCGGGAAAGGGCATAGAGGAACAGATCTAAGGAATCGCTGATTCAACCTAAAAACGGTGATGGGAGGGGATGAGCTGACATAAGATACTGAGCCGCGATGACTTAAGCCGCGATGACTTAAGGAGAGACGAGGCGTATCCAAATGGATACGGCGAGCCTCGACGAAAGTCACTCGCAGCCAAGTAGATTGTGTCAGATCGCCCCGATCCATTGCCGTTTTTAGGTTCAATCAACATTGAGAATTGCTTATAACCTCAGCCTATGGCGCCACGTTCAGACAGAACAGCGACTTCTTGTTACGAACCAACAGTTTGCCATCCGCAACAATCGGCAGGTTCCAGGCAGGAGCCGGCTGTTCCGATTTGATCCGCCCAAGTTCCCGGTAGGCCACACTGGTCGCTTGGACAAGGACAATGTCCCCCGTCTTCCCATTCAGCACGATAAGCGTGTCCCCCACGGCGCCTAAAGGGCCAAAATCAAACCCTGGTTGCTTCCACTTTGTCGCTCCGGTCACGGCATCGAGACACACAAGATGCCCGGGCGACTGAGGTTCACTGACACCATAGATAAACCCGTTGACATGCACGGGGCTGCTGAAACGCGCTTGAAGATCCTTTGTCTGCCAGACTATCGACGGTTTGTTGTCCGTAATATCCACCAGCCCAGCGCCTACCCGCCAGGCGCTGGTGATGAAAATCTGTTTCCCGACCACAATCGGCGTGGCCGCATTCTGGTTGCAGGACGTAATCCAAGGTTGCGTCCAAAGGCGGCGGCCATCGCAGGGATTAAATCCAATCAACCCTTCGCTGTTGAATGCCACCAACTGCCGGTTTGTGCCGTCGCCATAAAAAATCGGGGAAGCATAACCGGCTGGCCCGCCGGGCGCTTTCCAACAAGTAGCGCCTGTATTCTTGTCGAGCGCCACCACGGAGGCATCCGGCCCTCCAGGCACAATGTACACGTGTTGCGCATCAACCAGAGGCGAGGCGGTATGCGCCAACACCTTCTCGGCGGGGCAGGCAGAAAAATCGCGGGCGGCATCACGCGTCCAGATGATTTTGCCGGTGGCGGCATCAAGGCAGCTCACCTGCATAGTATGGCTGACGCAATACAGTTTCCCATCGTCGAGCGCTGGGGTCTGGGCCGTATAGCCATATTTATCCTGGCTGGGCCCGGCAAGCGGCGTACTCCAGATGACCCGTCCGGTTTCCAAGTCCAAGGCCCGCACAAGGTCCGGACTTTCTGACCTGCCCTCATGGTCCATCAAAAATACACGGCCATCCCCCACGGACGGGTTGCTCCAACCCTCGTCGCCTAACGGATAGGACCAGAGCAGCACCGGCGGCTTGGCTTTCCAGTCCCGGTTGATCACGGTATCGGACGAAGTCCCGTCGCCATGAGGGCCGCGGTATTGCCTCCAATCATTCGCCAAGGCGAACGTCGAACCCAGCAACCACCCTGCGCTCAAAATCATCACAACCCGAAGAATCATGGCCATCTGATAATAAATCGCGTTCCGGGGGCTACGGGAACACATCCCATCAAGACCGATCGGGATAAGCTCTTTCATGCGAAAAGCCTGTCATAAGCGAACCGAATGTGTCAAGCCTGCGGAGCAGGTGGTCTTGTCCTGGTGTAGGTCGCCGCACGCTCTGTAACTTATTAAGTTTGGCGCGGCCGCGTTTTACTTTTTCCAGGATATCAGACGACTTGGCATGCCCCCACACCAGTTTTTGCCGAACTTTCGGATATCGCTCGCCAAGCGTCTCCTGGAAGAAGAACGCATCAAGGTCAGCGATCTTGCCGTCAGATTGGGATTTAGCGACGCTCATCACTTCTCCCTCACCTTCAAATCAAAGACCGGCACCACACCGGCCCAGTGGAGGCGGTGATTTTACATCGGCGCATTCCGATCTTTGGTCCACAGCGCATCCATTTCTTCCAGCGACAAGCCTTTGGTTTCAGGCAGCCATTTGTAACATGCAAAAAAACCAATCACGTTAAAACATGCAAAGAGGACGAAATTGAAAATCGGGCTGAGGTTCAATAGAGCGGGAGTGACCAGAACGACCACAAACGTTGCTGTCCACAGCACGCAGGATGCTAGTGAGAGGGCTTTTTCGCGGATAAAATTGGGATATATCTCCGCCAAAAGCACCCAAACTACCGGCCCCAGGGTGAAGGCAAAGGTGGCAATATAGGCCAGCACCAGCCCAAAGATTAAGAGCCCTACCTGAGAGGTGTCCTGCCCGGCGAGTTCCTTTTGGCCAATGAGCCGGAATGCGCCAGCCAAGGCGAACAGAATCATTGCCATCAGGGCGGTGCCGATGAGCACGAGCTTTCTGCGTCCGAGTTTGTCTATCGTGGCAATAGCCACAAACGTGGAAAAGAAGAAAACCAAGCCAACGAACATTCCCTTGAAAAGACCATCGGTCAGCTCGATACGCGCTTTTTCGAAAATGACCTGCATATAGGTGGTCACGTTGTTGGCCCCGCAGAACTGTTGCAATACAGCCAGCCCAATCCCCACCATGAGTGCGGTGAACAACCCCGGGGAGAGAAGATCCCGGAATCTCCCGTGCCGATGCTTCTCGCGCAAGGTTGCCTTGATTTCTTCAAACTGGCTTGCGCACCCGGTTTTTTTAAGCACCTCAAGCGCTTCGGTGTCCCGCTCTGCCTTAACCAGCCAGCGGGGTGTTTCGGGAATGAAAAAAAGCAGTAGCAAAAAAAATAATGCAGGCGCCACCGCTGAGCCGAGCATAAAACGCCAGGCCGAGCTGTCGATGTTTTTGTCTCCAAAAACATAGCCGCTTACAGTGGCCAGGAGGATTCCTAAAATAATACTTAGCTGATTGAGGGAGACATATTTCCCCCGGGAAGCTGCGGGGGAAACTTCCGCAATGTACATGGGGGAGAGCACGGAAGCCGCACCAACACTGAGCCCCTGGATGATGCGCCAAAAGGCGAGAATGGCGGCATTGGGCGAGAGAGGAATGCCGATGGAGGAGAACACCAGTAGCCCGGCGTTCCAGAGCATAGTCTTTTTGCGGCCATGGCGGTCTGCATACTTGGCTATCGCGAATGCACCGATCATGCAGCCAAGCTCAAAGATCGCCACGACCCAGCCAAGGGAAATATCCCCAAGTGCGAACTGCCGTTTAATGTAGGGAATTACCCCGGTAATGATGCCGAGATCAAATCCGAACATCATCCCCCCCAGCGAGGCCACCAGGCTTATGCCAAAAACAAAAAAACCTCCATGACTAGGAAGAGCTTCATGCAGTTTTGATTCTTGGGGGAAAACGGGGATTGCAGCCATAGGATTCTGAATATAGTAAGCCGTAAGCTCATCAACCAAAGCACGAGTTGATGCAAGATAAAATGGACACTTCCATTAAAAATAGATGGTATTTCGTGATGGCCATATTCTTCATTCGAATGGCCAGATTCTTCATTGTGGCACCTGGGTGGTTCGCTTAGGATCGGAGGTCGATCAAGTTCACCCCGCTGGCCAAAATCACGCTGGCCAAAATCATCCCCCGCCATACAAAACAAATCCAGCAGCCATACTCTCGTATATCCATGACAAAGCGCGAAAACCTCTTGAGTTTGTACCGGAGAAAAGGCTTCAAAGAAGCCCCGGTCTGTTTCAATCTTTGCCCCGAGTTGGAGGGCAAGTTCGCCGAACATCATCCGGAGGCGATTGATTATCGGGAGTATTTTCAATTCCCAATGCGCTTCATTACCGATCCCGGCTTCCCGTGGATCGCGGAAATACCCGGCTTTGTCCCGGCGCGCACCTGGGCTTACGGAGCGTATTATGATCCTCCCATTGTGGCTGGAGCCAGGATGGATATCTGGGGGGTTGCTCATGAACCGGGTGGTCCCGAATCCAAACACATGACCCAAATGCGGCATCCGCTGGAACGGATGAGCAGCGTGGAGGAATTTGAAGACTATCCGTGGCCGGACTTCGAGAACGCGGACTGGTCCTTTGCCAAGCGTGAAGTGGAGCGGATTCAAAGCCAGGGGCTTGCGGCGCAGGTCTGGATGGAGTGCACGATATGGGAAGTCTCGTGGTATCTGCGCCGAATGGACCTCCTGATGATGGAAATGGCTGCTGAGGATGACACAGCCTTTTGGCTGCTTGACAAGGTTACCGACCTTGCCTGTTTCAGAGCGAAAATCTATGCCCAGGCCGGGGCTGACATCCTGGCACTCGGCGACGATCTAGGAATGCAATCGACCCTGCTGATGAGTCAGGACATGTACCGCGCTTGGATTAAGCCGAGACTGAAAAGGGTGATCGACGCTGCCAAATCTGTTAAACCGGATATCATCATACAATACCATTCTTGTGGATACGTCTTGCCGTTAATTGGCGATCTGATCGAGGTCGGCATTGATGTGCTCAACCCGGTCCAGCCCGAATGCATGGATTTCGCCGAGGTATTGCGCCAATTCGGCGGCCGGGTCTCCTTTAACGGTACCATCGGCACGCAGACAACCATGCCATTTGCAACCCCGGAGGAAGTCAAGGCCGTCACCCGGCGCAATTTAGAACTGGCCGGGGAATTCGGCGGCCTGCTCTGTTGTCCCACGCACATGCTTGAGCCAGAAGTGCCTTGGGAAAATATTGAAGCCTACGTGGAGGCATGTCGGGAATGGCGCGGCTAAATCCTAGCAATATGCACCTAGAGAGCAGGATCCAACGGTCGCGGGAGCGGATTTCCGACGCCTACAGGCACAAAAAAAACAATGAAGTGCCCTTCATTGTCAGTGACGTCAATTATTGGCTATCGGGTGAAAGTGCGGAGTTGATTCCCGCCGATTATTTTACCAATCCGGCAAGCATGATGCGCTATCAGACGGACAAGATCCGTCGGCACATGGCCCGGTACGACGACGATTACGTACCCTTCCTTTTTCCATGGTATGGAACCGGGGTTCTCCCATCGGCGCTCGGTGCTGAAATCCTCTTTCAGGAGAAACTGGACCCGGCCGTTCACGGTGCGATTATCACCGAGCCCGAACAGGTGCGAAAACTCGATTTCCCGGATTTCCACAAAGATGGGCTGATGCCGCGAGTGCTGGAGACCATCCGTTACTTCCGCGAACACAGTGATCTGCCGATTTCCTGTACCGACCCGCAAGGCCCCTTCACCACGGCGCTCACGCTGGTCGGACCGGAGACCCTTTTCCTCTGGCTTTACGAATACCCTCAAGCGGTTCATGAACTCATGGAGTTCACCACCGAACTGTTCATTCGCTGGGTTAAAGTGCAGAAACAGGAGATCGGGGCTGACCGCGGCCGGGATTGTTTCCCGCACGGGATTCTGCTCCCTTCGGAGTTTGGAAATGTCTGGCTTTGCGATGACGACTGTGGGCAAATTTCAACCGAGCAATACCTGGAATTCGTTGTTCCCTATAATTCGAAGGTCTTTCGCGAGTTCGGGGGCGGCACGCTGCATTTCTGTGGCAGCGCCGAGCACCAGATTGAGAATTTCGCCGCCACGGAGGGATTGGTGGGGCTCAATAACTTCTGCATGGGCAATTTCCGCCAGGTCTATAAAATGCAGGCATGTTTTGAGAACAGGATTGCCCTGAAAGTTTGCGACTTCGTTCCTCTGCACATTAAAGAGTATTACGCTGAACTCTTCCGGCATCTTCAGCGCAAGGGAACCATTGTGTCTTCCTATATCCTGCCGGAACTGGCGCTAAACAATGGGAAGTACGAAATCATTATGCGCCCGGCCGAAAAACTCTCCGATCAAGTATTCGAGACATTCCAAGCTGTAATGAACTCCCCTCAGGCTGTGTCCCGGTCGCCGCTCGAACTCACCTTTGCGCTTCATGCCCGCCGGCCAGTAGATGATCAACGGCGTGCTGATGCCGCAGCCCGAAAGAACGATAGAGATGTTATTTCCCAGCCGAAAAACGATAGATGATTGTGTTCTTGTAGGTTTCTCCCGGCCTCAAGACAACACTCGGAAAGTTTGCGTGGTTGGGTGAATCCGGGAAATGCTGTGGTTCCATGCAAAAGCCCGTGCGAAACCGATAGGCTTTGCCGCCCTTGCCGACGTTCGATCCATCAAGGAAATTACCGGAGTAAAATTGCAGCCCGGGTTCCGTTGAAAAAACCTCCATGGCGCGACCACTGGTAGGCTCATAGACTTTGGCCACCCAGCCCAGCTTGCCGGAGGCCTTGTCGATCACCCAGTTATGATCATAGCCGGTCTTCCCAATCTGGATCTGTTCATAGGTGTCGCCGATGCGGGCGCCGATCGCCGTCGGCTTTCTGAAATCCATCGGCGTACCCGCCACTGGCCGAAGCTCACCGGTCGGGATGAGCGTCTTGTCCACGGGAGTAAACTTGCTGGCCCGGATTGTCACAAGATGGCTGAGGATATCTCCATTGCCCTCCCCCGCGAGGTTGAAGTAGGAGTGATGAGTGAGGTTCACGATGGTTTCCTTGTCTGTCGTCGCCGTGAAATCCAGGCGCAACTCGTTCTCCCGCGTCAGTGTGTAAACCGCCTTGACGGACAACCGCCCCGGATAACCCTCCTCGCCATCCTTGCTCACATAGCTCAGTTCCAGCATAGGCCCCGCCTTGGTCAGCAGCGGCTTAGCTGCCCATACCACCTTGTCAAAGCCTTTGACTCCCCCATGCAGCGCATTGGGGCTGTCATTGAGCGCAAGCTGGTACGCCTTGCCAGCCAATTCAAAATGCCCCTTGGCGATACGGTTGCCGTAACGGCCAATGAGCGCTCCAAAATAGGGGCTGGCTTTAACGTAATCTTGCAGATGGTCGTACCCCAGCGCAACATCCCCCAGCACCCCGTTGCGATCATGCACCTTCAGCGAAACGACAATGCCACCATAATTGGTGATCGTCGCCTCAGTACCTTTCGCGTTCGTGAGTCGGTAAAGCTCGACCGATGTCCCTTCAGAAACTTTTCCAAAAGGCTGACAATCAATGCTGTCCTTCGGAGCCGCGAAGGCAACACTAGCCATCAGGGAAAGAGCAAAAACAATGAGGACATCTTTTATTTTCATAACGATGAGAGGAGTAGGGTGAACCTGGTGCTTCGTTGCGCACGCATTGCGGTGTATGACTATTGCGCGTTATTGCAAGTCATTGTCGTATTCATTCAGTTACATCGGCCAGGCCGACGTCAACGCCCTGCGGTCCCCAATAGTGGTTGCAATGCACCGAAAGGAGCACCTTCGCACCCGGCTTGAGCAACGCCTGGGCGCTCGGAATCGGGATTTCCATCGGGACCGCCGAAGTGACATACGAGCCTTGTGCGGCGGCACGAATCCCGTTCACATAGATCTCCACCCCGTCGTGGTGGTAAGCGAGGAATTTCAGGTTGGGATGATCCCCCTCCGGAACGGTGATTTCGCGGCGCATCCAGATGTCTTTGGTGTTCCACTCCGTGTGTCGCACAAAGAGCGCGTGAGGCGGAGGCTCGACCCCGAAGCCTGCCTGGCCCTTGCTCCAGGAGGAGTCGTCGAAGTCGGGGCGATTCCAATCCTCCGCAGGCGTGGTGGTCGTGTAGCGCCACTCCTGCTCCAGCGGGACAAGCGTGGTAATCTTCGGGGGTGGCGGCGCGGGGGCCCAGCCCGAGGGGTGGAGCTGGTCGCGAGAGGCCCATTTCTTCCAGACAGCCCCGTCGGCGAGCATTCGCATGAAGACGCCGCCCACCACCGGGCGCGCGTGGAAGAGATGGGAGGGTTTCCCCTTCACCTCGTTGATGTGATAACAGTCGGTCAGCGGAACTCTTTCCTTAGCCGAATTGATGTAATGGTAATAAACAGCAACGATCGCCTCAAAGTCGGGACGGTTTTCGGCCATGCTCGCCGCAAGGAAGGAATGATCCAGATCTGCCAAGTCGGTGCGGGAGTCCAGCGGCAGGCCGCACTTCTCCAGCTTCGTCTTATAAAAAGCCACCTCTTTGCGGGCGACTTCTGGAGGAAAGACGTTCAGCCCGAGAATGCGATCCCAGACCAGATTGTATTTCTGACTCCATGTGCCGGGTTTGTCGAAAGCGAGCCGGTAGTGGTCGCCGTCGTCGGCCACTTTCATCCAATGCTGTGCATCGGACTTGGCAAGGTCGGTGTATTTTTTGGCATTGGCCGCATCGCCACGCATGCGGCAGAGGTCGCCGTAGGCGGCCAGCCCGAGGATGGCCTTCACCGAAAGATTGGCGTTGTGGGGGGATGGCCCCATGAAATCGTCGGTGCAGGGTTGGTTCTCCGGATCGAGGCCGTATTGTTCGAGGTACTGCGCCCACTTGGTGAGCAGCGGCCACCAGGGAGCCACAAAGTCAGCGTTCCCGTCGGCCTTTGCAATCGCATCGCAGAGCAGGAGAATATTGCCGTTCTCCTCCACTGGCATCCCGGCTCCATCGTAACCGCCGTCGTCCCTAAACTGGTGGGAAGCGGCGATCGGATAGGTGCCGAGGTCGTGCGGGGCATTCGGCCAGCGCCAACGTTCCGAAGCCGAATAGACAAGGATCGGCGCGACCGAGGCCTTGGCGAGGGCGGGGCTAAGTAAAATCCAAATGGGACTCATGGGAAAGAGAACATCGACCGTCGCAATGCTGTCGTTGCTTGTGATCTCCTTGGTGAAGAAGAACGGCTGCCCGTTGGTGTCCGCCACGAGACCGCAGGCGGCGATGGTCTGGCGGTAGGCCAGGGCCGCAATCTGGGCGTATTGAGCGCCGCCGACCTCGGTGAGGTCTGCCGTCAGCTCCTTGTCAAAGGACTCGCACCGCTTCAGGAGTTGTGGATAATCCTTCGCCGCCTCCGCAAGCACTTCCTCCATGGTCATCCCATTGCGCGCCCAGTAGCCAGGCAAATTTTTTCCAAAGAACTGGATTGGGTAGCGCTCATCGAATCCCACCAGGAGTTGCCGCTGTACGGTCTCCGCGCCGACCTTTCCCAACTCAAAGGCAAAGGCGAGCACCGGTTGCTCCTTGTCGGCAGCCCTCGGGTTGCGGGTGTCATCGGCCAGAGGCAGTCCCCCGGACGCAACAAAGGATTGCTCGAGCACTTTGTTCTCGCCAATAGCGGCCGTTGACTCGGCCTCGCGGGTTGCGGCATAGGCCCGCTGCCAATTGAAGTGCTGGGCATCGGCACCGGCGCGTCCTGCAGGCTGCTGGGTCGGTCCGACGCGCAGCAGGGTGAGCCCGCCGGATTTCAGGCGCTCCCATCCGACGGCAAATGAAGGCCAGGTCACCGAAAGCTGCGCACTGGTGCTATCATAGAGTTGGACCTGGTGGGAGGTGCCATCCGTGGAACGCGCACTCCAGGTGAGGTAAGTCATCGGCCAGGAGAGGACATCCAAGTCGTCCGGGAGCAGCGGCTGCATAAAACAGAGGGTCACATGAATCCCCTCCCCCTCGAACTCGTAAATCGTCCGGGTCGGGGTGGTCCGCAGCGATTTCTGGGGCAAGGGAGGAAGATCGGCAGGCTCGGCCCCCATCAGCCGGAACGTCTTGCCATCCACCCGAATCAGGCTGACCAACGGATGATCGCGATTGGAATAATGCCATGTCGTCTCATCGTAGAGGTGGTCAGCCTTCGACCAGATGCTCAAAGCGGGATTATGGGTGACCAGCGGAACAGCCGGCGGCCTGAAATCCCCGGCATGGCACATGGCGGGCATCATCATAGCCACAAGGATGAGGGTGAGCTGGAAGAGAATCTGTTTTAGCATATATTTTACCTGTCAGGTGTTGCTTCGCTTATTGATCAACAGCCTTTACTTCACAAATAGATGATCGTGTTACTTGTCCCCGGTCTTGGCGGGAGCGGGGCCGCAGACCACCACATCGGCCTTGCGCGCCTTCGGCTTGATGTCCCACGTCACCAACTTGCCATCCTTCACCGTCCCGGTGAGCACCACGCCGCCTTGGAGGTGCAGCTTGAAGTTCACGTCCCATTCCGCGGGCCAGGCAGGCAGCAGGTAAATCTTGCCGTTGCCTTCCTGCGCCAGCGTCCGCTGCAACGCGATTGAGCCGCAGCCGAAATGATCCCAGTCGGGAATGCCGTCCGTGATCTCATTGCCGTAAATCGGAAAACGCAGACCGGTCGAGGCGTGACGAAAACGGATATCCAACCCCTTGGCCGCTTCCTTGGCGTTGCCCGCATAGGCCCAACCGATATCATCCTGTGGCCAGCATTTGTCGCCGAAAGTGTTCTTGCAGGTGCGATGCTCCATCGTCCACTCCACTAGATCTTGGCTGCCCAAAGCTAAACCAAAACAGCGGAACGGAAACACCGGATAGAGCTCGGCATTCTCGCCGTTGCCCTGATGCTCCCAATGCTCCGCCGGAGCGATGGCCTGGCGGCCCGCAATGGTCTGCAGCGACACGTCGGGGATTTCAGCTCGGAACCGTTTCCAGTTCGCCTGATCCTCCGCCGTGCCCGCCTTCATCGCCAGCAACTGGTCCAGACAGAAGCGCAGGCCGGCCACATCGGGTGACGAGTTAACGGTGATCCACCACGTCTCCAACGCCTGCCCCGGATCAATACGCAACTTGCCGTCGGGTCCGCGCAGATAATGCTTGTCGAAGAACAGCAGAATTTCACGGGCGAAGGGAACCAACCGCTCGTCGCGGAACTTCACGTCGCCAGTGTAGTTGACGTAGTCGGTCATCATGGCCACCGTCTCCAGACCGCTAGTGAAGTAGTAATCGTGGTAGTCGCCCTTGTACTTCTCCCCCGGCTTGGTTTTTGGCGGTGGAGCACCGCAACTGCCTGTATGGGGCGAGACATTTTCGCGGTAAAAGGCACCCTCGTGCTCAAAATGTTTCAAGGTGATCGCCTTGCGCATCTCCAGCACATTCCAATAGTGATCAAAGAAAGGCTTCATCAGGTCGGAGTCCCCACTCATCAACAGCGGCCAGTACATCAGTCGCTGGTTTTGGTGGGTGTACCGGCAACCCCAGGGACGGTAATCCTCGTCGGTGAGCCATAAGTTATTTGGAAGCTCCACAAAACCTGGTTTGTATTTTTTGATGTAATTGGGGTCACGATGAACGATTCGATACTGCTGCGTAAAGAGCCCCCCGTTGAATCCAGGCTGGAAAACTCCGCGGCTCTGGGCCGCCATCGCAAAGCGGAAGTAATTATAGCTCTGCGCGACCAGTGCGGCGCCGTCCTTCTCTTCGCGGAAGCCCTTGGCATTGGCTTCGCCGTTGAACTGCTCGCGGGCCTCCGTCGGCACGGTGCGGTCCGAGGCGATGATCCAGCCCCGATCCCAGAAGCGTGCCCACCAATCGCAATGCCGCGCCCAATCTTTCTTCAGGTTAACCGGTTTTTCGGCCACCTGTTCGATCGCCTGGATCCACGTATTGATCTCGGGCGCCTTCAGCGTTTGGGCATGGATTCGGAGGTCGAACTGACTCCCCTGGCCCGAAAGCACCCCGTCGGCGACCTTCAATCCCGGACTTTCCAGCAGGTTGCCGAACGTGTTGAACTGATATGGCTCGGGCAAAATCTGCTCCGGGTTTTCTATTCCGTAAGCCCGCTTCATCTCCCACTTGTAGAAACTCGCGGCACCGGCGAAACTCCGGTTGCCGTTGGCGTGGTACCACAAGACCTTGTTCCCGCGATCCAGGCGCACGTCCGGGGGGCCATCATCGGGCCCGCCCCATCCGGTATAGCGTTTCCAGAGTTCCGGCTGGGCTGTGACCGAAAGCTCACGCGGCGAGTCGATTTCAACATGATAAACCGGGCGGTTCGCGTCCGCCCAAATCCGGAGCTTCACGCCATCGGCCTCGATTCGGATCGAGGCAGTGGGCAGATCAAGCGTCTGGCGGAACGGCTTGCCAGCCGTGAACGGATTGGGGTTGAGTGAGATCTTTACCCGGCCGGTCTTGTAGAGACTGCCGGTGTTGCTGAATGCGTCGTTCTTGGAGAGCAGCAAATAGAGATCGCCATTCTCGATGGCATAAACCCCGGCGGCGATGTCGCCATTGCCAGTGGACATCACACCCGTGGCATCCTTCGATGGACTCGTCCAGACAACGTTGTAGCGACCCATCCGCCGGGCCGCCTGCGCGTCCGCTTGTGTTTGTCCCATCAATGTGTTTCCCAACCCCGCGCACAGCGCAGCGGCCATTATCAAGCTCAATATCTTTTTCATCAGTTCTTTCGTGTAGGGTGGCCAAGTTTTCTCATATTTTGAGACTCATTTTACAGGGAGAGTTGTCACGGATGCTGGCGCTAGTCTCACTGGCCCCAATAGGCCCGAGGGCAGCAGCGGGTCCTCCGCCTTCCAAAAGCGCCAGGTGGCGAACGTCCGTCTTCCACTCGTCCGCGACGTATTCTTCGTCAGCCATTCCGGCCACGCCTTGAGGCCTCCGGTCGGAAGGTACTCGCAGTCAGCCGGCAGATGCTCATCACCGATCAGGCGGTTGGGCCAGAGATTGGTCACTCGCACGCGAAGGGTGTTCTGGGCACCCGGCTTGACGGCATCGGTGATGTCCACCACAAACGGCGGTTTCCAAAGGATACCCAGGTTCTTGCCGTTAACCTCCACCTCGGCAATCACCTCGACACGGCCCAGATCAAGATAAAGGCGACAGCCAGGATTCGGGGTTAAAGTTTCCGACAAGTTGAATGCCTTCTCGTAAACCGCCGTGCCGGAGAAATACTTGACCGCTTCCTCGGGACGCTTGGTCCAGTCGATCAACTGCTCGAATGGCACTTTCCCGCCGGTGGCATCTGGGTAGAACCATTTCGGATCGAAGGTTACCTCCCATGGGCCTTCAAGTGGCTGCGGTGGAGGCACTGCAACCGTCGTCTCCATTTTTTTCCCGGAAGCGGTCGCAAATTCATACCTGCCGGGAGTGGAAGCCTTGAGCGTTGCACCGCCTTTCACTGCGGCAAGTTGAAATTCGGCAGAACCCGGATTTGTGGCTGGCTGGTCGTAGGCGATCGGCAGGCCGTCATGTGCCACCGAGACGATCGAGTCCCCGGTCGGCGAGCGGAAGACGACGAAAACCGAGCCGGACGGATCGAACCGCATTGGCACGAACGTCTGGCCGTTCTCGACTCGGTACCAGGCGGCGGGTTCGATCTTGCCCGTGTCCGGATGCCAAAACTCCGGCCGTTTCCCGGTGACGCGAAAGGCGCAGACCGCCTCCATGGATTTCATTTCGAGGTTTGCGACGAAATACCAATCGGCATTCTTGGAGGTGCGGTGGATGGCGTTGAGTGTGTTGCCAGCGGAGGACGACTTGAAGGCAAAGTCCGGTGGCAGCTTCGCCGCAGCAAAAACATCCGCATAGGATTGCCCCCAAGTGACGCGCCCCTTGCCGAAGCGGTTTTCGGTCACCGTCTTTCCATCGCACGCACCCCAGACCTCGTCGGTGATCTTGCGGAGTTCCGTCTCGCAGGCCGGGTAATTCTCCAGCGTAGGGGAATAGGCCGGCTTGGGCCCGATGACCGTCCCGCCCGCGGCGACCAGCTCGCGCACCTTTTTCACCACCGGCAGAGTCAGCGCCTTGGAATCGGGCAGCACAAGGAACCGGTACCGCATCCCCGAAGGGAGGACAAAAGCGCCGTTCTCAAACTTCATGCCGTCGAGCAGCATGTGCCGGTCGCACAGATCGTAGTCGTAGCCGGGAGGGAGCGGGGCCGTGGCACTGACCCAAAGGGAATCACCGCCTCGCTGGTAGCCGGCCAGATAATCCTCGCCGCCGAAAAAGCAGACATCAGCGGCGAAGGCGCCCTCCTGCAAGAGGAACTGACAGCGTGTAAGATAGCTGAGCCAAGCCTCGGACTGGTTCCACCAAGTGACGTTCCGATCAAAGTGGAAGCCCCAGCCGCCCGTGGTCATGCCAGGGGCAACGTTCGTCCAGGGCTGGTGCGAGGGGCAGCAGAAGACGAAACGGTTGATCCCCTTGCCATAGCTCAGATCGCCATAGCGTTTGAGAACGAAAGGATGAAACTGCGGTTTGCTATTGCAGCTGTAGGACTCCGCAGAGACGACCTTCCGGCCGTGGGTGTGGGCCGCTGACGAAGCAAGTTTAAGCGAGGGTTCGCCGTTGCCTCCATAAAGGCCGGGCCAGAACTCCGCCATGGGAATATCGGGCGACCCGCTGGAGAGCAGTTCATCCAGGGAACCACCGCCATAGGTTTGAGCCTGCAATTTAAGTCCGCTGCGATGGGCAAGATCGGCGAAATGACGATAGAACTTTTCATCGAACAGCTCCCCGATCGTGCGCCTCATGTCCCAGAGGAAGCGCTCGGTAATTTCCGGGCTCTCCACGATCCGGTTGCTCAGCACCGGCAGGAAGGGACTCATGTCGTAGCCACGCAGCCGACGAAACTCTTCGGGGAAGGCCGCCGTCCAGTTCTGCGAGCCGTTTTCCCAACTGTCAATGTGAACGGCCTTCAGAGTCTTACCCGCCAGCGGCCCGGCGGCATCAACCACCTTTTGCATCATGCCGGCCCAGTGGGCCTCAGCGCCCGCGGTGCTGAACTTATCGCATTCCAACCCATTCGACCCGGCCGGTCCCTGGTGATTCAGGCACTCGGCCGAGGTGTGACCTATCCGCAGGATGGTCCACTGGCCTGCGGGCACGTCCCAGTCCAGCCGCCCATCGGGTCTCAGACGATGGGTAAGGTCCACAATCGCCTGGCGCGGGACGACAAAACCCGGGGCGGTCTGGCCCACGCTATCGGCCACGCTGTCGGCACGCACGCCGCGTTGCTCCGGGGCGGTGTAAATCCCGCAGGTGCCGAGATAAGCGGTTTTCTTATCGAAGTTCACCACGCTCAGGCGGTCCGACAAATTAATCTCGGCCAGTTGAATGCCGGGGTGGCGCGGAAAGACCACCCGGTAGAAACGGGATCTTACCGGCTCCATGCCGGAAGCCAGGCCCAAATGGTTGACCATCATCCGCCCGGAAAGACTGTAATAATTGAGCGTCTTAAAGGTCTGACCATCTTCAGAGATCTGCACCTCGCAGGGCCAGTAATCAGGAATAATTCCCGAGAGCGTGAGCGTGCGGGCCGGGTACGGCTCGGCAAATTCGATCTGCACGTAGGGTCTTTGAGGCTCGGGCGGCAGCGGCAGCGCCGCAAACGTCTTGGGATCACCGTCCAGGACCTTCGCGGCGTCAAAGTCAGGGGTGCTGGCGGTGATTTTCGGCGCGTGCCCCTTCATCGGGTCCGCCTCGCCCTGGGGCGTCGGGAACGCCAGCACGGCGATGTCGCGGTAATAGTCCCGGTTCACCTTGGGACGGGGCAACACCGCCGAGAAATGCGAGGGGCCCTGAACGGCGAGTTCGCTGGTGGCGACGATCTGCCCCCCCTGTTCGGGGGTGATCCAAGGTCCGCCGCTGCCAGCCCAGCCCCCGCAGTTGGTGATGTTCATCTCCAGCCCCAGCCGGTGGGCTTCGGCGATGGCGTGGCGGGTCAATTGCCACCACTCTTTGCTCATAAATTTCACGGGCCCCGGGAGAATTCCCCCATTATCGGCCTCCATGATGAGCGCCCCGCCGAGCCCGACACGCTTCATCGCTTCCAAGTCCGCCGTAATCCCTTCTTTGGTGATATTCCCGTTCATCCACCACCAATACGTTTGCGGCTTGGCGCTGTCGGGCGGGTTCAGGAATCCACGTTCCAAATCGTCCGCCGCAAAGGCCGCCATCCTGCTCACCATTACGGCAGCAACGGTTACTCCAATAAGTTTTCTAATGCTCATAATCACTTTCCTTCGTTTATTCGGCTTCGCCCTATGGATTGCGCACTTCGTCACAGGTCATCATTAAGGCGGATATATTTGTTTCGACAATCTGTTTGCGAACTCATTCATGGCAGTAGTATCGTATATCATCCTCGCGTTGACGTTCCCGGACGGCTTAATCTTTTTAGGAACATTGACAAAACCACCCGGCCACGCAGAACATTCAGTTTTGCTCGTGGTTTTAGCCATTTTCCTGAGGTGTCCATCGTTCATTATTTCAACAGGCTGCTAAATACCGATGAAGGGTATCCGCTGTTATGAATGTGCTTATTTCGTTGCAGCCGGCACGGGATCAGTGATGCCCGGTTCAGTGCAAAATGGCGAAGCAGGCAATCCCTCCCTGTTGAACAGGCTCCGGCGCGCCATCTCATCCCAGTTGTAGCGCACGGCCGCCGGTTGTTTGACATTCGGGTTACTCACGACGACCTGCTGGCCGGCGATGGCCGCCGTACCCGGATGATAAACGCCATCCTCGCCCCGGATTTG
>JBAWXX010000042.1:0-29498 GCA_037143855.1 Verrucomicrobiota bacterium | reverse complement strand
AGCTTGAAAGACCGCGCATCGGCCCGCGCCGCCGAGCAGCGTGTAAACAACAAAAATTAAACCGCTCTAGCGCACCTGCCCTTCCCCACGCCTCCGCGTCTTTTCTGCTACGGCGCGAGCCGCTCGATCTTCCACGCGCCGTCGGGCTGCGCGGTGTATTCAAAGCGGTCGTGGAGCCGGTTTGGGCCACCCTGCCAGAACTCGATGGTCTGCGGCTTGACCCGGTAGCCGCCCCAAAACGAGGGGAGCGGCACTTTGCCCGCGCCGAATTTCTCCTTCAGCGTGCTCCACTCCATTTCCAATACCTTGCGCGAGGAGATCGCCTTGCTCTGGCGCGACGCCCAGGCGGCAAGCTGGCTTTCGCGCGGGCGGGTCAGGAAGTATTTCAGTGATTCCATGGCCGGGATTTTCTCCGCGCGGCCGGTGACGATCACCTGCCGCTCCAGCGTGAGCCACGGGAAGAGGAGAGAGACCGCCGCGTTTTCGGCCAATTGCTGCGCCTTGCGGCTCTCCAGGTTGGTGAAAAAGACGAACCCGCGCGCGTCCAGCCCCTTGAGCAGCACCGTGCGCAGCAGCGGCCGCCCATCGGCCCACGCCGTCGCCAGGCTCATGGCCGTGGGCTCGACCACCTTGGCTTCGATGGCCTCGTCCAGCCAGAAGTTGAACATGTCGATCGGGTCGGGCTTGAGGTCTTCGCGCCGCAAGACCCCCTTGCGGTAATCGGTGCGGATATCGGCGAGATTCATAGGAAGAATACTGTTCGCGCCCCCGGCTCCAAAGGCAAGCAGGGGTTTTACGGAGCCGGGCGGACGGCCCGGATGAAGAGGCTTTCGCCGTTCCACTGTTCCGGGTCGGGCTCGCTAAAGGCGGGGGATTTGCGGAAGGAGCCCCAGTCCGCCTTGCGCATGGTGCAGAGCGCCGTGGGGTGGTTCTCCAGCAGTTGCGCCAGCCCCTTTTTGCCGTCGATCACCGGGACGGGATGATCCGCCCAAAACGGGTGCCGACCGCTCCCCGAGAGGACGGACACCGGAAGATTCGTATAGTAGGCGACGCCGCGCAGGGCGAACTTGCCCGCGAGCAGCGGCTCGCCTTCGCGCCGCTCGGCTTTCATCTTCAGCGCTATGGAGCGGATCGACACCATTCCCTCCACGGGGCGGAACGAGACGGTGAGCGCGCAGCCGATAAAAACAACCGTGGCCAGCGCGGTGGCGGCCATCCAGAAGCGGTACCGGCGCAGGGCCAGCGCCGCAAACGCCACGGCCAGCACCGCGCCGAACGGCCAGATGGAAGCGGCAAAGGGCTTCGCCACGGCCAGGAAAGGGGCCGCCAAAGCAGCAGCGGCTTGCACCGCCGCTCCGCCAAGGACCATCCCTTTCTCCCAGCGCGTCTGGAAACCGTGGGCAAGGAGGCTATCCAGCGACGCCCCGACGAGGAACGCCAGCGGCATGAAGAGGTAGTAGCCGTAGGAGGGGAGCTTCGACTGCGCGGCGGTCAAAAAGAGGAGGTTGGGGAGGAACCAGCACCCGACGAAAAGGAGCGCGGGGTCGTTGCGCATCCCCACGATCATCCGCCGCAGAGCCAGCAGGACCGCCGGGAGCCACGGGATGGAGCCGACCAGCAGGACGCCCGGGTAATACCAAAAATGATTATTGGCGGGGTGCTCGGCCTTGATGAAACGCAGCCAGTTGTCGCGGTAGAAAAATTCGTCCACGAACTTCCGGCCGTGCTCGGCCAGCATGAGGCCGTACCAGGGGACGACAATCGCGGCGTGGGCCGCGAGCCCCCACCAGAACGCCCGGCCGCGCAACACCCAGGGGCGTTTCCCAAAATAACCGAAGGCGAGCATGGTGAACAGCGGCACCAGCGTCCCGATGGGCCCCTTGGTGAGCACGGCGAGCCCGGTGCAGACCAGGTGCCCGAAGACCCACCTTCCGCTCCGCCCCGGCTCCTCCAGCGCGCGCCAGTAGCAGTAGAGGGCGGCGGTGACGAAGAGCGCCAGCGGAATATCCGTGAGCATCAGCCGCCCCATGAGGCAAAGCTCCAGCCCCCCGGTGAGGAACACCCCCGCGATCAGCCCCGCGCGGGCATTGAAAACCCGCCGGGCAAAAGCGTAGCAGAGCAGGACGAGCAGCGTGGCCGCAACGGCGTCGGGAAGGCGGCCGGTCAGCTCGGATTCGCCAAAGAGCCGGTAGGACCCGGCCAGCATCCAGTAATAAAAGATCGGCTTTTCAAACTGCGGCGCGCCGAAAATCTGCGGCGTCATCCAGTCGCCCGATTGCACCATCTCCCGCCCGGTGAGCGCGTAGAACGGTTCGTCGGGGTCGATCAGACCGAGTTTCCCCAGGTTCCACCCAAACGCGGCGTAACAGAGGAACAGCAGCAGGAGGACGTCCCGGAGAGTGGACCGGCGGCAGGAATGGGCGAGCGTAGACAAGGGATGGATGGGATAAAAACAGGGCGCGAGAAGCGTCCCTGCCGTCACCATTCCAAAGGAACCCGCTTTAGGCGAGGGGAATTTTCCAGGCGCACGCTTCTCAATGAGTCCCACGCAAAGGCGCAAAGCCAGCGGGGGATCAATCACGGAGCCCCGCTAGAGCGGTTTCGGTTTATTTTGTCGTATGCTCTTCGGCGGCGAGAGTCGCTGTGCGTCTTTTTGCGCTTGGGCTGTATTTACAAATACAGCCGCTGCGCTCAAAAAGCCCCGCATCAACCCTCGGCGCTCTCAGATCATTGCGACAAAATAACCCAAAAACGCTCTAACAGCCTGGAAAGCGGCGTTCTCTCCGCTTGCTGGAGACACGCGGGGTATTACTCCCCCGACGCGATCATCCCGCTCTTGCGGGCGTAGTTGAAGAGGCCGCCCGCATCGATCACGGGGCGCACGTCGCCGAGCGGCTTGAGCTGGTAGGTCTTGCCGCGGACAGTGAGCGTGTCGTGATCCAGGTCGAGCGTTGCCTCGTCGCCGGTTTTGACAATGTCGCACAGGCGCTGGGGCGCGTCGAAGGGATACAGTTCGCCGGTCGCCACGCTGTTGCGGAAGAAGATCCGCGCGAACGACTCCGCCACGACGGCTTCCACACCCGCCGCACCCAGCGCGATGGGGGCGTGTTCGCGGGAGGAGCCGCAGCCGAAGTTGCGGCCCGCGATGATGATGCCATACGGGGTTTTCGTCTGCCCTTCGGGGACGAATTTGATGGGATACTGGTCGTCGGGGAGACCGGCCAGGGCGTAGCTGCCCAGTTTCTCATATTCCTCGGGAATGGTGGGGACGAGGGCGAGATACTGCGCGGGGATGATCTGGTCGGTGTCAATGTTGTCCGCAACAACGAACACTTTGCTGGTAATGGTGTGGGCCATAATTTTAGTGAAAAGAAGTTGAGAGTTGGGAGAAAGAGGCTTTGAGCGGTGTGATCTCTCAACCCTCATCTTCTTCCTCTCTCAACTTTCTGATTAGCAGAGAAACTCGCGCGGGTCGGTGATTTTGCCTGTGAGCGCGGAGGCGGCGACGGTGTAGGGGCTGGCCAGGAAGACTTGCGATTCCTTGTGCCCCATGCGGCCGGGGAAGTTCCGGTTGGTGGCGCTGATGCACTTCAACGGCGTGTTCATGCGGCCGAAGGTGTCGACGGGGCCGCCCAGGCAGGCGGCGCAGCCGGGGTTCTCCGTCAGGCGCACGCCGGCGGCTGCCAGGATATCCCAGACGGATTGGCCGTCCCACTGGGTGGCTTTCAGTTCGTTCAGCACCTCCGTGGTGGAGGGGACGCCGAAGGTGTCAATCTTGACGGTCTTGCCGCGCACCACCTCGGCAAAGGCGAGGAAGTCCGACGTTTTGCCGCCGGTGCAGGAGCCGATGTAGGCGCGGTCGAGGGTGATGTGGCCCAGCTCCTTGGCGAGCTTGCGCTGGCCGGGGTCGGGGTGGCAGGCGACGGTCGGCTCCAGTTGGGAGAGGTCGAACGTCTTGTCGTAGATGCATTGCTGGTCGGCGTCAGGCTCCACGGGCTCGAAGGCGCTCTTGGTGCCGTTGGCGGCGACGCGCGCGTTGACGTAGTCGAGCGTCTTCTGGTCGCAGGTGAAAATGCCGTTCTTGCCGCCCGCCTCGATGGCCATGTTGGTGATGGTCATCCGGTCGTCCATGGAGAGGGTCGAGACGCCGGGGCCTTCAAACTGCATGGCGCGGTAGGTCGCGCCGTCGAAGCCGATCTCGCCGATCAGGTGCAGGATCACGTCCTTGCCCATCACGCCCAGGGGCAGCGCCCCTTCAAAGAAGAAGCGCATGGTCTCGGGGACTTTGATGAGCAGCTTGCCGGTGCCCAGGATGAACCCGGCGTCGGTGTTGCCGATGCCGGTGGCGAACTGGTTGAAAGCGCCCGACTGGCAGGTGTGCGAGTCGGTGCCGAAGAGGACTTCGCCGGGGCGGTTGTGGCCCTTCTGGGCGAGCGAGGAGTGGCAGACGCCGCTGTAGCGGTTGCCGAACTGCCGCTGGCCGTTGCCCTTGGCCGCGTCAAAGCGCCACTGGCCCTTCGGGTCGTCGATGACGTCGTAGAAATACTCGATGCCCTGTTCGTTGGCGAACTCGCGCAGGATGTCCACGTTGCGGTTGGACATCGCGTCGGCGGTGAAAATGTAGTGGTCGGGGATAATGACGACCTTCTTGCGGTCCCAAACCTTGGCGTTTTTTCCAAATTCGCGTTTGAACACCCCAATGGTGCCCGGGCCGCAAACGTCGTGCGTCATGAGGACATCGACGTTGACCCATACGTTGTCTCCAGGGCGCACCCACGGCTTGCCGCTCGCGCGGGCAAGGATTTTTTCGGTCAAAGTCATAGGGCAACAGCCTAGGCCACCCGCCCCGTCGAGGCAATCGGTTTTTGAAGGGAAAGGGCCGCGGGCGAATGGCCGCTTCAGGCGCGCGGGTGGGCCTGGTTATAGACTTTCTTCATCCGCTCCACGGAGACGTGGGTATAGATCTGCGTGGTGGAAAGGCTGGCGTGGCCCAGCAGGCTTTGGACGCTGCGCAGGTCCGCTCCGTTGTCCAGAAGATGCGTGGCGAAGGAGTGCCGCAGTTTGTGGGGGGTGATCCCCCGGGGCAGCCCGGCCAGCAGGACGTATTTCTCCACCATCACGGTGATGTTGCGGGTGGAGAGGCGCTTGCGCAGCTTGGAGAGGAAGAGGGGGCCGCTTTCCACTCTGGCCGCCGCGCGGTAAGCCCGCACCGCCTTGAGCGCGGGCGTGCCCACGGGGCAGAGGCGCTCTTTGCGGCCCTTGCCCAGGACGCGGACGGTTTCGGAATAGGGGTCGAGGTCTTCGGTATTGAGCCCGGCCAATTCGGAAAGGCGCAGCCCCGCGGAGTAGAAAAGCTCCAGGATGGCGGCGTCGCGCAAGGGGAGCCACGCGGGAGCCTTGGGCGTCGGCTTGGCCCGCAGCGGGGCGGAAAGGAGGTCGTCCATCTGCCGGGGGGTGAGGATGACGGGGAGCTTCCGCTCGGCCTTGGGAAGCTGGACGGCCTTGAGCGGGTTCTCCTTGAGCCGGTAGCGCTCGGCCAGGAATTTGTAGAACGTCCGCAACGCGGCGAAGTGGAGCCGAACGGTGGCGCGCGCGGCCCCGCGCTTCATCAACTCGAAGAGGAAGAGCCGGAAATGCTCCGGCTTGCACTCGCGCCACGGCGGCGGGTTGCCGCAGGCGCGGAAGGCGTCCAGCGCCTGCCGGTAGTTGGCCAGGGTGCGGGCGGCCAGGTTGCGCTCGGCGTCCATGGCGTCGAGGAAGGCCTCCACATACTTGTCTTTGGCGGGGGCTTTCATTTTAAAGTTTCCGGTAATAGCGCAGCGCCTCGATTCGCGGGGCGAGCTGGCTCAAGGGGTAGAGGCCGCGAGCGGCTCCCGCGCCGGGGTCGCGGATAAGGTATTCCCATCCTTTTTTGCCCGCGATGACGACAAAATGCGTGATGCCGCTGGGGAACCGGATGCGGACGATGACCGGGTTGCCGCGCAAGAGGTTCGCATCAATCCGGGCGAAGGAGGGATCGTCTTCATACGCTTTTTCGCAGCGGCCGGGGGCGAATTCAGCGGCTTTTTCCCAGATCAGAATGCCGCTCCCGACGTAGCCGCCATGCGTGGTGAGGAAACGGTTCAAGCGGCCCGGATCGGCAGCGATCCCGTAGCTGGCCAGGACCATGGCCGCCGAACTGACGGCACACCCTTCGGCATGTAACGTGCCGGGCGAGGCACCCAGGCGATCCCCAGCCCAGCGCTGGTCGCCCTGCGCGAAGATCGGCACCTTCAGCTCCAGCCGCCAGGGAAAGTAGAGCCCGCCCCGCGAGGGGAGCGGCTTGCGGGGCCATGCCCAAAGGCACAGCGCGAGCACCACGGCGGCCCCCAGAAGCCATCTGGCACAACGCCAACGGGATGTCGCTGTTTTCGCCATGGGGGAAAGCCGCTCGCTCTACTCCGCCGGGCGCTCCTCGGCGCCGGGGTGCTTGGGCTTCTTTTGCGAGTAGCGGAAGTAAAGGTTGCGCAGGTAGATCGGCAGGGGGAGCAAGTTCTGGATGATGCCGACGGGATCGTGCTTGGAGATGGCAAAGTAGCTCAGTGTCAGGATGGAACCCACGGCGCTGGCCTCCCAAAAGCCAAAGGGAATGACGCTCTTTCTCGCCCGCTCGGAGGCGATCCATTGGATCACAAAGCGGGAGCCGAAGATGCCCGCGCCCGCCAGCCCGACACAGGTCCAGGGTGTGAGGGTCAGGGGCCGCCCGAAGAGAATGACGGTGGTTGCTAGGATGCTCATAAAGGGGATTACTGCGGGAATTTCGCCCCGAAAGCAAGGCCGCTTCCACTTCTTTCTTTTCATTCGCGGCGCTCCCGGAGAATCTACCGTGCGATGCCACCGCAGTCTCCCATCCGTTCCTCCGCCGCCGTCGAGGATTACCTTGAGCGGATTCTGGCGCTCATCGACACCAAGGGGTATGCGCGGGTGGTGGACATCGCCTCCAGCCTCGGCATCTCGCAGGCGAGCGTGACGAACATGGTGCAGCGGCTCGACGCGGACGGGCTCCTCAAATACGAGAAATACCGGGGCCTGGTGCTGACGGACGCCGGCGAACAGCTCGCCCGCAACATCACCCACCGGCACCAGATCCTCACCGATTTCTTCAAACTCCTTGGCCTCGACGACGCCTTGATCTACCATGACGTGGAAGGGATGGAGCACCACATCAGCGCCCCCACATTGCGGGCGATAGCGGTGCTCACGGCGCAGATCCGGCACGAACCGGCGTTGCTGGAGCGCGTCAAGACCATCCTGCGCACGCCGGAGCCGGACCCCGGCGCATAACCCCTTTTCCTTTCAACCCACAAACCAGCCATGCAAATCCAGAAAGTTCCCTACGAAGGATGGCCGCACAACGCCTCCCTTAGCAACGAGCACGCCGAACTGATCGTCACCCTCGACGTCGGTCCCCGCATCATCTCCTACCGAACCCCGCACAGCCACAACGTCTTTAAAAACTACCCCGAGCAACTCGGCGGCAGCGGCGAGTCGGAGTGGATGATCCGCGGCGGCCACCGGCTCTGGGTCGCCCCCGAGGGAGACGTCAGCTACGCCCTTGACAACTCGCCGGTGACGCACGAGTTCCTCCCCAACGGCATCCGCCTGGACACCACCCCGGCCGCTCCCTGGAACCTGCGCAAGATCCTCACCGTCACGCTGGCCGAGGACTCCACGGAAGTGACCCTCCATCACCGCTTGATCAACGAAAGCGACCGCCCGGTGGAAATTTCTTCCTGGGGCTTGAGCGTGATGGCTCCCGGCGGCCTGGAAATCATCCCGCTGCCCCCCCTCGGCGAACATCCTCGTGATTTGCTCCCCAACCGGCTGATGGTCGTGTGGCCCTACGTCGATATGACGGACCCGCGCTGGCGCTTTGGCAGCGAATTCATCACGCTACGACAGACGGCGGATGGCGGCCCCACCAAGCTGGGCCTGGCACACAAGGAGAAATGGGTCGCCTATCTCAACGGCGAGACGCTTTTTGTAAAATCCTTCGACTACGAGGAAGGGTCGCCTTACACGGACTTCGGCTGCAACTTCGAGACGTTCTCCAACCAGGAGATGCTCGAAATCGAAACCTTGAGCCCGCTGCGCACCCTGCAGCCGGGCCAGTCCGTGGAGCACACCGAGAAATGGCACCTGCTCGGCAACACGCCGCAACCCCCGTCGCTCCAGGAACAGGACCTCGGCGCGTGGATCGCGCCGCTGTTGGAAAAGCTCGGGGTCTAGGATGGGCTCATGACTGTTAAAGTCTCACGCAAAGACGCAAAGGAGAGGATGTTTTTCCCTTGCGCCTTGGCGGCTTTGCGTGAGGTCACTTTCTCCCGTATGAAAACCGTTCTCTTCGCCGCAGCCGCCCTGGCTGCCGTCAGCGCCCTCTGCGGCTGCGCCACGTTTTCCGAAAGCTCGTCGGCAGCCTCCGCGCGGGCGGCCATGGCGGCGGAAATCCAGGCCGAACCGCATGGCGACTATTACATCGGGCGGCGCTATTACAAAACGGACTACAAGTTCTGGGGCTACATCCGCAAGCCGGGCCAGCCGTGGACAACCGCGAAGCTCGTGATGCTCAACGAGAACCAGAAACTGGCTCCCGACCGCGAGGGGGGCACGCTGGGCATGGACAACGGGCAGGAATACAAGCTCATCGGCTCCTTCTCCGGCGCGACCATTTACGAACCGGCCAGCAACGGGTTCTACCCGGAGTTCGTGCTCAAGGGCTACACGCTGCGCAACGTCGATCCCGCGCCGATTTTCTCGCCGCAAGGCCCGGCCCTGGACCCCGACCGCCGCGTCATTATGACGCCTTACTGAAGAAGAAACAGGGAGACGCGGGGAAGGGAAGACAGCGCTTGCGCGCGTGTACAAAAAAGCGCGAGGACTTTGGGGATCCTCGCGCTTTTGTTAGCCTTTAGTAAGCGGCCTGGGCGCCCTTGAGGTTCTTTTTCTGAATCCAGGGCATGAGGGAGCGAAGCTTGGCGCCGGTTTTCTCAATCGGGTGCTTCTCGCCGGCTTTGAGCAAGGCGTTGTATTTCTTATAGCCGCCTTCGTATTCCGCAATCCAGGTCTTGGCGAATTTGCCGTTCTGGATGTCTTTGAGCGCGGCTTTCATCCGCTTCTTGACGCTGGCGTCGATGATCTTCGGCCCGACGGTCACGTCGCCCCACTTGGCGGTTTCGGAAATGGAGAAGCGCATGCCGGCGATGCCGCTCTCGTTCATGAGGTCGGCGATCAATTTGAGTTCGTGCAGGCACTCGAAGTAGGCCATTTCGGGGGAATACCCGGCTTCGACGAGCGTTTCGAACCCGGCGGTGACGAGCGCGCTCGCGCCGCCGCAGAGAACGACTTGTTCGCCGAAGAGGTCGGTTTCGGTTTCTTCCTTAAAGCTGGTTTCGATGACGCCGGCCCGCGTGCCGCCGATGCCCTTGGCCCAGGCGAGGGCCACTTTCTTGGCCTTCTTGCTCGGGTTCTGGTAGATGCCGATCAGGCACGGGACGCCTTTGCCTTCGGTGTACTGGCGGCGGACGATGTGGCCCGGGCCCTTCGGGGCGACGAGGATGACGTCCACGTCCTTGGGCGGAACGATGGTCTTGAAGTGAATGGCGAAGCCGTGGCTGAAGAGGAGCGTTTTCCCCTTGGTCAGGTTCGGGGCGATGTCCTTGGTGTACGCGGCGGCCATCTTGGTGTCAGGCACGGCGAGGAAGATGACATCGGCCTTCTGGACGGCTTCCGCGGTGTCGTAAACGGGGAAGCCTTTTTCTTTGGCGACGTCGCGGGATTTACTTCCCGGGTAGAGGCCGACAATGACTTTGACGCCGGAGTCTTTGAGGTTGAGGGCGTGGGCGTGACCCTGAGACCCGAAGCCGATGACGGCGCAGGTTTTGCCTTTGAGGGGTTCGAGGGTGGCGTCTTTGTCTGTGTAGATTTTGGCGGACATATCTGGTTGTGGTTAAAAAAGGGTTGTTTTGACGAAGGCGCCGGACGGTTCCAGAGCCTGGTGCGGCGGGCCTTTCTATTGCCGCCGGGCGACGGCGACTTTGCCGGTACGGTTCAAGTCGCTGATGCCAAAGGGTTCCATGAGGAAGAGAAATTTGTCGATTTTACTTTCGTTGCCGGTCAGTTCAATGGCGACGTTGCGGGGCTGGACGTCGATGATCTTGGCCCGGAAGATGTCGCAGATCTGCATCACTTCGGAGCGGGTCTGGGCGTCCACGGTGACGCGCAGGAGGACGAGTTCGCGGTCCACGAACTGGTCGTCGCGGAAGTCCTCGATCTCGATGACGTCAATGAGTTTGTTGAGTTGCTTGGTCACTTGCTCCAGCACGGCGTCGTCCCCCCGGACGACGATGGTCATGCGCGAACGGCTCGGATCGCGGGTCGGCCCGACATTGAGCGTGTCGATGTTGAACCCCCGGCCGCTGAACATCCCAGCGATGCGCGTGAGCACGCCGAATTTGTTTTCAACCAATACCGAAAGAGTGTGACGCATGGAGAACGGCTATTCTCTTCAGGAAGCCGCGCCTCGTCAAACCGAAAAATGACCTTCCCCGGGGCGGGGGCGCGATTAAAAGTGGTGCAAGCTGGGTGAGCCTTTGCAGCGCCAAAGGCGCGGGGCATACCAGCCCAGCCCAACGGGCTGGGTTTCCAGTCCAAAGACGGCCCAGGGCTGTAAGCCCGACGCCTCCTTGCTGGATAAGGTGATTCCGATGCGCCGGGCTTACAGCCCTGACGGGTTGCTTCGACCTAAACCTTGGCCGTTGGCCAAGGCTGGTATGCGGTCGCGCCGTTGGCGCTAAAGAAGGAACTTCCCAATCTGCACCACTTTTCATCACGCCCCCGGGGCGGCCGCTTCGGATTTTGCTCTCGCCCCGCTTCCTTTGGTATGGAAGGCTTCCTCGCTATGAGCAACCGAGTCCTCGAAGGCAAAACCGGCGTCGTCTTTGGCGTCGCCAACAAACGGAGCATCGCGTGGGCCATCGCCCAGGCTTGGGCGCAGGCTGGCGCGCGGCTGATTTTCAACTACCAGGGAGAGCGGACCAAGGAGAACGTGGAGGAGCTGGCGGCGGAGTTCGGCTCCGACGTGCCGATCTACCCCTGCGATGTGACGAGGGATGAGGAAATTGCCGCCTTTTTCCAAAACGTCCGCCAGCACACGGAGGTGCTGGATTTGATGCTCCACTCCGTGGCGTTCGCCCCGCGCGAGGCGCTGGAGGGGGACTTCCTGGCGACAAGCCGCGAGGCGTATCTGCTCGCGCACAATATTTCGGCCTATTCCCTGCTGGGGCTGGCGCGCGAGGCCGCGCCGCTGATGACACAAGGCGGCTCTATCATCGCAATGAGCTACTACGGCGCGGAAAAGGTGGTCCCGCATTACAACGTGATGGGCGTGGCGAAGGCGAGCCTGGAGGCGACGACCCGTTACCTGGCCTATGACTTGGGCGAGCGCGCCATCCGCGTGAACTGCATCAGCGCGGGGCCGGTGCAAACCCTGGCGGCGCGGGGCATCGGCGGGTTCAGCCAGATCAACAAGGTCTATCAAAAGCGCGCGCCGCTGGGCCGCAGTTGCACGCTGGAGGAGCTGGGCGCGACCGGCGTCTTCCTGGCGAGCCCGGGCGCGGCGTCGATCACCGGCCAGGTCCTTTACGTGGACGGCGGCTACCAGATCATGGGAATGTAAAAAACGCGGAAAGACCGGCGAGGGGGCGGCAGCCGTTTCGGAATGCGATGATCGCTCTCGTGTTTGCGCTGCCCCAGGAAAGCCGGGGCGTGGTGGCGGCTTTGCGCTCGCCCGTATGGTCCGGGGCAGCCGCCCTGCCGGTGGTGACGGGCCGGCTGGGCGACCGGGGCGTCCTCGTGCTGCACACCGGCGTGGGGGAAGCGGCGGCGCGCCGGACGCTGGCCCACTATTGGGAGATGCGGGAAACGTATGGCGGGCGGTGGGAGTCTCTCATCGCGGCCGGATTCGCGGGCGGGCTGGACCCCTCGCTCCCCGCCGGGGCATTGGTGCTCTCGGGCGAAGCCCCCCTCGAACGGGCCCGGGAAATTTTGGGAGCGAGGGCGCATGTGGGCGGCCTGGCGACCACCTCCGCGCCGATGGAAACGCCGGAGGCCAAGGCGGAGCTCTTCCGCGCCAGCGGGGCGGTGGCGGTGGACATGGAGACAGCGGCCATCGCCGCGTTTTGCCGCGAAAATGGCGTGCCCTGGCTGGCGCTGCGCGGGATTTCGGACCCGGCGGAAAGACCGCTGCCGGTGCCGTATGCCATCTGGTTCGACGCGGCGGCGCAACGGCCCCGGCCCGGAGCGTTGCTCTGGTTCCTGGCGCGGCATCCGGGGCGGGTGCTCCTGTTCGCCCGCTTCGTGTGGGACGTCTGCCGCACCCGGCGCGCCCTCACGGCAGCCCTGCTCGAGCTGGTGGAAAAGCTTTAGCAGCCTGTTTTAAGGCTCAAAGCTGGCCTCGTGGCGCAGGCGGTCGAGGGCCACGGCGGCGAGGAGGAAGCCGCCCAGGATGATTTCCTGGAGGGGGACGGGCCAGCCCGCCTGCTGGCAGGCATTGCGGAGGACGGTCAGGACGAGCGCGCCAAGCAGCGCGCCGAAAACGCTTCCCGCGCCCCCCCCGAGCCGGACGCCTCCGATGACGGCGGCGGCGATCCACTCCAACGCCAACCCCGCCGAGCCGGCTGACGATGGGGCCGCCTGCCCGACGGCGGCCGCCTGCGCCACGCCCGCGAGGCCGAAGCAGAACCCGGCCAGGATATAGACCAGGGCTTTGGTCCGGCGGACGGGGACGCCGCAAAGGCGGGCGGCGGACTCGCTGGAGCCGAGGGCGGCGGCGTGCCGCCCGAAGATGCTGCCGCGCCAAAGTGACGCCAGGAGCGCGGCCCAAAGGAGGACGATCCAGACGCCGGGAGCGAGCGGCATCCACGGGACGCCAGGAAGTGGCCCCACCCAGGCGGCAAGCCCGCCCGCCCCCTCCGGCAACGGGAGGGGGGCGGCGGCGATCCACTCCGACGCGCCCCCGGCGGCGGCGAGCGTGCCAAGGGTGAGAATCCACGCGGGAACCCGCAACAGGGCGGCCAGCGAGCCGTTGACGAGGCCAAGGATGCCCCCGGCCAGCACGCCCGCGCCCAAGGCGGCGGGGGCCGAAGCGCCGCGCTGGAGGAGAAGGGCCGCGCAAATGCCGGAAAGGGCGGCGGCGGCTCCGGCGCTCAAGTCCACTCCACCGCTTAGAAGGACGAGCCCCATGCCCAGCGCCCCGAGCCCGGTGACGATCCCCTGTGCGGCAAGAAAGCGGGCATTGTCCCACGTCAGAAACCAGGCGCTTACCGGCTGGCCCTCGGGCGTCTGGAGGCAGGCCGCCCCAAGGAGGATGCACGCCAGGCCCACCCACGGGAGGGCGACATTGAGAAGACGGCGGACGTTCATGGCCTGCTCCTTTCCCCGCGCCGGGGCGGGCGCTCCAGCAAGGCGGCGGCGAGTTCCCGTTCGGTCCACCGCGCCGCCGGGCGGCATTCCAAAGGCCGACCCGGGCGCGGAAGGGCGATGGTGTCGCAAAGGGCCAGGAGTTCGGCGGGATCGGCGCTGGCGATCAGGATACCCCGGCCCTCGGCGGCGATGCTTTGCAGAAGGGCGTGGATCTGCCTTTTCGCGGGCCCGGCCAACCCCCGGGTGGGGGCTTCCAGGCACAACACGGCCTCTTGTTCCAGGAGCAGGCGACCGAGGAGAATTTTTTGGCGGTCGGCGGCGGAAAGTTCCGCCACGTCCAGGCGGGGGGTGCGGGCCCACAAGTGGAGTTTCTCCATCCAATCGAGGGCCGTTTTATCCTGGCGCTCACGCGAGAGGATGCCCCACTGGCTGAACCGGCGCAGGGAGGGGAGGGTCAGATTGTCGGCGATGGAGAGCCCCGGCAGAATCCCCCCGGTGGCCCGGAGCGGTTCCGCACCGCCGCTCATCCCCGCCAGGCCGAGGATTTCCCCTTCGTGGAGGGTGAGACCGTCCCCGCGCTGAAGCAGCGCGCGCCCCATCCGGCGCGGGAGCCGCGGAAACGGGCCTTCCCCCAACGCTTCCAGGCCGTCCCCCCGGATCCGCCCGGAAGCCGCCGTCCCTTCCTCCCGCAAGAGAGTGTACCGGGTACAGAGCGCCCGCGCGGCTTCCAGGGAGCGGGTGGCGTAGAGAATGGAGGCCCCCCCGGCGGCCAGCCGCCGCAGCGCGCCAAAGAAGGGGGCGCACGCCGCGGGGGAATAGGGCTCCGGGGCTTCGACGAGGAGGACTTTGGGCACAGCCAGCAGCGCCCGGGCGATCTCGACCCGCCGCCGGTCGGCCACGGAAAGCGCCCCGGCCAAAGCGCTGGCCGGGATCGCCGCGCCGGGGAGCCCGGCCAGCGCCTGGCAGGCCAGGGTGCGGCGGGCATCCCGGTCGATCCACCCCCGGCGGGCCGGTTCCGCGCCGAGCACGAGGTTTTCCTCCACGGTGAGGCCGTCCGCAAGCGTGGCCCCCCGCCCGGCGATCCAGACGCCCGCGCGCCGGGCTTCGCCGGGCGAACCGGGCGCGTAGGGCTGGCCGTCCAGCAGCAGGAGCCCCCGGCCGGGACGCCGGACGCCGCCGAGGATCTGGAGGAGCGCGGACTTCCCCACCCCGTCGGGCCCCAGCAGGGCATGGAGTTCCCCCGCCGCCAGGGCGAGCTGCACGCCGCCGCAGAGCGCCCGCGCCGCGCCGGAATCCTGGGTGACGCCGATGGCTAGCAGTCGCATGGAAAAACCTCTCTTTCAAGAGCATCGGGCGCGGGCGGGCCAAAGACCCTATCCCCGGCGCGTTTTGATCGACGCGCGGGGACCGTCATGGGAGAATGGCGCTCTCTTTCTGCTCTGTTTTATGCCAACCGCCGCTTTCCGCTCCGCGCTTGTCGATTACCTCCGCGCCCAGGCGCGCCCCGTGGACAAATTCAGCCACCAGCCCCGGCTTTACGCCCTGGCCCGGCGATTGGGTGAGGGGCGGAGCTTTGATGACGAGGTGCTTTTTGCCGCCGCGTGGCTGCACGATCTGGGGGTGTTCATCGGCCATCGCCCGGAGGATCCGGCAGCCCTGGCGGCGTGGGACCACGTGGCCTATGTGCGGGGCCGCGCGCCGGACCTCCTGCGCGGCTTCGGCTTCCCGGAGGAAAAAATCGGCGCGGTGCTGACGGCGATCGAGGGGCATCTCCCCTCGGCCATCCCGAAGACGCCGGAGGGGGAGCTGCTGCGGGATGCGGATCTGCTGGAACAGCTTGGGGCCGTGGGCATTCTGCGGACGGTGAGCAAGGTGAGCCGGGACACGCGCTTCCCCACCTTCCGCGACGCGCTGGAACAGCTCCGCCGCAATGCCACGGAACTCCCCGGCAAGCTCCGGCTCCCCGAAGCGCGGCGGCTGGCCGAACCCCGGCTGCGCGTGTTAACCGCCTTTTTGGAAGCCGCCGAGGCCGAGGCCGGGGGCGAGCCGCTGTAAAAGGCCCTATTACCCCACGTCCAGCAGGGCGGCCACCTGCCCGGGCACGTCGCCGGTTCGCATCAACGACTCGCCCACCAGGAGCGCGTTGACGCCGCAGGCAAAGACGCGCCGCGCATCGGCGTTGGTCTTGATCCCGCTTTCGCTCAGCAAGAGGACCCCCTCGGGCACTTCCTCGCTGATGATCTCCGTGGCGCGCAGGTCCACCTCGAACGTGGTTAAATTGCGGTTGTTGATGCCGATCATCCGGGCGCCGCAATCCAGGGCGCGGTCCAGTTCCGGGAGGGCGTGGACTTCCACCAGCACGTCCAGGCCCAGCGTCGTGGCCGTCTCGTGGAGCCGCTCCAGCTCCGGCTGCTCCAGCGCCGCCACGATGAGCAGGATCGCGTCGGCCCCGGCCACCGCCGCCTCGTAGATTTGCGCCTCGTGCAGGATGAAATCCTTGCGCAAAAGGGGGAGCCCAACCGCCTGCCGGATTTGCGTCAAATAGCTCAGGCTGCCCTGGAAGAATTTTTCGTCCGTGAGCACGGAAATGGCGTGCGCCCCGGCGGCTTCGTAGGCTTGGGCAATCGCCACGGGGTCGAAGTGTTCGACGATGGTCCCGACGGACGGCGACGCTTTTTTGACCTCGGCGATCAGCCCCAGCGCGTCCGGCCCCCGGTCCAGCGCGGCGGCAAAGCCCCGGTAATCGTTGCGCAGCAGCGCGGCAGCGCGCAGATGCTCCAGGCGGGGGAGGAGGCGGGCGATCTCGGTGCGTTTCTGGTCAAGGATCGTTTGAAGGCGATTCATGGAGCGCCCAATAGAGCAGTTGCGGAAAGAAATTTCCAGAAAAGACAGGCGGCACGTCCCCCCTGAATTTGGGTTGCATTGCGCCGGGGAGGGTATAAACGGCTTCCATGTCTCTCGATCCCGAGCTTCTCGACCTTCTGCGCTGCCCCCAAACCGGCCAGCGGCTGGCGCCCGCCCCGGCGGACCAGCTATCCCGGCTGGAGGCCCGCCGCCGCGAGGGGACTCTCCGCCTCTTCGCCTCGCAGCCTCAGTGGGACCCGGGCCAACCGCTGGAAGCCGTGCTCGTGCGCGAAGACGGGCAGGTCGGCTACCCGGTTCAAGCGGGCATCCCGATCCTGCTGCCCGATCACGGGATTCGGTTGCATTCCCCCCGGGTTTGAGTGCAAATTGCGGCGGTTTTTTCTCCATGCCAGACCCTGCCATCTCGATCCGCAACCTGACGAAAATCTATCCGATCCCCTTCCGGCGGGAGCGGCTCACCGCCGTGGACGGCCTGACGCTCTCCGTGGAGCCGGGGCAGGTCTACGGGCTGCTGGGGCCCAACGGCTCCGGCAAAAGCACGACGATGAAGATCCTGCTTGGGCTCGTCCCGGCCACGCGCGGCCAGACGCAGATCTTTGGGCGCGACTCGTCGCTGGTGGAAAGCCGCGAGGAGGTCGGCTATCTGCCCGAGAATCCCTATTTTTACAAATACCTCACCGGCGAGGAGACGCTCCTCTTTTACGGCAAGCTCTGCGGGCTGCGGGGCGCTGCGCTGCGGGAGCGAACGCGCGAACTGCTCCACCTGGTGGGGCTGGAGGGGGCGGCCGATCGGCGATTGGGCGGGTATTCCAAGGGGATGCTCCAGCGCATCGGGCTGGCCCAGGCGCTCGTGCAGGAGCCGCGCCTGCTGGTGCTGGACGAGCCGACGGCGGGGGTGGACCCGGCGGGCTCGCGCGACATCCGCGACCTCATCCTGCAATGCAAGGCGCGCGGGATCACGGTGCTGCTCTGCTCCCACCTGCTGGGTCAGGTGCAGGAAATCTGCGACCGCGTGGGCATCCTGCACAAGGGGAAGCTGGTGCGCGAGGGGGAGCTGGAGTCCCTGATTTCCATCGAAAACCAGACGCAGCTCATTTTTGAAAACGCCCCGCCCGAACTGCTGGCCCGCTTTGAGGCGGAGGCCGCCGCCTGCGGCGCGCGCCTGGTGGAGAAAAGCAAGCCGCACGCGACGCTGGAGCGGTTCTTCCTGGAGGTGACCCGATGAGCACGCACCGTCTCTTTTCCCCGGCCCGCATCGGGGCCATCGCCGGCAACACGCTGCTGGAGCTGGTCCGGCAAAAGGTGTTCTATTTCCTCTCAATCTTCGCCCTGGCGCTGATCGGCTGCTCCTTCTTCATGGGCTTTTTGCAGCCGGAGCTGCAATTCCAGGTGATGAAGGATGTCTCGCTGGGGGCGATGTCGGTGTTTACCTGGCTGCTGGCCGTCCTGGCGACGGCGATGCTGCTGCCCAAGGACATCGAGGACCGGACTCTCTACACCATCCTCGCCAAGCCGGTGCCGCGCCTGGAATACCTGCTGGGCAAGCTGCTGGGCGTGCTGGTGATGCTGGCCATTTCGCTCGCGGTGATGGCGCTCCTTTTCGCCGCGACCCTTTACATCAAAGAGCAGGTGACGCTCGCCGCGGCGTTCGCCGAGGCCAGGCCGTCCACGCCGGACCAGGCGGCCGAGATCGCGCGCAGCGTAAAAGCGCTGACCTTCACCTGGTCGCTCGTGCCGGGGATCATCGCCATTTACTGCAAGGCGGCGATCTTCGCGGCCTTGACGCTCCTCATTTCCACGTTCGCCTCGTCGTGGATCTTCACCATCGTCATCTCCGTGGCGGCGTACCTGATCGGGCATCTCGTCCCCATCGCCCGGGCCTATTTGCTGGAGAGCGGGGGCTCCTGGGCTTCCAAGGGGTTCCTGACCCTCATCACCCTGCTCTTCCCGGACCTGCAACTCTTCAACCTGACCGACGACATCGTGGCGGGCAACGCCGCGCCCTTGGCCCTCTTCCTCCAAACCGCCGGGATGGGCTGCTTTTACCTGGCCGTCTACGCCTGCCTGGCCTATTTGCTGTTCGCCAAAAAGGAGCTCTGAGGCATGAAACGGACCGCCGCCGCCCTCGCCCTGCTGCTCCTCTTTGGGGCGGTGAAGCTCCCGATGGAGCAAGCCCTCGGCGCCGCCCACCGCGCCGCCTATTTTCACGGGGCCCGGCTCAACCTGCCGCTGCGCGAGCAGATCGGCCAGGGGGCGTTCCTCGCGGCGTTGAGCGGCTTCCGGGGGGTCATTGCCGACCTCCTTTCCCTGGAAGCCAACGATGCCTGGCAAGCCACGCAATGGGGCCGGGTGCTCCTGCTCTACGACCAGATCACCACCCTCCAGCCGCGCGTCACGCTCCACTGGGAAATGGGGGCGTATTACCTGGCCTACGACGCCGCCCAGGCCGCCCTGGACGATCCCCGGCAGCCCCGCCAGGCCCTCCGCGTCAAAGCCTGCCGCGAATACCGGCGCCTGGGCCGGGAGTTCCTGGAACGGGGCATCCGCAACAACCCCGACCGCTATGTGCTCTACAACCGCCTCGGCGCGCTCTTGATGAACAAGATCGGCGATCACGAGGGGGCCTCCGCGGCCTACAGCAAGGCGGCGGAATTCCCGGACTGCATGGGCTACGAAAAACGCTTCGCCGCCTACGAGCTTTCCAAATGCCCCGGCAAGGAGGCGCAAGCCTACGCGCTCCTGCTCAAGCTCTACCGCATGGGCTCCCGGGAACACACGTCCACACTGCTGCAACGGCTCAAGGCCATGGAGGAAGCGCTCAAAATTCCACCGGAGCAAAGAGTTTGCAACCCCCCGGGGGCTCCCTCATAATCCCCCTTCCTCTTCCCTACCCGCTCTTCCATGCGTTTCGCCATTTTCGGAGACATCCACGCCAACCTGGAAGCGTTGCAAGCCGTTCTGGCCGACGCCGAGTCGCAGGGATGCACCCACCATGTCTGCCTCGGCGACATCGTCGGCTACAACGCCAACCCACACGAATGCGTCCAGCTCGTCCGCAGCCTGGGCTGCCCCGTGGTGCAGGGCAACCATGACGAGCAGGCGTGCCTGGCCGATTCCCACGAAGTCTTCAATCCCCTGGCCGACGCCGCCATCCGCTGGACCCGCAAGAACCTCACCGAGGAAGACAAGGAATGGCTGCATGGCTTGCGGCTCATCCGGCAGGTGCGGGATTTCACGATCGTCCACGCCACCCTCGACACCCCCCACCAGTGGGGCTACGTCTTCAACCAGCTCGACGCCGCCGCGAGCTTCAGCTACCAGTACACGAACCTCTGCTTCTACGGCCACACCCACTCGCCGCGCGTCTATATGCGCGACGCGGCTGTCCACTCCATGCCGCTCAACCTGTTGCAGATCGAGCCGGGCAAGAAATACTTCATCAACGTCGGCAGCGTGGGCCAGCCCCGCGATGGCGACTGGCACGCCGCCTACTGCATTTACCACACCGACAAGAACCTCGTGGAACTGCGGCGGCTGGAATACGACATCAACACCGCGCAGGACAAAGTGGTGGACGCCGGGCTGCCCCAACGCCTCGCCGACCGGCTGGCGCTGGGCAACTAGTGAGCCCTCAACCGCGATGCCCGCCGTGCCCCGCTCCATCCTCGTCGTCAAGCCCAGTTCCCTGGGCGACGTGGTCCACACGCTCCCCGCCGTCAGCCTCCTCAAGCGCGCCTGGCCGCAGGCCCGCCTGCGCTGGATCGTCAACCCGGAATGGGCCCCGCTGCTGGAGGGGAACCCGGACGTGGACGAAATCGTCCTCTTCCCACGGCGCGCCCTGGGCGGCTCCCCATGGAAAACCTTCCGCTGGCTGCGCGCCACCGCCGGCGCCTGCCGCAGCGACCTGGTGGTCGATTTCCAAGGCCTCCTGCGCAGCGCCGTGATCGGCTGGTTCTGCCGGGGCGGCCTGCTGGCCGGGCTCTCCGACGCCCGCGAGGGAGCCCGCTTTTTCTATGACAAAACCGCGCGCGTGGGCCGCGAACACGCCGTGGAGCGCTATTTGAAGCTCGTCGCCGCGCTCGGCATCGACACGGCGGGCCCGCTCACCTGGAACCTCCCTGAGGGCAGCCCCCCCGCCGGATTCGCGCCGGAGGAGCCGTTCGTGCTCCTGCACCCCTTCTCGCGCGGGACGGGGAAATCCCTTACCGCGCAGGAAGCGGCCGATTTCGCCGCCGCGCTCCCGTGCCGGGTGATCCTGGCCGGGCGCTCCGACATCCTCCCCGCCAAGCTGGGCGCGAACGTCGTGAATCTGCTCAACCGGACGACCCTCCCCGAGCTGATCTGGCTGCTGCGCCGGGCCCGCTTCGTGGTCAGCGTGGACAGCGGCCCGATGCACATCGCCGCCGCGCTGACGCCGCACCTCCTCTCGCTGCACACGTGGAGCGATCCGGCCCTCGTCGGCCCCTACCGCCCGGAAGCCTGGGTTTGGAAGGACCGGATGCTCTTCCAGGTCCGCGACCTGCGCACACAGCGTCCCCCCGGAATGAAGCCGGACTCCGCCCCCGACCTCGCCGCCGTCGCGGCCCGCGTGGCCGGGTGGATCGCCTAGAGCGTTTTAAATTGGAGTGTTTACAATGATGCGAGAGCGTCGTGGGTTGATGCGCGGGCTCTTCAAGCAAAGCGGCTGTATTTTTCAATACTGCCCGGGCTTGAAAGACCGCGCAACGGCCCGCGCCGCCGAGCAGCGTGTAAACAACAAAATTTAAACCGCTCTAGCGTGCCGCAACTGCTTCCGCTTCTCTCTTGGCCGTGCCGTTCCGGCGTTCGGACTCAAGGATATGGTCGGCGGGGCTCAGGTTCGAGATGCGCATCCCGTAGAAGGAGCGCCAGACGAAGAACAACCCGATGGCCAGGAAGAGGCCCGCCAGGCTGAAGCGGAGCGTGGCGGACTGGATCTGGATGGCGATCTCCACGGCCAGGATGCCGAAGAGAGTGGTGAACTTGATGATCGGGTTCAGGGCCACGGAAGACGTGTCCTTGAACGGGTCGCCCACGATGTCGCCGATGACGGTGGCGTCATGGAGGGGGGTTCCCTTCTTGCGCAGCTCCACTTCCACGATCTTCTTGGCGTTGTCCCAGCAGCCGCCCGCGTTGGCCATGTTGATGGCCATGAAGAGGCCGAACATGGCGAGCGAGATCAGATAGCCGACGAAGAACACCGGGTCGAAGCAGGCGAAGGAGAGCGCCAGCGAGAAGACGACGATGAAGATGTTGAACATCCCCTGCTGGGCATACTGGGTGCAGATTTTCACCACTTCGTTGCTGTCCTTGGTGGAGGCCTTGGTGGCGCCGTCCAGATGCATGTGCTGCTTGATGTAATCCACCGCGCGGTAGGCACCCGTGGTGACGGCCTGGCGCGAGGCCCCGGCGAACCAGTAGACGACCGAGCCGCCCATGAGGAGGCCAAGGATGATCCGGCCTTCCGTGATGCTCAGCTTGGAGAGATCCGTCCAGTGGTAGTGGTTCTGGAGCATCAGGATGAGCGAGAAGATCATCGTGGTCGCGCCGACGACGGCGGTTCCGATCAACATCGGCTTGGCGGTGGCCTTGAAGGTGTTGCCGCAGCCGTCGTTCTCTTCCAGGAGCATTTTGCCGTTTTCAAAGTCGGGCGTGAACCCGAAGTCGCGCTTCACTTCGTCCTCGATGCCGGGGATCTGCTCGATGGTGGAGAGCTCGAAAACGCTCTGGGCGTTGTCGGCCACCGGGCCGTAGCTGTCCACGGCGATGGTCACGGGGCCCATGCCCAACATGCCGAAGGCGACGAGGCCGAAGGCGAAGACGGCCGGGTAGCCCATGTAGGCGTCGAACACGGTGGTGCCGGTGCTCACGATCAAAGCGATGGTCATGAGGATGGTCAGCGTCAGGCCCTTCCAGAAGCAGGAAAAATTGCCCGCGACCAGGCCGGAGAGAATCGTCAGGCCCGCGCCGCCTTCGGTGCTGGCGTTGACGACTTCCTGGCAGTGGGCGCTTTTGGTGCTGGTGAACATCCGGGTCAGCTCGGGAATGATCGCCGCGGCGATGGTGCCGCAACTGATGATGGTGGAAAGCCGCCACCAGATGGTGGGATAATTCTTGGCCAGCATGAAGTAGCTCACGACGTAGGTGATGCCGATGCACATCAGCGAGGTGAGCCACACGAGCACGGTGAGCGGGTGCTCGAAGTTGAACTTGGCGTGCTTGGCGAAGATGCCGCGCGTGAGATACGTGTTGATCTTCCAGGCGATGACGGAGATCGGCACCATCACGATGCGCATGGCAAAGATCCAGACAATGAGGGTCCAGCGGTATTCGTCCTTCAGGATCGGGGCATCTTTCACCGCCAGCAGGATGAAGGTGATGAGCGCGACGCCGGTGACGCCATAGGTTTCAAAGCCGTCCGCTGTCGGCCCGACGGAGTCGCCCGCGTTGTCGCCCGCGCAGTCGGCAATGACGCCCGGGTTGCGCGCGTCGTCTTCCTTGATGCCGAAGACGATTTTCATCAGGTCGCTGCCGATGTCGGCGATCTTGGTGAAGATGCCGCCGCAGATGCGCAGCACGCTCGCGCCCAGGGACTCGCCGATGGCGAACCCGATGAAGCAGGAGCCGGCCAGCGCCGGGTCCACGAACTTCAGCACGGCGAGCATCATGAAGAGTTCCACGCTGATCAAGAGAACGCCGATGCTCATGCCGGAGCGGGTGGGGATTTCGGAAACCGCCAGCGCCTTGCCTTTGAGGGCGGCGAATGCCATCCGGCTGTTGGCGATGTTGTTGATCATCATGCCAAACCAGGCGACGGCGAACGAACCGCCGATGCCGAGGAGCGACCAGCCGATGATCAGCGCGACGGTGGGCGGCGTCTTATGCTGGAGCCAGCCAAAGTAATAAACCATCGTGCCGCCGATGAGCACCTCCAGGAGGAGGAGCAATTTGGCCTGCTGGAAAAGGTAAGTTTTGCAGGTGCTGTAAATGAGGGAGGAAACATCCAGCATGCTCTGGTGGGCCGGAAGTTTTTTCAGGCTCAACCATTCGTAGATCCCGAAAAGGACGCCGAGGATGGCGATGCCGAGGCCAATGGTCAGGATCGCCGAGCCGCCGAGGGGCGCGCCCAAAAAGTCGAACGTGATTTTCGCACGGTCGGCCGCGTTGGGCAAAATAAGATCGGATTCACCGGCGGATGCAATGGAGGGGAGAAACCCGGAGCAGAGAAGCGCCGGAACGAGGAGACTTCGAGAGAATAACTTCATTATAAAAAGAAAGAGGAGGAGGCACCATTGCCACCAGCTTAAAAATATTACTCCGCCGAAAAAAGCGCACACCGTTTTTTGCCCAAACTGAGCGGCTTTTTGTTTCATGTCGCCCGGCCGACTCCCCCGCAAAGGGCGCGGGAGGCCCGATTCGATGAGGCCGAAGCATGAAACGCCGCTCCCTGCTCCCCCTCCTGCTGCTGCCCGCCCTTTTCCTGGCGGCCGGGAAGCCCCCCTGCCCCCCCGCGCCGGGGAGCCCGCTCCCACTGACTCTCGACGCGGCAATCGCCATCGCACTCCGGCAGAACCCGCTCATCCGCAACGCCAAGGCGGAAATCGAACGCGCCAAGGGGCTGGTGATCGAGGTCCGCTCGCAATTGCTCCCCCAGGTCAACCTCTCGGCGGTTTACCAGCAGGAGGCGCGCGACTTGGTCGCCGGCCAGGCTGGCACGTTCGGGACCGCGAATGCGATTTCCGGCGCCGCTGCCACGCCCACCCCGACGCCCACCCCCTCCCCAAGCCCCAGCCCGGGAACCCTCCCCTCGCCCACCCCCAAACCGACGCCGCATCCCACTCCCACTCCCTCCGTCTTCGTGCAGGACAAAACCTGGCAAATCACCGTCCAGGCCACGCAGCTTCTCTACTCCGGCGGCCGGGTGACGGCGTCGCTGCGCATGGCCAAGCTCTCGCGGGATTCCGCCGGCCTCATGCTGTGCGACACCATCAACACCATCATCGCCGACGTCCGCTCGCAATTTTACCAGGTGCTGGCCACCCGGGCGCTCATCACCGTGCAGGAGGAGTCGGTGGCCTACCTTGACGCGCAGTGGAAGGATCAGAAAAAGCGTTACGCCACCGGGACCGTCCCTTGGTTCAACGTCCTCCAGGCCGAAGTGGCCCTGGCCAACGCCCGGCCCGCCCTCATCCAGGCCCGCAACAACCACCACATCGCCCAGCTTACGCTTGCCCGAACGCTGGGCTGCGAGCCCTGTCAGCCCTCCCTGCACGAACCGTTCCAGGCCGAGGGGGAACTGGCGGTTCCCGCCCCGGGGCTGGACCTGGCGGGCGGGCTGCGGGCGGCCCGGGAGCGCAACCCGTCGCTGGAGGTCCAGCGGCTGGCCATCTGCATCGAGTTGCAAGACATCCTGGTCCAAAAATCGGGCTACAAGCCGACGCTCAACGCCAACGCCGGTTACACGGTGGAAAATAACCGCCTTTCCAACAGTCTGGGCGACGCCGTCCACGGATGGTTTTTCAGCGTCCAGGGAAACTGGGCGATCTTTGACGGCCTGGAAACCTACGGCAAGGTCAAGCAGGCCAAGGCGCGGCTGGAACAGGCGAAAGCCAACTATGACGACAGCGTGCAGCAGGTCGATCTCCAGGTGCAGCAGGCCTGGGCGAACCTCCTGGACGCCCGGGAAACGATCACCGGCGGACGCAAAACCGTGGAGCAGGCCACGGAAGCCCTGCGGCTCGCCCGGGAGCGATTGGCGGCGGGGGCTGGAACCCAGCTCGACGTGCTCAACGCCGTCGTCCAGCTCACCCAGGCGCAGACTACCGAGCTGCAAGCCCGCGCCACCTACAACACCGCGCTGGCCGAGTTCGACCGCGTCACCGCCGCCGCCGTGTGCGACGAAAGCCCCGCGTGCGCCCCCACCCCGGCACCCCGACGCCCGGCGCACTGATGCCTCCCAAAATTGCACCACAGATCCCCATGCCTCGACTGCGGGGCATGGGGATCTGTGGTGAATCTTCTTCGGCAGCCCAGGATTTCCGATTTGAAACGAGGGCCAAATGAGAGTAACGAGAGGTTGAGAATGAGCATTCTGGTTGAGACATTTCCCGCCGTCGCCATTGGCGGACAATTTCGCAACGCCTTTATCGGGCGCGTCTCGGATCTCGACGTCACCGCCGACCGCGAGACGGCCCTGGCGCGCCTGGCCGAACACCACGCCCAGGCCCGGCGCGACCTCGGCTTTGGCGGCATGGCTTTTCTCACCGCCGAGCAGGTGCACGGAGCGGGCGTGGCCGTCGTGGACGAAACCACGCGCGCACCGGTGGCGGGGGTGGACGCGCTCGTGACCAACCGGCCCGGCGTCTGCCTGGGCATTTACGTGGCCGACTGCTGCGCCGTGTACGCCGTGGACACGGAGCACGACGCCATCGGCCTGGCCCACTCCGGCAGCAAGGGGACGGCGCTGGGGGTTGTCCCGGCCATGCTGGAAAAGATGGGGTGCGCCTTCGGTTCCGACCCGGCCCGGATGATTGTGCAACTGGGCCCATGCATCCGGCCGCCGCTCTACGAAGTCGATTTCGCCGCGGAGATTGTCCGCCAATGCCGCGCCCTGGGCGTAGGCGAGGTGGTGGACTGCGGCGAGTGCACCGGGGCGAACCCGGACCGCTACTACTCCTACCGGGTGGAAAAGGGGAAGACCGGCCGGATGCTCGCGCTCCTGGCGCTGCAAGGCGGCACGGAAGAATAGACGGGCAGACAGGCAAGATCTCGCCCGTCTCTTTTTGTGTTATTTGCGCCTTTGCGTGAGGATATAAAAAGGCCGCCCGGATTTCTCCGGGCGGCCTTTTGTGAATCAGACGCTTTTGAAGCGTTCGCTTGCTTAGATCGGTTTAAATTTTGTTGTTTACACGCTGCTCGGCGGCGCGGGCCGTTGCGCGGTCTTTCAAGCTCGGGCAGTATTGAAAAATACAGCCGCTTCGCTTGAAGAGCCCGCGCATCATTGTAAACACTTCAATTTAAAACGCTCTAGGCGAGCGCGGCCTGGGCGGCTGCCAAACGCGCCACGGGGACGCGGAACGGCGAGCAGCTGACGTAGGTGAGGCCCAGCTTGTGGCAGAACTTCACGCTTTCGGGATCGCCGCCGTGTTCGCCGCAGATGCCAAGTTTGATTTCGGGACGGGTCTTGCGGCCCTTCTCGGCGGCAAGCGCCATGAGCTGGCCGACGCCGTCCTGGTCGATCGTGGCGAAGGGGTTCTTCTTGATGATTTCGGCGTTGATGTAGTCGCCCAGGAAGGACCCGGAGTCGTCGCGGCTCATGCCGAGGGTCGTCTGGGTCAGGTCGTTGGTGCCGAAGCTGAAGAACTGCGCGGTCTGCGCGATTTCGTCAGCGGTCACGGCGCCGCGCGGCACTTCGATCATCGTGCCGACCATGTAGGCGATCTTGACCTTCTGTTCCTTCATCACTTCGGCGGCGACGCGATGGATGATCTCGACCTGGAGGTCGAGTTCCTTCTTGAAGCCGACGAGAGGGACCATGACTTCGGGCTTGACCTTGATGCCCTTCTTCTGGACCTCGGCGGCCGCTTCGAAGATGGCGCGCGCCTGCATTTCGGTGATCTCCGGGAAGGAGATGCCGAGACGGCAGCCGCGGTGGCCGAGCATCGGGTTCTGCTCGTGCAGTTCGTGCACGCGCTTGGAGATGGTGTCCACGCTGACTCTGAGCTTCTCGGCCAGCGCGTTTTGGGACGCGTTGTCGTTGGGCAGGAATTCGTGAAGGGGCGGGTCGAGCAGGCGGATGGTGGCCGGGAGGCCTTTGAGCGCCTTGAAGATGCCGACGAAGTCGCTCTTCTGGAACGGAAGCAGCTTGTTCACGGCGGTCTTGCGATCGTCGATCTTGTCGGCAAGGATCATCTGGCGGACGACGTCGATGCGGTCCCCCTCGAAGAACATGTGCTCGGTGCGGGTCAGGCCGACGCCGCTGGCTCCGAAGGAGACGGCATTGGCGACCTGCTCGGGCGTGTCGGCGTTCGTGCGGACCTGGAGCTTGGTGGCTTTGGCACACCAGTCCATGAGCTTGACGAAGTTCTTGTAGGTTGCCCCTTTCTTGGCGGTGGCGTCATTGTGCAGGAGGCCCTGGATGACTTCGGACGGGGCGGTCTTGACTTCGCCCGCGTAGACGATGCCGCTTGTGCCGTCAATGGAGAGGTAATCGACGCCTTCCGCGAAGGTCTTGCCTCCGGCGGTAAGGGTCTTGGCGGTGTAGTCGATTTCCAGCGAGGCGGCGCCGCAAACGCAGACTTTGCCCATCTGGCGGGCGACGAGGGCCGCGTGGGAGGATACACCGCCGCGGGCGGTGAGGATGCCTTCGGCGGCGATCATGCCGCGCAAATCTTCCGGCGACGTTTCGATGCGCACGAGGAGGACTTTCTCTCCCTTCGCGGCGGCGGCCACGGCGCGGTCGGCGTTGAAGTAGATGATGCCCGAGGCGGCGCCGGGGCCGGCGGGAAGGCCGTTGCCGACGGCGGTCGCGGTCTTGAGCGCGGCGCGGTCAAAGACCGGGGCGAGCACTTGGTCGAGCTGGTCGGCCGGGACGCGTTTGACGGCGGTCTTCCAGTCGATCAGTTTTTCCTTCTCCATTTCCACGGCGAAGCGGACGGCGGCGACGCCGGTGCGTTTGCCGTTGCGCGTCTGGAGCATGAAGACGGTCCCTTCCTGGATGGTGAACTCGAAGTCCTGCACGTCCTTGAAGTGGTTTTCGAGGACCTTGCGGATGCGCTCCAGCTCGGCGTGGGCCTTGGGCATCTGCTTCTTGAGTTCGCGGACGGGTTCGGGCGTGCGAACGCCCGCCACCACGTCTTCGCCCTGGGCGTTGATGAGGAATTCCCCGTAGAAAACTTTTTCGCCGGTGGCCGGGTCGCGCGTGAAGGCGACGCCAGAGCCGGATTCGTCCCCGGTGTTGCCGAAGACCATGGCCTGGACGTTGACGGCGGTGCCCCATTCGCTGGGGATCCCGTATTTGCGGCGGTAGACGATGGCGCGGTCGTTGTTCCAGGAACCGAAGACGGCTCCGATCGCGCCCTGGAGCTGCTTCCACGGGTCGGCCGGAAATTCATGGCCGGTGCGCTCTTTGACGAGGGCTTTGAAGCGGGCGACGAGTTCCTTCTGGTCGTCGGCGGTGAGCAGGGAGTCGGCGATCTCGGCGTTGTTGTAACGCTCGGTTTTCACGTTGGCGATGACGGTTTCGAACGGCTCGTGGTCTTCGCCGGGGAGCTTCTGGACGCCGAGGACGACGTCGCCATACATCTGGACGAAGCGGCGGTAGCAGTCCCACGCGAAGCGCTCGTTGTTGGTGGCCTTGGCCACGGAGGCGACGGTTTCGTCGTTGAGGCCGAGGTTCAAGATGGTGTCCATCATGCCGGGCATGGAGTCGCGGGCGCCCGAGCGGACGGCGACGAGGAGGGGGAACTTGGCGGTGTCGCCAAACTTCCGGCCCATGATCTTCTCCATGTTGCGGATGCCGGCCTCGATCTGGCCCTGGAGTTCGGCGGGATAGGTGCGTTTGTTGGCGTTGAAATAGGTGCAGACTTCCGTGGTGATCGTGAAGCCGGCGGGGACGGGCAGGCCGATGCGGGTCATCTCCGCGAGGTTCGCGCCTTTGCCGCCCAGGAGGGCTTTCATGGTGCCGTTGCCGTCGGCTTTGCCAGCGCCCCAGGTGTAGACGAGTTTGAGTTTCTTGCCGGCAGCCTTCTTGGCGGGGGCCTTCTTCACGGGCGCTTTTTTAGCGAGGGCTTTTTTGGCGAGGGCCTTGACCGGGGCTTTCCGCGCGACAGCTTTGGAAGGGGATTTCTTGGCGGGGGATTTCTTGGCGGGCGCTTTTTTGGAAGGAGCCTTGCCGGATGACTTCAGTTTTTTGGGCATAATTATTTTCGGTTTGTTGGAGTTCCGGCCTCTAAGCTGGAACGAAAAACAGGGCGCAGGTTTTTGCCGGGCTTCTCCCATTCCTGCCCGTCGCGCTTTCTTGCCACGCCAGGAATAAGAAACACCGGAAAGCCGCGAAGGTTCTCACAGTTCAGCGATCGCGTAAATAGGAAATTAAAGTTTGCTAGTGTCCCGTTAGGTAAGTTCTTTCAAATATCCAAAGGGCTGCTATTAAGGAT
>JBAWXX010000041.1:0-33782 GCA_037143855.1 Verrucomicrobiota bacterium | reverse complement strand
GTAAAGCCCTCTGCCAATTCTACCAAATAAACCGTAGAGATGGCATTACACCAATAACACAGTTGGATGGGCCTTATGGATTGGCCTTATTGTCCCAAAGGGACAACCCGAAAGTAGCCCGGCGTTTTAACGCCGGGTTCGCGGGAAACAACGCTTCGTCCCGGAGGGACGTTTGAAGGGGGAAAATGACGCTCATTTTCAACCGTCCCTGCCGGGACGAAAGGCTTCGCTCTCCCAACCCGGCGTTAAAACGCCGGGCTACTCTCGGAGCGTCCCCATGGGACGCGAAAGCGAAGCCCTCCGCCGTAAAGCCCTCTGCCAATTCTACCAAATAAACCGTAGAGATGGTATGAGGACCTGTTCAACGAATGCGCGAACGCATCCTGGCGCGTGTTCCCGCTCACGCCAGGCACTGGAGCAGCGCGCAGCGGATGGCGTCGGAGTCCAGATTCTTGCCGATGAAGACCAGCTGGCTCGTGCGCGTCTCTCCCTTTTCCCAAAGGCGGTCCCAGAAAATCGTGAAGCGGTTGTTCACGCCGTGGAACAGCGCCCGGCGCGGATTGCCCGCGAGAGAAAGGAACCCTTTGGAGCGGAGCACTTTTTCCTTCAGGCTCAGGTTTTCCACAAACGCCTCGAAGCGGTCGGCGCTGAACGGGGAGTCGAAGGTGAACGCGCACGACTGGATTTCGTGGTGATGGCGCTGGTTCAATTCGTCGAGAAAGCGCGGGTCCACGGCGAGCTTGCGGTCCACGTCAAAGGCCGCCATGTCCAGGACTTCCTTCAAATTCACCCGCGACTGGCTGGTGCGGAACATCTGCGCCTGGGGGTTGATCTGCTTTGCCAGCGCCTCAATGCGCTGCAAGTGGGCCTCGTCCACGAGATCGGTTTTGTTGATCAAGAGGAAGTCGGCCATGGCGATCTGCTCGCGGGCCGTCTCCACCTCCGCCATCTGCCGCTCGATCTGCTCGGCGTCCACCACGGTGATGATCGAGTCGAGCTGCACGTACTGTTGCAACTGCGGGATGTTGAAAAACGTCTGGGCCACGGGGCCGGGATCGGCGATGCCGGTCGTTTCGATGAGCAGGTAGTCGAACCCGCCCCGCCGGATCAGCGTCTGGATGCTTTTCACCAGGTCTTTGCGGACAGTGCAGCAGAGGCACCCGTTGTTCATTTGCAGGATCTCCTCCCGGGCGTTTTCCACCAACTGGCCGTCAATGCCGATCTCGCCGATCTCGTTGACGATGATGGCGAATTTGTAGCCGTGCTGCTGCTGGAGAATGTCATTGAGCAGCGTCGTTTTTCCGGCCCCCAGGAAGCCGGTCAGGATGGTGACGGGGATGCGCGGTTTGGAAGCAGGGGATTCAGTCATGGCAAGCCCGTCATCATACGCCATCCCCGGGGCTTGCCAAGTCCGCCCCAAAACACCTTGATTTCGGCTCAATAAAAGACGCGGGAAAGATAGAGACCCTCGGCGGGGGCGGCGAAGCTCGTTTTGACGCGGGGCGCGCCTGGTTCCTGCGGCGCGAGCAGCCCGGATAACCATTCCGGCTCGGCCTTTCCCTGCGCGACCCGCACCAGCGAGCCGGTCAAGAGGCGGACCATTTTGTAGAGGAAGCCGTCGCCCTCGAACGTCAGCGTGAGCAGCCCGTTGGTTCGGCCTTTCACGTCGATGCGGCGGATTGTCCGCACCGTGTCGGGGCACGGGACGCCCCGGTTCGCCGCGAACCCGCCGAAATCGTGCGTGCCGGTGAGGAGCGCCGCCGCCGCCCGCAGCCGCGCGAGGTCGAGGGGCTGGCAGACATGCCACGCGCGGCCGATCTCCAGCGGCGGCAGCACCGGACCGTTCCAGATCCGGTAAACGTAGCGCTTCCCCCGGGCGGCAAAGCGGGCGTGGAAGTCGGGCCGGACCCAGCGGCAGCGGGTGACGCGGATTTCCGGCGGCAAGTGGGCGTTCAGCGCCGCCAGCCATTGAGGAGGAGTGAAGCGTCCGCCCGGCACGTCGGCATGGGCGCTCTGGGCCAGGGCGTGCACGCCCGCGTCCGTCCGGCCCGCGCCGTGGACGGGAACGCGCGCGCCGCCGTTGAGCCGGGCAAACGCGGCTTCCAGCGCGTCTTGCACGGAATCCTTCCCCGCCTGGCTTTGCCAGCCGCGGAAAGGCCGCCCGTCATAGGCGAGGGTCAACTGGAGCCTGCGTGTCATGGGTTGATCGGAGCGTTTTTTGCGCCTTTTTTGCGGTTACATTCCTCCCAGCAGCGCCTGGGAATCGAGGTAGCCCTGCAAAATCAGGACCGCCGCGGCCTGGTCGATCACGGCGCGGCTGTTTTTGACGTTCCGGCCCGCCTCGTGGAGCTGTTTTTGGGCGGCCACCGTGGTGAGCCGTTCATCCCAGAACTTCAGTGCGCACGAGGGAGCCAGTTTTTGAAGCTTGGCGGCGAATTCCCGGGCCTTTTCGGCCGCCGGGCCATAGGTCCCGTTCATATTGCGGGGGAGCCCGATCACCGCCAGGGCGATCTTCTCCCGCGCGATGACCTCCGCCACGTGGCGGATCGGGTTGCCCTCTTTCGTTTTCACGGTTTCGAGCGGGTGGGCCAGCATCCCGAGTTCGTCGGAAAGCGCCAACCCGATGCGGGCTTCGCCCACGTCAATGCCAAGGAGACGAGTCATGCGCGGCACTCTACGCGCTGCCCGCGCCGTGCGCCAGCCGCTTTTCCCGCAACGGTTTCTTGACGCTCCCCAGGCAGCGCGCTTTAGTTGCCCATTCGTTTTTTTCCTGATTTCCTTATGCGACGTTCCTTGATTGCTTTTTTGGCCGGCATGAGTCTGCTCGCCGGATGTTCCACCGACCCGCGCCTGGACCGGGGCACGCAATACCTCTCTGAAAATGGCTCCGTGGTCTCCGTTTCCGATCGCGGCCGCGCCAGTTTTGACAATGTTTCCTATTGGGACGGCGATAACGTGAGCGGCTCGCCCTCGGTGATTATTCGCCTGAGCGAACAGCACGCCTACTTCTTTAAAGGCAGCCAGCTTGTTGGCGTTTCCAGCATTTCCACCGGGCGCGAAGGATTTGGCACCCCCTCCGGGAGTTTCAAAATCATCCAGAAGGACAAGGACCACGTCTCCTCACGCTTTGGCGATTACCTGGACGCCCAGACCGGCGCGATCATCAAGAAGGATGCCGACCGGGAGAAGGACCCGCTTCCCAAAGGGGCCAGGTATGACGGGGCGAAGATGCCGTATTTCATGCGGGTCGTTGGCGGCACGGGAATGCACGAAGGATTCCTGCCCGGCATGCCGGCTTCCCACGGCTGCATCCGGATGCCCGGCTTCATGGCCGAGGCGTTCTTCCGCAACGTTTCCGTCGGCACCCCGGTGCGGATCATTCCGTAAAAGGGGACCCTTTTTCTCAGGGCTGGTGAAAAAAGTGCCCGAAGGCCATCTTGCGCATCTTTTCGCCCTGGGCGGCGTTGCTCGCTCGGCTCCTTGTCCAAGCCGAAAATCTGCTGCAAGCTCTCAGGGGCGGATCGAGAATCCGCTCACGCCGGTCAGCGCTCCGGGTTCCGCCGGGTGCGCATGGACGGCTTTGATGAACCCGGCCAGCTCGCTTTCCACGATGGCCTGGAGAAAGCCGTTCACTTCTTCCTGCGCGCCTCCCGCGAGCAGTTCCACCCGCCCATCCGGCAGGTTGCGCACCCAGCCCAGAACGTCGTATCCCTTGGCCAGGTAGCGCACGGTGTAACGAAAGCCGACTCCCTGCACGCGCCCTTCGTAAAAGACATGCTTCGCGATCATGGTGCGCGCGCTCTTGCTTACTGTTCGATCAGCAGTTGGGCGGGTGCCGGGGGGAACGCGGTGGCGTCGTTGCAGAGAATGCCCGGGTCGGGCTCCGGGGCGTTGTAATCGACCGGGCGCGGGACGCTGCGGCCGATGGTCAGGTCTTCCGGTTGGCTCTGGGCGACGTTGACGGGCGTGCCTTCCCGCACGAGGGCGAAGAATTTCGGGGCGACGTTTTTATGCAACCGCAGGCAGCCGTAGGAGTGGGGCACGGGCCAGACGTCCCCCTGGTGGAACCCGTAGCCGGGTTTGAACTCCACCCAATACGCCATCGGGTGGCCAATGTAGGTTCCCGAGCCGTGGCCCGCCTCGGCGGCGCGGATGGTCCCCCCGCTGACGTAGTAGCCGTAGGTGCCGGAGCGTTTATGCGCCTCTTTGCGGGACACCGTGTAGTTGCCCGGAGGGGTTGTCCCTTTGCTCGGCGTGCCCACGCAGGTCGCGGCGATGAGCAGCGGGCGGTCGCCCTCCATCACGTAGACCTGCTGTTTGGAGAGGGAGACTTTCACCCGCACGGCGGCCGGGTTGTGCGGCTTGTAGGCGGGCGGGTTCGGGTTGCAGGCGGTCGGGACGGCGCAGCCTCCCAGCAGCGCGAGCGCGAGCGCGCAGGCCGGGGCGAAAAGAAGACGGCAAATTTTCATAAGGGTTAATCCAAAGGAAGGGGAAGTGTTTGTCAAACTCCTCAATCGGTTTTTCGGCCGGAAGCGGGGGTTGCCGCGAGCAATTTTTCGAACTTGGCGGAGACGTTGGCGTAGAAGGGGTAATCCTCCGGCGCGGCATCGCGGGGGCGGTAGCGCCAGTGTTTGTAGGCCCACATGTACAGCTCGGGCCGCTCGCGGATGCGCGATTCGTAGAAATCCCAGCACGCCTGCGCGATTTCCTGGATGCTTGCGTCGGGGGGGAGGGGGAGCGCCGGGTTGATGACGATGCGGCAGCGTCCGTCGGGGAGCGGGATGCCGTCCACGGGGAACATCCGGGCTCCGCCGCGCTGGGCCAGCACCGCGTGGAGGAAGGTGACGCACATTTTGCGCCCAAACGCCGTGATCGGCACCGCCGCCTGGTCGGGCCGCAGCGTCAGGTCCACGAGCATCCCGGCCGCGCCATGGCGCTTGACCACCTTCAGCAGCCGGATCATCGAGTTTTCCTGCGGGATGATGGTGTGGCCGGAGACTTCCCGCGCGCCGTTGAAGAGGGCGCTTAGCAGCGGATTTTTGAACGGCTCCGCCACGATCAGCGTCGGGACGCCCAGGAAGCCGACGGCATGGCTGGACCACTCGAAGTTCCCCCAGTGGATGCACATGGAGACGGCCCCGTGGGCATGGGCCTCGCGGCGGAAGCCCTCCTCGTCCGCTTCCACCTCGATGTAGCGCCGCCAGTTCTCCGGGGTGAGCCGCCGGGCCCAGAAGAGATCCAGCATCGTCCGGGCGAAGTTTTGGTAGGAGCACCGGGCGATGGTGCGGCGTTCGGCTTCGGGCCGTTCGGGGAAGACACAGGCGAGGTTGGCCAGGGCGACGCGCCGCCCCCGGGCGTCCACGTGGTAGGCGAGGCATCCGAGGCCGTTGGCAATGGCCACGCAGAGCCGCCGGGGGAGCCGGGGAATCCCCCTGGCCAGCGCCGCGCAGGCGAGCCACTCCAGGCGGTAACGAAGGGTTTTCCAAAAAGAGGGTTGCATGGGAGAAGCAGGGCTAGGGCTTGCCCCCATCGTTCGGAGGCTGGGGCGGCGCGTTGAAGATCGCCTCGTAGAGGTGCAGCGTGATCAGGAAATAAAGCGGCAGGGTGAGGAATCCCCCCACAAAGAAAAAGAAGCCGCCCATCGCTCCCAGGAGGCCGGCCACGATCAGCAGCAGGCTGACGCGCCACGGGTGTTGAAGCACCTTGTGGCGGCTCAACTGCATCGCGGGCCAGAAGGGGAGCCGCTTGTCCACGATCAGCGGGACGCTGAAGATCCAGCAGAAAGAGAAATAGGCCGCCGGGAGCGAGCAGGCCAGCATCACCAGCAGCAGCACCAGTGAAGTTTGCGGGTCGATCAGGCCTTCCGCCCCTCCCGCTTTGTAAGCCGCCAGGATTTTCTCCTCCGTGAGGTCCATCGCGTTCATGGTCAGCACCACGGGGATGGAGCAGACCTTCCACACCAGCGTGTTGACCAGCGTCTGGAGGGCTAGCGGCTTCAGCAACGGAGGCTTGAACCCCTCCAGTAAATCGCTCATCCCCGCCGGTTCTCCGCGCATCAGGCGCAGGCAGAGGAGAAAGAGCCCCCCCAGGACCACACCGCCAAGGAACATTTCCAGCAGGGGCAGCATCCACCCGATGCACACCAGCGCCATGGCGCAGAACGTCCCCGCCACCAGAGGCCAGAAATGGGCGCGGAAACACGCCCATGCCCCGGCAATGCAGCGGTTGATGTCCACCGCGTAATTCTGGTCCGCCACCTGTTGGGCGAAAAGGAGGGGATCTTTCCCTGGCTCTTCCTGGAGTTCTTCCTCGTCTTCCGGCGGTTCCGGGGACTCGGCTGGCTCCGGCTCGGGCGGCGGCAACTGGCCGAACGGCACCCAGCGGTTATCCATTCCCTCGTGCCAGACGAGCGTTTCGGGCCGGATCGCGCCGGTGCGCACCCGGTCCTCCCACTCGGCTTCGTCGAGCGGGCCCACCCGGCGCGCAGCTTCAATATAGTACCACTTCATGCAGCGCTATCGTCCAGAGACGCACCCCAAAGCGCAAGCTCAGAAACCGCACTCCATTGCAACCGTGGGCCCGCCGTTTGGCGAATAGGTCTTGCGAGCCGGGGCTCACTCGGCTTTTCTCTTATTTTCCCAAAACGAACATTCCTTCTTTTCCAAGACTATGAGCGACGCTTTCCACACTTTGCGCACTTTTGAACTCGGGGCCGGACGCCAGGGCCAGTTTTACTCCCTGCCCGCCCTTCAGGAAACCCTCGGCGGCGCGGCCCGCATCGACCGGTTGCCGGTGAGCATCCGCATCGTCCTGGAATCCGTCCTGCGCAACTGCGACGGCAAAAAAGTCAGCGAGGAAGCCGTCCGGCAGCTTGCCGCCTGGAACGCGAAGGCTCCCGCCACGGAGGAAATCCCGTTCGTCGTCGCCCGCATCGTCTTGCAGGACTTCACCGGCGTCCCGCTGCTGGTGGATCTGGCCGCCATGCGCAGCGCCGTGGCCGCCCTGGGCCGCGATCCCAAAATGATCGAACCGCTCGTGCCCGTGGACCTCGTCGTGGACCACTCCGTGCAGGTCGATTACGCCGGGAGCGCCGAGGCGCTCGCCCTGAACCTGGAGATGGAGTTCAAGCGCAACCGGGAGCGTTACCAATTCCTCAAATGGGGCCAGCAGGCGTTCCAGACCTTCGGCGTCGTGCCGCCCGGCATCGGCATCGTCCACCAGGTCAACCTCGAATACCTCGCCAAGGGTGTCTTAAGCCAGGGCGGCTTGTATTACCCGGACACGCTGGTGGGCACCGATTCCCACACCACCATGATCAACGGCCTGGGCATCGTCGGCTGGGGTGTCGGCGGCATCGAGGCCGAGGCCGGGATGCTCGGCCAGCCGGTCTATTTCCTGACGCCCGAAGTCGTCGGCGTCCACCTTACCGGGCGCATCCGCGAGGGGGTCACCGCCACCGATGTCGCCCTGCACATTACCCAGATGCTCCGGGCGCAGAAAGTCGTCGGCAAATTCGTTGAATACTACGGCGAAGGAGCCGCCTCCCTCCCGCTCCCCGACCGCGCCACCATCGCCAACATGGCCCCGGAATACGGCGCCACCATGGGGTATTTCCCCGTGGACGCGGAATCCATCGCCTACCTGCGCGCCACCGGCCGCACCGAGGAGCAAACCCTCGCGTTGGAAGCCTACTTCAAAGCCCAGGGGATGTTCGGCATGCCGCGCAAGGGGCAGATCGACTACTCCGTTGATCTCGAACTCGACTTGGGCAGCGTCGAGACCGCCGTCGCCGGGCCCAAGCGCCCGCAGGACCGGATTGCGCTTCCCGAGCTGGGGAGCGCCTTTACCAGGATTTTCTCCAAGCCGCTGGCCCAGGGCGGCTACGGCAAGCCGCTCAACGACCTCGCCTTCCGCGTCCCCGTCGCCCTCAACGGCAACCCCATGGAAGCCGCCGCGCGCCACCCCTCCACCGACGACAAACAGAACCACCCCCAGGAAGGCGAGCCGCGCAGCCAATCCGAGATGGTCACCAACCGGCCCACCGCCGACGCCGCCGAGGACTTCCCCGAGAGCCCGTTCCATCCCGGCCAGAGCGCCGTCGGCAACGGCAGCGTCGTCATCGCCGCCATCACGAGCTGCACCAACACCAGCAACCCGAGCGTCATGATCGGCGCGGGCCTGCTTGCCAAGAAAGCCGTGGAGCGCGGCCTGCGCGTGGACCCGGCGGTCAAGACCTCGCTGGCCCCCGGCTCCCGCGTCGTCACCGACTACCTCGCCAAGACCGGCCTGCAACCCTACCTCGACCAGCTCGGGTTCCAGGTGGTCGGCTACGGCTGCACCACCTGCATCGGCAACTCCGGCCCGCTGCATCCGCGCATCGAGGAGGCGATCCTCAAGCACGACCTCGTCACCGCGTCGGTTCTCTCCGGCAACCGCAACTTTGAGGCGCGCGTCCATCAGAACATCAAGGCCAACTTCCTCATGTCCCCCCCGCTCGTCGTCGCCTTCGCGCTTGCGGGCCGGGTGGACATCGACCTGGCCCAAGAGCCGCTCGGCCACGGCCGCGACGGCCAGCCCGTCTACCTGCGCGACCTCTGGCCCAGCCTGGAGGAGATCGCGCAAGCCATGCAAAGCTCCCTCTCGCCGGAAGTCTTCCGCAAGCTCTATACCGGCTTCGCCGACCAGAACCCGAAGTGGAACGAGATTCCCTCCACCGCGGGCGACGTCTACGCCTGGGACGAGCAGAGCGACTACATCCAGCAGCCCCCATTCTTCCAAAACTTCGGCATGGAGGCCGGGGCGATCGGCGAAATCAAGGGGGCGCGGCCGCTGGGCATCTTTGGCGACTCCGTCACCACCGACCACATTTCTCCAGCCGGAGCCATCAAGGCCAGCTCGCCAGCGGGCCGGTACCTCGTCCTGCGCGGCATTGCCCCCGGCGACTTCAACTCCTACGGCAGCCGCCGCGGCAACGACCGCGTGATGACCCGGGGCACCTTCGCCAACGTCCGCATCAAGAACCTCATGGTGCCGGGCGTCGAAGGAGGTGTGACAAGGTATTACCCGAACGGCGACCAGCTCGCCATCTACGACGCGGCCGTCAAATACCAGGCGCAAGGGACGCCGCTCGTCATCATTGCCGGGCTGGAATACGGCACCGGCTCCAGCCGCGACTGGGCCGCCAAGGGGACGCGCCTGTTGGGCGTCAAAGCCGTCATCGCCTCCAGCTACGAGCGCATCCACCGCTCGAACCTCGTCGGCATGGGGGTGCTGCCCCTCCAGTTCCCGGAAGGCGTCAACGCCCAGACCCTCCGCCTCGACGGTTCCGAGACGTTCGACATCACCGGCATCGGCGAGCATCTCCAGCCGCGCCAGAGCGCCGCGTTCGTCATCCGCCGCACCGACGGCACCAGCCAGACCGTGCCCGTGATCGTGCGCATCGACACCCCCATCGAGGTTGACTACTACCGCCACGGCGGCATCCTCCCCTTCGTCCTGCGCGAGATCCTCTCGCGGTAGGGCGTGGCGCGGGCGCGCTTATAGCATTTCTCGAAAAGAATTTCCGAATCAAGAGATGGGAGCGCCACGAGCTGGCTGGCAAGGCGCAAGCGCCGTGGCTGTGGCTTCCGCCACAGCCCAAGCGCCGCAACGCCGCCAGACGGCTTGTGGCGCCCCAGCTCTTTCGGAAAGGATTTTTGAGAATTGCTCTAAATCCGCGTGCCCGCGGGGATGGTCGTGTTTTTCGGCACGATCACGATCCCGTCGCGGATGTAGTAATTGGGCCCGTCGAATGTCTCCGGCTTCCCTTCCGGCGTGATGACGACGTTGTCGCCGATGCGCGCGTTTTTGTCGATGATGGCGTGGTCGATCACGCAGTTGCGCCCAATGCCCAGCGAGGTTTCGCACTTGGCTTCGTGCTGGGCGATGTCGGTATCGAAGAAATCGTTGCCCATCAGGATGGAATGCCGGATCGACGTGCCGCCTTTGATGAACGAGCGGACCCCGATCACCGAATGTTCGATTTGCGCGTCGGCGATCACGCAGCCGTCCGAAACCACGGCCTTCTGAATCATCCCCCCCTGGATTTTGCTGGCCGGGAGGAAGCGGGCGTGGGTGTAAACGGGACGGGTGGTGTCGAAGAAGGAGAAGGGGGGCTTCTCCTCCGTCAGCGCCAGGTTGGCGTTGAAGAAGGAGCGGATCGTCCCGATGTCTTCCCAATACCCCTGGAAGATGTAGGAGTGGACTTTGTATTGCTTAATCAAGCGGGGGATGATGTGTTTGCCGAAGTCCACGAGCTCGTTGTCGAGCGCCTCGATGAGCGCCTGCCGGTTGAAGACGTAGATGCCCATGGAGGCTTGGTAGAGCTCCTCCTCGGGCTGGCACCCGAGTTGATCGAGCAGGTTGGCCGGGATTTTGAGGCTGTCGAGCAGGGCGGCCTCCTTCGGTTTTTCCACAAACTGGGTGATCTGGCGGCTCGCGTCGGTGTGCATGATGCCAAGATCCGTGGCCGCCGCGCGATCCACGGGGATCGTGGCGATGCTGATGTCCGCCTGCTCCTCGATGTGCTGGCGCAGGAGGTCGCGGAAGTCCATCTTGTAAAGCTGATCGCCGCTTAAGATCACATAATATTGGTAGGGCCGGTTCAGGAAGTTTTGCAGGTTCTGCCGGACGGCGTCCGCCGTTCCCTGATACCAATGGGAGCCCGTGGGGGTCTGCTGCGCGGCCAGGATTTCCACAAACGCGCGGGAAAAACGGTCGAACTTGTAGGCGCTTGCGATGTGCCGGTGCAACGAAGCACTGTTGAACTGCGTGAGGACGTAGATATGGCGCAGATCCGAGTTGATGCAGTTGGAAAGGGGAATGTCCACGATCCGGTATTTGCCCCCGAGCGGGACGGCCGGCTTGGAGCGGTCCTTGGTGAGCGGGAAGAGGCGGGTGCCCGCCCCGCCGCCCATGATGATGGCCAGCGTGGCGTTGGTGACGGAGGAGAAGGAGGAGAAATTGGAGGATTTTTCGGTATTCATGGTTTTACCCTTGCAGATTCCTTTGGAGCTTGCTCGGCTCTCATGTTGCCCTGCGCCCGAAAATTTGTCAGTATTCAAAAAAGCTTATGTGCGGAATTATTGGTTACATTGGAAAATCCGAAGCGGCCCCCATTCTTTTGGAGGGCCTGCGGCGGCTGGAATATCGCGGCTATGATTCCGCCGGGCTGGCGACCCTCAACGGCACGCTCTCGGTGCGCAAATGCAAGGGGCGCATCGCCAACCTGGCCGATTTGATCGCCCGGGAGCCCATCTGCGGCGACATCGGCATTTCCCACACCCGCTGGGCCACCCACGGGGGCGTCACCGACGAAAACGCCCACCCCCATTTTGACGAAAGCGGCAAGCTCGCCCTGGTCCACAACGGCGTTATCGAAAACTACCAGGCGCTCAAGGATCAACTCCTGGCCGAAGGCCACCATTTCCAATCGCAGACCGATACGGAAGTGCTTGCCCACTTGATCGGCAAGCATTTCGAGGCCCTCGGGGGGGGGGCCTCCGGCCAGCGGCTCGTCGAAGCCGTCCGGCTGGCCTTGAAGGAAGTCACCGGCACCTACGGCATCGCAGCCATGCACGAGGCCGTCCCCGAGACGCTCGTCGGCGCGCGCCGCGGCAGCCCGCTCGTGCTGGGCATCGGCAAGGGGGAGAACTTCCTCGCCAGCGACGTCAGCGCCATCGTCGGCCACACCCGCGAAGCCGTCTACCTGCGCGACTACGACGTCGTCGCCCTTGGCCGCGAAGACTTTGAAATCACCACCCTCGACGGCGGCGTCTCCGGCTTCAAAGTCAGCAAAGTCGAGTTCACCGAAGACGACGTGAGCAAGGGGAGCTTCCCCCACTACATGCTCAAGGAAATTTTCGAGCAGCCCGAGTCGCTCCAAAACGCCATGCGCGGCCGCCTCTCCGTGGAGGAATCGACCGCCAAGCTCGGCGGGCTCAACATGACGCCCACCGAACTGCGCGACATCGAGCGGATCGTCCTCACGGGCTGCGGCACGGCCTGCCACGCGGCCATGGTCGGCGAATACGTCATCGAAACCCTGGCCCATGTCCCCACGGAGGTCGAGTTTGCCAGCGAGTTCCGCTATCGCAACATGCCGATGAACAAGGACACGCTCGTCCTTGCCATCAGCCAGAGCGGCGAAACGGCCGACACGCTCGCCGCCTTGCGTGAAAGCCAGCGCAAGGGGCACCGGACCCTCGGCATCTGCAACAACGTCGCCAGCACCATCGCCCGCGAGAGCGACGGCGGCGTCTACATGCACGCCGGGCCGGAGATCGGCGTCGCCGCCACCAAATCGTTCACCTCCCAGGTGGCCGTCCTCACCCTGCTGGGGCTGCTGCTGGGGCGCATCCGGCATTTGTCCACCTCCGAAGGCATCCGCATCATGGACGAGATACAGGCCATCCCGGAGAAAGTCCGCGCGATCCTCAAGCAGAACGACCACATCAAGGCCATTGCCGAGAAATATGCTTACGCGAAAGCGATGATGTTCCTGGGCCGCCAGTTCAACTACCCCGTGGCCATGGAAGGGGCGCTCAAAATGAAGGAGATCAGCTACCTCCACGCCGAGGGGCACCCGAGCGCCGAGTTGAAGCACGGCGTCATTGCGTTGATTACCCCGGAGGTCCCCTCCGTCTTCATCACGCCGGAAGATTCGGTCTACGATAAAAACATTTCCAATATCGAGGAAGTCAAAGCCCGCAAGGGCCCCGTCATCGCCATCGGCACGGAAGGCGACCGGAAGCTGGAGAAAGTCGCCGACGACGTGATCTATATCCCGCGCTGCCCGGATTACCTCTCGCCGCTCCTGACCGTCATCCCGCTCCAGTTGTTTGCCTATCACCTCGCCGTCAACCTCGGCTGCGACGTGGACAAGCCGCGCAACCTGGCCAAGAGCGTCACGGTGGAATAGAGCGGCTCTACGCCGCCGGTTCGCCCAGGTTGCGTCCCAGCAGGGCGTCGAGCTGAATCGTGACGGCCCCCGCCGCCTCTGCCTGCCCCTGCTGCGGAAGTTGATGCGGCAGCTCGGGGACTTACCGGGCCGCCATTTCGCGGCGGCTTACGCCGGTTCATGGGAAAAAACCTCTGGGAGAGGAAGAAGTAATACGTATATTTACGCAACGGCGTAATTTTATTTCAAATAATGCTAGCAAAAGTGCGTAGATTAGATAAAAACTCTTATTCAGATCCTGATTGAAGGATTCAGAAGCCTCTCTCACGGAAACAAAACCCATGAAAACCATTTTCCAAAAAACGTTGAACTCCGTATTAGCCCTCGCGGGTTTGGTATTCGCGTCGTCCGCTGATGCTACCGTGATTTCGTACACCGTGGATGGCGTGGCGCCACAGCAGCTTGCCAGCTCCGTTACGCCGCCGGCGGATGCCCCCTGGGGAGTGAATGGTTATCCGGGGGATACCGTGGCGCTCCAATCCTACACCGGCACCTTCGATCTAACGGTGGGCACCACGGTCCAAAAAATCAACTCCCTCCTCTGGACCGTCAATTACACCTATGGAGGAACGGCAACCGATCCGAACGCCTGGAGTGATGTTCTCTCCAATATCAACGCAACCCGGCAGATCCAAATCGGCACGTCAACGGCGACCTTAAGCCAGTTGGGGACATTGGATGCCGCCTGGGACAACGATTATCTCGGGTTTTCCGGCGGATCAACGGCCACCCTTTCCTATCAGGGTTATCAAATTGATATCACCCCGCTCGCGGTGGAAAGCGCAGGCGCCACCAATTTCGATGGGGACAACCCCTGGGCTCAGCCTTCCCAAGACATCTACGCGCAATTTGTCGTGAGCGCGGCTCCTTCCATGGCCAATGCGCCTGAGCCCGGCAGCATCGCCGCGCTCCTTGGCCTGGTTGCGTTATCCGGCGGCTCTTCCGTGGCTTCCCGCTTGCGTTTCAAGAAAGCGCGTTAGAGCGGCTACATCTCAACTTAAAACGCTCTAGAGCGGTTTCGGTTTATTTTGTCGTATGCTCTTCGGCGGCGAGAGTCGCTGTGCGTCTTTTTGCGCTTGGGCTGTATTTACAAATACAGCCGCTGCGCTCAAAAAGCCCCGCATCAACCCTCGGCGCTCTCAGATCATTGCGACAAAATAACCCAAAAACGCTCTAGCTCCGGCCTACGAGGGCCATTTCGCGGCCAATTTCTTCCTCCACGCGCGCGAATTCACGCCTCAGCGCTTCCAGAAGTTCCGGCGCGCCCTCGCGGGTGCGGGCGCCGGGGAGGGCTTCCAGTTCCTCGCAAAGCCGCCCCATGGCCTCTGCGCCGAGGTTGCGGCTGGAGCCTTTGAGTGAGTGGGCCTTCGTGCGCAGTTGGGCGAACGCTCCCTCGTCCAGCGTCTTTTGCAGCGTCTCCAGGTCAGCCCGGGTGCTTTGCAGGAAGGTCGCCAGCAGCTTCTGGTAAAAGGCCCCGTCGTTGTCCGGGTCCAGCGATTTGAGGGTTTGGAGCCGTTCGGGATCGAGCGGGGAAGCGTCTCCCGACGGGGCGCCCGCAACGCCCTGGAGCGGGCGGAGGCGGGAAGGGGTGTATTGGGCGGAGAGTTGCGCGGTGCGGGGCGGCACCGCCTCCCAGTGGGCGAGTTTCGCCGCCAGGTCTTCCAGCTTCACCGGCTTGCTGAGGTAGTCGTCCATACCCGCGGCGAGGCACTTGGCGCTGTCGCCCGCCATGGCGTGGGCGGTCAGCGCGATGATGCAGGGCTGGTGGGGGAGGGTGCTGTCGGCGCGGATCCGGCGGGTCGCCTCGTAGCCGTCCATTTGCGGCATCTGGCAATCCATCAGGATGATCGGGTAGGGGGTCTTGCGCAGCAACATCAGCACTTCCAGGCCGTTGACGGCCAGGTCGGCGTGGTAGCCGAGTTTCTCCAATTGGCCGAGCGTGACCATCTGGTTGATGACGTTGTCTTCGGCGACAAGAATCCGTGTCGTTTTCATGGCGGGAGAGGCAGAGGAAGTGGGGGCGCGCTCGGGGATCGACTCCTTGGGGATGCCGGAGACGACGCTGGCGATTTGGTCGTAGAGAAGCGATTGCTTGACCGGCTTCACCAGGCAGGCGGCCACGCCTGCCTTCTCGATTTCCTTGGGGAGGATCTGCCCCATGGAGGTCAGAATCATGAGGCGCATGGAGGCGTTTCCCGGATCCTCCTTAATGGCGTGCGCGAGCATCAGGCCGTCCATCTCGGGCATCTGCATGTCGAGGATGCCGAGGTCGAACGGCTTGGTGGCCGCGGCTTTCTTCAAGGTTTCCAGGGCTTCGCGCCCGTTGGTGACGCATGTGGGCACCATCTTCCACGAGGAGAGCTGGCAATGGAGGATGTGGCGGTTGGTCGGGTTGTCGTCCACGATCAGCACGCGCAGCCCGCAGAGGTCCAGTGGCGCGGACGCGGCGGTCTGCGGCGCGTTCACCTGCTTTTGGAGCTGGGCCGTAAACCAGAAGGTGGAGCCGCTGCCGGGCGCGCTTTGGAGGCCGATCTCGCCGTGCATCAGCGTTACCAACTCCTTCGAGATCGCAAGGCCCAGGCCGGTGCCGCCGAATTGGCGCGTCGTGGAGGTGTCCGTCTGGCGAAAAGCCTGGAAAAGGCGGTCCTGCAACTCCAGGGGGATGCCGACGCCGGTATCCTTGACTTCAAAGCGGATGACGAGATGGTCGTCCGTCTCGCTTTCCTTGGAAACGGTGAGCACCACTTCCCCTTGCGCGGTGAATTTCACGGCGTTGCCGACCAGGTTGGCGAGCACCTGGCGCAACCGCAGCGGGTCGCCGCGCAGGTGGATGGGGACGTTGGATTTGACGAACTCGGCCAGTTCGACGCCCTTTTGCCCGGCCTCGGCGGCGGCAGACTCCAGGGAGCCCTCCACCACTTCGAGCAGGTTGAAGTCCGCCCGGTCGAGCGCCAGCTTGTGGGCTTCGATTTTGGAGAAATCGAGGATTTTGTTGATGATCCCCATCAGCACGTTGGCGCTGTCGCTGATGGTCTTGGCGTATTCACGCTGCTTGGGCCGCAGGGGGGTGTCCAGGAGCAGGCCCGCCAGGCCGACCACCCCGTTCATCGGCGTGCGGATTTCGTGGCTCATGTTCGCCAGGAACTCGATCTTGGAATGGCTGGCTTCCTCGGCGTCCCGTTTCGCAAACTGGAGTTCCTTTTCCACCTCCGCGCGGCGGGCGAGTTCCTCTTCCCATTGCGCGCCGTGGCGGGCGAGCGCCTGGCTTGCCGCGCGGGCGAGGTCCAGGAAATCGACCTTCCGGGCCGGAGCCGCGGGCGTTGCTCCGGCGACCAGGAACGGCGCAAAGCGCTCCGCCGGATCGCGGGCGAGGCAGCGTTCGAGGGCTTCGGCAAGGGGCGTTGCGGGCGGTAGGGTGAGTGCCGGGGCGGGGTGCTCCTTCCCGGTTTCTTGCAGGGGGGGGAGATCGCCGACCCGCAGTTCGCCGCTGCGGTTCAAAGGCTGGGAGAGAGACATCGCGGAGGATCCTAAAAGGAAAAGGCGTTTAAAGTCTTGCGGACGAAACAGGCTTGAAGCGATCAGCGTAAGCTGCGAAGCCCCCTTTCGGCAAGGGAAAGTGTCATTTAACCGCGAGGAAGGCGGCCGTTTCAGGCTTGTCAGAGCCCCATACCCTGCTATTTGTGCGAGGTTCCGTTGTTGCCGAGCGGCTCGTTTTCCCCCGTTTTGCCCTATGCCCGCCCCCACGTTCTCCCTTGTCATTCCCACTTACAAAGAGCGGGTGAATATCGCGCCGCTGCTGCGGCGGTTGGGCGCGTTGTTGGAGCGCGCGCTCCCCGGCCGCTATGAGTTGATCGTGGTGGATGACGACAGCCCCGACCGGACCTGGGAGGTGGCGCAGGCCATCGCCGCCGAAACCCCGCAGGTGCACGTCATCCGGCGACTCGGCGAACGCGGGCTGGCCACGGCGGTCGTGGCCGGGTGGAAAGCCGCGCGCGGGGAATGGCTTGGGGTGATCGATGCCGATTTGCAGCATCCCCCGGAGGTCGTCCTCGCGCTGCTTGCGGCCATGGAGCGGGGCGCGGATCTCGCCGTCGCCAGCCGGCACGTCGAGGGAGGGGGCGTCAGCGATTGGAGCCTCTTCCGGCAAATGCTTTCGCGGGGAGCGCAGGCGCTCGGCGTTCTCCTGCTGCCGTCGGCGGCCCGGGCCGTTTCCGATCCCATGAGCGGCTACTTCATCCTGCGCCGGGATGCCGTGGATCTCTCCGCATTCCGTCCGTTGGGCTACAAAATCCTGCTGGAAGTCCTGGCCCGTGGCCATTTTTCGCGGATCGAAGAAGCCGGATACGTTTTCCAGGAACGCAAGGAAGGCGCGAGCAAGGTGACGTGGCGGCAGTACTGGGAATATCTCGTTCAGATCTGGCGGCTGCGCGCCGCTTCCCGGCGCACGCCCCGCAAGTGACCCGGGTTTTTCTTTTTCGACGCCTCAATGCACCGTCCCGGCGGGAAGGAGCGGATGCGGGCTGGGGTGGATGAGCACGCAAAAGAGGTCGCCCAGGCTGCTTTCCAACACGTCGGTATAGCCGAGGTTGCGGACCGCCTTGAGAACGCCCTCGCCCTTGTCCTGGAAGCCGTTGCGGTTCACATAGATGGCGCTGAATCCATAGCTTTCGAGGGTTCGGATGAAATCGGGAAGCGCTTGTTGCGCAATATCCTTCTGCCATTGCAGCCAGGGCCGCCCTTTGATGCCGCCAAAGGAAAAGCGTAAATCCTTGGAGTGGAGATAAAGGCGCAGATGATCGTAACCGGAAACGCCGGGAGCCGGGGATTCCGGGAATTCCATGATCGGTACCTGGAAGATCATCGCGCCTTTGGGCAGCCGCGCTTCGAGCTTTTGCGCGAAGTCCCGGTCGGCATGGACCACCTGCGCCACTTCGGCGATCTTCGCCTCGGTGGCGACCGGCGGCGTTTGGTCCCAGAACGCCACGAGCGCGCAGAGCGCGGCCAGCGTGAAGCCGATCTCCCTTTCCTGCCGCATTTTGGAGAGCCGCTTGAGGGCAAAGAGCAGGAGGATCGGCAGAATGAAAATGCTGTAGCGCGTGGTGGAGCGGAAGATCGTGATGCCGAAAACGCCCGCCAGGCAGTTGAGGCCGCCAATGGCGGAGTAAGCCAGGATCCAGAGCACCTGCCAGGCTTCCATGGGCAGGTTGCGCCCTGTTTGCACCACCAGGCGGCGCACCGAAACGACGGCCAGCCAGCAGAGGCTCCCGATGCCCAGCAGGCCGAGATAACACGAGGGCGGCACCTCGCAGGGGATGGCCACCGCCTTGCAGTAAGCCTGCCCGAGTGCGCCAAACAAGGGGTGATCGGGCGGCGGCACCAGCATGTCCACAAACTTCAGGGAATAGAGTTCAAGCCACATGTAGGGGCGCACCACGCTTCCCGGATTCGGCCCATGCGTGAGGTGGAAGACCATCATATCCACGTTCATCAGCAAGAACCCGCCCGCCGCGGCCGCCACGATGCCCCCCGCCTGGAGGACGGGTTTCCACCCCTGCCGGAAATATTGATAAAACGCCCCCAGCAGGACGAGCTGGAGGAACATGTTGGTGTAGTAGGCATTCTGCACCCCCGCCGCCAAGCTCACGGCCAAGGCAAATACATAGCGCCGCCCGCCGAAATCCCCCAGTTCGTTGCGTGTGATCCAGGTGGCGATGACCAGGCAAAGCGGGACATGCCAATAATACGTCAGGCAGAGGTGGTGGATCGAACGGGCCAGCGCGTATTGCGCAAAACCAAAGACGAAGCCGCCCGCAAGCGCCCACCACCATTTGCAATCCAAAAGCCGCGCCGCGATATAAAAGCTGATGCAGGCGAGAACCTGCGCCGCCAGCACGGCCGCGTTCGCCGCCGCAAAGATGCCAATGAACCTTGCCAGAAATCCGGACCAAAGGGAGATCCATTTCTCGATGGAAGGGAAGTCGCTCCAAAACGCATGGTAGGGAGCGCTCAAACGGGAAATCTCGATGGGGGCGAACAGATGATATTCCCCCTCCGAGGCGATTTTCAGGGTGGCAAGAGCCGATTGGGCGTCCGCATCGGGCCCTTTGACGCCATACTCCAGCGGCACCTGCCAGGCGGCTCCGTTGGTCCGCCCGGTGACGTAGCACCAGCAGACCGCCGCAATGAGGGCCAGGAGGACGATCCGCAGCACATCATTGCGGTTGAGCCCGAACGAAAAATTTTGCTGGAGGGGCGTTTGGCTTTTCGGAAGGGAGGCGTTTTTCACGGCGGAAGCGAAGATGGCCGAATCGGCGTTTTTTTCCAATGAAGATTTGGAGTGCGCGCTACCGCCGCCGTTTTTTCCTTTTGAAAAACTGGAACCGGCGGCGCGCCTCTTCCATCGGCAGCCCTTCCATAAAGTAAGCGCTGGCCGCCCGGCCCACGGCATACGTCCCGGCCCCGGCCACCGCGCCGGAGATCGCGTTGCCCCAGCCGGGCAGAAACTTCACCGCAGCCCGCGCCCCCTCGCGCAGGAGCACCGCGAGCCCAAGGTTCGCCCCCAGCGCCGCCAGGAAGTCGCGGACGAGCTTCCCGCTCCATTCCCGGCCCGAGGCGGTGACAATCCCCGCGACCAGCAACCCCTGGAGCGAGGTCAGGATCGGGAAATCCGCCAGCGGGATCGGCTGCGCGCCGATGGCCGTGGAGACGGCGGTGCAGGAGCGGGTCAACTGGAGGGCGATCTCCCGTTGCACCGCCGGTTCGCCGCTCACCCGGGCGAATTCCAGGCGGGCCTCCAGCGGCAGCGCCTGGCCGATGGCGGCCAGGATCACCGCGCGCGGGGCTTCGCCGAAAACCGCCGTTGTGGCTCCCCGCAGCCGGGTGAACGCCGGGGCTTCCCGGGCTGTCAGGTAGAGGAAGAGATCTGGCTGGGCTTCCGCCAGCGCCGCGCGCGCCTCCGTTTCGCTTTCGGCAATCGCCAGGGCGAGCCTGCCCTGGCCATGGCAGGTTTGCCAGAGGCCCTGGGGCGTCGCAGGGGGGGCGGCGGGGAGCCGCAAGAGCGTCCGCGCCCAGAGTTCCGTCGCCGCGCCCGGTTCGCCGATCACCAGCAGCCGGGGGGCGCGCCGGTGCAAAAACAAGGCCGCAATCGGCCGCCATTCGTGTTCCACGGGGCGGCGGATCGGGCCGGGCAGCCGTGCGAGGAGTTTTTCCACTCCACCGGCCAGTTGGGTAAGTGTCAGCATTGAAGAGCAAGATGGCCTATTCTGGCGGATTTGCCACCGGGCAGATGCTTTACTCCAACGCCGCCAGCACCTGTTCGGCGTGTTCCTCCGGCTTCACCTTGCGGAAAACGGCCCGCAGCTTCCCGTCCGCGCCGATCACAAACGTGGAGCGCTCGATGCCCATCCCCTTCTTTCCGTAGCGGATCTTTTCCACCCAGACGCCGTAGGCCTGGGCAATGGCTTTGGATTCGTCGCAGACGAGCGGGAAGGGGAGTTCGTATTTGGCGATAAACTTCTGGTGCCGCTCCGGCGCGTCGGGGCTCACCCCCAGCACCACGGCCTGTTGGGAAAACGCGTTCCAGGCATCCCGCATTCCGCACGCCTGCCGGGTGCATCCGGGGGTGTCGTCTTTGGGATAGAAATAGAGGACCACTGTTTCCCCGGCAAAATCCTGGAGCGATACCGGCGCGCCGAGGCCGTAGCGGCCCCCCACGGCGGTGGCGGTGAAGAGCGGCGCGGGGTCGCCCGGCTTCAAAAGAGTGCTCATGGGAGAATGTTTATCACTATTTTTCAATTCTGGCACGGAAGTTTCTCTTGGAAGGAAGACGTGAGACTCCTGATTGCCGATGACGACCGCGAATTGGCTTGCGCCATGGCCTCCTACCTGCGCCACGGCAACCAAGCCATTATTTCCACCGTGACCACGGGAGGCGTGGACGTGTTGCGCAGCGTCAAGCAGTTTGATCCCGACGTCATCCTCATGGACATCATGATGCCCAAGCTCAACGGGCTGACGGTGTGCCGCCACATCCTTTCCAGCCGCCCCCAAGTGCGGATCATCCTGCTTTCGGGCGTCTTGCACAGCGGGCACCCGTTCATCACCGAGTCCGGAGCGGCGGGATTTGTGGCCAAGCCCGTCCGCCTCGCCGAATTGCAGCGGGTCTTTGAGGAAATCATCCAGCACCAGCCAGCCTCGTCTTAGAGCGGTTTAAATTTTGTTGTTTACACGCTGCTCGGCGGCGCGGGCCGATGCGCGGTCTTTCAAGCTCGGGCAGTATTGAAAAATACAGCCGCTTCGCTTGAAGAGCCCGCGCATCAACCCACGACGCTCTCGCATCATTATTTAAAACGCTCAAGGGCCTGGTAACACGACGCTTCAGGTCGGCTAAAAAGAGTCTTTTTGGCACCGCATACAGGCGCTACGCTCGGCTCCCTGCCCCACCAAAAATTCTGCTGCAAACGGTCCATCGTTTATAATTTCAACAGGCTGCTAAGCCCGGCGCACTCGTTCCTTTTTCACTTCCGCCTCTTCCTGGATGCGGCGGCGTTCGCTGGCGAGCTGTTTTTCCAGGGATTCCAGCGCCAGCCCGTCGCGGGCGGCGCGCGCTTTGGCGATTTGTTCGCCCAAAAACAGTTCCTTCTCCGCAGTGCGGGCTTTGGCAATCGACTCGATTTCAGCGATTTCGGCCTTTTGTGCGTCGGTCAGGCTCAGCGAGGGGGCGGCTTTTTCGAGCCGTTCCATCGCCAGTTCATATGCAGATTTCATGCTTTCCACTCTACCCCGGAAAAGCCTGCGTGGGAGCAAAAATTCCGGGCGGGCAGCGGGCGCTTGTCGAAGGGCGCTGGGCGGGTACAATGGAGGGAATGATTCGTTTGTTGAGCACTGATTTTGACGGCACCCTCGTGGACCACTTCGCGTCGCCTCCCGTTGCGCCCGCCTTGTTCGAGTGGTTGGCGGCGCTGCGGCGTTGCGGGGTGGCGTGGGCGCTCAATACCGGGCGTGATCTGGCATTCGCCCTGGAGGGCCTGCGCGAATTCCAGTTTCCCCTGGAGCCCGATTATATTCTCACCAACGAGCGGGAGCTTTTTCACCGCAACCCGTACGGGGAATGGCAGGACTACGGCGATTGGAACCGGCGGTGCGTCCTTGACCACGACCGGATGTTCCAGATGGAAGCTCCGTTTCTGGCGGAAATGCTCCGGTTCCTGGGCGAGGAAACCGGGGCCGAGACCATCTACGAGCACGGCAAGGCGATCGGCTTCATGGCCAAGGACGACGCGGAGATGGACCGCTTCATCGCGCACTTCCACGCCGCGCGCAAACCGGGGTCGCTCTTTCACTACCAGCGCAATACCGTCTACCTCCGGTTCTGCCATGCCTCCTATTCCAAGGGGGCGGCGCTGGGGGAACTCTGCCGGTTGACCCGGATCTCGTCCCAGGAGACGTTCACCGCGGGCGATCACCACAACGACATTTCCATGCTCGACGGCCGCTATGCCCGCTGGGCGTCCGCCCCCGGCAACGCCGTGGACGAGGTGAAAGCCGCCGTGCGCAAGGCCGGGGGCTATGTGGCCGCCGCCCGTTGCAGCGACGGCGTGCTGGAGGCCCTCCGCCATTTTTTCCAGGCCGAGTGCCTCGCTCCCCCCGGCTGGCAGGGGGATAGACTATAGAAGCTAAAAACGGCAATGGATCGGGGCTCATCCCCTCCCATCACCGTTTTTAGAGCGGTTTCGGTTTATTTTGTCGTATGCTCTTCGGCGGCGAGAGTCGCTGTGCGTCTTTTTGCGCTTGGGCTGTATTTACAAATACAGCCGCTGCGCTCAAAAAGCCCCGCATCAACCCTCGGCGCTCTCAGATCATTGCGACAAAATAACCCAAAAACGCTCTAGGTAGAAAGAGGAGATGCGGAGATGCGGAGAAGGGAGAAAAACCATCCAACGCGCTTGTCATCCCGAGCGAAGCGAGGGACCCCCTCCGCAACGCACGATTTGCCATGCCGTAAAATCGCGGCGGTCGAAAAGCCTCAACTTCCTCTTTGATACCAAATCTTCTCAATTTCTGGACCTTATGACTTGGTCTTTTTGCGCGGAGCGACGTTGTCAGGCAGAGGCGATATCTAAAGATAGCGCCACTGCCTTCCGCCTTGCTCCGCACAAAAATCCCGGCGTCCTAAAATCCAGCCATTTCAAAGATTTGGTATGAGTCCTTCGCGTTCTTTGCGCGAAATCTTCTGGCTTACGCATTCCCCACCGGCACTTCGCGCCATCCGGCGTCGTCCAGGAAGATCGTCCGGCGGTGGAACTTGACGAAGAGGCGGGAGAAGGGAGCGGCTCCCGCCACCGGGATCTTGATCTGCGCGTGCCGCCCGGCGATCCGCACCGTCGCCTCCCGTAGCGGGCGGCCGGTGGCGATGGCTTGCAGGCGGACTTTCCCCGAGGCCGCCGGAAGCCGAAGCCGCCAGCGGAGGCTGCCCGCCGTGGGCGATTCCCCGGCGATCCAGATGGCCGCCCCGCTTCCCAGCCGGGGCGGCAGCGTCACCCCGAGGTGGAGCGCCCCGGCGTTCAGGAAGGCGTCCGGGATGCGAAGGCTGGGGTTGAAGGGCTCCACCGCCGCCGGTTCAAAATAGACCTCCTCCGGGCGGGCATAGGCGGCGAAGCGTTTTTGGCTCAAGACCATCTGCGTCGTGTGGCAGAGGATCGCCTCGCGCTTGAGCTGCCGTTCCGCTTCCGTGAGCCGGAGCGCCACGCGGAGCGGGATCAGGCCGGGCTGCTTGCAGTGGACGACAAAGTGGAGCTGCGGCAGCGCGGCGCGGCCCGTCCGTTGCAGGGCGATTTGGAGCAGCACATGGAGCGCGTTGTGGTCCGGGTGCAAATCGTAGGAGGAGGGAAAAATCAGGCGCGTCGGCTCCCACTCGCAAATTTCCGCGCAGAAGCGATCCAACGTCGCCGGGTCGGCCATCAAGAGCCGGGGAGTCATTCCCTGGTCGGGGAAATTCAAGAACCGCGCTTCGCCCTGGAAGCCGAGGCGCGTGAGGGCGTCCCGGGCTTCCTCGGCCCGCAGCGCGCCCCAGCGTTCGCGTTCCGGCGCGCCGATCCGCCAGCGTTTTTCCATCCACCGCTGGGGCCACGGGTTGTTTTCCCCGTTGGTCACCATCAGGAGCCGCGCGGCGGCCCCGGCCTGGCGGATGCGCTGGATCAAGCCCCCCGTGGCGAGCGACTCGTCGTCCGGGTGCGGCATGATGAGCAGCAGCCGGTCGGAGGGAGTAAAGGAGAAGCTCATGGGGGGCTTGGAGCGGCAGAGGGGTCAACCCAGGTTGGCTTCGCGCAAGCGTTCGGCCACGTCTTCGGCCTGGAGCGCGCTGACCATTTCGCCGATTTCCCCTTCCATGAAGCGGTCGAGGTTGTAAAGCGTCAGGCCGATGCGGTGGTCGGTGACGCGGTTTTGAGGATAGTTGTAGGTCCGCACTTTTTCCTCACGGCCGCCGCCGCCGATGAGGCTCTTGCGGTGGGCGGAGTATTTTTCCGCCTCTTCAAGCTGTTTCTTTTCCAGCAGCCGGGAACGGAGGATGCCGATGGCTTTCTCCTTGTTCTTTTGCTGGCTGCGGCCGTCCTGGCAGCGGACGATGGTGCCCGTGGGGATGTGCATCACCTGCACGGCCGAGTCGGTCGTGTTGACTCCCTGGCCGCCGGGGCCGCCCGCGCGGCAGACTTCGATGCGCAGATCCTCCGGCTTGAGCTCCAGGTCCACCTCCTCGGCTTCCGGCAGCACGGCGACGGTGGCGGTGCTCGTGTGGATGCGCCCTTGCGCTTCCGTGGCCGGGACGCGCTGGACGCGGTGGACGCCGCTTTCGTACCGCAGCTTGCGGAAGACGGCGTCGCCCGAGGCGCGGAAGATCACTTCCCGGAAGCCGCCTAGTTCCGACGGGCTCGACTCCAGGATTTCCATTTTGAGGCCGGTTGCTTCCGCATGGCGCGTGTACATGCGGAAGAGGTCGGCCGCAAACAGCGCCGCTTCGGCGCCGCCGGTGCCGGCCCGGATTTCCACGATCGCGTCCCGGTCCTCGCCCGGCTCGGGCGGGAGAAGGGAAATCTGGATTTGGCGTTCCAGGTCGGCTAGGCGTTGCTCCAGCTCGGGGATCTCGGCGGCGGCCATCTCGGCCAGTTCCGCATCCTCGCCCTTGGCAAGCTCCTGGTTTTCGGCAATTTCCGTTCGCGTTTTGCCAAACGCCTCCCATGCCGCCAGCAGCGTTTTGAGCTGGGAATGCTCGCGCATCACCTCCCTGGCGTGGGCCGGGTTGCCAAAAATGCTCCCCTCCGTGATTTCCGCTTCGAGTTCGCGGAAACGCTCGGTTTTTTTCGCAATCAAAGGGGCAAAGTCCATGGATGAAAAATCAGGTAGAAAGGGAAGGCTGCTTCTTGTCTCGAAAATCTGCGTTTATCTGCGGATTCCTCTTCTGTTTTATCCCGGAGCCGCAAAAAGAAACGGTGACGCGCGGAATCGTGCGCGTCACCGTTTCGAAGTTTTCGGGAAAAGGAGCTACTTGCGGCGGGTCGAAGTGCCGTAGCGGCGGGCGAATTTCTCAATGCGCCCTGCCGTATCGACGAACTTCTGTTCTCCGGTGAAGAAGGGGTGGCACGCGGCGCAAATGCCGACCTTGATGTCGCGGCGGGTGGAACGGGTGTGGTAGACCTTGCCGCACGCGCACGTGATCGTGGTCTCGTTGTAGTTGGGATGAATGTCTGCTTTCATGGCCGGAAAAGGGATGGAAAACATACCGGCTTGCGGGCCGGGCGCAATCAAAAAGTGCGAGGAAAGCGGAAAGCGGGACGATTCAAAGAGGAATTAGGAAGCCGGGAAGCCAGGAAAAAGGGAGGAGTCTCGGGATGCTCTGCCTTCTTCCTGGATTCCTAATTTTTCTATTCGTTAGCACGCTTCCACCCCGAGCATCTCGATATTCGCGGCCCCCGGCGGGACGATGGGATAAACGTTTTCGGCGGGGTCAATGGGCAGGTTCACCAGGCAGGGACCGGGCTGGGAGAGGGCTTCTTTGAGCGCGGCGGCGGGGTCGGCTGCTTCCCCGAGGTCATAGGCCCGGATGCCAAACGCCCGGGCGAGCGCCGCGAAGTCGGGCTGGCGCTCGAAGACGGAGGCCGCGTAACGTTTGCCGTAAAAGAGTTCCTGTTGCTGGCGCACCATGCCCAGGCGGTTGTTGTTGAGGAGGATTACCGTCACGTCCAGGGCGCACTCGGCCAGCGTGGCCAGTTCCTGGACATTCATTAACAAAGAGCCGTCGCCGCTCACGCAGACCACCCGGCGGTCCGGCGCGGCCAGCGCCGCCCCAATGGCGGCGGGGAGTCCGAAGCCCATCGTGCCCAGCCCGCCGGAAGTCAGGAACGTCCGGGGACGGCGCACCGGGTAGCCCTGGGCCATCCACATTTGATGCTGGCCCACGTCGGTGGTGACAATCGTTTCCGGGGCGAGGAGTTCCCCGAGCGTCTGGCAGAACGCCAGCGGGTGCATCCCCTGCGGGCGGCGGGGGACCACCAGCGGGTGGCTCGCCTTGAGGCCCGCCACGCGCTGACGCCAGGCGGTGCGGTCCCGTGGCGTCACCAGCGGCAAAAGCTGTCGCAACACTCCTCCCACGTCCCCGGCCACCGAGACATCCGAGGGCTTGATTTTATCAATCTCGCACGGGTCGATCTCAATATGGATAATCCGGGCCTCCGGGCAGAAGCGGGCCGCGTGGCCGGTGGCCCGGTCGTCAAACCGGGCGCCCAAAACCACCAGCAGGTCCGCTTCGTTCAAAATGAAATTGGTGCAGGGCGCGCCGTGCATCCCCAGCATCCCGAGCGAGAGCGGGTGGCCGCACGGGATCGCCCCCAGCCCCATCAGTGTGCAGGCTGCGGGAGCGCCGATGCGCTCCGCCAGCTCCAGCGCGAGCCCGCCCGCGTCCGCGCCGATCACTCCGCCGCCCACGTACAGCACCGGGCGCTCGGCTTCGGCCAGGAGGGCGGCCATTCGGGCAAGCGCTTCCTCCGAAGCCCCGGGTGCGGGGGAGGGGCGGCCCGGTTCCGGCCAGGCATCCACCTCGCATTCGCCCAGGAAAACGTCTTTGGGGACATCCACCACCACCGGGCCGGGGCGGCCGGATTCGGCGATCTCGAATGCGCGCGGGATTACTTCAAAGAGTTCTTCGGTCTGCATCACCATGAAGCTGTGCTTCGCGATCGGGAGCGTGAGCCCGAAGGTGTCCACCTCCTGGAACGCGTCCGTTCGCAGGAGCGAGCGGGCCACCTGGCCCGTGATCGCCACCAGCGGCACCGAGTCGAGCTTCGCGTCGGCAATCGCGGTAAGGAGGTTCGTCGCGCCGGGGCCGGAGGTTCCCAGGCAGACGGCCGCCCGCCCGCTCACGCGCGCCATCCCTTGCGCGATGAACCCGGCCCCCTGCTCGTGCCGCGCCAGGACGTGCCGCAGGGGGCTGTCGTAAAGGGCGTCGTACAGGGGCAGGATCGCGCCGCCGGGGATGCCGGAGAGCGTGGTGACGCCTTGGCGTTCGAGCAGTTTGCAGAGGATTTGGGCTCCGTTGAACTTCATGATATTGGGTTTTTGGGTTGGGTCCGGCGGGCCGCGCGAGGGTAAAAAACAACCCCCTCTGGCGTTTGGCCGGAGGGGGTTGTTGAAAAATCAGTTTTCCCCTACCGAGCCTCCGTCCGTACAACGCCGACAAGGCCTACCCCTACAAGAACGGGGCGGACGACGAGCGTTACGGTTTGGAGATCGGCAGGGATCATGGCAATCACGGGATTGCCTAAAGGGAAACCCCCGGCTTGTCAATCTTTCAGGAGACGCCTCCCGCTCTTTTTGGGCCTTTAGGGGGACTTTTTCTTTTTCCCGGAGGGCTTCCCTGCTATGAAATGAGGAGATATGCCAGAATTCGTTGAGTTTCAATTAGACGGGAAATGCGTGCGGCTCCCCATTGTGCAGGGGACGGCCGGGGAAAAGGCCATCGATATTTCGACGCTGCGCGACCAGACCGGCTACATCACGCTCGACTCCGGCTATGGCAACACCGGCTCCTGCGAAAGCGACATCACCTTCATCGACGGCGAGCAGGGGATCCTGCGCTACCGGGGCATCCCGATTGAGGAATTGGCGGAGCATTCCTCCTTTATCGAGACGGCCTACCTCCTCATGTATGGCCACCTGCCGACGGGGCCGGAACTCCATCAATTTTCCAGGCTGCTCACGGAAAACGAGATGATCCATGAGGACATGAAGTATCACTTCGAGGGTTTCCCCTCCAACGCCCACCCGATGGCGATGCTCTCCTCCATGATCAACGCCTCGGGCTGCTTCCAGCCCCAGATGCTTGCCGCCCACAGCCGCAAGACGTTTGATCTGCACGCCGCGCGGCTCGTCTCGCAGGTGCGCACCATTGCCGCCTTTGCCTACCGCAAAGCGCTCGGCCTGCCCATCATCTACCCCAAGCCGATCTATAAATACTCGGCCAACTTCCTGCACATGATGTTCTCGGAGCCGTATTGCGACTACGAGCTGAGGCCGGAAGTTGTCCGCGCGCTCGACCTGATCTTCCTGCTCCACGCAGACCACGAGCAGAACTGCTCCACCTCCACCGTCCGCATGGTGGCCTCCAGCCGGGCCAGCCTGTTCGCGGGCGCCGCCGCCGGCGTCTGCGCCCTCTGGGGGCCGCTGCACGGCGGGGCCAACCAGGCCGTGCTGGAGATGCTGCAAAAAATCCACGAGGACGGCGACGACGGCACCAAGTTCATCGCCGCCGCCAAGGACAAAAAGAGCCGCAGCCGCCTCATGGGCTTCGGCCACCGGGTTTATAAGAATTACGACCCGCGGGCGCGGATTATCAAGCAACGCTGCGACGAGCTGCTTGCCGCGCTCAAGATCGAGGACCCGCTCCTGGACATCGCGCGCAATCTGGAGCAGGCCGCGCTCTCGGATTCCTACTTCATCGAGCGCAAGCTCTACCCCAACGTCGATTTCTACAGCGGCATCATCATGCAGGCCATCGGCATCCCAGTGGAAATGTTCACCGTCATCTTCGCCATTGGCCGGATGCCCGGCTGGATCGCCAACTACCGCGAAACCATCGAAGATCGCAACGCCCGCATCTACCGCCCCCGGCAGATCTACCAGGGCGTGCCTCTCCAGCATTACGTGCCGATCAACGACCGCCAGGCGTAGCCGCCTGTGGCGATTCGCGCTACCGCGCGATTGCGGCGGCTGGTTTTTCTCCGCGTTCCCCCGTCTCCGCGTCTTTCTTCCCTGCCCGCGGAACCCACCAAAAGTCGGGCGCGATGAAAAGTGGTGCAAGCTGGGTGAGCCTTTGCAGCGCCAAAGGCGCGGGGCATACCAGCCCAGCCCAACGGGCTGGGTTTCCAGTCCAAAGACGGCCCAGGGCTGTAAGCCCGACGCCTCCTTGCTGGATAAGGTGATTCCGATGCGCCGGGCTTACAGCCCTGACGGGTTGCTTCGACCTAAACCTTGGCCGTTGGCCAAGGCTGGTATGCGGTCGCGCCGTTGGCGCTAAAGAAGGAACTTCCCAATCTGCACCACTTTTCATCACGCCCCCCAAAAGTTAGACGTGCCCAAATAGAGTTTGGGCACGAGGTAGAAATGATTTAATCTGCAGCCGTGACACCCACGGAACAGCAACGATTTCAAGAGCCGGTAACCGATCATATCCGCAAGGATTTCGGATTGCTCCGGGAGGATTGGACCGTCCACGAAACCATCGAGCACCTGCGCACCCTCGACGCCGGCGAGCGGATCATCTATTTCTATGTCACCGGCGAGAACGACCGGCTCGTGGGCGTCGTTCCCACGCGCAAGCTGCTCATGTCCGCGGCCGACCAGAAGCTCGGGGAGATCATGAGCCGCCGCGTCGTCGCCATCCCCAAGACGGCCACTGTCTTTGACGCCTGCGAATTTTTCGTTTTGCACAAATTCTTCGCCCTGCCCGTCGTGGACGAGCAGCGCCGCGTGCTCGGCGTCGTGGATATCACCCTTGTCACCGAGGAAGTGCTGGAGGGCTCCGAGCCGCCCGAGTTGCAGGACGTTTTTGAAGTGCTCGGCTTCCACCTCTCGCAAGGCCGCAATGCCGCGCCGCTCAAGGCGATGCGATTCCGTTTTCCCTGGCTCGTTGTCACGCTTTTGAGCGGCACCACCTGCGCGATCGTTTCCGGGCTTTTTGAAAACACCTTGCAGGAGATGATCGTGCTCGCCTTCTTTATGCCCCTCGTGCTCGGGCTGGGAGAAAGCGTCAGCATGCAGTCGATGGCGCTCGCCTTCCAGTCGCTGCGCGTCAATCGGCCGACATTCCGGTGGTATTTCCGGGAATTGCAGCGGGAACTTGGCACGGCCCTGCTGCTGGGGCTGGCCTGCGCGCTGATTGTCACGCTCATCGTCTGGGCCTGGCACCGGGAACCCTGCCAGGCGCTGGCCGTTGGCGGCAGCATCCTCTTCTCCCTGCTCAACGCCTGCATGCTTGGGTTGAGCATCCCCTCCCTCCTGCACGCCTGCGATCTGGATCCCAAAATCTCCGCCGGCCCCATCACGCTGGCGCTCTCGGACATCGGCACCCTGCTTTTCTACCTGGGAACCGCCTCGTTTTTCCTCTGCCGCCACGGGTAGCCTTGTACAAAGGCAACAGGCAATATCCCGCCGCTCCCGCGTCTTCTCCAGAGCTTGCAAACCGGGGGGATCGCGGGTAAATATGGCTCTCTTTTCCGTATGAACAAACTCCAGGTCAGCCTCTACGACACCACGCTGCGTGACGGCACGCAGGGGACGGGCATTTCGTTTAGTCTCCTGGACAAAATTCGCGTGGCGGAGAAGCTCGACAGCTTCGGCATCCATTACATCGAAGGGGGCTGGCCCGGGTCCAACCCCAAGGACGCCGAGTTTTTCCAGGAAGCCGCGAAACGGACCTGGAAGCACGCCAAAATCGCCGCCTTCGGCAGCACCCGCCGGGGCAACCTGTGCGTGGAGGACGATCCGCAAGTCCGCGCGCTGCTGGATTCCCTTGCCCCCGTCGTCACCCTCGTCGGCAAAAGCTGGATTCTCCATGTGCGCGAAGTCCTCAACGTCGCGCCCGAGGAAAACCTCTCGATGATCCGCGACACCGTCGCCTACCTCAAAGCCCACGGCCGCGAAGTCTTTTACGACGCCGAACACTTCTTTGACGGCTACAAAGAGGACCCGGACTACGCGCTCGGCACCCTGCGCGCCGCCGTGGAAGGCGGGGTCGATCTTTGCGTGCTCTGCGACACCAATGGCGGCACGCTCCCCGACGAGGTCGAGCGCATCACGCGCGATGTCATCGCCCGCATCGGACATCCCGTGGGCATCCACCCGCACAACGACAGCGGCGTCGCCGTGGCGAATGCCCTGGCCGCCGTCCGCGCCGGAGCCGTGCAAGTCCAGGGGACCATCAACGGCTATGGCGAGCGCGTGGGCAACTGCAACCTCACCACGCTGATCCCCAACCTGCAGCTCAAAATGGGGCTGTCGCTTGTCCCCGACCTCGCCCGCCTGCGCGAAGTCTCCCTCTTTGTGGACGAACTGGCCAACAGCCTTCATGATATCCGCGCCCCGTACGTCGGCGCCACCGCCTTTGCCCACAAGGGGGGCATCCACGTCAACGCCGTCCAGAAACTCGCCCGCAGCTACGAGCACATCCAGCCCGGGCAGGTCGGCAACACGCAGAACATCCTCGTCTCCGAGCTCTCCGGCCAGAGCAACATCCTCCTCAAGGCCGAGAGCCTCGGCATCCGGCTCCAGAAAGACTCCCCGGAAGTCTTGCAGATCCTCCAGGAAATCAAACGGCGCGAGGCCCTCGGGTACGAATTTGAAGCCGCCGACGGCTCCCTGGACCTCCTTATCCGCCGGGTCTTCCACCATCACCAGCCCCTCTTCCAACTGCTCGAATACCACTGCACCTTCCGGCGGTCCGGCGCGGCCAACCCGGCGCATACCACCTGCGAAGCCACCGTCAAGCTGCTCGTGGGCGGCGAGCGCGTCTACACCGTGGACGAGGGCGACGGCCCCGTGAACGCCCTCGACGCGGCCCTTAGGAAGTCCCTGCGCCCTTATTATCCGCAGATCGACGGCATCCAACTGTCTGACTACAAAGTGCGCATCCTCGACAGCCGCCGGGGGACCGCCGCGCGCACCCGCGTGCTCGTCGCCAGCACCGACGGCAAGGAGAGCTGGGGCACCGTCGGTGTTTCCAACAACGTCATCGAGGCGAGTTGGCTGGCCCTGGTGGACGCCATCGAGTTCAAACTGCTTGCCGCGGCCGGCGCGGGCGAAAAATAACCGCAACCCGAGACTTGCAAAGCGGGCGACTCCAGCCTAAGGAAGAGAAAATCCATGAAAAAAATCGAGGCGATCATCAAACCGTTTAAGATGGAAGACGTCAAAGAAGCCCTGGCCGAAGCCGGCATCGAGGGCATGACCGTCACCGAAGTCAAAGGGTTCGGCCGCCAAAAGGGGCACACCGAAATCTATCGCGGCAGCGAATACACCGTCGATTTCCTTCCCAAAATGAAGATCGACCTCGTCATCAGCGACGACCGCGCCGAGCGGGCCGTGGCCGCCATCGTGCGCGCCGCCAAGACCGGCAAAATTGGCGACGGCAAAGTTTTCGTGTCGGCGGTGGAGGAAGTCATCCGCATCCGCACCGACGAACGGGGCGAAGCCGCCGTTTAATCCCGGACCTCTTTCCCTTTTCCCATCTATTCCATGACATCCTGGCTGGTTGTTGTGCTCCTCGGCATGATCGAGGGGCTCACCGAGTTCATCCCCGTCTCCTCAACCGGCCATCTGCTCTTGGCCGAACAGTGGCTCCCCAAGCAGAGCGAACTGTTTAACGTCGTCATCCAGAGCGGCGCCATGCTGGCGTTGCTGCCCATCTTCTCGCGCCGGCTGCGGGAGATGGCCTTCCGGTTCAACGAGCCGGAAAACCGCGACCTTGTCGTCAAGCTCGCCGCCGCCTTTTGCATCACCGGCTTTGGGGGGCTGTTGATGAAAAAGCTCGGGTTCGAACTGCCCCACGACCCGCTGCCCATCGCCTGGGCCACGCTGCTGGGCGGCTTTGTCATTTTCGGCGTCGAGCGGTGGATCAAAGGGCGGCAACTGCCCGACCGGATCACCTGGACCGTTGCCATCGCCGTCGGCCTGGCGCAGCTCGTCGCCGCCGTCTTCCCCGGCTCCTCGCGCTCCGGCGCCACCATCATCATGGCGCTGGCCATCGGGCTCAACCGGCCGCGCGCCACCGAGTTTTCCTTCCTGCTGGGCATTCCCACCATGTTTGCCGCCGGGCTCTTTGAAATGCACCACGAGCTTTCCCATGCGGTCCCGGGGGCTCCCCACGAAAACTGGGGGTTCGTTCTGCTCGGGACGGCAGTTTCGGCGGTCATGGCGTTCATTGTCGTCAAGTGGCTCATCCGCTTCGTGCAGCACCACACCTTCCGGGGCTTCGCCTACTACCGGGTGGCCATGGGCGCGGCCATGCTCCTCTACTTCTGGCCCCACAAGGGCTAATACCATCCATACGGTTTATTTGGTAGAATTGGCAGAGGGCTTCGCTTTCGCGTCCCATGGGGACGCTCTGAGAGTAGCCCGGCGTTTTAACGCCGGGTAGGGAGAGCGAAGCCTTTCGTCCCGGCAGGGACGGTTGAAAATGAGCGTCATTTTTCCCCCTTCAAACGTCCCTCCGGGACGAAGCGTTGTTTCCCGCGAACCCGGC
>JBAWXX010000040.1:0-33935 GCA_037143855.1 Verrucomicrobiota bacterium | reverse complement strand
TAGCTTGTGGGTGTTCACCACGCCCGAGAGCCAGAACCAAAAGGCGGTGACGCTCAAATAGGCCGCTTTGAGCGGTTCCTCTCGTCCACGCCACCAGTTTCACTGGTGGCACCTGACGTCCCAACCAGTGGGGACTCCGCCGAGGAGGCCGTTGATCTGGTTGACGATCTGCGCGGTGAATTTCCCGCCGCCGCTTCTTTCGGTGTAAAATAACTTCTGAAGCGGGGGCTCCCGGCAATCAGGTTTCCCTTTATGCGCTAAACCGTTCTTGCCCGATTTTCTTCCGGCAAACCTCCCGCTACGCTCTGCCTCCATGAACGAGCGGATGCCAGGCGCGGCGTGGTGCAGGGAGGCGATGTTGAGACGGCGTTTATTGGTGGGCAATGACGCTGTTGGTTTGTTCCTAGCCTGGGCGGAAGGAAGGGTTCCAGTTTTCAGAGGTTGTTGGCTGGGGCCCTTCCAACCGCTTCGTTCACCCCCGTTTTTTTGAGTCAGCTTTCGCCTGCTCCCCATCTCCTGGCGAAGGGTGGCTCATCTAAGAGGACACCGGCGGCTTTTTCCCCCTAGAGCCGCCGCGTGTCCTCACTTTTTCGGCGGGTGCGGGCTTGGCAGCCTGTTGCGGGGTTGTTCTTTGCGGGGGGGTGGGTTAGGAGTGGAGCAATGACACTTTCTCCCCGGCAGCATTTTCGGCTTTTCCGTGTTTTTGGGATCACGGTCTTTTTGCACTGGTCGTGGTTTCTCGTGGCGGCTTATGAGCTGGACCAACGCTCGGGCCGGTATGCTTCGCTGGGCTGGAACGTGGCGGAATACCTGGCGCTTTTTGGAATCGTGCTGCTGCATGAGTTTGGCCACGCGCTGGCCTGCCGGCAGGTGGGCGGAAGCGCGGAGGAGATCGTGCTTTGGCCGCTGGGCGGCGTGGCCTATGTCGCTCCGCCGCAGCGCCCCGGGGCGATTTTATGGAGCATCGCCGCGGGGCCGCTCGTCAACGTGGCGCTGGCCGGGGTGTTGATGCTGGCGGCGTGGGGCGTCGGTTTCGCGGGACCGGGTGCGCTGCCTCCCGCGGCGTGGCATTGGCTGCGGCAAATCGCGTTCATCAACTTCGGCCTGCTGATTTTCAATAGTCTGCCGGTCTATCCGCTCGACGGCGGGCAGATTCTCCGGGCGCTCTTGTGGTTTGCGATGGGTCCGGTGCGCAGTTTGTATGTGGCGTCGGGGATCGGGGTGGCCGGAGCCGTGGGATTGGGAGCGCTGGCGCTCTGGATGGGGTCCGTTTGGACGGGGATTCTGGCGGCCTATATCCTCCTGCACGCCGTGCGGGGGTTCCGGGCTGCGCGCAGCAGGTTGTCGGCCTAGCCCTCCGGCAAATGCCGGCGTTGGCGCTTGGGCGGGGCGGGGGAGGTTGAAGCTTTTGGGGCGGCAGGGGCGGCGCTGCGGAGAAAAGCGGGCCGTTCGGTGCGCCCTGCGCGGGCAAAATCGTGGTGCAGGGCGGCACGGACGGCGTCGGGTTCCTGCCCGAGGGGGCCGGTCAGGTAGGCAAAGAGGGTTTCGGCCCAGGTGTTCAGGCTGATGCTGTCGGTGCGGCGCAGCGTTTGGTAGGCCCAGTCGGTGAAGGCGAGGAAAGCGTCGAATGGGGAGCGGGCGGGAGCTTCCCAAAGGCGCGCGATGGTGCCGGCGTAGTTGCCGCTGTTGGCGAGGTGGTCCCAATATTTGGCGAAGCGCCGCACGCGCTGCATGGTGGGGAAGCCGAGGTCGCGGTTGCAGAGGAGTTCATACGGGGCGTCGGGCGCGTAGACCATGTCCCACGCTTCGGTGTGCCGCGCGATGGGCGCCCCACGCAACCGTTTGAGGATGCCGACCTGGATCTCGTGCGGGCGCAGGGACAGGAGGCGGTCGAACCCCGCGCCAAAGCTTTCAAGCGACTCGCCCGGCAGCCCGGCGATGAGGTCGGCGTGCAGATGGGCGGCGGTATGGGCGCGAAGGAAGCGCAGATTTTCCTCCAGGAGCGCGTAGTCCTGCCGCCGGTGGATGCGTTCGGCGACTTCCGGGTTGAAGGTCTGCACGCCCGCTTCCAGTTGCAGCACGCCGGTGGGAAAACCCGCCAACGCGTCGCGCAATGGTTGGGGGAGGCGGTCGGGGACAATCTCGAAGTGGAGAAAGAGGCCGGGCTGGCAGCGCTGGCGGAAGAAGTCGAGGATGGCCAGGCTGGTGGGCAGGTGGAGGTTGAAGGTGCGGTCCACGAATTTGAACTGCCGCGCGCCGCGCGCCAGGAGGCGTTCCATTTCGTCTAGAAAACGCTCCAGCGGGAACTGCCGCACGGAGGGCGCGAGCGAGGAGAGGCAAAATTCGCACTGGAAGGGGCAGCCGCGCGAGGCTTCGACGTAGAGGACGCGGTGGGCCAGGTCTTCGGGGCCGTAGAGCGCGTAGGGAGAGGCGAGGGTGGCCAAGTCGGGCGCTTCCGCGCTGACGAGGTGGGGGGGAGCCTCCCCCGCGAGGAGGGCGCGGCAGACGGCGGCGAATTCGAGATCGGCTTCGCCCCGGATCACGACGTCGGCCAGCGCGCAGATTTCCTGTGATCCGGGCTCGTGGCTGACTTCCGGGCCGCCCACAACGAGGGGAATCCACGGGGCGATCCGCTTGAGTAGCCGCGCGACTTCCAGTGTTTGCCGCGCGTTCCAGACGTAAACGCCCAGGCCGATGAGCGCCGGGGCGTGGGAAAGTAAGCTTTCCGCGATTTCCAGGGGCCGCTGGTTGATGTCGAACTCGGCGATGCGGGTGCGCGGGGCGAGGTCGCCCATGTTGGCGGCAAGGCAGCGCAGGCCGAACGAGGCGTGGAGGTATTTGGCGTTGAGGGTGCTGAGTAGAATGGGCGGCACGGGAGGGGAGCTTCTCTCAAAAAGCGCCTTGAGACAAAGGGAAAGCGTGATGGCTGCCGTGGCGTTTTCTCATGGATTTTCGCCGGCCCCCGTTGCCCAAACGCCGGAGCTTTACGCGCCGGGGCGTTTCCGGCGCGGCGCGGCAGGGTTACCGGTGACGACGGTGTCGGCTTCGACGGGCCGGGTGACGAGGGCGCACGCCCCGACGACGGCCCGGTCGCCCACGGTGACGCCTGGCATGAGGAAGGCGCGCGCTCCGATGAAGACGTCGGCGCCCACGGTGATTTTGGCGACTTGCAGGGGCAGGTTCGGGTTGTCCAAATCGTGCGTTCCGGTGCAAAGGTAGGCTTCCTGGGCGATGATGGTGCGCGCGCCGATTTCGATTTCGCCCAGGGTGTAGGCGTTGGCGCGGTCGCCCAGGCAGGCGCGGTCGTGCAGGGTGAGGTTCCAGGGGATCTGGATGCGCGCCCGCTGGTGGACAAAGGGGTAGCCGTCGATGCGCGCGCCGAAGCGCCGCAGCCAGAAGAGCCGCCAGCGGTTGAGGGGCTTGGGAGTCCAGCGGCACAGGAGCGCCCAGCAGGCGTCCCACAGGAGCATGCCGACCCGCTCCCGGAGGGTCCACGGCGAGGCGTAAGCGGAGGCTTGGGCAAAAGTTTTCACGGGGTTTATGGGCGGAAGAAATAGACGAAAAGTTCCAGGAGTCGTTGATGGAGGTAGCGAAGGAGGACGATTACGCGCGTGCGCCAGTGGATGGGCTCGCCCAGGTAGGCGCTCGTGATGAGGCTGTCGCGCAGGCGGTTGCGCTCGGCGCGGGCGGGATGCCGCTTGACGGCGAGCGGGGCGGCGCGCAGGCGGTGGTGGGGCTGATCGTGGGTGGTGTGGGTGGCCGCGACGCCGAAGCCGATGTTTTCGATGAGGTTGACGGCGGGGACCACGGTGAGGCCGCCGAGGGTCCAGCAGGTGTAGAACCACTGGAAGTCCCAGGTGTTGGTTTTATCCCAGTCGGCGCGGGCTTCGCTGAAGGTGGAAAGCCAGAAGGCGCGTTCGCGGCGGGTGTCGAAGCTGGCTTCCAGGTGGGGGAGGCGTTCGTCCCACGTCTCCATGAGGGGATCATACTGCCGCCAGGCGCGCCGCCAGGTGGCCCAGCCCCAGACCCAGACGTGCTTGCTGAAGAAGTAGCTGTCGCGCACGCGGGAGCCGGACGGCAGGAAGCTGGTGCCGTTGATGTGGAGGATGCGCGGGTCGTAGCGGTAGCGGGCGAGCATGGCGTCGCAAAACGTGAAGAAGGAGGGATCGGGCAGGCAGTCGTCTTCCAGGATGATGGCTTCTTCCACTTGGGAAAAGACCCAGTCGAGGCCGGAGGCGACCCGGCGTCGGCAGCCGAGGTTGGTTTGCGAGAAATCCCGGTGGACGGTGCAGGGCCAGTCCACGCCGGTTTCGAGGAAGGCGCGGACTTGCGCCACGTTTTCGGCGTCGGCGGGGACGTGCGCCCGGGGGCCGTCGCAGACGAGGAAAAGCTCGGGCGGGCGCGCTTCCCGGATGCGTTCAAAGACGCGGCGCGTGAGGTCGGGCCGGTTGAAGACGAGGAAGACGACGGGCGTGTTGATGCCCTCCGGGGGAGGGGGTGGCTGCGCTGTTCGCCGCAGGCCGTGGACGTAGCGCAGGCAGCCCCAGTTGGAGGAGGCAAAGGGGTTGTATGCCACGGCACGCAGGGCGTTGGCCCACGCGGCGGCAAGGTTTCCGCCTTCCGCCGCGTCCAGAGCCCATTGTCTGCGGCAGGCGGCGGGGCCGGAGGGGAGGGCGGCATATTGGGGGAGCGCTTCGGCGGGAAGGAGTGGGAGCCCTTTTTCGCGCCGCAGCGGGGCGATGATTTCCGCGACTTGCCGGGAGCGGTCGCCGACGACGTGGTTGACGCTGCCCGGGTGCTGCCGGTAGGCCAGCAGGATTTCGGGGAGATTGGCCAGCCGCCCCACGCGCAGCAGGCGCACGTAGAGGTCGAGGTCTTCGATGAAGTTGTACTGCGGGCGGTAGCCGCCGCACGCCAGGAGGGCCTCCCGGCGGAAAAGAACGCTCGGGTGGATTAACGCGCCGCCGTTGCCTTGCGCGAGTTCGGCTTCAATGGCGTCGTGATGGGTGGGGGGGCGGTAGGGCTTGAGTGGGCGCCCCTCGGGATCGGTGAAGAGGATGGCGGTTCCGAGCGCGACGCAATCGGGCTCGTCTTCCAGGAAGGCGAGTTGCTGTTCAAAACGGCCGGGACTCGCTACGTCGTCGCCGTCCATGCGGGCGACGTACGCGCCATGCGCGGCGGCAAGGCCGTCGTTGAGCGCGCCGACGATGCCGGTGTTGGGGCGGCTGATCAGGACGATCCGGGAGTCGAGTTGCGCGTAGTGCTGGAGGATGGAGAGGGAGCGGTCGGTGGAGCCGTCGTCCACGGCGAGCAGCTCGAAGTCGGGAAAGGTCTGGGTGAGGATGCTCTCCACGGCGCGCGCCAGGTAGCTGGCGGCGTTGTAGACCGGCATGACGACGCTGATGGTGGGCGGGGGCGCTTTCATGGGGCGGGGGAGGGTGGCGTTTCGAGGATTCGCGCGCAGAGGGGGCCGTAGCAGGCTTCGGGCGAAAAGCGGGCGGCGATGGTGGCGCGCGCGCGCGCTTCCATGCCGCGGCGGGCCTCGGCGTCGGCCAGCAGGCGCACGACATGGGCGGCGAACTCGCTGGCGAGGCCCGCGATGCAAACGCAGTCCTCAAGGACCGGGACGCCTTCCACGCCGATGGGGGTGGAGACGCACGCTTTGCCATGCGCGAGGGCTTCCAACAGCTTGATCTTGACGCCGCTGCCGCGCAGGAGCGGGACGATGACGGCGGCGGCTTCCTCGTAAACAGCCGGCAGGGAATCGACAAACCCGCGCAGGATCACCCCCGGCTCCTTGGGGGAAATCTGCTGGCAGATGGTGCCGCAAAGGTGGAGTTCGGCGGACGGGTGGGCGGCGCGGACTTGTGGCCAGGCTTCGCGCAGAAACCATGTGATGCCCTCGCGGTTGGCCTCGTTGCCGGCGGCAACGAAGAGGCAGCGCAGCGGCAGCGGCGTGCTACGGCAGGGGGTGGCTGTAAAGGCGGGGAGGGCGGTGAGGACTTCCTTGCCGGGGAGCAACCGGCGGAAGGTTTCGGCGTCATCATCGCGGATGGCGACAATGAGATCCGCCTCGCGCAGGTAGGCGGTTTCGGTTTCCCGGTCCATGGTTTCCCCCTCGCATCCGACGATGCGCCCGTGGACGAGCATGCTCGCGCGGTGGCGCAGGTCGTGGGTGAGGCTGATTTTCAGGCACGGGTCCGCCGATTGCCGGAGGATCGGGTTGAGCCAGCAGTAGTTGGCGAGGACGGCGTCAGGGCGGAGCCGGGCGAGGGCGCGCCCGAAGAATGTTTTTTCGTACGGGTCCGGCGGGCGATTCCAGGCGTAGGGATCGGCAGCAGGGGCGTCCGGCGGGACGGTTGGAGCAACGTCGCGCTGAAGCCCGAGGAGGGGGCCGAGCCCGAGGGCGAGCAGCGCCCGCTTGAGTGCTTGGCGCAGGCGCTTTTTCCAGGGGTCGAGGAGGGCCGAGGGGAAAAGGCGCAACCGGCCGAGGCAGATCCCGCCGGGCAGGAGGAGGGTCGCCACTTCGGCGATCTCTTTGGGCACCACCCACCAGCCGCGCCGCCAGACGATGGCGGGCTGTTCGCTCCAGCAGAGGGTGATGCGGACACCGTGGCTTTGGAGGTGGCGCAGGAGGGAAAAAAGGTAGGTCGCGCTGCCGGATTGGCCGAGCGGCGAGAAGCGGGTGAGGACCAGCAAGCTGCGCGCGGCGGTGGAGGCTGGGCTGGACGGGTTCACGTGGGGAGGATCCTCAATCTTTGAAGGAGCCGCCGCGAGAGGTGGCGCACGCGGTTGAAAAGGGGTGGTATTGTCCAGCGCCAGCGGTCGGCCAGTTTGTAGAGCAGGGCTTCCCAAGGGGAGGCGTTGAGCAGCCGGAAGTGGTAGAAAAGGTGGCGGTTGGGGAAGGCGTCCCCCTGGTTGTGCCCGGCCCAGTGGATGAAGGGGAGCGGGCTGTTGTAGTCGTTCGAGCCGGGGTCCAGCAGCCGGTAGGCCCCGTTTTTCCAGGCGATGGGGGTCTGGTCGCCCCAGGTTTTCTCCGGGTAGCCGGGTGCCACGTCGGGCAGGCGGCGCTGGTAAATGCCACTTTTGTCCACGGCGAAGTTGAAGAAGGATTGGTCGCCGTAAATGGCGAACTCTTTTTTGTGCGGCTGGGCTTCGTCGGCTAGCCGCCGCACCTGTTCCATGGTGAAGAGGCCGCGCCGGGAGAGGAAGGCCCCGGCATTGAACGATTTGGAGTGGTATTCGCGCTGCATTTCCTCGCGGAAGGGGCCGGGGCGGTAGGCGCGGGTTTCATCGCTGTCAAAGCTCAGGAAGTCGCAATCGGCGCGCTGGAAGAGGGCGAGAAGCTTGGCGGGGTCGTCGAGCAGGGCGATATCGACGTCCAGGTAGAGGAAGGTTTCCAGCGGTCCCCAGAAGGCGGTGAATTTGCGGAACATCCGCTGGCCTGCTCCCGTTTCGCCGAAGGCGGCGGCGGCGAGGGCGTCCAGGTCGGCGGCATGCGGGGCGTCGTAGATGCCGATGCCGAAGGCGCGGGCCTCCCGGGCAAGGGCGTCCATGCGGCCGTCGAAGGGGATGATGTACGCCGGGATGCCGGGGTTGAAATGGCGCAGGCTGCGGAAGAGCGCCTTTGCGTATTCGAGAACGCAGTCGTTGGCCAGGATGTAAACGCCGTCGCCCTGCCCGGCTTTAGGCGGATCGGGAGTCATAGGCGGCGGTTCCATTCTCTGCGGTGATGCAAAGCTCCGGTTCGATCCGGCAGCCGCCGGCTCCCCGGTCGCTCCAGCGGTCTTCGTCGCTGGTTTTGACTTCCCAGAGGGCGGCGTCGAGCATGTCATAAAAATGGCCGCCGCCCCCCATGCTCACGCAGAAGTTGTAGTAGCCGGGGTGGAGGGGCAGGTTCTCCATGCGGGCGCGGAGGATGTATTTGCCCGGCTGGAGGTCGAAGTAGTGGTCGTTGATGTCGGAGTCGAGCGTGAGGATGCGCGTCCCCTCGACGGTGTTGAAGGCCATGCCGAGCATCCCTTTGGTGATGGGGCGGTAACACGTGAGGTGCACTTCGATTTCGAACGGTTTGCCGAAAGCCAGGAAGTGGTTGGAGGTGACCCGCAGGCGCTCCATGCGGCAGACGCGCGCCTCGGCTCCCCAACTGCGCGGGAATTGGCTGACGTCCAGGTCGTACACCGATTCCGTCAGGTTCTCGGTGTACAGCTCGATGGCCGGTTCGATGTCCAGCGGCTGGGTCGCCACGCCTTGCCGCAGGACGACGCATTTCTGGCAAAGGCGGCGGATGGCGGCCATGCTGTGGCTGACGAAGAGGATGGTGCGCCCATCGCCGGTGGAGATCTCCTGCATTTTGCCAAGGCACTTGCGCTGAAATTGCTGGTCGCCGACGGCGAGGACTTCGTCCAGGATCAGGATCTCCGGCTCCAGGTGTGCGGCGACGGCGAAGGCGAGTCGCACGTACATGCCGCTGGAGTAGCGTTTGACGGGGGTGTCGATGAATTGCTCGATCTCGGCGAAGGCGACGATTTCGTCGAATTTGCCGCGGATCTCCGCTTTTGTCATGCCGAGGATCGCGCCGTTCAGGAAGACGTTTTCGCGCCCGGTGAGGTCGGGATGGAACCCGGTGCCGACTTCCAGCAGGCTTCCCACCCGCCCGCGGATGGTGATCTCGCCGCTGGTCTGCTGGGTGATGCGGGAGAGAATCTTGAGGAGCGTCGATTTGCCCGCGCCGTTGCGGCCGATGATCCCGATGACCTGCCCCGGCTGGACGTCGAAGGAGACGTCGCGCAGGGCGACAAACTCACCTTGCCTGGCGGCTTCGGCGCGGCCGCGCGCGCGGTCCCAGAGGCGGGCCAGTTCCTCTTTCAAGGAGGTCGCTCCGATGGCGCCGAGTTGATAGACCTTGGAGACGTTGCGGACTTCGATGGCGGGGCGCATGCTTTAAGAAGAAGGGGTGTTATCCGCAGATGATCGCAGATTTTTTATTTCGCGGAGATGGAGGCTAGACGGTGTCTACAAAGGTTTTCTCGACTTTGCCGAAAAGGAGCAGCCCCACGGCGAGGGCGGCCAGGGTGAAGGTGACTGAGAAGACCAGGTAGAGGGGTGCGACCGTGCCGGTGCCCAGGAGCATGAGGCGGAAGGATTCGACGATGGAGGTCATCGGGTTCAAGGCGACGACCCAGCGCCATTGGGGCGGGAATTGGGAGAGGGGGATGATGACCGGGGTGGCGTACATCCAAAGCTGGATGAGGAGCGGGGTCAGGTGGACGAGGTCGCGGTATTTGGCGGTGAGCGCCGACATGAGCAGGCCGAGGCCGAGGCTCAGGAGCGCGCTCTGGAGGACCAGCAACGGAAGGAAAACGAGGTGCCAGGTGACGCCGAAGTGGCCCTGGTGGGCTCCGTATTTGTAGAAGAGGTAAAAGGCGGTGAAGGTGGCGGCCTGGATGAAGAAGGTGAGCAGGTTGGAGACGAGGGTGGCGAGGGGGACGACCAGCCGGGGAAAGTAAACTTTGCTGAAGAGCCCCGCGTTGTTGACGAGGGTGGCGGAGCTGGCGCCGAAGTTCTGCGCGAAGTAGTTCCAGCCGAGTTGCCCGCAAAGATAGAAGAGCAGCGGCGGCAGGCCGTCGGTGGGAATGTTGGCCACTTTCCCGAAAATGGCGGTGAAGACGACCGACATGAGCAGCGGCTGGAGGATGAACCAGAGCGGCCCGAGGATGGTCTGCTTGTACTTGGCGACGAAATCGCGCCAGACCAGCAGGGAAAGCAGGTCGCGGTAGTGCCAGATTCCCGCAAGTTCGATTTGCAGCCAGCCGGTGGTGGGGCGCAGGGTCACCTCGAAATCCGCAGTTTCGTTTTGCATGCTAATTTGCTTGGTTCAAAGGTCTAACGGGATGTCCGGGTGGTGTCAAGGCGCACGGCGGTCTTGACGGATGGGCTTTGGAGGCCCACATTGCGCCCTATATTTTCCGCGGATGATTCGCGGCTTTCCCCCATTGTTTCTTCCTGCCGTGCCGGTTTCCATTCTCATACCCATTAAGAACGAGGCGGAGAATCTCCCCCGTTGCCTGCGTTCGGTCGCCTGGGCGGACGACGTTTTCGTGGTCGATTCCGCGAGCACGGACGGTTCGCGGCGGATCGCGGAGGCCCATGGGGCGAAGGTGGTGCAATTCGCCTTCAACGGTGTCTGGCCGAAAAAGAAAAACTGGGCGCTGGAGAACCTCCCGTTCAAATACGACTGGGTGTTCATTCTCGACGCCGATGAGGTGCTTCCCCCGGAGGCGGAGGCGGAGTTGCGCGCGATTGCCGCGGACCCGCATCGCGCGGAGGCCGGGTACTGGATCAACCGGCGTTTCATGTTCATGGGCAAATGGCTCCAGCACGCCTATTACCCGAATTGGAATTTGCGTTTCTTCCGGCACAAGCTGGGCCGCTACGAGCAGCTCACGGGTGTGGACACGCACAGCGGGGACAACGAGGTGCACGAGCACGTGATCGTGCAGGGCAAGACGGGGTTTTTGCGCGCGGAGATGGACCATTATGCGTTCCCCTCCGTGGAGGTGTTCGTGGAGAAGCACAACCGCTACTCGAACTGGGAATCGCGCGTGGCGCTGGACCGCTATTTGCAGGCGAGCGAGGGGCGGCTGCAAAAGGGGGAGGTCGGGTTGCGGCGGCGGCTCAAGCAGCTTTCCCATCGCCTCCCCTGCCGCGGGTGGCTCCGGTTTTTGTATGTTTATCTCTGGCAGCGCGGGTTTTTGGACGGGCGCGAGGGGTATTATTTCGCGCGCCTGCACGGGTTTTACGAGTTCTTGAGCGTGGCGAAGACGTACGAATTGAAGCAGAAAAACGCGGCGCAGGGCGGCGCTGCGCAGCCGCCGGAATGAAGCCCCCTATGTCTGCCCCGGAAATTGCAGCCCCCTCTTTTTGCCGGATTCTCGGCGTCCGCTTTTTCAACGGCCCGGCGCGGGAGGCCGTGGCCATCGGGATGCGCGGCGGGTTGGTTGCCGTCCCCTCCGCGCCGGTGTTGCTGGCGATGGCGCAGGACCCTTTCACGTGCGAGGCGCTGCTCCACAGCGACCTGGCGATCACCGACAGTGGCCTGATGGTCCTGCTCTGGCGGTTGCTCCGCCGGGAGCGCCTGGAGCGGGTTTCGGGGCTGGAATATTTGAAGCTGCTTTTGGAGGAGCCGGCGCTGCGGGAGCCGGGCGCGCTCTTTTGGGTGATGCCCTCCATCGCCACGATGGAGAAGACGCTCCATTGGCTGGGCGGGCGCGGGTTCCCGACCACGCGCGAGGATTGTTACATCGCCCCGCGCTACGGCCCGGGGCGGGTCGGCGACGCGGACCTGCTGGAGCGCATCAACACGCGGCGTCCGGCGCACGTGATCATGGCCATCGGCGGCGGCGTGCAGGAGAAACTGGCCTATTTTCTCAAACAGGGGGCCGGGTATCGTCCGTCGATCTATTGCACGGGGGGAGCCATTGGATTTTTGACAGGGGACCAGGTGCGCATTCCCGGCTGGGCGGACTATTTTTATCTTGGGTGGCTCTTCCGCTGCCTGCATACGCCGGGGCAGTTCGTCCCCCGTTACTGGAAGGCCCGGAAGTTGATCCCCCTGCTGCTCAAATACCGCGACCAGCCGCCGAGTTCGCAGCCGCCGTAACCTCTCTTTGCCCATTTATGCAGGGAACCCCATTGTGCAAACTTGGCCGTTTGGCCGCGAATCTTCTGCGGCACCCGCGCACGCTCCCGTTTTACCTGACGTGTGGCCCGTTTGGGGAGCGGACGCCGTTGCAGCTCCAGTTGCCGTGGTTTTCGCTCGCCTCCATCGCGTTCTTGGACCGGTTTATCACCCCGTCGATGGAGGTGTTTGAATACGGCGCGGGCGGGTCCACGCTCTATTTCGCCAAGCGGGCGGGACACGTGGTTTCCACGGAGAGCGACCCGGTTTGGCTGGAGCGGGTGGAGCGAGCGCTGGCGGCGGGCGGTTTCGGCAATGCGGAGGTGCAATACCGGCCGTTTGATTTTCACCACGCGGAGGGGTTTGAGGCGTCGGCCTACCTGCATTCCATCCCGGACCGCCTCTTTGACGTGATCGTCCTCGATAGCGCCGAGGAGGAGACGGTGGTGCGCCCGGCGTGCTTTCGCCACGCCGAAGCGCGGGTGCGCCCCGGCGGCATCATTGTGGTGGACGACTCGTGGCGTTACCCGGCGTTGCGCACGGAGCACCACGCCAAGGCATGGCGGGAGTTCCGCGGCATCGGGCCGTGCCGCCCCGGGGTGACGTCCACGGATATTTATTTCTATTGAGCCGTCGCCGCCGTTGCGGCAGCAGCATTGCCCTTTTTGAGTTCGAGCAGGAAGGGGAGCCGTTGCCGGAGGGCTTTCAGGGCATTCTCCTGCGTGTCATAGCCCGCGAGGGCGAATTCGACGGTCTGCTGGCCCAGGTTGCGCTGTCCCTGGAGAGCCCGGGTGACGCCAAAGGCGTCCTGCAGGAAGGCGTCAGGGGTTCCGCTCCGGCCTTCGTTGTGGCGGCAGTAGAAGACGAAGATGGACTGGGCGCGGTGTTTGAATTCCCAACATTCGAAGAGCAGGTCGCCGCTGGGGAGCGTCAGTCTTACCGGCAGATAGGTGTGCGTCAGCGGCATGCCGGAGGCCGGGAAACAGATGTCCGGGGTGTGCATGGGAGCCCACTGGCTGGTCCCCTTGGGGCCGCCGCCAAACTGGAGCATGGAGAGCGTCCATTCCGCGCCGTCGCTTTCCCGCCAGCGCCCGCTTTGGCCGTCGGAGCAAAGGGTGACGTCGCGGACGCGGTCGGGGATGTCCACCGGGGTGAAGGTCGGGTTCGCCTGGGGCCAGTGGATTTCCACGCGCCGGGTGTCGGCCGGCTGGGTGTCGTGGATCCGGTACCAAGCCTCCGAGCCGATGAGGGTGGCGAGGAACCAAAGGGTGGCGGCGGCGGCCATCCAGGTGGGCAGCTTGCGCAGGGAGGGGGGCGGCCCGCTGCCGCCGGTTTTCACTTTACCGCCGAGTTCGTTGGCCACGAAGATCATGATGCCCAGCGAAAGGAGCAGGATGGACCACCCGGCGCGGTCGTGCCATTGCTCAAAGTCTGTCATGCCGTTAAAGAGGCAGACGAACGAGAGGATGAGGATGCGCAGGACGTTGAAGGCGAGGGAAAGGGCGACGCCGAGGGCAACCATGAAGCACCGCAGCCGGATGCGCATCCGCCGTTCTTCCCCCAGGAAGAGGGCGACCATGAAGAGGGATTGGAGAGAATGGATGCCGCTGCACGCTTCGCTGATCCCGATGACCCCTTTGCTTAAGATGACGAGGTTGCCGCTATGGACGGCGGGAATGCCGAAGAGGTGCAGGATTTCCACGGCGGACCCCGAGACAAACCGGCTGAGCGACTGGATGAGCCATTGTTCCGGCGTGAGGGGGAGCTTGACGGCGCAAAAAATGAAGAGGATGGGGATGGCCATCTGCCGCGCGAGCCGCCACCCTCCCATGACGCCGAGCACGGCGAAGGTGTAGGCGGCGATGAGGGTGGTGAGGCCGTAGCCCGGGATGCTCCAGTGGGTGGTGGCCTGCCGGATCAACCACAACGGGGCGATGAGGAAGGCGAACAGGGCGGTAGCCCCGCTCGCGCCGATGCCGTGCCCCCGCTGGTAGTCGCCCTGCGCATTCCAGCGCAGCAGGAAAAGCCGTAGCCCAAGGGGGACGACGAGCCAGCCATATTGATACTGCGGCGAGTAGGACCAGAAGATATGCAGGTAGGCGACCAGCATCCCCCAGGGGAGAATCAGGGAGGCCCATGTCAGGGCGCGGTTCAGGGAAACTCGCATCGGCCAATCTTATCAGATGGTTTGCCGGGAATCCAAGCGTTTATCGTGGTAATACTGGATACCCCGCGAAGTCCAGCCACGCGATGCTGCGCCGCATCCCTTCGGCGAAGGAAACCGGCGGGGCGTAGCCGAGGACGGTCTGGGCTTTTTGGAGGGGGAGCCGCCAGCGGCATTGCTGGAGGAGCGTCATTTCCTCGGTGACGGCGCAGGCGGGCGCTTCGGCCGGAAGGGTCCAGACGTTTTCGGCGGGCGGTTCCTGCCAGTTGGCCAGCAGGAGCTTGGTGAGGCGCTTGAGTTTGCCGGGGATGAGCGGGAGGACTTTTTGCGTGGCGGGCAGCGCTGTCCAGGCCCCGACGCGCTCTTTGAGGGGGCGGCGGAAGACCGGGGGTTCGATGGAGCGGACGGTTTCCATGGAGACGCCCAGGGCGTCGGCGAGGGTCTGGTAAAAATCGCGCCAGGTGACGCGCTCGGTGTCGCCGACGAGGAAGGCTTCGCCTGCGGCCTGGGGAGCGGTGAGGGCGCGCTCGATGGCGTGGATCAAGTTGTCCACGTAGATGCTGTTGCAAAGGGCGCCCCCGCCGCCGATGAGGCAGGCGGAGCCGTCGAGCAGTTGGCGGGCGGCGTCGGCGATCCAGCGGGACCGGGGGCCGTAGACGACCGAGGGGCGCAGGAGGACGATTTCCACGGAGCCCCCGGCGCTGAGGCGGCGCAAGACGGCCTCGGCGCGGACCTTGGCGGTGTTGTAGGCCATGGCATGGCGCTCGTGAAGGGGGGTGGTTTCATCGGTCCCTTCCGGCGGAGCCTGGCCGTGGACGGAGGAGGAACTCAGGACGACGAGCCGCTTTACATGGGCGGCTTCGGCGGCGCGGTAGATCGACTGCGCCATGGTGACGATCTGGTCGGGATCGCCGATGGCGGCGTGGACGACGGCGTCGCAGCCTTGGAACGCCCGGGCGAGCGCGGCGGGGTCCAGGATGTCGCACACGGCCCACGGCAGCTCGAAGCGGGCCATGACGGCGAGGCTGCTGTAGGAGCGGACGACGGGGACGACTTCGTGGGTTCCGCCCAGATGCCATTGTTCCAGGAGGCGTGTTCCGACAAATCCACTGGCTCCGACGAGGGCGACTTTCATAGGGCGGAAGAGGAGAGTTTTTGGGCGGCTGCGGTTTCGCCGGGGGTGAGCCAGGGCATGTCGATAAGCCCGGCGCGTTCGGCATAGCAACGCTCGATCAAGCGCAGCGAGCGGATGCCTTCCTCGCCGGGGACGCGCAGCGGGGACCGCCCCCGCATGGCATCGGCGACGTTGCGGAGTTGTTGGATGAAGCTCTGCGGGTTGGTGCGCTCCTCCGCGCCGCAACGGAGCCGACCCCCTAAGGTGTGGAGTTTTCCCGAAAGAAGCGTGGGCATCCCGTCGGCCTGGATTTCGAGGTGGTTCGCGTCGTTGACTTTGTAGCGGACTATCCCGCGCTCGAAGAAGAACGTGTATTCGTTGCGCGTCGGCCAGTCGCGGCTCAGGCGGACCTCTCCTTGCGCGCCGTTCGCGTAGTCCAGTTCCAGGCGGCAGTTGGCTTCCTGGCCGCCCATGGCGTCGTCCTCGTAGCGGAGAGCGGCCGGTTCGCCAAGCCACCAGAGGAGCAAATCGAGCACATGGACGCCGATATCCAGCATGACGCCGCCGGGGGTGATGCTTTTGCGGAAGAAGGAGTCGGAGGCGGCCTGCCAGCCGAATTTGCCCCCTTCCTCAATGGTGAAGCGGCGCAACGCTCCCAGGGGGCGCTTTTCCAGGACGCCCTTGAGGGCTTCGCAGGCGGGGAAGAAGCGTTTGTAGAGGCCCACGGCCAGGAGCGATCGGCTCTCCCGCGCGCCGGCGAGCATGGTTTCCGCCTCGGCAACGCTGTCGGCCATCGGTTTCTCGCACAGGACGGCGGCTCCGTGGTGCAGGGCGTGAAGGGTGGCGGCGGCGTGGTATTTGGGCGGCGAGGCGACGATGACGAGCCGCCCGGCGAGGTCGGCTTCCTCCAGCCGGGCGGTCTGGCGGGCGTGGGGAAAGGATTCGGCGAGGGCGGCGAGGCTGGCGGGCGAGGGATCAGCGAGGGCCTCCACCCGCATGACGCCCGCGGCTTCCAGGGCCGCGAGGGAAGGGGCGTAAAAGAAGCGGCTGACGGCGCCGCATCCGGCGAGCACGACCGGCACAACGGGATCTGCTTGGGGGATCATGAGGTTTTAGGGCGTGTTCACAAATTTAGCGCTGAAGATACCCCCGCGAAGGAGAAATTGACCTCACGCAAAGACGCAAAGGAAAAACAAAACATCCTCTTCTTTGCGCCTGTGCGTGAAACTTAAAATGCTAGGCGAGTTTGGCTTCAAAGGCGGCCTGTATAGCATCGGGATCAAAGACTGTCTGCGCAAAACGGGCGGTGCACGCCGCTTTTTTGCTCCATGCGGGCTCGGAGCGCAAGGCTTCCACGAAGGCGGCGAGCGCGGGCGGTTCAGCGGCGGGGAGGAAGTCGGGATAGCGGTGTTGCGTGGCCCAGAGGCCGATGGCGCTCTCGGGCGGGGCGACGAGCAGGAGCGGCAGGCCGAGGTGGCTGAACTCGGCGAATTTGCTGGGGAAGCTGGTGGCGATCCAAGGCATCTCCTCCACCCGTTCGCAGTAGCTCGCCAGAAGGGCGGCGGCTTCCGTGTGCAGGAAAGCCAGGGCCTCCGCGTTCGTGGGGAAGAGGTCGCGGCGTTCCACGGGCTCGGCGGCGCAGAGGGCGTCCAGCGCGGGCGTTTGGCGCGCCAGCAGGAGGAGGCGCGCCCCCGCGGTGTGGAGGGCGCGGGCCAGGCTGCGGAAGAGGGGGATCTGCGCCGGGTAGACGGCCCCGGCGTAGACGATCAGGGGGGCGGCGGCGAACGCGGGCTTCCAGTGGGCGGGTGCGCCTCCCCCTTCCGGGATCGGTATGAGAATCCCTTTTCGCTCGGCCGGGAGGGCATAGCGCGCGGCCAGTTGAGGGGAGGCGAACCAGACCTGGTGCGCCTGGTTCAGGACGGCGTGTTGCCGCCCCAGGACGGTGGAGCAGTGTTCGGCGGGGAAATCGGGGAAATCCGGCGGGTAATCGTGCACGATGACGGTGAGCGGCGCGCCGCAGCGGCGGGCGTAGCAGGCGGCGGCCTCGGAGTGAAGGGTGCTGTGCAGGCTCAGGTAGGTGAGGACGGCCCGGGGCGGCGCGGGGAAGAAGCTGTCGCATTCCGCCGCCCAGAGGCGCATCCGCATGGCGCGCAGCAGGCGGTTTTCGGGCCGGAAGGGGGGCCACCACGGCTTGCGCAGGCTTAAGTGGAAGACGGGCCAGCCTTCGGTTTCCGGCACCTCGGCGGATTGCCCGCTTTCGGCGACCAGGGAGACGGCCCAGCCGTGGGCGGCCAGCCGCCGCAGATGCCGCAGGAGGATGATCGGGCTGCCGGTTCCCTGCCCGGGCGTTTGGCCGAAGTAAACAATGTGCGGGGGGTTCATGGGGGGGGGAAGAAAACAGCGGGTTATTCCACGGGGTCGTTTTGGGCGGAGAGTCCTTTCCATGCCGATCGGCACAGGGCGAGGATCCAGTCCCAGCGGGCCTTGGTGGGGGCGCGCAGGAAGGAGGGGAGGGTCTGGAGCGCAACCTTCAGGTCGCGGAACGGTTTGTGCCGCCGGTAATAATGCCGCCGGGCTTCCGCCAGCAGGGATTGTTGCCGGGGATCGTCCGTTTGGTAGTGGTCCCACTTTTGGCGGAAGGAGGTGTAAGAGTTCTGCATCCGCTCGTACTGCTGCGTGAGGGCGGTGCCGTGCACGCGCTTGAAATAAAGGCGCTCGGGCAGGTAGTGAACGGGAGCCTGGAGCGCCATCTGGCAAAAAATATCCGTGTCCTCCTGGGCGAAAAGGCGGCCAAATTCCGTGCAATAGCCGCTGGTTTTGGCGTAAACCGCCTTGCGGAAGAGGGCAAACGGCCCCTGGCCGGTGGCACAGAAGAAGGTGACAAAGGGCGTCTCGTATTCGTCGTCGCGAAGCTGGCGAGGGAAGAGCCGTCCGGGAACCCAACGGCTGCGCTTGGCCGTGCCGAAAGGTTTCCCGGCGGCGTCGATTTCCTGGAATTGGGACCCCACGAGGCCGACATCGGGGTGCGCGTCCAGGTAGGCGCTCATCCGGCGCAGCGCGGAGGGGAACAGGCAATCGTCGCTGTCGAGGAAGAAGAGGTAGCGGGCCTCGGGGGCGCTTTGGGCCGCGCCGGTGTTGCACGCCGTGGCTCGGCCCGCGTTGGCCTGCCGCACCCCCCGGATGCGGGGATCGCGCGCGCAGGCGGCCCGGATGATCTCCGGCGTGGAGTCGGTGCTGCCGTCGTCCACGAGGATCAATTCCCACTCGGGGAGATCCTGAGTGAACACGCTCTCAATGGTTTTTTCGAGAAAGGCGGCGGAGTTGTAGCACGGGACGATGACCGAGATGTTGGCCATAAAACAGGGAGAAGGGAGCAGGCGCTTGACTATCTCTTTCTTTTTCCAAGGGAGTCAAGGCAAGATCGGGGAAAGCCGGAGGACATTTCCGATGCCAGGGTTCCGCATGCGCGCAATCCGCCGATCCTTCCCGAACCTTCTTTGGGAGTTTCAAGGAGGTGGGGGTTATGTTGAGATGGGCTGTCATTTTTCTGATCATCGCGCTCATCGCGGCTGCTTTTGGGTTTACGGGGATAGCCGGGACGGCGGCGGCGATGGCCAAGGTTCTCTTTGGCATTTTCCTGCTTGCCTGCCTGTTCTTCTTTTTGCTGGCCATGTTCCTTACGCCAAGGATGTAGCCCCTCCATGAAGCGGATGATTGAGCCCCCTCTCATTGCCCATGGAGGCCTTTTCACCGACCTCTACGAATTGACGATGGCGCAGGGGTATTTCTGCGCCGGGATGGCGGAGTCGGTGGCGTGTTTCGACTATTTTTTCCGCAAGAATCCCTTTGGCGGCGGGTATGTCATTTTTGCGGGATTGGAGGATCTGCTTGAGATGCTGGAAAATCTCCGCTTTGGGCCGGATGACCTCGAATACCTCGCGCGCCAGCACTTCCGGCGCGACTTCCTGGAATGGCTTGCGGCGTTTCGTTTCCGCGGAGAAATCGCCGCGCCGCCCGAAGGCGAGGTGGTTTTCCCCGAAGAGCCGGTGGCGCGGGTCCGCGCGAAAATCATTGAAGCACAACTCATCGAGACGGTGGTGCTGAACCTGCTGAATTTCCAGTCGCTCATCGCCACCAAGGCCGCGCGGGTGGTGCAGGCGGCGAAGGGGAGGGGGGTGGTCGATTTCGGGCTGCGGAGGGCCCAGGGGCTCGGCGGCATCCACGCAAGCCGCGCGGCGGTCGTTGGGGGCGTCGAGGCGACCTCGAATGTCTATGCCGCGTTTCGATACGCCATCGAGCCGAACGGCACGCAGGCGCATTCGTGGGTGCAGAGTTTCCCCGATGAACTGGCGGCGTTCCGCGAGTTCGCAAGGGTTTTTCCCGATCGCTGTGTCCTGCTCGTGGATACCTACGATACCCTGCGAAGCGGCATTCCCCACGCGATCGCCGTCGCGCGGGAACTGGAACGCGCGGGGCACCGGCTGGCCGGCATCCGACTCGATAGCGGCGATCTCGCCTGGCTCAGCAAACAAGCGCGCGCGCGGCTGGACGCGGCGGGGCTGGGCTACGTGAAGATTGTCGCGTCAAACCGGCTCGATGAAACCATTGTGCGCAGCCTGCTCGATCAAGGCGCGCCGATTGACAGCTTTGGCGTCGGCACAAGCCTCGTCACCGGCGCGGGCGACGGCTCCCTTGATGGCATTTACAAGCTCTGCGAACTCGACGGCTCGCCGCGCATGAAGATTTCCGACAGCGAGGCGAAGTCCACGCTGCCCGGACGCAAAGAGGTGCTCCGTTTTAAAGATAACGACGGGCGTTTCACCGCCGACGCCATCGTGTGCGCGGGGGAAACGCGCGTGGGGGAAATGCGGCATCCGCTCCTGCCGCACCAGCGCACCCCGCTTGCTTCCCTCCAGGGCGGGGAGCCGCTTTTGCGCATCGCGATGCGCGGCGGGCAACGCGCTTCGGAGCCGGTGTCCGTCCACCAAAGCGCCGCTTACGCCAAGCAGCGCCTCGCCTTGCTCCCGGCGGAATTCCAGCGCTTTGAAAACCCGCATATCTATCGCGTCGGCATCAGCGAAATGCTCGCCGGGCTGCGGCGAACCCTCCTCGACCAGGCGCGGGCGCGCATGGAACAAGAATGAAGGCCTTGCTCATCGTCGATGTTCAAAACGACTTCTGCCCCGGCGGCGCGCTGGCTGTGCCGGAGGGCGACAGGGTCATCCCCGTCATCAACCGGGTGATGGACGGATTCCCGCTCGTCGTCGCCTCGCAGGACTGGCATCCGCGCGCCACCGCGCATTTCGACAAATGGCCGCCGCATTGCGTCGCGGGCACGCCCGGCGCCGCGCTTCATCCCGGGCTGCGCCGTGAGCGGATCGCGCATCTTTTTAGAAAGGGCACCGGCGACCGCGACGACGGCTACTCGGCTTTCGAGGCGACGAACACGGACCTGGAAAAATTCCTCAAAGAGCGCGGGGTGGACGAGATCGAGGTTGCCGGCCTTGCGGCCGAGTATTGCGTTTGCGCTTCGGCGCTCGATGCCGTGCGCCGGGGCTTCCGCGTGCGGGTGATTGCCAATGCCATCGCGGCGGTTGCCGACGCGGAACCCGCGCTGCGCACGATGCGGGAAGCCGGCGTCGAGCTGGTGGAGAGGTAATGCCCGCCCGGTTCCTTGGGCGCGCGGGGCGTCATGAGGACGGGGCGCTTGCGCAGGTTTCGCCCGGGACGGACCCGCGGCAGGCTGAACCAGAAGGTGCTCCCTTTGCCGACTGCGCTGTGGACGCCTTTTGGTTTCCTCCAGTTTTCCAGAACATCGTCTATCACAAGAATGCTCGGTGCGGCTTGGCTGGAGGGCTGGTTGTTCATCATTTTTGGAGGCCGGGGTGGAGGGGGGTGGTGAACGAGTCCTCGAAAATCTGCCGGGGATAGGTTCGCAGGTAGGCGGCGATTTCGTCGAGGAAGGGTTCCGCGTATTGTTCCAGCTTCTGTTTCCCGACGCCGGAGATGCGCGAAAACTCCTCGCGGTTGGCCGGGTAGCGGTTGGCCATTTCGCGCAAGGCCACGTCGGAGAAAATGATGTAGGCGGCCACGTCGTGATCGTCGGCGATCTGGCGGCGCAGGGCCCGCAGGCGCTCGAACAGCGGTTCGTCGCACGGGATCTCGCCCCGGCGCTTTTGTTTTTCAGGCCTGGACGCGGCGGGCTGTTGCGTGAGCGTCACCTGCCGCCGATCCTTGAGCGCCTCCCTCCCTTCGGGCGTCAGTTCGACCACGGAAAATTTCCCGCTGGTCTGCCGCAAAAACCCAAGCCGGATCAACTCGCGCCCGATGGCCTGCCATTGCGCCTTCTTCAACTCCTGGCCGATGCCGTAGGTGGAGACGGCGTCATGCCCCCATTTGCGGATCAGCTCCGTTTGAGCGCCGCACAGGACATCGATGACGTGGTTCATGCCGAAGCCGAAGCCGGTTTTCTGCCAGACGCGGTACACGCAGGAGAGAAATTTCTGCGCGACCAGCGTGCCGTCGAAGGTCTCGCGCGGGTCCAGGCAATTGTCGCAACCGCCGCACGGTTCCGGCGGCCAGGCTTCGCCGAAGTAGCGCAGCAACGTTACGCGGCGGCATTCCGAGGACTCGGCGTAGTGGACCATCTGGCGCAATTGCTCGCGGGCGATTTGCTGTTCCTGCGCATCCGGCTTTTCGTCGATGAACCCGTTCTGTTTTGCGACATCGGCGGCGCTGAAGAGGAGCAGGCATTCGCTCGGCAGGCCGTCGCGCCCGGCCCGCCCGGTTTCCTGGTAGTAGCCTTCGATGTTTTTGGGCAGGTCGTAGTGGATCACATACCGGACGTTGGGCTTGTTGATCCCCATGCCGAAGGCGATGGTGGCGGCGATGACCCGCACTTCGTCGCGCAAGAAGCGCTCCTGGTTGCGGTCGCGCTCCTTGGCGGTGAGGCCCGCGTGGTAGGGGAGGGCTCTGATTCCGTCTTCGTTGAGCCGCGCGGCCACGCTCTCCGCCGCTTTCCGGCTGAAGCAGTAGACAATGCCGCTCTCGCCGGGCCGCTGGCGCACGAAGTCGAGCACCTGGCGGTAGGGTTGCGCCTTGGGGACGACCCGGTAGGTCAGGTTGGGGCGGTTGAAGCTGGCCACGTAAGGGCGGGCGGCGTCCAGGCGCAACTGCCGCACGATGTCCTCCCGCACCCGTTCAGTCGCCGTGGCAGTGAGCGCAAGGATCGGCACGCCGGGGAAATGGTCGCGCAGGGAGGAGAGCTGCCGGTATTCGGGCCGGAAGTCGTGCCCCCATTCGCTGATGCAGTGGGCCTCGTCGATGGCGATGAGGCTGACGTTCCACTTTTTGAGATCCTCCAGCATCCCGGAAAGCATCAGCCGCTCCGGCGCGGCGTAGAGCAAGCGGTAATCTCCCTGGTGGAGCCCGCGCAGGCGCTTGCGGCCTTCGCCCTGGGCCAGGGCGGAATTGAGGAAGGTGGCCGCGATGCCGCTCGCCTGCAAGGCGTCCACCTGGTCTTTCATCAGGGAAATGAGCGGCGAAACCACCACCGTCAGGCCCGGCAGCATGAGCGCGGGGAGCTGAAAGCAAAGCGACTTGCCGCCGCCCGTGGGGAGCAGGGCGAAGACATCGCGCCCCGCCAGTACATCCAGGATGATTTCCTCCTGCAACGGGCGAAAGGCGGGGAAACCAAAGGATTGCTTCAAGGTGGCCAACAGCGGCGGCGTCATTTCCGGGCAGTCTGGCACAGATCGCCGGAATCGGAAACCCAATAACCCACGCCCAGAAGGTGTGAATCCCGGGATGCCCGTTTTCCTCATTGCGGTTTGGAGTCCTTTTGATTAGGAACAAAACGTGAATTTTTATCGTAAAATGCCCTTCGCAGGCCTTTTTAAATCACCGTCCAGGCAGGTTGAGTGGTTGCTGTGGATGCTCGTGATTGTCGCCACCTTGGGCATCCGGCTCTATTTGATCCATCTATTGCCCATTGCTCTTTGGTCGAAGGATACGTCGTCTTATATCGGTTCCGCCCTCACCTGGGTGCATTCCGGTGTTTGGGAATCGGACCCCCGCCGGGGCGCGATCTATTCGCTTTTTATCGGTCTTTGCACGAAGGGATTGGGCTCCGTGCATGCGGTGATGGTTTGCCAGCATGTGCTGGGCGCCCTGGCAATTTTCGCGACGCTGGCCGCCGCCCGGTGCTGGCTGGGGAAAAAAGCGGCGGTGCCGCTGGCCCTTTGCGGCCTGGCCTATGGAATTTTTGACCTGCCGATCCACCTGGAGCATTTGCTTCGGAATGAAACTCTTCTCTTCTTCTTCGGATCGCTGACCTTCGCCTCCTGGCTGCTCGCCCTGCATCGGGGGCAAGCGCGTTGGCTTTGGATCACAGGAATCAGCGCGGCGTTGCTTACCCTGACGAAGAACGTTTACGCGCCCTTTCCCCTTTTGCTGGTGGGGGGGCACCTCTTTTTTTTCCGGGCCGACCTTCGGGCGGCCTTGAAGCAGGTGATGATTTTTGCCGTGGCCTTTGCGCTCCCGTTTGCGGGGGTCAAGGCGCTGGACTCTTTTTCGCCTCGGAAGGCCCCCCCCGCGCCGCAGGATGGCATCCTTTTTTATGGGAGGACGGCCCAGTTTACCGTGCTTGATGGAGGCCGCCATCCCGAAATCAAGGCGGCCATCCGGCAGGAAGTGGAGGATTACCGGAAGCTGCCCAAACGGGATAACAATATCGTTATCCATCGAACGGTCGTGCCGCACTTGCAGCGCATCCTCTCCGCGGAGGGGAAACTCCCGGCGGACGTCAACCGCTTGTGCTGGGAGCTGGGCGTCGAAGGCGTCAAGGCGAACCCTGAGGCTTATCTCCGGCAGGTGAGGGGCGATCTCTACCAGGTTTTGTTTACCTGCATCAGAGGGTCCTCCACGATCTCCAAGCAAGGGTTCAAAAGCGTCAAGAAAACCCTGGAAACTTTGGAAAACCAAGATCCGCTGCTCGACATCCCCGGCATGATCCACCAATTAAGCGAAGCGGCGCGGGGGGGCAAATTTGGGGTTTACTACAATCTTGTGGCCTTGAGCTGGCTGTTCCATTTGGTGCCGGCGGTCTTGACGACCTTGCTGCTCCCTTGTTTTTTCTGGCGGGCAAGGGGGGCTCTGCGCCTGTGGTGGTTTGGCCTCGCGGGAGTCTGGTTTTTCAACGTGGTGCTGCTCTGCACCGTGGGGCGGCCCCTCAATCGTTACCTGATTCCCGTCGTGCCGATCATGTTCTGGACGTTGAGCGCGGGATTTGTTTTCTTGTGGGGGTGTCTGAGTGCCCGGTTTGGCTCCCAAGCAACACCGGAACGGTTGGAACCCATCGGGAAAACGGTGTAAGAGAGCAAGTCTGACCGGCTCTCTCTTCGTGACGGCCCCACGGGGGCCTTCCTGAAAAAAGGCCACGACCCCATGAAAAGTATCGATTCTCAAAATTCTCCCGCGTGTATCCCGGAAGCGGCAAGCAGCGCCCCGGGGTTTTTAGGCAACCCACGGCTCCGCGAATTATTCCGGTGGTGCCTCCCCGCGCTGATTGTAGGGGCGCTGCTGCGCATCGCCGTGACGATGGATATGCCCTACGGATACACGCAATACGATTCGGCGGACTATCTCACGACCACCCGGGCGTTCATCAAGGAGCACCGGCTCCATATTCACTCGAAGCGCTCCTTCCTGACGCCGGTGCTTTTCAGCCTGCCGTTTCTCTTGCCGGTTCCCGCGCTCCTGGTCATTCCGGCGGCGCAGCATGGGATGGGGCTGATCGGCATTTTGATCACCGGGGCCATTGTCCGGCTCTGGTTCACCCATTGGAAATTGTTTGTGATTCCCGCGACGCTCTTGGTGGGAGCCAGCCCCATGATCATTTGGTATGAGCACACGCTCTTGGGGGAGGCGCAGTATTTGTTCTTTTCCCTCCTGGTGGCATACGCGGCCACGGTCTGGGTCAAACGCCCGTCATGGGGCACCTTCGCCTTCTTCCTTGCCAGCCTGGTGCTGGTGACCGGAACGCGCCTGGAAGGGAAGCTCTATTTCTGCGTCGCCCTTGCGCTGATCCCCTTTGTCCTCTGGGGACGCTGGCGTGCCATGCTGGTGCATGCCCTGGTTGCGGCGGGACTGATGGCGGGCGGGTTTGCCGCCAGCGGGGGGCGCGACGGGTCGCCGCTCTTGCTGGCCACGATTCTGCACCTTGCGCCGGACCATTTCCAGTCCGCCCCCGAACTGGAGCCTTACCTCATTCCGCTGCGGGACGAGCTTCGCAGGAGCTACCCGGAATATCCCGCCGAACTTGTGGAGACATCCAAGAAGTTGACCAAGGCGGCGGACCAATGTTTCAAGGACATCGGCACGGGCGAGAAGAAAGACAGGGAGAAAAGGCAAGGCAAGGCGCTGCGAGCGGTTTGCCTGGAAATTTTATCCGCCCACCCGTGCGAAGTGCTGGAACTCCCCTTCCTCAAGTTCCGCCTGGCCGTGGACGCTTGGAGCGCGTATTGCTGGAACGAACATTATTTGCACCAGCGGCAGGCCGAAGCCCTCACTCAAAAGGAATGGATGGCCCCGGTCTTAAGCAAGGGGCTTACAGGCAAAAAGCAGACGCCCGAAGAACTCGCGGAATGGGTGAAAGCGCATTTCGACGTCCAGCGCATCCAATGGTTTACCGATTACCAGACGCTCTGGAACAATGCGGGGCTTTATTGCCGCACCCCGGATCGCCCGGCCGCGCAAGAGCGCTGGGTGCATGATTTCTTTGGCGGCGTGCCGGGGGGGCTTCGAACAGTGCCGGGCTGGCCTTTCTTCTACCCGCTGGCGCTCCTGGGGATGGCCGCCGCCATCCTGCGCTGGCGCAACCTGGGTTGCCTGCACCTGATGTGGGCCGGCTGCATGATGGGCATCTGGTATGCGGCCATGATGGTGGGCGTCACCAACGGCCGGTTCCGTTTTGCCTACGAGCCGTTCTGCCTCCTCTATTTCCTGCTGCTCCTGGATATTCTTTGGGATGCGGGCCGCTCGCTTCGGAAACCACAACTTCCCCTCTCCCCCGTCCTATGATTTACGTGATCGGCTCCGGCCCGGCTTCCATCGCCGCAACCATGGGATTGGTCCAGCGCGGCTTGCACGTCACCGTGCTCGACGCGGGCAAAACGCTCGAAGAGGAGAAGGCGGCGATTCTCCGGCGGGTCGCCGGGCAGGAGCGGGAGGCGTGGAGCCCGGCGGATCTCGACGCGCTGCGCGGCGACGACCAGAGCAACCGCGAGGGATCCGTCCACGTCAAGCACACCTACGGGTCCGCCTATCCGTACGAAGACCACGGCGTGGCGCTCCAGGAGCCGGGGAAGGCCGCCGACTTCCATTATTCCATGGCGTGCGGCGGATTGAGCCAGGTGTGGGGGGCCTCGCTGATGCCCGCCCGGCAGGCCGACATCCAGGCGTGGCCCGTCACGGCATCCGAACTCGCGCCGCATTTCCGGGCGGTGCTGGATTTCATGCCCTCCACCGCAGTCCAGGACGACCTGGAAACGATCCTGCCCACTTTCACCGGCCATGGGGAATGCTGGGAACCTTCCCGGCAGGCGCGGGCTTTTTTTGAAGATTGGAGCCGGAACCGGGAGAGCCTCCTGCGCTCCGGGATCCGTTTCGGGCGTTCCCGCATGGCCGTGAAGGCCAGCGGCGACGACCGGCGGCATGGCTGCAACTATTGCGGGCGCTGCCTGTATGGCTGCCCCTATTCCCTGATCTATTCCAGCGCCCACACGCTGGAACGGCTGATCGAAGAGGGGAAGATCACCTATATCAAAGACCACGTGGTGGATAAACTGGAGCCCGTTCCCGGCGGCGTGAAGATCCACGCCCTGGACGTCCGGCGCAAGGAGCCGGTCTGTTTTGACGCCGAACGGGTTTTCCTGGGGGCCGGTATTCTGCCCACGGCCGCGATCGTGCTGCACTCGCTGGGTGCGTACAACACCCCCCTGCAAATGCTCGACAGCCAGTATTTCATCTACCCCTTCTTCCGGCTGAAAAAGACATCGGGGGTCGAAGCCGAGGAACTCCACTCGCTCGCTCAGGCGTTTCTCGAAATCGACGACCCCGCCGTGAGCGCCGGCTTGGTGCATGTCGAAGTCTTCACCTTCAGCGACTTCCTCAAGCGCGCCCTGTTGGAGACGCCGGGGCTCGGGCTCCTGCTGCGCAACCGCTGGGTGGCCGATCAACTTCTGGGGCGGCTGTTGGTGCTGCAAGGCTTCATCCATTCCGATGATTCCTCGCGCATCACCTTCGAGCTGCGCCAGCGCGAGGGCGGCAAACCGACGCTCTCCGTCGGCTCCAGTTTCCGCTGGAAGAGTCTTTGGACCAGCATCAAGGCGGGGCTCAAATTGACTTTGAGCGCCTTCCGCCTGGGCGGCATGCCCGTCGTTCCGGCCCTTCAGTTCGCCAAGCCGGGCCGCAGCTATCATTCCGGGGGCGGCTTTCCCATGCGGGAGCATCCGGGCCGCTTTGAGACGGACCGGCGCGGGCAATTGCCCGGTTTGGAGCGCGTGCATCTGGTGGACGGCTCCGTTCTGCCCAGCATCCCCGCCACGACCATGACCCTTGGCGTCATGGCGAATGCCCACCGGATCGCGGTGGAAGCCATGGAGGAGCCCCCGCCGCGGCCATGAAGCAATGCGCCGTGACAGGAGCCGCCGGGTTTGTGGGCGGGGAGATCGCGCGGCATTTCGCGCGCAACGGCTGGCGCGTGCTGCACCTGGGCCGCAGGCGGCCTTCGGGCGAGGAGCCGTTCTGCCCCTACGACCTGCTCGCGGACCCCGAGGCACTGCCTTGGGGGGAGATCGACGTTTTGGTGCATTGCGCGTGGGACCTTGGCCTGAAGCGCTGGGAGGAGATCGAGCGGGTCAATGTCCAGGGGAGCATCCGCATCTTGCGGGCCGCCCGGGCGCATGGCGTCGCGCGCGTGGTCTTTATCTCCTCCTTCAGCTCTTTTGCGGGGTGCCGCTCCTTGTATGGGCGCGCCAAGCTGCTGGTGGAGGCGGAGGCGGCACGCCTCGGGTACGCCGTGGTCCGGCCCGGCCTGGTTTACGGGGACCGCTCCGGCGGGATCGTGGGGCTCATGGAAAAGGCGGTCCAAAAAGCCCGCGTGCTGCCCCTCATTGGCGACGGCTCTTATCCGCAATACCCGGTGCATGTGGGGGATGTCGCGGAATTGGTCTTCCGCGTCGGTTCGGCGGAGGAGGCGTTCGCGGGAAAACCGCTCAGCGCCGCCCCTTCGGAGCCTGTCAGTTTCCGGCAAATCCTGGAACGCATCGCCGCGCGGACGGGCCGCCGCCTCTGGTGCGTGCCGGTGCCGTGGCGGCTCATCGACGCCGGGCTGCGCGGGATCGAGTTCCTCAAGCTCCCGTTTCCGTTCCGGCGGGACAGCCTGACCGGCATCGTCTTCCAAAATCCGCACCCCGATTTCGAGCTGCCGCCCGCCTTGGCCGTGCCCTTCCGCCCCTTTCCATGAAGACATTCCTGTTCAGCGTGGATCTGGAAGAATTCACCCCGAGCCGCGCCGGGATGGCGTTTCGGCGCACCCCGCTCCCTTGCCTCGCGGGGCGGTATTTGGAATTTCTGCGGCGGCACCAGGCCCGTGCCACGTTTTTCGTCGTGGGCGAGGTGGCAAAGGCGTTTCCCTCGCTGCTGCGGGAGATCGCCGCTGAGGGCCATGAACTCGCCTGCCATACTTACGCGCATCAGCCCTTGGGCGCCTTCACCCCGGAATCCTTCCGCGAGGATCTGGCCCGCAACGTGGAGGCCGTTCGCGCTTGCGCCTGCCGCCCGGTGATCGGCTTTCGCGCGCCGGTCCTTTCCCTCACCGAAAAGACCCGCTGGGTGTATCCCATCCTGGCGGAGGCGGGGATTCGGTATTCCAGCTCCGTCCTGCCCGCGCCCAATCCCTTGCATGGGTGGCCCGGCTTTGGCTCCAGCCCGCAATGCCTGGACGGCGTGATGGAGATCCCGGTGACGCTGGCGAAGGTGGCCACGGCCTCCCTGCCGTTCGGCGCGGGAACGTATTTCCGTTGTTTGCCGTTTGGCCTGATCCGCCGCCGTTTTGAAGCCTGCGCCCGGAAGCGGGAGCCCGTGATCGGTTATTTTCACCCCTACGACATCGACACCGCCCAGCAGTGGATCATGAATGCCGGCGTGCGCGGCAACCCGCTCTTAAACGCCTTGCTTTATTTCAACCGCTCCCAAACGATGAAGCGGCTTGATTTTCTCCTCCATGACGGGTTCAAAATCAGCCCCTACGATGACTATCTCTTCTCTCATCCGTCCTAGCGATCCTTCCTCTTCCTCCCGGCTCCGCACCCTGGCGGTCGTCGTGCCGTGCTACCGCGTGCGCGAAAAGATTTGCTGCGTCGTGGAATCGCTGCTGGAGGTGGCCGATTTCGTGATCGTGGTGGACGACGCTTGCCCGGAGCATTCCGGCGCGTATTTGCAGGAAACCCTCTCCCATCCCAAGCTGACCCTCCTTTTCCATGAGAAAAACCAGGGCGTGGGCGGCGCCCTTGTCACGGGGTTCCAGGAGGCGTTGCGGCTAAACGCCGACATCATCGTCAAAATGGACGGCGACGGCCAGATGGACGCCCGGTATCTGCCGCGCCTGATCGCCCCGCTGGTCAAGGGGCGGGCGGATTTTGCGAAGGGGAACCGTTTTTTCGACCTGCACGCGCTCCAGTCGATGCCGTTTATACGGCGCGTCGGCAACCTGGGCCTGACGCTCCTCACCAAGGCGGCCAGCGGGTATTGGAACATCTCCGATCCCACCAATGGCTACCTGGCCGTCCGCAAGGATGCGCTTGCTCTCGTCAACCTGCATCTTCTGGACCGGCGCTATTTCTTCGAAATCAGCCTGCTCATTCAACTGAACGTCATCCGGGCCCTGGCCGTCGATATTCCGATCCCCGCCAAGTATGACGACGAACAGAGTTCGCTGAGCCCCCTGAAGATTCTCTTCTCCTTTCCCGGCAAGCTGTTGCGGGGATTGATCCACCGCGTCTGGTGGCGTTACTTTATTTACGACATCAACATCGTCACCATCTTTCTCGTCACCGGGATCCTGTTCTTTGTGGGCGGCGGGATTTTCGGCGCATGGCGGTGGGGCCTGAACACCACCCATGAGGTGCATCAAAGCGCGGGGACGGTGGCCCTGGCGATGCTGCCCATGATCCTCGGCTTCCAGATGCTCCTGCAAGCCGTGGTATTGGATACCCTCCAACAGCCGGAGCGCCCCCTCAGCGACAAATTGGAGATGGATTAGCCGGGTTTTCTGTGGCATCCTCACCCCCCCGTTCTTCACGCCCTATTTCTATCATGCAAACTCCGCAAATCGAAGTCAGCGTCCTTATTCCAGCGTATAACGAGGAGGAATCCCTCGCTGCCACGGTGGGAACGCTTTTAAAACAAGCCTGCCATTTCAAGGCGATGGAGATCATCGTCATTAATGACGGCTCCAAGGACCGCACGGCCGAGATCGCCCGCACGCTGCCCGTCACGTTGATCGAGCATGACCCCAACCGGGGGTATGGCGCTTCCCTCAAGACCGGGTTGCAGGCGGCCCGGCATCCGTGGATTTTGATCGCCGACGCCGACGGCACCTATCCCCTGGAAGACACGCCGAGGCTGCTGGAAGATATCGAAAAATACTCCATGGTCGTCGGCGCGCGCACCGGCGCCATCGTGCAGGTTCCGCTGCTCCGCCGCCCGGCCAAGTGGATGATCACCCGCCTGGCGGAGTACCTCAGTCACGTCAAGATCCCCGACCTCAACTCCGGCTTCCGCATCTTCCGCAAGGATATCGCGCTCCGTTTTCTGCCGCTTTATCCCGACGGGTTTTCGTTCACCACCACCATTACCCTCTCGATGCTGACCAACGGGTACCGGGTGAAATTCGTGCCCATCAACTACCTCCGGCGCACCGGGAAATCCTCCATCCATCCGATTCGGGATACCACCAACTTTATCATTCTCATCATCCGCGTTTGCGCTTACTTCAACCCGCTGAACGTCTTCGTCCCGCCCGCGCTGTTGCTCTTTTTGCTGGGGCTCATCAAGGGCGGCATCGATTACCACGGCGGGGGGCACCTGGGGCTCCTCGGTGTCGGGATGGTCATGACGGGCATCCAGATGCTGTTCATCGGATTGGTGGCCGACTTGATCGACAAGCGGATGAAGCTCTAATACCATCCATACGGTTTATTTGGCAGAATTGGCAGAGGGCTTTACGGCAGAGGGCTTCGCTTTCGCGTCCCATGGGGACGCCCTGAGAGTAGCCCGGCGTTTTAACGCCGGGTAGGGAGAGCGAAGCCTTACGTCCCGGCAGGGACGGTTGAAAATGAGCATCATTTTTCCCCCATCAAACGTCCCTCCGGGACGAAGCGTTGTTTCCCGCAGACCCGGCTTTAAAACGCCGGGCTACTTTCGGGTTGTCCCTTGGGGACAATAAGACCAATCCAACCGTGTCATTGGTATAAGAGCCTTCCGCTCTCCTCAGCCGGCAACCAACCCGGAGAGGATGTTGATGCACAGGGCAAGGATGATGGTGTTGAAGCCGAAGGAGAGTAGCCCGTGCAGCAGGGCGAGCGCGCGGAGGCCGCGCCCGGTGATTTGGATGTCGGAGACCTGGCAGGTCATCCCGATGACAAAGGAGAAGTAGGCGAAATCGAGGTAATCCGGCATCGGCTCGTGCGGAAATAAGAGGCCGCCCGTGTGCCTTGCGGCGGCGGGGCCGCCGTTTCCCTCCCGGTAGTAGCCATGGGCGTAGTGGAGTGCAAACAGGGTGTGGATGAGGCTCCAGGAGCCGACGACCGTGCAGAAGCCCAGCGCGATCCTGCCCAGGAGCGGCCCCCCTTGGTGCCGGTGGGCCGTGCCGAGGAAATAGCCCACGGCGAAGAGGCTGGCGCAGGCCGTCGCGAGCACGAAGAGAAAGATCGTCACCCGGCTGGAATCCTGCAATTTGGCCGTCTTGAGCGATTCCGAGGCTTTCCCCGTGAGAATGCGCGCCCAGGCCAGCGCCAGCACGCTTGCGGCAAACGCGTTCCAGGTGATCACCAGTTGCAGCGCGAGGTGGAACCGCCCCTGCGTTGCCAGTGCCGTGGCCGCCGCCACCCCCGTGGCGAAGAAGAGCCGGTGGTGCGCGTCGCAGTTTTTGATCCGGCGCAGGAGGGCGTTCATTTTTCCCGCTCCAGTTTCTGCTGAATCGCCGCCAGTTCTTTCCGTTTCGCCGCGTCCATTTCCGGGAAGGCGAGGTCGAGGGATTGGAGGGTGTCGACGAGCACTTCCGCGACGGCGAGGCGGGTAAACCACTTGTTGTCCGCCGGGATCACATACCAGGGGGCCTCGGGGCTGGCGGTGTGCCGGATCGTCGCCTCGTAGGCTTCCATGTACGCGTCCCAATGCTCGCGTTCGGCGGCGTCGGCCAGGGAGAATTTCCAGTTCTTCGCCGGCTCCTCCAAGCGGCTCAGGAACCGGCGCTTTTGCTCCTCCCGCGAGACGTGGAGAAAGAATTTGCGGATGACCACGCCGTTGCGGCTGAGGTAGCGTTCGTAGGCGTTGATGTCTTCAAAGCGTTCCCGCCAGAGATGCTTGGAGACGAGGGAGGGAGGGAGCTTCTCGGCCGCGAGCAACTCGGGATGAACGCGCACGACGAGGGTCTCCTCATAGTAGCTCCGGTTGAAGATGCCGATGCGCCCCCTCTCGGGCAGGGCGCGGTTGGCGCGCCAGAGGAAGTCGTGGTCCCGCTCCTCCGCGGAAGGGGCTTTGAACGAGAAGACCTCGCACCCCTGGGGGTTGACGCCGCTCATGACATGCTTGATGGTGCCGTCCTTGCCCGCCGCGTCCATCGCCTGGAAAATCAAGAGGATCGCCCATTTGTCTTGGGCGTAGAGCTTTTCCTGAAGGTGCTGGAGGGAGGCGATGCCTTTTTGGAGCAGGGCTTGCGCGGCCTCCATGGATTCCAGCCCGCCGGTGTCCGCCGGGTTGATCTGCTTGAGCTTGAAGCTCTTGCCTCTTGTGATCCGGTAGGGGTGGAAGATTTTGCGAAGCCGGGCGGGATGCATAAAAATCGGAGGTTTTCGCGTCTTGAAGCCGCATGGTTGTAGTCCATCCGGCGTGGGGAGTCAATTTCGGCCTCCCCGGCGGGAATGGCGTTCCGTGTGCAGCGCACCTCTCACTCTGCGGAACCCGCCGCCACGGTGATCCGGTCGGCCGCCGTTTCCACCACCTGGCCCGCGCGGATCTTGCATGCTTTGCGCAGTTCCACCGCGCCGTCCACCGTCACCTCACCCGCCGCGACGAGCGCCTTGGCCGCCGCGCCACTCCCGGCGATCCCGAGGAATTTGAGGAGCTTATGGAGTTCGATGAAGTCCTGGGCCGGGCGGAGTTGGAAGGCGTGGGTTTGCATGGAGGGGATCAATTTTTAAAAAAGCCACGTAAATTGCCGACGTTCGGGGGCAGCAAATCGTTCAAGGTCACCCCCAGCACCTGTGCAATGACAAGGAGTTCATAATCTGTGAGACACCGACGGCCTTTTTCGATCTTCGTCATTACCGTTCGCTCCACGCCCCAGCCTTTAAGTTGAATTTTTTGAACCATCTTCACCTGGGACCAGCCTTTGGCCTTTCGGATTTTTTGAATTTGTGGCCCGAGCACATTGCGGATCGGTGGGGAGGAAGTCGTTGACATAGTGCCACGAATGGCACTTGACGTTAACCCCATTTCGAGGCTGAATAGGTGCCACTAGTGGCACCTATTCATTTTTACTCCATTGCCCTGGGAAGCCCGCTCCAAAGCGCGGACGGACGCGGAGGGTTAACGACTCTCCGCGTCCTTTGTTTTTCCCCTCGTACCCAAGCTTCAGCTTCGTTCCTGTTTAGCGCGCAAGCTGGAGACGAAGGAGGGGGGCGAGGAATGTGGTG
>JBAWXX010000039.1:0-33959 GCA_037143855.1 Verrucomicrobiota bacterium | reverse complement strand
GTTTCGAGAAGTTTCCAGGCATGGTCGCTTAAATCGTGACGCCGATGGGAGGGGGATTTTTCATGGTTTTCCATGTTTTTTATGATTTCCCCCCTCCTTTGTCAATCTCGTGACGACACTATCTAGCTCGTTCCGGGATCATTCGGTGTAATTGACTGCCGTCGAACAGCAGAGAGCCCCGGTTTTATCGCGTACTTTGCGCGTTGGCTTGCAAAAGAAGCAAATCGGCAAGACCCGGCTCCCCGGGATCGTAATCATCGTCGTCAGCAGAGCCACCAGGCATTCCGCCGCGGAAGCCGATAATGTCGCCGGGAATAACCACCTGAGAGGTGGGTGCGGCAGATATCCGTTTCGGCGGACCTTGCCTCTGTGCAAAGAGCCATTCCAGCACTTCCGGGTTGTCCCAGACATTATCCAGCAGCACCTGGTCGTTCTGTGTGTATTCCGTATACTTGGCCACCGTCGAGCCGGCAGCCTTGAGTGCCGCATCCATCTCATGCGCTCCCGTGGCCGGGGCCTTTGGGTCGTGCACCCCATGGAAAGCCCAGACCGGCAACTCCTTCATGACCGCTGCCTGCCCGGGGGAACCGATGTCCCCCACCGGCAACACCGCCGCGAACAGTTTGGGATGGCGCTGCGCCAATACCCAAGCGTCTGTTGCCCCTTTCCCCTGCCCGGTTACATAGACTCGCCAGGCTTCGATGGGATAGTCCTGTAGCACCTTCCCGATCAGCGCGGCAACTTTGTCAGCGGCGGCGATCGAGTCGTTCCCAGTCCCTGCCGGCGGATATTTCAGGGACAACAGGAATACCGAGTGCTTGTTCTGTATCGCCGCCTTATGAAATTGCTCGTAGGCAGGATTGCCGTCCCCCCCCAGGCAGACCACCAGCGGGAACTTTACCCCACGCTTGAACATGGGCTCCAAGACTTCATAAGAAAGCCCCTCGAACTCGCCCTTGATGGCGCCTTTGTAGGCCGGATTGGGCTGCGGCACCACCGCGCCGGTCTCTTTGAGATAGTCATCGAGGATCTTGGTAAGCTTCGCCGCAACATCGGGGCGACTGCGATGATAATCCAGCGTCTCGCCCACATCCTCCTTCAGGTTGTAAAGCTCGTAGCGATGGGTCTGGCCCGGTCCATCGTAGAAGTGGCGAAAGAGTTTCCAGCCCTCAAACATCACGGCCGCGACCGGGGCTTCGCCGTGCCAGCCGTACTGCGGCAAATAAGTGAAGATCGGCTTCTCCTCCATCGCCTTGCCAGCCAGCGCCGGGGCAACACTGCGGCCATCGAACTTCGGCAGATCTTTTAATCTGCAGACCTCCGCCAGCGTGGGGAACAGATCGCGGGTGTTCACCGGCAGGTCGCACTTGGTCCCGGCCTTGGTGACTCCCGGCCAGATGACGAAGCCCGGCACCCGCACGCCGCCTTCCCACGTATCGCCCTTGCCACCGCGCAATGGCGAGTTGTCCGTGATCCGGGGGGTTCCATAATTCACCCCGCCGTTGTCGGAATAAAACACCAGCACGGTGTTATCCGCCAGCCCCGCCTGCTCCACGGCCTTCCAGACACGGCCGAAGGCCGCATCGGTGCTCTTGATCATGGCGGCATACACCGAGTTGTCCTGACCGGTGGTCGCCTTCTTGGCCTTGAAATAGTCAATCATCTCCTTGCGGGCCTGGATGGGAACATGCACCCCGTAGCTCCAGAAGTTCATGTAAAACGGATGATCCTTGTTCTCCTGGATGAACTTGATGGCATGATCGGCCAGGCAATCATCAATGTTGCGGCCTTTGTTCTGCGGCACATTCTCGCCCTCCCAGTCGGGCCAGGGGCCCAAATGGCCGGGCCTGATCGGCCCCGGAGTGTTGATATGGGGCACATCCACATCAAACCCATGTTCCAGGGCGGAATAGGGCACCGGCCCGACATGCCACTTGCCAAAATGGCCGGTCCGGTAGCCGTTGGCTTTGAATATTTTTGCGATTGAGGGATACTCCGTTGAAAGCCGCGAGGCGCTCACGACCTGCAACGCCCGCTGATTGGGCGGCGTGGCTTTCATGCCACCGGGCAGTTCGCGCCAGTTGGTCTTTAATTCCTCCTGGGTGTAGATCCGCGGCTGCACGCAGGCCTTGAGCACCTCCAGCGGATCGCCCCCTCGCGGCGAGGTGAACCCGGTCGTGGCCGGGTCCAACCCCGTCAATATGCTGGCGCGCGACGGCGAACTGATGGGCGCCGCATACGCCCGGGTGAAGATCACTCCGCGCGTCGAGAGCCGGTCGATGTTCGGGCTCTCATAGAACTTGCTGCCCGTGTAGCCCAAGTCATTCCAACCCAGGTCGTCCATGAGGAAGACAATCACATTGGGGTGTTTAACCTCGGCCCCCTCGACTCCCCGCGCACCCCAGGCAGCCACGGCGGTACAAACCAATCCAATCGCAATCGTGTTTTTCATCGTTTGATTTCTTGTTTGCTATTCTACTTTGAATTCTTCAGTTCGGTCTTGATTAAAACAGTATCTCTTCCATTGAACTTGCTTTGGAAGCAACCTCGCATTTGGTAATCATGGAGATCCCAAAAGCAATCGCTTGCGCTATCGCAGCGGTAGTGCTCCCTTCTACGCGTTGTCCTGATGTTGATTTCGATCTCATTACTTTGCCGGCGAAACGTTGTCCAACAATTCGGCTGGCCGGGCATCCCGATACCGATCCAACGCCTGCTGGAGCAGGATGCGCGCCTCTTTCGCTTCGGAAGAAAGGTTGGCCAGCGGTTGCTTTTCAAGCACATCGTTACTCACATCGTAGAACTCACCGGTGCGATACAACTTATAGCGGTGGTTTCTTGCCCACTCGGCTGCCTTGGATCTTCCATCCTTGCTGAACCAGCAGTAACACCATTCCCGCGGATGGCCCGGCTCGCCGCGCAACTGCGGAAGGAAACTTCTTCCGTCCACCTTGAGCTCTGCGGGAATGGCAGCGCCGGCGGCCTCACAAATCGTCGGAAGAAAATCGGTAAAATCGACCAGGTCGTCGCACACCCCTGCCTTTTTGATCCCAGCGGGCCATCTGACGATCAGCGGCACGTGGGTTCCCGCATCGGTCATTTCGCCCTTTCCGCCAATAACAGTCCGGCCATTCAAAACAGATGGGACCCCCGCCCCCGTCCCATTGTCGCCGGTGAAAATCACCAGCGTGTTCTCGCGCAGCCCCTGCGCATCCAGCGTTGCCATGAGCTTGCCGCAGAGCTTGTCCATGTACTCCACCATATCGCGAAAATATTTCTTGTTGCTGAGTTTCATCGCCGCAAGCGTGTTCTTGCCAGTGGCATATTTCTGAACATCTTGGGCATGGGAATCTGGGGTCGGCAAGAAGGGGTCGTGAGGTAGGTGCTCGGTGTAGTAAAGGAAGAACGGCTTCGACTTGTTCCGCTCAATAAAACGACAGGCCTGATCGCTCACCAAGTCCGGCCCGTAGTCTTCCGGCCGGTACTCTTCAGTTCGTCCATTAAGCACGAGCGAGGGCCCCCAATGGTATGACCCATATGGAAATAGATAGGACTCATCAAAGCCGAAATGTTTCGGGAGGGTCGCGATCCCGTGATCGCCCAGTTGCCATTTCCCGGCCATGCACGTCACGTAACCCGCTTTTTTCAGAAGGTTGGCAAAGGTCGTCTGGCTTGGATCCAGATTAGCCCACCCCCTGTAGTTGCGCACGTTGTAGATGCCCGTCATGATCTGCACCCGTGAAGGGGTGCAAAGCGGCTGAGCATAACAATAATTAAACCGGATACCTGTTTGAGCCATCTTATCCAGGGCTGGGGTCTTGTAACTCTCCCCACCGTTAGCCCCCATACACTCGTAGCCCAGGTCGTCGACCAGAATCAGGATAATGTTAGGTTTTTTATTACCAACTTCGGCCGGGAGGGGTTGAGCCAAAAGTTGAGTGGTCAATCCCGCGCCCAACGCAGTCGTCATGGCCAGTTGTAACAACCTTTTCATATCATTGATCGCCAGTTCCCAAGTAAAGAAACCGCTTAAAATTCATTTTTCCAAGCCTATCATATTGCAGCACTTTCCATATATCCGCGCTTAATCGCCCCATTCCTCTTTGTTGCCGTCAATCACATATTTTTCGGGGAAGTTTTGGGTATCCCCCGGGCCAAATTCATGCCGCATGTCCCAGGTTGACCAAAACCGCAGTTTGCTCATCACAGCCGTCCGCCCGGCATCCTTGCCCTGATATTCATCCCCCAGCTCCCTGCCCGCCTGCCGCGCCTGCTCGATCATCCGCTTCACTCGCTCGGCCTGGGCTGGATCCTTGGCCAGGTTCTTCTTTTCATAAGGATCGGCCTTGATGTCAAAGAGTTGCGTGTAACGGGCCTTGCTGTAAGCGACGTTGTAGAGGACGATCTTGTATTCCTGGTCGCGGAAGGTGCGGATTTCACGACGGTACGCGGTGTACATGGTCGGCCGATGGATACGCGCGGGGTCCTTCACCGATGCGGCAAAACTTTTCGCTTCGATTGTCGCGGGAACCGGCACTCCGGCCAGGTCAAACATGGTCGGCATGAGATCCGAAAGGTAGATAAAGGTGTCGCGCGCCTGCCCCGCCGGAATGCCCGGCCCCCGGATGACCAAAGGAACCCGGTTGTCGGTCTCATACAGGCTTTGCTTGTGGATCAAGCCATGGTCCGAAAAAGAAAGGCCGTTGTCGGAAGCGAAAATGACGATGGTGTTCTTGGCCAGACCGGTGCGGTCCAACTCATCCAGGATGCGCCCAACCTGCTTATCGTAACCGGTAATTACCGCGTAATAAGCCGCAAGCGCCGCCCGCATCTGCTCCGGCGGCGTCTTGCTCGTAATCATGGGAAGTCCCTGCACGCCAAAGCCGCGACAATCGGTATCGCGCAGTTTGAAGCCTGCGAAATCGGCGTGACTAGCCAGCGCGTTGGGGGCCAACGGCGGGAGCTTATCCCCCTGATAGAGGGCCAGGTCTTCCGGTGTGGGCCAGACAGGGTCGTGTGGCACCGAGATCGCAAAATCGATGTAGAAGGGGCGTTGGGCTCGTTCCGGTTCGCGCAGGTAAGCAACGACCTTGTCCGGGCAGATATCCTTGTTCTTGGGAGAAAAGGTTTCGTGGAAAAACTCCCAACGGTCGGCGGCCCGGCACCCGGGGTTGTATGTTCTGCCGTTTTTGCCCAAATAGTAGGTGTCATAGCCGGCGGCATGCAGCATTTGGAAGTCCACCGGCACCGCAGGCTTGTTGTTCTGACTGCCTTCATCCAGCGGGAGATGAAACAGGGTACGGCCGGTCATCAGCATGGTCCGGCTCGGCGTGCAGACCGCAGTCTGGTTGCTGCCCATGACAAAGCAGTTGTTGAACGTCACCCCCTGCTTCACCAAGCGGTCGAGGTTGGGCGTGTGAATGTGCGGGTTGCCCAAGGCGCCCACGCAGTCGGGCCGCAGGTCATCCGCCAGGATCAGCAGAATGTTGGGTTTCGACATCCCGGTGGCGGCGGCATTTTCGGCCGCCAAACCAAGATTGGTACCCAGCCCCAGCATCAGAGCCAGAACGATACGATTTGTTTGCATTTCTGCTGGTCTTTGTTTGTCTTACTCCGCTTCTGTGGGGCTTCTCCGTCTCACTTCGGTTGTTTGTTACTGCTCACCGCTCCGGATTGAGTGGAAGCGGGAGCGCACACCACCACATCAGCCTTGCGCGCCACCGGGGTGATATTCCAGGTCACCAGCTTGCCGTCCTTGACGGTGCCGGTCAGGACCACACCGCCTTGGAGGTGCAGCTTGAAGTCGACATTCCACTCCGCAGGCCAGGCCGGGAGCAGATAGATCTTGCCTTGACCCTCCTGAACCAGCATCCGCTGGAAAGCGATCGAGCCGCAACCGAAATGGTCCAGATCGGGAATCCCATCCGTTAGTTCGCTGCCGTAAACCGGGAAACGCAGGGCGTTTGTCGCCCAACGGAAGCGCCGGATCAAACCGGCCGCGCATTCCTTGGTATTGCCCGCCATGACCCAACCCAGTTGATCATGGGTCCAGCATCTGTTTCCAAAGGTGTCTTTATTGATCCGGTTCTGCATGGTCCAGTCCACGATGTCTTTGGTGCCCAACGCAAAACCGTAACAGCGGAACGGGAAGGCGGGGTAGATTTCAGGGATCTCGCCGTTGTGTTTTACTTTTTCAATCACCTTTTCTGCCGGCAAAATAAGTTTCCGGCCATTCTTCATCTCCGTGGGCACTTCGGGAATTTCCGCCCGGAACCGCTTCCAGCTTTTCAGGTCTTCCGCCGTGCCCGCCTGCATGGCCAGCAACTGATCCAGGCAAAAGCGCAACCCCGCCACATCGGTGGCCGGGTTGACCGTGACCCACCAAGTCTCCAGTGCCTGGGCGGGTTCCAGCCGCAGCTTGCCGTTGGAATCGCGCGGATAATGCAGGTCGTAGAAGAGCAGGATTTCCCGGGCAAAGGGCACCAGCCGTTCGTCGCGGAACTTGGCATCACCGGTGTAGTTGACATAATCCTCCATCATCGCCAACGCCTCCAGACCGGCGGTATGATGGAACATCAGATGATTGCCCGTATATTTCTCGCCCGGCTTGACGAGCGGCGCCGGCTCCCAGTCTTCCGTGCCGGTGATCGGGGTGACGTTCTCCCGGTAAAAGGCACCGGCATGGCCATAATGCTTTTGGGTAATCGCCTTGCGCATTGCCAGGGTATCGAAGTACAGGCCGAAGAATGGCTTCATCAGGTCGAAATCGCCACTCATCAAGAGCGGCCAGTAGAGCAGCCGCTCGTTCTGCGCGGTGAACCGCCGCCCCCAGGCCCGGTAATCCTCGCCGGTCAGCCAGGAGCCGTCCGCCTGTTGGACCGCGAACGGGTACCGTTTCTTGAATTCCTCAAGGCCATTGCTCTTGAGAAAGCGATCGTTCAGCCGATATTGCTGAGTGAAAATGCCGCCATTGAATTTGACCGGTAACCGCCCGCGCCCCTGGGCGGCCATGTAGAAGCGGAATATATTATAGCTCTGAGCCACCACGGCGGCGCCATCGGCCTCCTCGCGCATTCCCGAAGCGCCAATATCCCCGTTAAAGCGTTCGCGCTGCTCCGCCGGCACGGTGCGGTCGGAGGCGACAATCCAGCCGCGGTCCCAGAAGCTCTTCCACCAGGCGCAATGCTTCTCCCAATCCTGCTTTACGTCCACCGGCTGCTTGGCCAACTTTTCGATCGCCTTGACCCAGACATTGCCAGGCTCAGGCGTCTGCAGCGTTAGAGAATGAATCTGAAGATCGAACTGTTTTCCCTTCCCAACGAGCACTCCATTATTCACTTCTGATTTCTGACTGCTCGCTTCTGACTTCAGTTCGACCAAGTTCCCGAAGGTGTTATACCGGTAGGGATCGGGCACAATCTTCTCGAAATTCTCGACCGCGTACCCCCGTTTCATCATGTCATCGGGATAAAAGCTCTTGTTGCCGACGCAGAAATACCAGAGCAGATCGTGCTCACGCGGGACACGCACGTCCGGCGTGTTATCCAGCCCTTTCCATTGCGTGTAGCGCTTCCAGAACTCCGGTTCGGCGGAGACGGATATCTCCCGCGGCGAATCCATCTCCACATGATAAATCGGCCGGTTGGCGTCCGCCCAGATCTTGAATTTTATGCCATCGGCCTCAATGCGGATGGAGGCGGTCGCAAGGTCCAGCGTCTGCCGGAACGGTTTGCCCTTCGTGAAGGGATTGGGATGAAAAGAAAGCCGAACCCGACCGGTCTTGTAGATATCCCCGCAGTAACTCAAGGCGTCGTTTTTCGAGAGCAGCAGGTAAAGATCGCCATTCTCAATCGCGTAGACCCCGGCGCCAATGTCGCCGTTGCCAATCGGCATCACGCCCGAGGCGTCCTTGGATGGGCTCGTCCAAATGACGTTGTAGCGGCCCATCCGCTCGGCGGCTTGTTCATCCGCCTGTGTTTGTGCCCAAGATATACCTGTGAATCCCGCGCAAAGTGCCGCGATCATCCATCGGCTGATGGCTTTGGTTTGTTTCATTGGATTTTTTTGATTGCTTGAGGGCAGACACCCCGGGTCATCTTTTCCTTTTGAATTGCCTGTCCGGTTTACTTCTTGATCCAGAGCACCTCGGCGTCGTTCTTCTGCTTTGCGCCCGGAGTGCTGCGGCCGTCGGCAACCAACTTTTCCATCAGGCCGCGCAATTCCGCCACCCGCTCCGGGTATTGGTCCGCAAGGTTTTTTCTTTCACCGAGATCCTCTGCCAGGTTGAAGAGTTGAACCGGAGGCCTGCCTTTCCCCTCGACTTCCAATATCAGTTTCCATTGGCCCTGGCGGATCGCATACCCCCCCTGGCCGCTGTGGTTGACAGTATGAGGCCGAGTCGGTTGATCCCCTCCCTTCAACAGGGGCAGGAAGCTGAAACTGTCTTCCCCGGCATTGTCGGGCAACCGGGTGCCAAAAATATCCGCCATGGTGGCCATGATATCCACCTGGCTCACCAACTGGCCGCATACCGCCCCGGGCTTTACCACCCCTGGCCAGCGGACAATGAACGGTTCCCGGTGACCTCCTTCGTATGCCTCGGCCTTGTAGCCACGGAATGGGCCGCTGGAGTAATGTCCACGTTTGAGCATCTCCGCTACTCCGTAAGGAGAGTAGCCATTGTCGCTGATGAGAATGACCATGGTATTATTGGACGCTCCACTCTTGTCGAGGGAGGCGAGCACCTGGCCGATGGCGGCATCGGTCTCAATCACCCAATCAGCGTAGAGGCTCAAGCCGCTTTTATGCCGCCCCGACTCGCTGACGGCCCATGGCTGGTGCGGCGCTGGCAAGGCAAGATAGAGCAGGAAGGGATTCTTGGCTTTGGCCGATTCATTCAAATACGAGCAGGTGCGCTCAATCAGCTTCGGCATTGCCGTATAAAAGTCCCATCCTTTAACAGCGGGCCCTTGCCATTCGGCAAGCAGTGCCGCCGGCAGGAGGAACTTCTCCGGGAGAAACTCCGTGGGAATGCCCACCGTGCGATTGTTCTCGATGAAGCAATACGGAGGATAACCGGGAACATCGATTCCAAAGTAGCTGTCGAACCCGAGGTCCGTCGGCCCCCCGGTAATCGGCTTGGAAAAAAACCTCTGCCATGCCGCCAATTGCTCGGGAGTGGGCACCGGGGATTTGTAGCCGGCGATCGGATCCACCTTGTAAAAGCCATTGGCGGCCAGTTGCTCCACCGTGGGCGTGGGAGGCTCGTCGGCCTTTATGCTTTCCTGGATCATTGCCTCAACGGTTTCCGTCCCAAGAAGCTTGTAATCTCCCTTCCCAATCGGCCAGTGCATGCCAATATGCCACTTGCCAATACAGGCGGTCCGATAGCCATTCTGTTTGGCCAGGCTGGCGATTGTGAGCCGCTCCGGCGAGATCAAGGGTTCGCCAAATGCCCCAAGCACCCCCCTTTGATTGCGGGTCCGCCAATCGTAGCGCCCGGTGAGAAGTGCACAACGAGAGGGCGTGCAGGCGCCCGCCGAGGAGTGACCGTCGGTAAAGCGCATTCCCTCCGCAGCCAACCGATCCATGTTCGGGGTGGGAATCTTGCCGTGCTCCGGGTTGTAACACTGCACATCACCGTAGCCGAGGTCGTCGGTCAGGATGATGAGAATGTTCGGGCGTTGCGGTGGAGTGCCAGGGACCGCATTGGCAGCCCCCACCTTGGTGATAAGCCCGAGACAGAAAATCCCTGTCGTTAATAGAAATTGGCGCGTTTGCATTTGATGGTTTCTTTCTTGGTGCGGTGAAAAATCACGCTTTCTGAATGTCATTCACCATTTCGGAAGAAATTATCCTATTTTTTTGGTTCCGGTTAAAAAAATCTGTTTTTTCGCGGCAAAATGGAGAATCCAGATGAGGCATTCATTCTTCCGGCGCGGTGCGCACCGCCCGGAAACCAAAAACCATCTTACGGTCCTTGTGGGCACAGGCGGCCAGCCTTCGGGAAGAAACTGATAAAAAAACATTCACGTTTTGCCAGGAACCGCCGCGAAAACCAGCCCCAGCCGGGCCGGGCCAACCCGGCACATTTGCCTCCCCCATGGAATCCAAGGTGCCATCCCCATGCTCCCCGCCAAAACGGCGGCCCGCAATGGTCCCGACCGTGACCGCCCGCTCCCAAAGATTGCCGCTCATCTCCAGAATGCCCCAGAAAGTCGCGCCGGAGGCCCCCCGTCCTGATGTGGCCGAGGCAAAGATGCCGGCACGAACCGGACCTTGAACCCGGTTCTTGAAATTGCAATTCGCACCGGAGGGCAGCGCCGTCTCGGCCCCGCTGCCATCATCCCCGCAAAACCCGGTCAGCGGCGTGATGACCGTCGTTCCCCAGGCGAATTCCCCGGGCAGGGGAGTCAAGGGCCCACGGCACGCTTTTTCGTACTCCAGCTCCGTCATGGGACGCAAACCGGCCCAATCGGCAAATGCCAACCCGTCATGCCATGAGAGAAAATTGCAGGCCCGATCCGGCGCTTCGGCTTGGTAAACCCCGCCGCGCGCGACAATGGAAAAGCGGCATTCATTGTAGTGATTGGGGTAGCGGCAGGCAGCTTGGGAGGGTGCCAGCCGATTCAGGAAATCCGCATACAAGCCTTGGGTAAGCTCGTATTTCATGCAGTAAAAGGCGCGATACCCTTTCGGATAAGCGGCAGGCAATTCGCCTGGGGGGCCGATGGAATCTCCGGGATACACGGAAACGCTCCAGAGAGCCCCGGGCTCATTGGCGATTCTCAAGGGTTTCTCGCTCCCGATGACAAACGGGATTGTGTTCCCGGCCACGCGGCGTCCATCGGTAAACTCGCCCCTTTCGTCCCCGCCGCTGCCCAGATAGAAGGCGCCCCGGGGCACGTAAACCATCTCTATCGCATGAATGCTCACCTCGACTTGGGAGGAGCCGTCCACCCCGTCGCGGGCGCAATCCCAGCAAAGGTTCACCCGGCTGCCCCAGGGACCACTCCCTTCGGCTGAGCGGTAGAGAAATACCCCCACTCCAAAACTCTCTCCTTCCGTTCCCGAGGCAAGCCCCACCTGGAGCGCAGCCCCCGGCCCCGCTTCGTGGTCGCCCCGGGAACCCTTCAAGGACGCATGCCTCCAGACTCCGTCTTTGGTCCGGTATTTGGCGAAAATCCACGCCGCATCCCAGTTGGTGTGGATGACGCCAGCGGGCTCCTCGGAGGTGACGCGCCAGGAATTTTCCCAGCTCACATCACAACCAATGGACGCGTATCCCCGGGCCCATTCCGCCTTCACCTCCGGGTTGGCAATCTTCAAGTTATTGGCCTCAGCAGGCTGGGCAGCCAGCCCGCAGCCGATCAACAAAATGGATACGAGCCTCCGCCAGGAACACAGAGCAAGGTAAAATTCTCGAAAATCCATAAGGTTTCCTAGGGAACTGCTCTACCTACGGGCGTACTATTCGCTGGCGGCTTGGGCTCCGCTGCTTTGGAGCCAATAGTCACCGTGGCGACGGCCGTCCCCCCCTGTTTGCCACCCGAGTACCTGTCCGCCCATAAAAAGCGTTGCGGTGTCAGGTTGCCGATTCCGTTTGCCGCATTGATTTCCTTGCGGCTGGTCACCAGCACCGCCTGATGATCGGACTCCCGGATCACCCGGACCTGCCCCTCGATTACCGACAGTCGAGTGGCGTCTTCCCGGGCATCCATTCGGATCGAGGTGCCCAGGATTTCCGCATTCACATACGGCCCGCGAATCAAGGCCGGTTTGCCAGGCTTCTGTTTTTGGAAATCAGCGTTGAAACAGCCGGCGAGCAATTGGATGAATTTCTGCCCATGCCGGACGGAAACAGCCAGCCGGCAAGCCTCACTCAGCCGCATCAAGCTACCATCGTTCCAAGTCAGCAACGCTTCGCTCTGGCTGCCAGAAACCCAGATCTCCGAGCCGGAAAAGATCCATGTGCCCGACTCCGCCTGGACTTTTCCGGAAGGCCGCTGAATATAAACTTGGCCTGTCACGCTGGTCAGAACCGCCACACGTTGGAAATAGCGTAACCCCGTCGCAACTCCGGCAGCCAGAAGCATGATCGAAGCCGCCAAGGCCAATCGCCTTGTCCAGGACCGCAGCCGATCCCCCGTTTTATGCTCAAATGGCACGAGCTTGGAGCTGGAACTACTGCGGGCTACCGTCTCCTCAAGGCAAACCTCCATGTCCATCCAGACAAGGTAACGATGGCGCGCCGCCGGATCGTTTCGCAGGATTTCATTGAGCCGTTTGTGATCAATGTCATCGCCATCGCCAAGCGCCGAAAGCATCTGTTCAAGCTCCATCTCATTCATGGTTCCACCTCCTGCACCAGAGAATTCTCCACACACCGCATCAAGGCATCCCGGATCCGGTAGAAAAGCTTGTAAAGGGTGCTGACGCTTGTCTGGGTTTCGGCGGCGATCTCCTGCACCGTCATCCCGTCAAAATATCTTCGCTCCATCAACCCCGCGCTGTGCCCAGGCAGCTTCTTGAAACAGGTATCCAGCCAATGGCGGCGGCGGTCCAGCTGCGGCTCAAGGGAGGGGCGCTCCGCAAGGAGCAATCCGAACACATCGTCATCAAGAATCAGCCGGTCGCGTGCATGATGCCTGCGAAATTGATAGATTTTGTTGCGTGCAAATTGCATGGCCCATGGGAAAAACGGCCTGGATGGGTCATACTCGGGCTGTTTCTGCCATAGCACAACGGCGGTTTCCTGCAACACATCCTCGGCATCGGACGCGTTCGGAACCATGGCGCGAATAAACCGTTTCAGCGCATGCTGGTTTTGCATGAACAATCGGGTAAAGGTCTCGTTATTGGAATCCATCGGGTGGATATAGGCGACTGCACTGCCTTCTATAGCTTATTCCCCGTTTAGATTAAAATTATCCTGCAAATTTTGGCTCTTCGTGATTTTTAATGGCTTTTTGGAAGGCGTTGGCAGGTGGGGGACATCAGCGGAAGTTCCTGATTCCAAGGTTCCAAGGCCGTCAAAGACTTGGAAAACAGGGCTGTGCCATGCCCGCCAATGCCGATTTCCGACCCACTCTATTTCGCGAAGAGCCGAAAAACAGCTGTGATGAGCAATGAGGAAGTTGTAAAAAGCACCTGCGGTGAGGAGAATCATACCAAATCTTTGAAATGGCTGGATTTTAGGACGCCGGGATTTTCGTGCGGAGCAAGGCGGAAGACGGAGGCGCTATCTGTAGACAGCGCCTCTCCAAGCTCAAGGCTCTGCTGCGTCAAGCCGCCGCGCGAACTTGGGACCAACTTGTCCAAGCCATAACCCAACCGGTTGTGCCTTGATGTTTTATCATGGGGTTGCCGAGGGCAGGATGAAGCCTTATTCTTGGTCGGCTTAAGGAATCGCTGATTAAAGCGACGCCGAGCAGCGTGCAAACAACAAAAATTAAGCCGCTCTATTCGCCAAAAAAACGTGGGGCAATTCCATGCACACGTTTGAAGACGCGCGAGAAATGGTAGGGATCGTCGTAGCCGACCGCGTAACCGGCAGCTTTAACCGGCAGGCTGCTCCGTGCAATCAGTTCCGCCGCGTGGTTCATCTTCATTCGCTCAAGGAAGCCGTTTGGAGATTCGGTGGCGAACCTGCGGAAAAGGCGGGAGAGATACACGGCAGACACCCCGCATGCCCGGGAGGCCTCCGAGAGGCTTTGGATCTCCAGATAATGGTCCGCCAGATACTGGCGGCACTTCTCGTAACTCTGCTGCGCAAGGGAACAGCGTGGTCCAGCCCGGAGATCCTCGCGAACCCGCTCCATGATCAGGGGCGCAAGCATCCGGGAGATGTTGGCGCGAGCAGGCTGGCGGAGGTGTGTGGTTTCAATTAATTGATCAAGGAGTTCATGGAGCCAGCGCCTGTGAACGATACGCCCCGGCCTTGCGCCTTTCAGTCCGGTCTTTGCGATAAGTCTGGCAGCCGAGTGGCCGGCAAAATCGACGAAATATTTGCAGAACCCGCTGCCTGACAAAGCTTTCAGCGAATAACCAATTGCCGGTCCGTAGGTGAAAATCGTACCAGGCCCGACCTTCCACCTCCCGCCGCGCGTCTCCAACTCCCAGCTCCCCCCGACGATGTATTCCAAAGCCAGGTAGTGGAACCCGTCCCTCTGGATCTCATATCCAGGAGCACACTCCTCCCATCCCGCGCAGGTCACAGCCAGATCGGTCGCTGCCGGTGGGTTCAAGTCGAGGAAAAGGTAACGCCCGCGGATGACGCGCCGTGAAATAAAGCTGGGAAGCAGACACTCTGGCATCGATAAAAATGGTAAAAAATATCCATCCTTTTGTCAATGGATGTCATTGAAAGCCGGGCCATGCAGACGATAAGGTGGAGAGAAATCTATGGGCACTGAACCCTCCTCCAACACTCCATCATCCGCCGCCACGGTGGATGCCTCCCTTGTACCACGCCGCCCGATGCCTGCCGGAAAAATCCCGGTGATCGGGATGGGAACTTTCGGTTCCGACAGCGTTTCACCCGAAGCCGTTGCCAATGCAGTGCTGGGGGCGGCCAGCGTGGGCTATCGCCACTTTGACTGCGCTTCGGTTTATGGTAACGAGAAAGAGGTTGGTCGCTCCCTGCAGCAGATCATGCGTGGAGGCGTGCCGCGCAGCGAGCTCTGGATTAACTCCAAGGTCTGGAACAATTGCCATGCTCCAGAGGCAGTCATCGAATCATGCAAGCGGTCGCTGGATGACTTGCAACTTGACTACCTCGATCTCTATTTCGTTCATTGGCCTTTCCCGAATTTCCACCCGCCGGGATGCAGCGTCGAGAGCCGCAGCCCCGACGCGCGGCCTTATATCCACACGGATTTCATGAAGACCTGGGGCGCCATGGAAAAGCTGATGGAACTCGGCCTGGTCCGCAACATCGGCACCTCCAACATGACGATTCCGAAACTGAAACTGCTGCTGCGCGACGCGCAAATCAAACCGGCCTGCAACGAGATGGAGTTGCACCCTCATTTTCAGCAGCCGGAGCTCTTTCAATTCGTCGTCGATAACAACATCGTGCCAATTGGCTACTGTCCGCTCGGCTCACCGGGGCGCCCCGAACGGGATCGCACCCCGGAAGACACTGTCGATATTGAGGATCCGGTCATTGTGCGGATCGCCGAACGGCTGAATGTTCATCCCACCGCCGTCTGCCTCAAATGGGCTATCCAGCGCGGACAGATCCCGATCCCGATGTCGGCCAACCCGCGCAACTATCTCGCCAATCTCAAGGCGGCTGTGACCGAACCGCTGACCGACGCGGAGATGCAGGCAATCGCCGGTATCGACAAAAACTGCCGCTTGGTTAAAGGCCATGTCTTCCTCTGGAAAGACGGCCAGACATGGGAAGCCCTTTGGGATATAAACGGCGAGATCACCCCTGCCTGATTCTTTTTCAAAACGAACACCACACCAAATACCATGAACATACCTTCCAAAATGACCGGCGTCGTGCTCCCGGGAAACAGCACTGTTGAATTCCGCGAATACGCAGTGCCGGAGCCCGGCCACGGGCAGGTGCTGATCCGCATGGGAGCATCCTCGATTTGCGGCAGCGACATTCGCGCTATTTATCGCGAGCACCTCGGCAAGGGACCGGAGGGGTACAACGGCGTCATCGCGGGACACGAACCCTCGGGCGAAGTCGTGAAGCTCGGGCCGGGCTGCCGGGCCCGCAAGCCCGGGGATCGCGTGACGATTTACCACATCTCCGGCTGCGGCTGCTGCGAGGATTGCATGCACGGCTACCAGATCAGCTGCCACAACCCCGACTACCGCAAAGCCTACGGCTGGCAGCGCAACGGCGGTCACGCCGAGTATATGCTTGCCGACGAAGCGGATTGCATTGTGCTGCCGGACAACCTGACGTTCATCGACGGCGCATTCATGGCCTGTGGATTCGGAACCGCGTGGGAGTGCCTGGCCCGGATGAATGTTTCCGGTCGGGATCGCGTGCTGATCACCGGGCTCGGGCCGGTGGGCATCGCAGCCGCGCAACTTGCCCGCGTGCTCGGCGCGGCGGAAATCATCGGTGTGGATCTTTCACCTGGCCGCCTTGATTTCGCCCGCAAACTCGAATTTAAAAAAGGCGTGCCACTGGTCAACCATATCGTGCAATCCGGTCCTGATGCGCTGTCAGCAATCAAGGAACTGACAAAAGGCAAAGGGTGCGAAGTGAGCATCGATTGTTCCGGAGCCGCGTCCGCACGCCTCCTGGCCCTTCAAGGCACCAGGCAGTGGGGCCGCTGCGGGTTTGTTGGCGAGGGCGGAAAGGTTGAGTTTGATGTTTCGCCTTATTTGATCCACGAGCAGATCACCTTGTTCGGTTCCTGGGTTACCTCGCGCAAGCATCTCGCCGATCTTGCCGAAATCCTCGGCCGCTTTGACATTCACCCCGAAGCTACCGCCGGTCCGCGCCTGCCACTCTGCGAGGCGGCCAAAGCCTACGACATTGCCGACAAGGCGCAGGAAGGCAAAGTAGTCATCGTCTTCTAACCAGCCAGAAAATCAGCCGTTATGTTAAAGGGAATTCATCCCGCGATCAGTCCCGACCTCATCAAGGCGCTTGCGGAAATGGGGCACGGCGACGAGATCATTCTCGCCGACGCCCATTTTCCAGGACTCAGCTTCAATTCCCGTATAATCCGCGCAGACGGCCTCTCAGTAACCACGCTACTTGACGCCATCCTCCCATTGTTCGAACTCGATTCCTATGCCGACCCTCTGGTCATGATGCAGGCAGTGGAGGGGGATGCGCTGGATCCCGAGGTTGAGAGCCAGTATATGGCGGTCGCCCGGCGGCATGTCCAGAATGCCAAACCACCAGTGCGGATTGGGCGTTTCGATTTTTACGATCGCGCCCGCAACGCATTCGCCGTGGTCATGACCGGTGAGACGCGTAAATACGGGAATCTTCTGTTGAAAAAGGGAGTCACCCCGCTGTAAGAGCCTGAGATTGATGGCGGTTGCGGTGCCGCATGCTCCCGAGGCGCCCGCCGTCATCTCTCCCGGAAAGTCATTGCAACGACCTTTACCGCGGCGTTTGGAGAGCCCTGGACCTTTTAATGAACAGGGTAACACCGCAAAGCAAGTATCCATCGTTAGCAGCCTGTTAGAGCGTTTTAAATTGAAGTGTTTACAATGATGCGAGAGCGTCGGGGGTTGATGCGCGGGCTCTTCAAGCGAAGCGGCTGTATTTTTCAATACTGCCCGAGCTTGAAAGACCGCGCAACGGCCCGCGCCGCCGAGCCGCGTGTAAACAATAAAATTTAAACCGCTCTATAGAGACAGCCCGCTACAGTGAGTTTCCAATGCCGCAAAAACGAACAACTTTTGCGCTTCCACCGGTTCCAATTTCCAACGTAGAGTTGTATACTATCGACACTTGAAATCTCGAATGATATTATCCCCCCCATGTCCAGGCCATTCGCGTTATCTCGGCCAGTTATTGCAATGTGCTTAGCCGTATGAAAGAAGCCCATGGCTAATCCCATGGTGCCAAACTCCACAACCCCCGTTCTCCACAACCCATGCAAATCACCCAATCCACCGAGCAACCCGCCAGCAAAGGCATTTTCGCTGCTGCCAATGGCCGGAGTTACATCGTCACCTTTCTTCTCGTCAGCTCGCTCTTCCTCCTTTGGGGATTTTGCAACGGGATGATTGATGTGATGGACAAACACTTCCAGGAAGAATTGCACCTGAGCCTGTCGCAGTCGGCCTGGGTGCAGTTCGCCCATTATCTGGGCTACTTCCTCATGGCCATTCCCGCCGGTTGGCTGGCCGCCAAACTCGGGTATAAAGGAGGCATCATCACCGCGCTCCTCATGGTCGCAGCGGGCGGTTTCTGGTTTATTCCCGCCACACACATCGCCTCCTTCTGGGCCTTTTTGCTGGGTGTCTGCCTGATTGCCGGCGGCTTGACCTTCCTGGAAACCATTGCAAACCCTTACACCACGGTGCTCGGCCCCACCCAATACGCGGCCACCCGCATCAATCTCGCCCAGTCCTGCAATGGCATCGGGTGGATTTTTGGACCGATTGTCGGAGGCATGTTTTTCTATTCCAAGGACTCCCAAGGAATCAGCACGGGGAGCCAGACGCTTTGGATTCCCTATGTCGCCGTTGCGATTGTCGTGCTCATACTCGCAGGGGTCTTTTATTTTGCGAATGTTCCCGACATCAAAGCTGAGGACGACTATCACCTCGACGATACGAACACCGGCGGTTTGCGCACGATCTGGACGCATCCGCATTTTGTCATGGCCGTCGCAGCCCAATTTTTTTATGTCGCCGCACAGGCTGGAATTTTCAGCTTCTTTATGAACTACATGACCTCCCAGGTTCCCGCCATTCCGATGGCGTGGAATACGGCCATGCAAAACAGCCCTAGTCTTTTCCATACCTGGCTAAGCGGCTGGTTTGAAACCGCCAACGGCGCTCTGGGAATCACAAACAAAGGAGCGTCCAACCTTGCTTCACTCGGGTTTATCTGCTTCCTCATCGGCCGGTTCAGCGGTGCCGCTTTGATGAAGCGTTTCGCCGCGCATCGCATCCTCGGTTTCTATGCCACCATGAACGTCATCCTCTGCCTGATGGTGTTTTGCAAATGGGGCTGGCTTTCGGTTCTCTCCGTATTTCTGACCTATTTTTTCATGTCCATCATGTTCCCGACCATCTTCGCCTTGGGCATTCACGGCCTTGGGCAACAAGCCAAAAAAGCCTCCTCTTACATCGTGATGGCCATCATGGGAGGCGCGATTTTGCCCAAAGTCATGGGAGCCGTTGCGGACAAATACGACATGTCCCGCGGATATATCGTACCCATGTTTTGTTTTGTCTTTGTAGCCACTTACGCTTTCTTGTGGCCGAAACTAAGCCGTGAGAAAGGCGCACGCAATCTGACGCTACCCAGCGCACACTAAGGCCCAATAGGAGCTCCCCCGGCTTCCCTACCTTGATTGCCCCAAGAGGAGTCGCACGCTTCCCGCAGGAACCGCGTGATGAAGACTCATCGCCACCGGCGCGCCCGCTTCTGTCGCGCCCTCTGGGGCGGAGTCGGATTTCTTGCCAAAAACCGGCTGGATGGTTGAGACATGCCCCACAGCGTTTCCACACGAATCCAAGATGGCAGACCCGCTGCTGCCGGGTGCCCAATCGGTGCTTACCGTCAGCCGGGATCGGGCCAGCTTATCGGCGGGATCGCCCAAAGGAACGCTGGTGTGATTGACGATGCCCGTGGTGAAAATGCCGCGGCACCCGGCAGGATCACTCAAGCAATAAACCGGGTCTCCCACCTCGATCTCGCCCCGCAGGGGCAGGGCGGCGAGGTTTTTGCAGAGCACTTTCATCACCACAGTGTCCATACCGACGTTGGCCGCTACGATCCCGCTGACGGGCAGAATCTCCTCTTCCCCCCGCACAACCACAGGAATCCCAGTCCCAGCCATCATGTTTTCGGGTGGATTCACGACATGGCGGGCCGTTACCACGGTATCGGGAGCAATGGCGTATCCTCCCGCTAGTTTCGCGTGCCAACGTGAGCATTTTGAGCACTGGAAAACCCAGCCCACATTCACATACGCGGCGGCCGCCCGGCGGGCCAAATCCCGGCCTCGCATCTCGGTGGTCGATTGGGGCAGCAACTCCACCCGGCACGGCTTGGGATGTTCCACCATGTCCAGAAAAACTGCCACCGAAGGGATTTTTCCCTGTGCGCTCAGCTCCCTGGCCTTGTCGGCTAACCGGCTCTCGCGGCGAACAGCTTCCGGATCCGGGGAGTGAGTTGGAGAGTTGGGAGCCCCAGTTCCATCGGCAGCCACAAGGCGTATGGCGAGGGAGAATACAACTCCGAGATTCATTAATAATTGGCGCATACGTGGGAGGGATTTCTCTCCGTGTAGCCTAAATTCGCGAAAACGGGAAGCAACAACTCGTAAACGGGCTTCCGCCGGGTGCAGTTAAAGGTGGTGAGTAATCAGGCAGCCTTCTGTGCACGCCAATATTCATCCCAGCGATCATTGGAGCGAAGAACCCGAAGCTGGGCAAGATTGTGGGCGTTTTCTTTGAGCCAAGCGGTTCCAGCGCGTTTGAGACGTGCTTGGAGGACGTGACGGTTGCCGGATTCAATGAGCCCGCTGCCGATTGGCAGATCGTTGGCCAGAGCGCGAGGATAGTTGATCTGATCCAGGCGGTTGGATAGATAGCCCATCCGGCTTGCCGGGCGCAATGACCCCATCGGCGCCCGGTATCATCCACATCACCAAAGGTGGCCCCGATGCACCGCGTCTGGAAGTCTTCCGAGGATTAACCATCGTGTATGTCCCCTGCCGGTGGGAACGGACCCAACTTGATTTGAAGGTGGTGTATGACAAAGCAGGGAAAGTCACGGGGCTTTGGGTCGTGCCGCCGGGGTCGTCCATGTCCGGGAGTTCGCCAGCACCCAAATAACCAATCGGAACGCTTCAAATGACATCTCCAATCACGATGATTGCCCTTTTAACTCTCGTCAGCGGTCTACTGATGTTCTTCCTGAGCCTGCCCCTGTGCGCGCGGCTACGCCGGCATCTGCACCGGCTCTGCGGGGCGTGAAGCTCTCCCGCTGGAGCCTGCCGCGCGGCACAAGCCTCACCGAACTGGCGGCGGGGTTTGTTGCCGATGACTATCGGCTCCCCGAGAGTGCGTGAATGCTTGCGCCGCCTATTCGGTGCCCGTTACTTCGGCCCGGGCGTTGACGCCGCCGCCGGGGTGGGGGAGGGAGCCGGAGACGGCGCGGGTTGCTCTTTCGCCGCGAGGAATTCGGAGCCCGGTTTCCAGAGCGCGTCGAACGTGGCTTTCGGCACCAGGTAAATGCGCGCTTCCAGGGCCTTGGCCTTCGCCAGGGTTTCGGCAAGCCGCTTTGACGTGGCGGCGAACTGCTCATCAAGCTGCTGCTTCGCCTCCGGTTTCTCGTCTTTGCCGGGCGTCCGCTCCTTGGGCAGGTTGGCCGCGACAGCTACCGTCATGGGGAGCTTGTCGCCGTCGGGTTTGCCGAACCGGAGCGTGTAGGTGAAGCCGTCAAAGGTGTTCACCGTCGCGGTGGCGTCGAACCCGTCGCGCTTCGCGGCGGCGGGTTGCACGTCGGTGAAGCTGGGGGCTCCGAAGATCCCGGCCAGCGAGGGGACTTTTGCCGGGTCCAGTTTTTCGCCGGGCTGGATGCCGTCGAGCTGCCACTCGGTGGCGGTGTCGGAGGCGCGGCTCAGCTTCCATTGCGCGGTGCCGGAGACGACGGCGGCGGATTGGATCCGGTCGATCCGCAGGAATGCCTTATCCAGCCATGCGGCGGGCGCGGGTTCGGCCTCTTCGAGCCGTTCAGGAACGAGCGCGGCTTTCGGAGGCGTCGCTCCCGCCGCCATCACGTAGCGTCCCGCCGGGATCCCTTCATCGTCGGGAAATTCCGGCGATTTTTTCAGGAATTTCTTCCCCACCAGGAGGGCCGCCATGCGCCGGGAATCCTTGTTCTGCAACTCGACGAGCGTGGCCGTGTTGGCCGTTCCCTTGGCGGGCGGCAGCAGGTCGAGCCGGGCGAACTGGGAAGGCCCCACCTTTACTTCCTGCCCGGGCTTGAGCTGCCAGAGCCCCTGGATGAAGTTGCCCACGCGGGCGAAATCGGCCGGGTAATCGTCCCGTTCGCGCACCACCCAGGCGTCATTCTTTTTTTCCAGGGTGAGCGTGGCGTCGTTGGTTTGGATCACCACACGGGCCACGTCGTTCAAGGCGAAAGGCCCGAGAACCTTGCCCGAGGGAGCCCCCTCCCAGGAGGAGGCGGAGCGGTGGTAAACGGCGAGGCCCGCCCCGCCGACGATCAAGACAAGCGCAAGAAGGATAGTGAGTTGTTTACGGTTCATTTTGCTGCGGAGGCTTTCCGTTGGGTAAGGGCGAGACTGATGCCGGCCACGATGACGAGGGCGGGCATCCCTGCGATGTTGAGCCATTTGAGGCCGTTCTCCAGCGCGTCGGTTTTCGCGCGGAGATTGCGGCGGACATCCTTGAGCTGCATCTTCACGCTGGCTTCCGTTTTGCGGAAGTTCTCCAGCTCGGCTTGCTGTTCCGGCGAGAGGATGAAGCGCTGGGCGCTCTTGTCGCCCGAAGCCTGGCGGTGTTGCTGCAATTCGTTGAGCTTGCTTTGGGTGTCCATGAGGCTCCCTTCAAGCTCCTTGATCTTGTCGCGGTAGCTGGCGGAAGCGGCTTCCTGCATCCGCTGCACTACCGTGAACGGCCGTTCGCGGGTGGCGCGGCTGCGCACGGCGATCAGGTTGCTGTCGCCGGTGAGAGCTTCCACGGCGTTTTCGGCAAAGGCGAGGTTGCCGTTGGCGGGCAAGACCATCCGGCCGCCGCCGAGTGGATTTTGTTGTTCCATCACGGCGATCTGGTTTTGGAGCATGTCCGAGTCGCCCACGAGGATCACGGTGTTTTCCTGCGCGGACTCCTTCAATCCGGCCACGGGCGCTTCGGTTTTTTTGTCGTCCTTGGCGTCGGCGGAAGCCTTTGGCGCGCCTTCCGGGAACGCCGTCTTGAATTTGCCCGTCAAGCGGATGGCCAACGGGAATTCCTTGTTCGCGGGGACGAACTCCTTGAGCACGTCCTCCGGCGACATTTGCGCGCTCATCGGGCTGACGAGTTGGGCGTTCTTGGACGACCGGATAAGGACCGTTTCCTTGAGCCCCTGCGCCGGCGTGCCCGAGAACGCTCCCGGGAAGGCCATGAAGAGGTCGGAGGCGTCCGCAGTGACGGCGTCTTCCTTGGAAAACGCCTCCTCATTCAGCGCCAGCACCCCCGGCGCGCGGCCGCGGCTCGTGCGGGCCAGGTAGTTCATGTCGGCGACCACCTGCGTGGAGTCGAACTTGAGGCCCCAGGCGTTGAGCAGCTTGTCGAGGTTCGAGCCGCCGGAGGGCATGCCCATCCCCCCCGGGGCGCGGTCGAGGACGGCGCTCGGGTCGAGAAACGCGAGCAATTTGCCGCCCCGCAGGACGAATTGGTCAATCGCGTATTGCGCGCTCTCGGTGATCTCGCGCGGATGGATGACCACGAGCAGGTTGATATCGTCGGGGATCTTGCTGGCGGTCATCTCCACCTGCTTCACCGTGTAGTCGCGTTTCAATTCGCTGTAGAGAGCCCACGGTTCCTGGCCGCGCTGGCCCATCTGCATCATCATCATGGGCGGCATCTGCTGGCCCGCCACCGGGAGCGGGCTCATGATGCCCACCACCTGTTGGCGGCTGCCGGTCACGCGGGAGATGGCGCGCGAGAGGTCATATTCCAGCAGGCGTTCGCGGTCGGGCGAGAGGAAGGGGATCGCTTCCTTCTGGTCGAGCATGCTCACGCTCAGGCCCAGGTAGAGCCGCTCCCCGTTGGTGAGGGGCTGGCCCTCCACGCCGTCCAGCTTGGCCGAGTCCTCGGCGTCCGAGTCCGGCTCCGGGTTCAATTTCTGGATTTCCACAAGCCCCTTGGAGGCTTGCCGGTATTCGTTCAAGAGGTCTTCAATTTGCTGCGCGTAGAGCTTCAACTGCGGGGGCATGTTCTCGTTGCGCGTGCAGTAGAGGCGGACTTTGACGGGCGTGTCCAGCTTGGCCAGGATGGCCCGCGTTCCGGCGGAGAGCGTGTATGCTTTCTCGGCGGTCAGATCGATGCGTTGGGGAACCCTTCCGGCGAGGAAGTTGACCGCAACCAGGATCAGGAAGGCGGCCGCGACACCGAGGGTCGAGTACAGAATGGTAGGTTTCTTCATGGCAAAGGGAGAGTTAAAGTATATCCGTAAATAGCCACGGGCCATCTGTGAGCGATTTTCGCCGTCTGGCGCCCCCACTCATAGCGTCAATATCCGCGGATATTGCCGCTACTCCCGGCGTCGTCATCCAGCACAACTTGCTCGCATCTGAACCCATATCTATTAAAGGATAAGCTCTTTTAACCGGCGCGGTGCGCGCGGAGGATCACACTGGTGGAGAAGAGGGAGAAGCCGATCACGGAGGCGAAGAAAAGCAGATCGCGCGTATCGAGCACCCCTTTTTGGAGCCCGGCGAAGTGGGTCATCACGCTGAAGGAGGCAATCGTCTCCACCAGCGCGGGGCTGGCCCAGTGCACGAGCAGGTCGGTTACGGGCGGGAACCCGGCCAGGATCAAAAACAGGCAGAGCACCACCGAGAGGATGAAGCTGACCACCTGGTTGCGGGAAAGCGCCGAGGTCATCGATGTGACGGCCAGGTATGCCCCGGCCATCAGGAAGCTCCCGACGTACGCCCCCAGGATGATCCCGTTATCCGGGTGCCCAAGGAAGTTCACGGTCAGGACCATCGGGAACGTGAGCGCCAGCGCGAGGCCCAGGACGGCCCACGCGGCCAGGAATTTGCCCATGATGGCCTGCCACGGCGTGATCGGCATGGTTAGCAGCAGCTCGATGGTGCCCAGGCGGCGTTCCTCGCTCCACATCCGCATCCCGACGGCCGGGACGAGGAAGAGGTAGAGCCACGGATGCCACACGAAGAACCCGTTGAGGCTGGCCTGCCCCATGGCAAACCAGTTGGACACCATGAACGTGAAGAACCCCGCCAGCAGCAGGAAGATCACGATGAAGATATACGCGATGGGCGAGGCGAAGAAACCGGCCCACTCGCGTTTGGCGATGGTGACGATGTTGCGGAAAGCGCTTGGGTTCATTGGGAAACCTCCTGGGTTGTTTTGTCGCCGAGCGTGATGCTGTGGAAGACCTCGTCCAGGCGGCCTTCCTCCGTGTGGAGTTCCTCCAATTCCCACGCTTCGCGTTTGGCCATTTCGGAGAGGGATCGGGCGAGCGCCCCATCGGCGTTGCCCTCCTTGCACGGCGTTACGGCAACCGCGAACGGCGTCTCGGATAATACCGCGCACTTTTGCACGCCGGGCAGCGCGTTGATCCTGGCCGCCACCGCCGCGGCGGCGGGATGGCCCGACAGCCGCAGCGTCACGATCCCGGCTTTGCCGGAGCGGCGCTTGAGTTCGGCGGGGGTTCCGTTCGCCACTACCACGCCCCGGTCGATGATGATCGCCCGCGAGCAGACCGCTTCCACTTCTTCCAGGATGTGCGTCGAGAAAATGATCGCCTTCTTTTCGCCCATCGCGCGGATGAGCGTGCGGACTTCGTGCTTTTGGTTGGGATCGAGGCCGTCGGTCGGCTCGTCCAGGATGAGCACCTCCGGGTCATGCAAGATCGACTGCGCGAAGCAGGTGCGGTGCTTGTAGCCCTTGGAGAGCGTCTCGATGCTTTGGTGAAGCACCGGCTCCAGGAAGCACATCTCGATCACGCGGTGCACCGCCTTGCGCTTTGCCTCGCCAAAGAGCCCGCGCAGTTCCGCCGCGAACCCGAGGAACCCGGCCACCGTCATGTCGGAATAGGCCGGGGCGTTTTCCGGCAGGTAGCCGATGAGCCGCTTGGCGGCGAGCGGGTCTTCCTGAACGTTAAACCCGCCCACGCTGATGTCGCCATCGGTGGGGGGGATGAATCCGGTGATCATGCGCATGGTGGTCGATTTTCCCGCGCCGTTGGGCCCGAGGAAACCAAGCACCTCGCCTTTTTCGACCGAGAAGGATACGCCGTTGACGGCGGCTTTCGATCCGAAATGTTTTTTGAGGTTTCGAACTTTAATCATGCCTAGGGAAGGGAAAAGCACCCACGACCACGGGAGGCCCCAATGGGGGCACACCGCTTTTGGGTGCATTCGGATTTTGAGACAAGGCCCCCGAAATGATGTTCGATTTTTTTGAAATTTTTTGCGGACGGGTTCCCACGCTTGCCGCGGCCTAGCGTTGGAAGCCGCGCGAGGGCTTTGGGAGAAAGGTTGCACTTGTTTAACCTTGTGCAACAGTAGCTCCGATTCCGGTGCGTCGGCGCTGAATAAACCGGCGGCCCGGTGCGTCTATTCCATCAAACAACTCACCTATGCGTTTCATCAAATCTGTTTCCCTGACGGTTGCGGCACTGGGCCTTCTGGCTCTTCCCGCGATGGCTGACTGGCACGGCCATGGCCATTATTACGGCGGCTCCCGCTGGAGTGTCGGCATCGGCCTGCCCATCGTCGTGCCCGGGCCGTATTATGGCCCGTATTACGGCCCCTATTATGGGGATCCCTACTACGGCCCTTGCTATGACACCGCGCCCGTCGTCGTGGGGCGTGAAGTGGCGGGCAGCAGCGTCGCCGTGGACGCCCAGCGCGCCCTCGCGGTCAAAGGGTATTACCATGGAGCGTGCGACGGCGTGCTGGGACCCCAGTCCCGCGCGGCCATCCGTGCGTGGCAGGCCGATTGCCGGCTCCCCATCACGGGTGATCTGGACGCCCGGACGCTTCGTTCGCTTGCCTTGCTGTAATAGAGCGGTTCAACTTGAAACGTTCTAGCATCCCGGGTTAACTCCACGGGATGCGGAAGGGCTTAGAAAAACTCTTGGCGGCGGTATCCCGATCGTTTTACCTCACGATCCGGGTGCTGCCGCCAGGCTTGCGCGCGCCCGTCGGGCTGGCTTATTTGCTGGCGCGCGCCAGCGACACCGTGGCCGATAGCGCCTCAGCCCCTCCCGCCGCGCGGCTGGAAGCCCTGGCGCGCATGGGAGAGGCGCTGCGCCGCCCCGGTTCCGTTCCGCCGGACCTCGCTCCGTTTGCGCCCGGCGTGCCCGACCCCGCCGAGCGGGATCTCCTCGCCGCCATGCCTGCCCTCTGGGAAGCGCTTGCGGCGACACCGGAGGCCGACCGGGAGGAGATCGCCCGCGTTTTGGAGGAAATTCTCCAGGGGCAAACGCTGGACCTCACCCGCTTTGCCAGCGGCGGCGGCCCCGCCGTCCGGGCGCTCGCCACCGCCAGGGAACTCGACGATTACACCTACCGCGTCGCCGGGTGCGTCGGCGTCTTTTGGACCCGGATCTGCTTGCTCCACCTCCCCGGGTATGCCCCCGGCATCGCGCCCGAGGCGCTCGCCCGGCTCGGAGCCTCCTTTGGCCAGGGGCTCCAACTCGTCAACATCCTTCGCGACGCGCCGGACGACCTCGCCCACGGGCGCTGTTACCTGCCCGCCGATGAATTGGGGAGCCTTCTCTCGGAAGCCCTGCGCACCGACCCCGCCGCCGCCCGGCCCGTCTGCGACCGCTGGATGGCGCGGGCCCGCGAGCGGCTGGCCGACGGCTTGTTGTATGTGCAAGCCATCCGCCCATGGCGGCTCCGGCTGGCCTGCCTGCTGCCGTGGGCGCTGGGAGTGCGCACCGTGCGGCGGATGGAGCGTTCCCGGCCGCTGGAAAGCGCAGCCCGCGTCAAAGTCCCGCGCCCGGAAGTCCGCCGCCTCCTTTTCTTGGGAGCCGTGGGCGCATTGGGCAACGCCCCGTTGCGATGGGCCGCCGCCCGGGTCCAAAAGCCATAAAGGCATCATATTCACGCACTTTTCCCGAATTTCGGCAAATATCCGCTTGCCGGGAAGCCCACGGCGGCAGTAATTTTTCTTTTGCTATGGCGAATTTGACGAAACGGGATTTGGTGGTTCGGATCAGCAACGAAACCGGCGTGGTGCAGACCCAGGTCTTCGAAGTCATCCAGAAAACCCTCGACTGCATCACGGAGTCGCTCGCCGAAGGCAACGACGTGGAACTGCGCAACTTCGGCGTCTTCGAAATCCGGCTGACCAAACCGCGCGTGGGGCGCAACCCCAATGAGCCCGGCAGCCGTTACGACATCCCGGAACGGGCAACCGTCAAATTCAAGATGGGCAAAGTCATGCGGCAGAAAGTCGCCAAAATGACCTCCGTCCTGAAGCGCGCCGGCAAGTAAAAAAACGAGAAGGGGGAAGAAGGTCGCCCCGTTTGTTTCTAATCCCCCCGGGGCGCGGGCGTGCTGAGCGCTTTTGGCAGCGGCGCGGGCGCGGCCGCCTCTTCCATTGCCTCCTCCGTCTTTTTGGAACCCTGCTTGCCTTTCTTTTCCCCCAGGACCGGGAAAGCTTTCCGCATCAGGGCAACCTCCTCCGGCCGCAGCCCGCGCGGGATGATCACGATTCCGTCCGAAACCCGGCGGTCGATGAGCATCGCCGCCACCGGCCTGCTATTGACAAACCCGAAGAGGAGCGTGCCGTGGTATTCCTGCGAGAGGGAGTCGAGGACCACCCGGCCGTGATCATCGAGCTTGAGCGCGCAGCCGATGGTGCCGTCGGAAGCAGGGAAGGGGTAGATCGCCACAATGTCGCTCTCGGAAATTTCCGCGAACTTCGAGAGCGTGACCTGCCGCGAGGAATCGGGCATCGTGGCGGAAACCGTGAATTGCGCCCCCGACTTGGGATTGGCCTCGGTATGGAACCGGATCGTGACTTTCGGTTTGCTGGCCGCTGCCATCAGGGCAAGAGCGAGCACGGGGAGGAGGAAACGCAGAGAACGCATTGGGGCAATCTGCGCCGTGCAAATGCGATTTGCAACTCCGCGTTGCGTTGTTTAATATAGAGAGTGTGCGTACGCGTATTGATTTGTTGGCTTTGGCGCTTGCAGCGGGGGGCGGCCTGCTGGGCTTGGGAGGGTGCCAGACCGCGCGCGGCGTTGCGGACTGCGCCGCGGGCTGGATTCCCGGCTTTCACGCCAAGGCCCAGCGGGGTCCGGTTGCGCAGAAAACCGTGGCAACGCGCGGGCTGGAGATGAACCTGCGCTTGGAGCCTTTCCCTGTCAGCCTTTCCGAAACGCGGCGGATCGAAGCCGCCCTGCGCCTCACCAACCGCTCCGCGCGGTTTGTGCAACTGGAGTTCCCGACCACCCAGCGCTTTGAGATCCTCCTGCGCGCCGCCGCCACCGGCAAGACCCTCGTGCAATGGAGCGAAGACCAGGCCTTCGAGCCCACGCCGGGCGTCGTCGGCATCAACCCCGGCGAGCATCTGGAATACCGCGCCTCCCTCTCCACGCGCGATTTGCAGCCCGGTGGGCGCTACACCGTCACCGCATTTTTCCCGAGCCGCGGGGACCTGAAAGTGGAACTCCCGCTCGTCCCGGGCAAGTAGAGCCCTCTGTGGTGAAATGTCTTTGCTCAGTGAGCCCGGGCGTGATTCAAAGTGGGTGAGTAAAAACTTGAGAAAAGGCTGGTACTATTCCAGAACCTAGAGCGTTTTTGGGTTATTTTGTCGCAATGATCTGAGAGCGCCGAGGGTTGATGCGGGGCTTTTTGAGCGCAGCGGCTGTATTTGTAAATACAGCCCAAGCGCAAAAAGACGCACAGCGACTCTCGCCGCCGAAGAGCATACGACAAAATAAACCGAAACCGCTCTAATGCATTAAGCTTGGGATGCAGAAAAAACACCGATAAACGCACTAAAAGCCTTGCATACTGCCGGAGCGACGGGTTTCAGAGTCCCCCCTCCTCTCACTTCCCGCCAAAGGGAAAACGCGCGGAATCTAAAATCCCACGTTTTCTCTGCTGCTACCCTTTGAATGTTTCACACGAAGGCACGAAGCCACGAAGTTTTTTGTTCTTTGATTTCACTCTTCTCCCCGCCTTCTCCTCCCATGACCGCTCTATAACTCAAACTCTGGGAGCCTCCCCGTCTGGGAGCCTCCCCGGCAATGCCGGGGGATCTCCTATTGGACTTTAGGTTCAACCCCCAATCAAGAGCACCGGTTCGCTCCGTTCCAAGCATTATTTCCTAAGCCGTCTATGTGCCGTATTGGGTAAGCGCGGCGGCAAGCAGCACGGCTCCATAGGCGACGCCGCCGATGGCGGCCATGCGCCAGCGCCCTTCGCTCCCGCAGAGCCAGGCAATCTGGTCGCGCAGCAGGTAAGGTTTGCCAACCCAAAAGATGCCGAGCGTGGCCCAGACGTAGGCGAGCACGGTTAAGAGCAGGCGGCTGGTCTCGGGCCGCAGGAAGGCGGCTTCCAACAGCGGCTCGGCGGCCAGCATGCACAACATGCCAAGCGCCCGGACGGCGAGAAATTCAGGGACGAAAACGAGCGTCAGCATGTAGCCCGCGCCGATGATGCCCAGGAATATCTGCCGGTAAGAGGTGAACTCGCCCAGGTCGATCTGTGCGACGAGCCCGAAGGCCCACGCGGCGGCGAGGGTCAGGAGCACGATGCCCGCGCCTCGGGACCGGGGGAATGCCCGGAGCAATTGCCGGACGCCGCGCGCGTGCAACAAGGCGATGGCGTGGCCCGCCACCAAGAGCGCGCCGACCAGCAACCCCACGGTTTGCAGACTTAGAGAGTAGATCATAAAGTTACAGGGAATCGGAAACCGGCTCGCCATACAAGCAGAACCCGCTGGCGCGCTGGAGCTGCACCTCGATGATGCGGCCGATGCAGCGCTCGCCGCCTTCGAAAAGGACGATTTTGTTGCCGCGCGTGCGCCCGGTGAGGCGGGAGGCGTTGTGTTTGCTGGGGCCTTCGCAGAGGACTTCGACGCGGGTGCCGACCATGGCGTCGAGTTTTTCTTTGATGATGGCGTTGGTTCGCTCCAGCAGGTCAAGGTTGCGGGCTTCTTTGACCGCCTCGTCCACCTGATCCGCGAGGGCGGCGGCAGGAGTGTCGCGGCGCGGGGAATAGCGGAAGATGAAGGCGTTGTCGAAGCGGACTTCCTCGGCAAGCCTCCGGGTGGCTTCGTAGTCGGCCTCGGTTTCGCCCGGGAAGCCGACGATGATGTCGGTGGTGATGGCCAGGTCGGGCCGCGCGGCGCGCATTTTGCGGACGAGTCCGAGGTAGCCCGCGGCGGTATACCCCCGGTGCATGGCTTTGAGGATGCGGTCGGAGCCGGATTGCAGGGGGAGATGGACGTGCTCGGCCAGTTTCGGCAGGCGGCCAAAGGCTTCGATGAGGTCGGCCCGGTAGCCGATGGGATGCGGCGAGGTGAACCGGAGCCGCCGGAGGCCCTCCACGGCATGGACGGCTTCGAGCAATTGCACGAAGGGGCTTTTCCCATCGATGGCTGGAAGCTCGTGGCGGCCGTAGAGGTTGACGATCTGGCCCAGGAGGGTGATTTCCTTTACGCCCTGGGCGGCGAGGCTCTCCACTTCCCGGACGATCTCCGGGATGGCCCGGCTCCGTTCCTGGCCGCGCGTTTGCGGGACGATGCAGAAGGTGCAGCGCATGTTGCAGCCCTGCATGACGGAGACGAACGCGGAGCTCTGCCGGGGGCGCACGGTGTGGTCGCGGATGGCCTCCTGCGAGCCGGCCTCCAGGGCGATGTCCACGATGGAGGTGCGGGCGTCGTCCATGGACTGGGAACGCTTGCGGGCGAGGAGTTCCTCCACGTAATCGGCCACGCGGTGGAATTTCTGGGTCCCGGCGACGAGGTCCACGCCCACGCCCCGGGCCAGCTCGGCCCCCCGGCTCTGGGCCATGCAGCCCAAAAAGCCGAGCACCTTGCCTTCCCCTTTGTGGTGATGGGCCAGCAGGCGCATCTTGCCGAGCGCCTTCTGCTCCGCCATATCGCGCACGCTGCATGTGTTGAGGAGGATCACGTCGGCCTCGTTCTCATCGGCGGTCATTTCAAAACCGCGCGCGAGAAGCATCTGCGCGACTTGTTCGGAGTCGCGCTCGTTCATCTGGCATCCGTAGGTTTTGATGAGGACTTTGGGCATGGGCGGAGCGGGGGGCGGAAGTGTACCCGCCCGGGACAAAAGTTCAAGGGCGCAGCGAAACAACGGGGCTCACTGGGCGTGATTGAAAGTGGTGCAGGCATCAAGCGGCAGTTTTCCAGAAGTGATCCCAAAGCTGGTTGGCGCGGAGGACACGTAACTGGGCGAGGTCATCCGCATTGGGTTGAAGCCAAGCGGTGCCGGGGCGTTTGAGGCGCGATTGAAGCACATGGCGATGGCCGGATTCGATCAGGCCCGAACCGATCGGTAGTTCGGCATCAATGGCGCTCGGGTAATCGACGCAGTCCACGCGGTTGCTCAGGGAGCGATGGGCTTTGCGTGCCGGTGCATTTTCCTCCGCGATGGCTTCGGGTTCGATGTGCGGCTCCAATGCCTGCAAAACCAAGTGTGCAGCGCCCCGTTTGAGCCGCTCTTGCTGCATCTTGAGCCACCGTTTGGGCGCATGCCCACGGCAGGTTTCACTGGCCGCAGCCAGATGCGTTCTTCGACATCATCGGCTTTGGGAATCGGCGCGTTGTCATCGCCTTCCGCAATCCCCAAAATCGCCTCAAAGCGCTCCATCAATGCGGGATGATGGCGCAGTCTTTCGACTAATTCTTCCTCACGGCTCTTGCTGCTGTTTTTAACAGGTTTCTCTTTCATCCTTATCCTTATGGAAAAGATACTCTAATAGTAGCAGCTTTTTTTCACTTCGGCTGCAATTTTTTGCACCACTTTTAATCACGCCCTCTCTCAACCCGCCTGGAGTTATCCGCCGCTTGCACAAGGGGGGCCGGCGGCGTTACGGTCTGGGTTATGTTATCCCGTCGCCCCCGCCGTCTCCGCGCCACCCCGGTTCTTCGCAGCCTGGTGCGGGAAAACCATCTCGCGGTTTCGGATTTGATCTACCCGCTTTTTGTCAGCGAACGGATCGCCCAGCGCACGCCCGTCGCCTCCATGCCGGGCGTGGCCCAGTGGACGGTGGAGGGGGCTGCGCAAGAGGCGGCCGCCGCCTGGGGCGAAGGGATACAAAGCGTCCTCCTCTTCGGTATCCCGTCGGAAAAAGACGAGCGGGCGAGCCAGGCCTACGCGCCGGACGGCATCGTCCAGCGGGCCGTGCGGGCGATCAAGGCGGCGGTGCCGCAAATGATCGTCATCACGGATGTCTGTTTGTGCGAATACATGAGCCACGGCCATTGCGGCATTGCGCGGATCGAGGGGGACCGCGTGGAGGTGCTCAACGACGCCTCGCTGGAGTTGTTGGCCAAGTCCGCCGTTTCCCACGCCGCCGCCGGTGCGGACATCGTGGCCCCCAGCGACATGATGGACGGCCGTGTGGCCGCCATCCGCCGCGCGCTGGACGAGGCCGGATTCCAAAACACCGCCATTTGCAGCTACGCCGCGAAGTTCGCCTCCGCCTTTTATGGGCCGTTCCGCGACGCCGCCGAGAGCGCCCCGCAGGCGGGCGACCGCCGCAGTTACCAGATGGACCCGGCCAACGCGCTGGAAGCCTTGCGCGAGGTGGCGCTCGACATCGAGGAATCCGCCGACATGGTGATGGTCAAGCCAGGGCTCCCCTACCTGGACATCCTCTGGCGGGTGAAGGAGCGTTTTGAGATGCCGACGGCGGTGTACCACGTCAGCGGGGAATACGCGATGCTCAAGGCGGCCGCCGCCAATGGCTGGCTGGACGAGCGTGCGGTGACGATGGAAACGCTGATAGCCTTCAAGCGGGCCGGGGCCGATCTCGTTGTCACCTACGCCGCCCGGGACGTGGCCCGGTGGCTGCGGGAAGGCTGACTATTCCACGGCTACCACGATAATGAGTTCCCCCTCGCCGGAGAGGGGGCCGCGCAGGAAAATGGGGCTTTGGCGGGCAAGCAGGGCGATGGTTTGCACCGCGAGCCGCTGGTCCTGGTAAAGCTGGAGATGAAGCAAGTAGTTTTCGCGCGATTTTTGGGCTCCGACATGGAGATAGAAGCCTTTCCCGGGGATCAGCCAGTGTTCGGAGCGGCTTTCCATGAACTCCCGGTGCTGGTTGAGGATCTGGAACTGGTTGTAACCGAAGATGTGCTGGAGCTTCTGGCTGTACGCGGCGATTTCCGGGGGCGGGGGCAACGGCTTGCTCCCGTTGGAGGCGTAAATCAGCGCGCTCCAGACCACGTCCTCCGCCGCCAGGACGTAAAGGGGCGCCGCGGTTCCGGCAAGGAATAGCAGGAGCAAGAGTTTGAAGCTGTGGAGGATGCGCATGAGGCGGCCGGGCTAGAGCGGTTTCGGTTTATTTTGTCGTATGCTCTTCGGCGGCGAGAGTCGC
>JBAWXX010000038.1:0-34163 GCA_037143855.1 Verrucomicrobiota bacterium | reverse complement strand
AACGTCACCTGTTCGCGGCTTAATGGCTCGTTCGGGTTCAACTCCCCTTTTTCTCCCCTTTTTCTCTTTCGTACCAGCTCTTTCTTCACTTTTTTTTGGGCGGGCTAAACAGGAACTCAGCTTGGGACGAGTTAAAAACGGTGGCAATCCGCCCTGGTTTGGCGAAGATGAGCGGTTTCCATGAGCGTTTCCCGACTTCCTTTCCGCCTTGAAGCCATCGCCCCGGGGTCGCGCGCCCGCGCCGTCTCGCTGCGCACGCTGCACAACGTCGTGCAGACGCCGCTCTTCATGCCCGTGGGCACGCAGGCGACCGTCAAGGCCCAGTTGCCGCAGACGCTGGAGGAGGCCGGATCGCAAATCCTGCTGGCCAACACCTATCACCTTCTTTTGCGGCCCGGCCCGGAAGTTTTCCGGCGCATGGGGGGCATCCATGGGTTAACGAGTTGGAAGCGTTCCTTCTTGACCGACTCCGGCGGGTTCCAGATTTTCTCGCTCCCCAATGCCCGCTCGATGGGCGAGGAGGGGGCCTCTTTCCAGAGTTATCTGGACGGGCGGACGATCCTTCTGAGCCCGGAAGTCAGCATCGCCACGCAACGGGCGATTGGCAGCGACATCATGATGGCGCTCGACCAGTGCATCCCTTCCACCGCCGGGGAAGCCGAGGCGCGCCGGGCGCTGGAACTCACGCAGCGTTGGGCCGTTCGCAGCCTGGCCGCGCGGGGCGACTCCCGGCAAGCACTCTTCGGCATTGTCCAAGGAGCCCTCTTCCCGGAACTGCGCCGCGCGAGCGCCGAGGGCCTGTGCGCCCTTCCCTTCGACGGCTTTGCCATTGGCGGGCTGGCTGTGGGGGAGAGCCGCTCCGAGCGGGAGGACGTCTGCGCGCTGACGGCCGAAATGCTCCCATGCGACAAACCGCGCTATCTGATGGGCGTCGGCACGCCGCTCGACATTTTGGAAGCGGTCCACCGGGGTGTGGATATGTTCGACTGCATTATTCCCACGCAGGTGGCCCAGCGCGGCGGGGCGTTTACGTCGCGCGGTTTCCTGCAACTGCGCCGGGGCGTTTACCAATGCTCCCCGGAGCCGCTCGACCCGGCCTGCCCGTGCCCGACGTGCGCCCGTTTCTCGCGCGCCTACCTGCACCATTTGACCAAGACTGGGGAAACGCTGGGCTGGCAACTGCTCGGCCAGCACAACCTCTATTTCTACCACCGGCTGATGGCGGACATCCGCGCGAGCATCCTGGAAGGGCGCTTCCTGGAGCTGTACCGCGAAAAGCGGCCCCTTTTGCATGCGACCGACCTCGAAAACCCGGTGACGCCGCCCCGGCGCACGCGCCGCAAGCGGCTCTACCGGCTGGGTGCGTACGAAGTCCACACCGCGCCCGAGGGGTTCGGCAGCATCCGGCACATCGCCTCGGGGGAGATCATGCACTCGCGCACGCCGCCGTTGGAGGAAGCCCGGCGGCTCTACGTGGAGCAGCCCGGGCTGGCCGGCCGCCTCCGCCTCCGCGACGAAGAGACGCCCGAAGGCGCCGTGCCACTCGTGATCTGGGATGTGGGTCTGGGTGCGGCCGCCAACGCCATGGCGGCTATCCAATGCTACGAGGCGGCGGCGGGCGGTGGAGCCCCTCTGCGCCCGCTGCACCTCGTCAGCTTTGAGAACGACCTCGATGCGCTCCGGCTGGCGCGGGTCAACAACGCCCTCTTTCCCTATCTGCGCCACGCTGCTCCCGACGCCCTGCTGAAGGCCGGGGCGTGGCGTTCCCAGGCCGCCCCGGGGTTGAACTGGACTTTGGTGGAGGGGGATTTCCCGGCGACTCTCCCGCAGGCTCCGGCGCTGCCGGATCTGATTTTCTACGATCTCTTTTCCAGCAAAACGGATGGGGTCCACTGGACCCCCGGGGCTTTCCGGGAACTGGCCACTCTCTGCGCGGGGCGCGCCGTGGAATTTCTGACTTACACCTGCTCCACGGCCATCCGCGCCTCGCTGCTGGCCGCCGGGTTTGCCGTTGCGCGGGGGATCGGCATTGGCGAAAAATCCGAGACGACGGTGGCGTTGACGCCGGAGGCGTGCTCTGGCCGCTATCCCCTCCTGGCCGGGGACTGGCTGGAGAAATGGGAGCGCTCGGGGGCGCAATTTCCGCCGGAGCTTGCGCCGGAAGAACGCGCCGCTTTCGCCCAGGCGATCCGCTGCCATCCGCAGTTTGCCGGGATGGCGAAGGAGGGGGAGAGGCCGCAATCGCGTCGCGGGGGCAAGGGCGGTCCCAAATAGAGTTTGGGACCGAGAGAACCGGGGCTCCTTTCTTTGCGCCTTTGCGTGAGACTCCGTTGGACGAAGGCTGCTACACCGTGACGTCGTTGCAGACGAGGCCCAGGATGTTGACCTGGCGGGCGTTGAGGAAGGCGAGCGCGCGGGTCGCCTGCCCCGCGGAGGTCTGCCCTAACCGGACGACAAAGAGGGCGCCGTCCACGATGGGGGCGAAGCTCAGGGCGTCCACGTTATCCATCACGGAGGCGCTGTCGAAGATCAGGTAGTCGAACTCCTGGTAAATATCCTTGAGGAAGGCGCCAAAGAAGTGCTCGGCCGGGTAGGCCAGCGCTTCGCCGCGCGGCAGGAGGTAGAGGTTGTCGATGTTGGTTTGGACGACCGCTTCGTTCCAGGGGATTTGCTGCTGGAGAACGTTGAGGAATCCCTTGTCAGGGGCGGCGCCAAAGAGTTCGTGCAGGCGGCCGCCGCTCATGTCGCAGTCGATAAGGAGAGTTTTCGCGCCGGAAAAGGCGAGGGTGGCGGCCAGGTTGGCGGCGATGGCTGTCTTGCCTTCGCCGGGGGCGGCGCTGGTGATCATGAGCGCCTTGGGGCGGGTGCCCTCCACGGGGGCGAAGAGGATGGAGGAGCGCAATGCGCGGAAGGCTTCCAGCAGGGCGCGGCGCGGATCATAGGGGACGAGGAGGGAGAGGTCACCCTCCATGGTGTCGTTCGGGATCTGCCCCATGACCGGGTAATCCCGGAAGTGCCCCTGGCATTCGATGAGCGCGCCGATCCGGTCGTCCGTCTTGTCGATCAAAAAGAGGATGGCCAGCCCGGCCAGCAGCCCGGTGGCGAAGCCGCCAAGGAGAATTTTGATGAAACTGGGCTTGAAGGGGATGGCGGGCGAGGCGTTTTCCAGGATGGAGATCGATTCCTGCTCGACGTTTTTGTAGATGTCCACGCTCTGGAGTGTCGCGATGAGCTGGTCATACTGCTTGCGGTCGTGTTCGAGCTTGAGCCGCAGCCGGTCGTATTCGGCGAGTTTCAGGCTCAGATCCATCGCCTTGGTGCTCCATTCGCGGATGACGGCCTGGAGGTTCTGGATCTGGTATTCGAAGGATTCCCGGCGCATGCGCAGGTAGTCCACGCTCTGGTTCCGGTAGTTCTCCATCAGGCTCGCGGCCTGGCTGATCTCCTCCTCGACTTTGGTGACATTCGGGTTCTTGGGCCGCATCGTTTTGAGGAGTTCCTCCCGTTGGGCCTTGAGCAGCAGAAAATTTTGTTTGGCCCTTTGGTATTCCATCATCGGGCCGGAGTTGTTGTTGTTGAGCGTCGGGTCGAGGGTGCTCATGGAGCGGCCGGAGGTGCCGGTGACGCTCGCGGCCGATTGCTGTTGCTGTTGTTGTTGCAGGGCCGTCATCTGCCCGTGGTCGATGGCCTGGTCGAGGTTGAGGGTGTTGAGCAGGTTCAGCTCGGTCTTCAACCCGGCGAGCTGGCGCTCCAGTTGCATGAGATACTCGGCCGCGCTGTTCCCCTGCGCCTGGAGGAAGCCGCTGTCATTTTTCCCCTGGAAGGTGAGGATTTCCTGTTCGTCGGCGTCGGTTTCCTTTTCCAGCAGGATGAGCTGGTTGCGGATGGCCGAGGTCATGGTGTCGGATTTTTCCACGCGCAATTCCTTTTTGAGCGCCATGTACTCCTGCATCACGGCGTCCAGGAACGCCTGGGTGTAGGTCGGTTCCACGCCGTTGGCCCGGAGGGAGAGGAAGGAGGTGCGCGGCGTCTGGCTGATGTCCACGCTGACGGGCACGGGGATCCATTCGGGGTGCTGGGTGCGCAGTTTGTTCCTGGCCCGCTCGGCCACCAGGTCGCCGCAGATGAGGTTGAACTGCGTCCCGAGGAAGTCGGCCGATTCGGTGATGCGCGCGGTTCCTTCAATCTGGAACTGCCCGCTGAGGATCATGCGGGAGGTGGAGGCGTAGGTGGGGGTGAGGTGGATGCCTTTCCAAAACGAAACGCTGAAGCCCAGGCCGACGGTGAGCGCGAGAACCCACCAGTATTTGCGCAGCGTCTGGAGATAGCGCCTGCCCATGACCTGGGCTTTTGCCCAGATGTCCGTCAGCGAGGGTTTGGGTGCGGCGGCGCTTTGCATGCGGTTTTAGAAATTGATCCAGCGCTCGGGCACCATGATCAGGTCGTCCGGCTCGATGAGGGGGTCCTTGTCCAGTTCCGCCTTGTCGATGATGCGTTCCATATCGACCATGATGGTCTGGTATTCGTCATGCCGCTTGATCTCGCGGGGGTAGGCGCATTCGAGCAGGCGCCGGTTGAGGCGCAGGACCATCTTGTCGTGGGGGTTGTAGGTGGTCTTTTTGATTTCCTGCGGGCAGGCGTCCTCCATCAGGAGCCGGTTGAGGCGCACGAGTTCTTCCCCTTGCGGAGCTTCCGTGAGGAGGGAGAGGACTTCCGGGGAGATCTCGATTTTTTCGAAGCATTGCGGGTTGTAGATGCACCCTCCGCGCAGGATGGTGTTGAGCCGCGTGAGCAAGGCTTCCATGAGGGTGGATTCCTGCTGCCGGGTGTTGGTGGCGGCGTTTTCGATGACTTTCCGCTCCGCGTCGGTGCACTGGTTCCAGAGGAGTTGGAAGAACGGTTCGGTGTGGGTGCTGAGCTTGACAACAAAGCTGGAGATATCCAGGAAATCGTTGCTGGTGAAGAGGCAAGAGCCCGCCTGCGACGCCACGGCCAGCTTCACTTCGGGGGGGAGCTTTATCTCCACGAAACGGTCTTCGGTGTAAAGGAGGCCGTTTTTGGCGAACTGGTTGAGTTCCTTGGCGATGGCGGCCCGCTGCTGCGGCAGCGTGGCGTGCGGATCGCTCAATATCTGGCGCGTTGGGTTGGGGAAGTGCTCCCAAAGGAAGCGCGAGAGAGGGTCGCTCTGTTCGCAGAGTTTTTTGATGAAGGGGCGCGGCTTGACGATGTCTTCCGGGACGAAGAGGTAGGATTCCGCGGGGTTTTTGCGCAGGAGTTTGACTTTCCGTTTGTTGGCGAAGTCGGCGAAGCCTCCGGCGTGGGCGATCACCTGGCTGACGGTCAGGTTTCCGCCGCCTTCCATTTCCATGGTCTGGGGGTAGTGGACTTGGCCCATGACGGAAACCTTGCTGTGCGTCCGTTTGCTTTCGGGGACGATGACCAGGTCGTTGCCTTCCATCAGGGGGTCCTTGTCCACCAGCCCCTTGTCGAGGATTTCGGCGACGTTGACGATGAAAACCTGGTATTCGGGAGGACGGTTGCGGCGGAGTTCCCTCGGGTAGGCGTCTTCCAGCAGAAGGCGGTTGAGGCGAATGAGATCGTCTCCCTTCGGATTTTGCGCCTTCAGGCGTTTGGCGTCGGAACTCAGGCTGATGTCGGCGAAACGCTGGTCGTCGTAGATCAGCGCCCCTTGGATCGCTTTGTTAAACTCGTCGATCAAGACGAATTTCTGCTGTTGCTTGGTGGCGTTGGGGTCGGCGAGGGTCGCCAGGGAGGCGGGCGAGAAAATCGTCTTGAGGTGCCGGGAAAGGGGGTCGGGGCTGGAGAGGATTTTGTTGGCGATGGCAAAGGGGTTCACGAAGTCCTCCACGGCGAACCAGGGGATAACGACGTTTTTGCGCAGGAGCTTCACTTTCTCCTTGTCGGCGAATTCCGCGAAGCCTTGCGCCCGGGCGACGGCTTTGGTGACGGTGATCTGTTCCTTTTCGTCCAGATCAAGCCCGGTGGGGACGTTCACTTTGCCCAGCACGTAGACCTTGGTGTGGAAGCGCTTGACTTCCGGGACGATGACGGTGTCGTTGGGCAGGACGGTCATGTCTTTGTCGACGAGCCCCTTGTCGAGCACTTCCGCCACGTTGACGATGATCATCTCGTTTTTGCCCTGCTCGTTTTTGCGGATGAGGCGGACGTTTTCCTTGTCGGAGAAGTCGGCGAAGCCCTGGGCCCGCGCGACGGCCTTGCTGACGCTGAGCGTTTCGCCCGCGGGGATTTCGTACCCGCCGGGCACGTGCACCTGCCCCATGACGTAGAATTTGCCGATGGAGCGTTCGCTGTGGGTTTCCAGGCCGATGATGACGGTGGCTTTGTAGTAGTATTCTTTTTCGAGGAGGGGTTTGATTTCTTCCGAGAGTTTTTTGCAGGTTTTGCCCGCGGCGCGGATGCGGCCGATCAAGGGGACATCGACTTCGCCCGCGTCGTTGATGACGATGATGACCGAGGGGGCGCGCTCTTCCGCGATCCGGTAGCTGAGGCGGTCGCCTTTTTCGAGGAGGACCTTGTCGTTGAGCAGATCGATGTTCTGCGGGCCCGGCGCGGGCGCGGGGGCGGCCTGGGAAGGGGCTGAGGCACCGTTGCCCGGCATTGGGGGGATGAGTTCCGTCTGCGCCACGGCGGACGGGAGCCAGGCGCTCATCCAAAGAAGAAGGAGCAGGGCGATTTGAGGGAGTTTCATCAGGGGCTTAACAAGCCGGGGCGTTTTACTGCAATTTGGCAACGAAACCATGATTGGGCTGAATCGTCAATTGGCAAAAGAATACGCGGTGCGAGGGAGGATTCTGGATTTGCTTTAAAAGCGGTAATCCAGACTCCAGGTGAGGGTGTTTTGTTGATAGCTTTGGAGCGGATCGTCGGAATTTTTTTTAATATAGCGATAGTCAAGGGTTGTGGAAAGCTTCTTGGAAAGCGCAAGTCCGGTGCCGAGTGAGCCGCCGTAGCGGCTGTAATGCCCCCCTGTCCCGGCCACCGCCAGGTCCGTGGTGTCGTCGGTAAAAAGACCGATGGTCAGGCTGATCTTCGAGTTGACCTTCCAAGCCCCCTGATAGCGCATGTAGTTGCTTTGCATTTGGGAGCCGAGCAAACTCAAGGCGGTTTCGCGCCCGACGGAGAACGTCTGCGAATAATAGGTGTTCAGCCGGTTGATCAGGGAGAGGTCGGCGTATTGCGTGGAGGTGTCCGGCGCGGTGCCCGCGAGCGCGGTGGCGGTTCCGCCGGTGAAGACGTCGCCGCCCCGGCTGCTGCTGATGCCCCAGGAGGCCCGCAAGCTTGTGTATTGTGTGAGTTGGAGGTCGGCGAAGGGGCCGTAGGAATAGGTGGTGGTGTTCTGCCCCGGCGCGCCGGGGAATTCCGTCCCCGTCACGCTGCCTCTGAGGCCGAGGGTGAGGCGGGGCGAGAGGGCCTTGGTTTGCGCCAAGGCCGTCAACGAGTCGCTGGCGTTCGTGTAGGCCGAGGTGTTCAGGCTGGTGGTGGTGCCGGAGGACCCCAGGGCGATCAAATCGAGCGCGTAGACGTTCCGGTGCGCATAGTCCAACTCGAACGCCGTGTTGCTGTTCATCTCCCAGCGGTTGTCCACGCCAAACGTGTTCGTGAACCGGCGGAATTGCGCCACGTTGCTTAGCGAACCGTTGGAGGCGGGGTCGGATTCCAGGCCGAACCCGTCGTGGACGCGGATTTTGATGTAATCCCCCGCGCGGATGAGGAAGGAGAGTTCCGAGTCCGGCGCGATATTGATGTCCGAGACGTTCTGGTTCAGTTGCGAATGGAAGACGTAGTCCCTGTATCCAAAGTTCATCCGCAGGCTCAACGTGCTCACGTTGGTTTCGCTCAAAGGCGTGACTTGCAATTGGGAAAGCGCGTCGATGCCAAAGTGGGGGTTGATGGTCAGTTCCGAGCGGATGGGGGTCGTGGTGCCGTTGGAGAGGTTGATGTTGTCGGTGTATTCCGTCGTGATCCCCGAGCTGAGGGTGAGGTAAACCGGCCCGGCTTTGATGTTGTAATACGGCGCGAAGGCGTGCCCTCCTTGTTCCCCTTGCCCAGCTAGCTGTCCCCACGCCGCCACGCAGGCCGCCATCCAGAGAACGCCGATAATAAGAGTTGCAAACCGGATGGCGGGCATGAAGGCGGTCAATGGTTGCGAGCGGGTTGGGGAAAACGGGCCATCGGGCTCCCGCCGACGGTAAAATCAGGTTGACTATAAACAGTGCGAAAAGGGCGGCAATCTCAAAAAGACACGAAGACACGGAGATAGGCCACTTTAGCCGCAGTTTTTTCCAACACGGGCATTGCTGCCCCGGGGGGGAAGCTGTATAGAGAACCTTCCCCTGATGCCGTAAAGGCTTTGGGCCCACGTTATTTTCCCATGTTTGTCGACCATATCAAAATCTACGCCAAGGCCGGAAACGGCGGCAATGGAAGCTGCAGCTTCCGCCGCGAAAAATTCGTGCCCAAAGGCGGCCCCGACGGCGGAGACGGCGGGAACGGCTCCAGCATCATATTCGTGGCCGATCCACAGATCGACAACCTGACCCCGTTTTTTTACGAGCCGATCCTGCGCGCCAAGTCCGGGGCCAACGGCATGGGCAAGCAGAAGTATGGCAAGGCCGCCCCGAATAAAATCGTGAAGGTCCCCATCGGCACCGTGGTCTACCGGCTGCCGGCCGATGCCGCCCCGTTTGCGCCGAAGGTGCAGGATTGGGAACTGGGAGAGGGAACCGGGCCGGAAGCCGCCGCCGTAGCCACCGTCGGCTCGCGGGCGGCGGAAGCTGCGTCCTCCCTTGGTGAACTGGAACTTATCGCCGACCTGGACCGCGAGGGGGCCGAGTTGGTTCTCTGCAAAGGCGGCGCGGGCGGCCGGGGCAACATTCACTACAAAAGCTCGCGCAACCGCACCCCCCGCCAATGGGAGCCGGGCGGCGAGGGGGAGGAAGGGTATTTCCTGCTCGAACTGCGCAAGATCGCCGACGCCGGGCTGGTCGGCTACCCCAACGCGGGCAAGTCCACCCTGCTCGGGAAAATCTCCTCCGCGCACCCCAAGATCGCCCCGTATCCTTTCACCACGCTCCATCCCATCGTGGGCATTGTCGATCTGCCGGGTTTTTCGCGCGTCGCCGTGGCGGACATCCCGGGCCTTGTCGAAGGGGCTCACCGCAACGTCGGCCTCGGTCACGAATTTCTGCGGCACGTCGTCCGGTGCAAATTGCTTCTTTTCGTTATCGACATGGCCGGGAGCGAAGGGCGCAACCCGATTGATGACCTCGGCCAGCTCCGGCGGGAACTGGAACTCTACGACCCCTCGCTTGCCAAGCGCCCGTGGCTCATCATCGCCAATAAAATGGACGACCCGCGCGCGGAGGAAAACCTGCGCCATTTCCGGCGGCGGTTTCCCAAGCGGGAAATCATCCCCATCTCGGCGGAACTGGGCGAGGGGATCGACGCCGTCAAGGCAAGCCTGGCCCGGCATATCTGCGTGCCTCCCGTGGAAAATGAGCCATCAGCCGGGGCCCCGGCTGCCATGCCCGAGTAAGCCCCCTTGCCATGGAGAAGCCGACCGTCGCCAGCTATTGCACCACGTTTCTCAAGCCGGAGATGCTGCACATCTACCGGCAGGTCAGCGCCCTCCAACGTTACCGGACGTTCATCGTCACCAAGGAGCGGCAATGCCCCGAGCTTTACCCGTTTGACGATTTGGAATGCCTGCCCGCGGCGCGCCAACCGATCTTGCGGCGCTTTTACCTGAAGTTCATCCGGCGCGTTCCGCCTCTTTATTACCGGGGCGAGATGGAGCAGTTGCAGGCGCTTTTCGGGCGGCGGAGCGCCGATTTGATGCACGTCTACTTCGGCCACACCGGCGTGCATCTGCGCGCGTTTCTGGAATGGTGGGAGCGCCCGGCGATCGTCTCCTTCCACGGCGCGGATGTGATGCCGCGCGAACACCAGCCCAAATACGTGGGTTTCATGCGCGAACTCTTTACGCTGGTGCCCCTGGTGCTGGCGCGCTCCGAGTCCCTGGCCGAGCGCCTGAAGGCCATCGGCTGCCCGGCGGAAAAAATCCGTCTGAATCGGACCGGCATTCCGCTGGCCGATTTTCCGTTCGTCAATCGGCAGACGCCGCCAGATGGCGCGTGGCATCTCGTCCAAAGCTGCCGTCTCATCGCCAAGAAGGGGCTCAGGACGGCGCTGACCGCCTTTGCCGCGTTCCACCGCGATTTCCCCAAGTCCACCTTCACCATCGCGGGCGATGGGCCGATGCGGCAAGAATTGGGGCTGCTGGTCGGGGAACTGGGTCTTGCCGATGCCGTCTTCTTCCCCGGCTTCCTTGGTCAGGCTGATCTCAACGCCCTGTATGCCCGCTCCCACCTTTTCCTGCACCCCAGCGAGCTGACCGAAAAGCAGGACCAGGAGGGGATCCCCAATTCCATGCTCGAAGCCATGGCCACCGGCCTGCCCGTCGCCGCCACGCTGCACGGCGGCATCCCCGAAGCCGTGCGGGACGGCGTCTCCGGTTTTCTGGCGCCCGAGCGGAACCCCGCCGCCCTCGCCGCCGCCCTCAGCCGCTTTGTCCAATCCCCCGAAACCTGGCTGCGAATGGGCTGCCAGGCGTCCCAAAGCGTGCGGGCGGAATTTGAGCAGAGCCGGGCCATTGCGAAGCTCGAGGCCTGCTATGACGAAGCCGTGCAGATCGGGAAGCCGCCGGTCCCCGGCCGGTGATTCCACCCCGGTGTATCCATGAGTGCCTTTGCCTACCTCTTCGAGCGCTTCCCTTCCTTCACGCAGACCTTCTGTTACCGGGAAGTCCTGGAAATGCGCCGCCAGGGAGCCGAAGTTCCGATCTGGTCCGTGCGCGTACCGAAGGATATTCCGTCGGATTGCCCCGGGGAACTCGCCCGCGCGGTCCGCTATCTCCCGGACCCCGAGGCGCTCGCCGCCGAAATGAAGACCTGGCGGATGGTGGGGCGGTATCCGTGGAAGGCGATTCTCACCCTGCGGCGCTGGGGAAGGCGCTCCGATAAAGGCCGGGCGCAGGCCGCCGCATGGCTGGGGCTTCGCCTGCGCCAGGAAGGCGTCCGGCATATCCACGCGCACTTCGCCGGCATTGCCGCCCGCACCGCCTACTGGATCAAGCAATTCTACGGCATCTCCTACAGCTTCACCGGCCATGCCAACGACATGTTCTGCGAAACGGCTTTTCCCGTCACGCTCGAAGACCTCGTGCGGGAGGCGAAGTGTGTCGTCACCGTCTCGGACTTCAGCCGCGATTGGTTGTTGCGGCGCTGCCCAGCGTACGCCGCGAAAATCCAGCGCATCTACAACGGCATCGACGGGACGGGCATCCCCACGGCGCGCCCCGCCAGCGGACGTCCGCGGCTCCTCTCCGTCGGGCGCTGCATCGAAAAGAAAGGCTACGCCACCTTGATCGACGCCTGCGCCCTTTTGCGCGGACGGGGCCTCGATTTTGAATGCGTGATTGTCGGCGGAGGCCCGCTGGAGGAATCCCTGCGCGCCCGCATTGCCGAGCGTGGGGTGGGGGAGTGCGTCCGCCTCGCCGGGCCCCAGCCCCAGGAAGAAGTCCGGCGGTTGTTGAGCGCATCGGCTCTCTTCGTCCTCGCCTGCGCCAGCGAGCCCGGCGGCGGCATGGACACGCTGCCCACCGTCATCGCCGAAGCCATGGCCGCCGGCTTGCCCGTCGTCTCCACCCGGCTGGCCGGAATCCCCGAGATGGTCACCCACGGCGAAACCGGATTGCTTGTGGGGGAACGGGATCCCGAGGCGCTCGCCGGAGCATTGGAATCCCTCTTGCGCGATCCGGCGCTGGCCGGGCGCATGGGGGCCTGCGGGAAAGCGGCCGCCGCCGAGCGGTTTGCCGTGCAAACCACCGTCGCGCAACTGCGCGCGCTGCTGAAAAGTGGGCCCACTCGGATTCGAACCGAGGACCAAGGGATTATGAGTCCCCTGCTCTAACCGCTGAGCTATAGGCCCAAATAGTTGATAATCAGCAACTTATGAAAGAAGAATTTTTGGGAAATGGGCTTTTCGGTGTTTTGCTACCCGCCCCACTGTAATGGAGAGCAAAAAACGGGGAACCCGAAAAAAACGAGCCTTAAAAACCCGATCCGCCATCATTCAAGGCGGTATTATGCCAGAGCCTTCGCGAATGGCAAAGAAAACTGGAAGTCATTGGCGACTTCAGCCACTCGATACGAATCTTTTTAGCGGTCGGGTTCATTTACTTTTGACATTCCCTAACTTGATAAATTGGCTGATATTGGCACCGGCTGCGTGGTCTCCCCAAGAACTGCACCGGTGTGACGATGCGAAGTTGTCGTTTTTGTTTGGAGGGTTGATTGACGGACGGGGACGGCTTCGCTATCGGTCTCTCCATGTCCATCAGTCTTTCGCCGCAGGGTCATCTGCATTGGGAAGAGACCGCCGGTTCCGATCTCGGGGCCGTGCGCGTGAAAGCACTTGCGACGGCCGCTTCCGAGTCGTCTGCTCGTTTGCTGCTGCATCTTGCCACGCGGGAACTGGAGACGCCGTTGCCTCCGGCGGCGGTTTTCTGGCGGGAGTTTGGGCGGCGGTACTTGACGGCATTTTGTCACACACCGGAGCCGTGGACGGGCATCGCCGCGCCGCCCGAAGCAGATCTCGCCGCGTTGGCGGAGTCCGCTGCGCCGATGCGCGGGGGCGAGTATTTGCGGGCCGAGGTGCTCTCGGCCTTGTGGCAGGCGCTCGACGCGTTGGTTCTTGCGGAAGTGGAAAGCTGCACGGGAGGCGCGCAGGAGTGGCTGAAGGCGCAAAATCCGGCGTGGAATCTCGTGGGACGCGTGACGTTTCATCTCGCGGAAAACAAGAAGAGCCCCGAGCGCCCTTTTGCGTTCCTGGCCACCTATACCCACCGGCTTTCGGCCCAGGCGCGGCCGCAGTATCTGCCCTTGGGTAACGCTCTGCGCGAATACGCCGGTTCGCAAAACAAGGACGCGTTGCTTTCGCTGCTGTTGCCGGTGCGCCAGGCTGCGGGGAAGAGTACGCTGGCCCGCGAGTTGATCGACTCGCAGCGGATTTTCCAGCCCCAAGCGTGGTCGCCCGCCGAGGCGCACCGGTTTTTGAAGGATGTTCCCATCTTCGAGGAGAGCGGCGTGTTGGTGCGGTTGCCGGATTGGTGGAAAGCCGGTCACCCATCTCGTCCCGCCGTGAGCATCAAGATAGGCCAGTCGAAGCCCTCCAGCGTGGGGCTTGGCGCGCTGCTGGATTTCACGGCGGCGGTGACGCTCGACGGCGAGGTGCTGACGGATGCCGAGTGGCGGACGCTAGTTTCCGCCAGTGAGGGACTGGTTTTTCTTCGCGGAAAATGGGTCGAATCGGACCCCGAGAAGCTCAAGGAAGTGCTCGCCCATTGGAAAAAAATCGAACGGGCACGGCTTGAGGAAGGCGTTTCGTTCGCCGAAGCCTTTCGGCTGCTGGCCGGGGTCAAGCAGGGGGAAGGGGGAGTCGGCGCGGAGTCGGAAGCGGTGCGGAAATGGTCGTTTGTTCACGGTGGCGACTGGATCGAGAGTCAGCTTGCGGAACTGCGCGATCCACAGGCCGTCGCGACGCCCGTCCCGTGTGGACTCAAGGCGGAACTGCGCTCCTACCAACTTGGCGGCCTTCACTGGTTGCGTTTCATGGCCCGGTTGGGGCTCGGCGCTTGTCTGGCCGACGACATGGGGCTTGGCAAGACGGTGCAGGTGCTGGCCGCGCTCATGCACTGGCGGCAGGAATCGCCCGACGCCCGTCCGGCTTTGCTCGTTGCCCCGGCCTCGCTGCTGGGGAATTGGCAGGCAGAAGCCGCGAGGTTCGCGCCTGCACTGCGCGTCGTGATCGCGCATCCCTCAACCACGGGCAGCGACAGGTTCGACGATGCCGAGGCGCTGGAACGGGCGGTCGCGTCCGCCGATCTCGTCGCCACCACCTACGGCGTGCTCGCCCGGCAAGAGGCTCTGCGCCGGTTTCCGTGGAGCCACGCGATTTTGGACGAGGCGCAGGCGATCAAGAATCCCGCCGCCCGCCAGACCAAGGCGGTCAAGGAACTGAGCGCGCCTGTGCGCGTGGCCCTCACCGGAACGCCCGTGGAGAACAGCCTCGGCGATCTTTGGTCGATCTTTGATTTCCTCAATCCTGGCCTGCTGGGGAGCGCCGCCGCGTTCTCGCGCCTAGCCAAGAGCGTGAGCCGTAGCGAAGACCCCGCGCGGTTTGCTCCGCTACGCCGGTTGGTGCGCCCGTTCATTCTCCGCCGGCTCAAGACCGACCGCTCGGTGATCGCCGATCTGCCCGACAAGACCGAAGTGAGGGCGTTTTGCCCGCTCTCGAAACGGCAAGCCGCGTTGTATGAGCAGGCCGTGCGTGAACTCGAAGAGCAGCTTGAGACAGTGGATGGCATCCAGCGGCGTGGCTTGGTTTTGAGCTTCCTCATGCGGCTCAAGCAGCTCTGTAATCACCCCGCGCAGTTTCTGGGCGGCGATTACGCGCCCGCCGAGAGCGGCAAGTTCGGGCGGCTTGCCCAGATCGCCGAGGAGATCGCCTCCCGGCAAGAAAAGGTGCTCATCTTCACCCAGTTCCGGGAGATGACCGGGCCGTTGCGCGATTACCTCACCGGTATCTTTGGGCGTCCGGGCCTCGTCCTGCACGGCGGGACCAACGTCAAAGAGCGCCGTTCTTTAGTCGAGAACTTCCAGCGCGAAGACGGGCCGCCGTTCTTCATACTTTCGCTCAAGGCGGGTGGTACCGGGCTCACGCTCACCGAGGCCGCGCACGTGATCCACTTCGACCGGTGGTGGAATCCCGCCGTGGAGAACCAAGCCACCGACCGCGCCTTCCGCATCGGGCAAAAGAAAAACGTGCTTGTCCACAAGTTCGTATGCCGGGGCACCGTGGAGGAAAAGATCGACCGGCTCATCGAGGATAAGCGGTCGCTTGCCGAAGGCGTCCTCTCCGAAGGAGGCGAACCGGCGCTCACGGAAATGAGCAATGACGAACTTTTGCAATTCGTCGCGCTCGACGTTCGGAGCGCTCTTTGCGAAAGTTGACGCACCTCCAATCCAGACACTAAACCCATACGCACCCCATGAGTTGGTTTTCCTACAACCCCTACGTTTCCGCCGCCGAACGCCGCGCAAAGTCTGCCAAAGAAGCCGCCAAGATGGCGAAAAAAGGCATCGTGTTTACGCCTGTTGGAATCAAAGGCCGCGCCATCGCCACGACCTTCTGGGGCAAGGCGTGGTGCAAGCACCTCGAATCGTTCAGCGACTACGAAAACCGGCTGCCTCGCGGGCGCACGTATGTCCGCAACGGTTCCGTCATCGACCTCAAAATCGAGCCAGCAAAAATCACCGCGCAGGTCATGGGATCGTCGCTCTACAAGCAAACCATCTCCATCACGCCCATCGCCGGGGGGCGCTGGAAATCCATCAAGAGCGCCTGCTCGGGCCGGATCGATTCGCTTGTCGAACTGCTCCAGGGGCGACTCTCCGATGCCGTGATGGCGGTCATCACCGACAGGGATTGCGGCATGTTCCCGCTCCCCTCGGAAATTAAAATGGACTGCAACTGCCCAGATTGGGCCGGGCTCTGCAAGCACCTCGCGGCGGTCCTCTATGGCGTTGGCGCGCGGTTCGACCGCCAGCCGGAATTACTGTTCACCTTGCGCCAAGCCGACCACACGGAACTCATCACCGAAGCCGTTTCCTCGCAGGCGATCCCGGCCAGCGGCGCCAACGACCTCGATCCGGCTTCCCTCGCCGACGTGTTCGGCATCGACATAGACATGACCGCCGCTCTGGGAGAACGCCCTTCTGACCTCGTTTCCAAGACAGTGCTCAAGAGCAGGACAAAAGCAAAGCCGCAAGCGAAGAAGGAGCAGAAAAAGTTAGTGAAGCCAGTCAAAGCCCCGAAACCTCGTGCGGCCAAAGCCAGCAAACCTGCGAAATCGGCGGCTGTGTCAAAGACAATAAAACCGGTAGCCAAATCCACCAAAGCCCAAAGCAAAGCCGAACCCCGCAAGAAGCCGCTTTCCAAAACCAAGCCCGGCAAAGCGAAGCCGGCGACGAAGCTTAAGAAGAAAACGAAAGCCGATAGCCCGCTCCGTCGCCGCAGGGCGTAAGGACATAGGCAAAAACGTCGGCGAATAATGACCTGTGCTGAAATTCCGTGGCCAAGATCGTGGCTACACTGTGGTTTTCGTCAAGGTAGTGGGTGTGCGACCGGACGTTGGCTGAGTCCATTGTTTATACGGTTATCGAATAATTTTGACGGCGATGGTTTCACTCATCACTTGCCTCGCGAATTTTCTTGGCTTTGCGCGGCGGCAGGTAGTTTTCACCTGTCACGACTTTTTTCCCGGTCTTGGCTTCGAGTTCCAGACGGGCGCGTTTGGCAATCTTGCCGCCTGTCTTCGCAGCGGTCTTGTTTTCGGTCATGCCGGTGGCGGTGTTGGTCTCGGCAATCTGGCGGGTGGAAAGTTCGGCGAGGGCCGTAAAAATGAGTTCAGCCTCGCTCATGTGATCGCGGAGATTCTGGGTTTTTAACCCTTGTGGGCGGTGACACTGACTCCGCTCCATTCCTGATGGATGATATTGGTAAGGATGGCAAATTCCTCCCCTTTCTTCACCTCGTGTGCGGCCCAGTAGTCGGTGAGTTTGTTGCGGGTTTCCTGCCCGGTCATGCGCTGCTGAATCCATTTTTCGCTGCGGCCATGTTTCTGCCAGGTGGCGCGGGCGCGTTCGAGGGCGAGAGCGGGGTCGGACATTTCCTGCATCCGCTCGTAGCCGACCTTGGCAAGCCAGAGTTTGATCGGTTCGGCCTTTGGGCTGGGAACGCTCTGTACAAGGCGCAGCAGAGTCTCGGCGTTGGCGACACCCGAAGTATCGTTTGAGCAAGCTAACGTCGTCGGGAGACATGGCGGCGCGCGTGCCGTGCTGATCGCGAAGCAGGCCGGCCATGAGCTGAACCGGGAATACATCCTTAATCCCAATGCCTTTCGGTAATTGAAGGATCGACCCTAAGGGGATTCGAACCCCTGTTACCGCCGTGAAAGGGCGGTGTCCTAGGCCACTGGACGATAGGGTCATCGGAAGTGGGCGGCGAATATGGCGGGATGCGGCGCTTCGTGCAAGTGTATTTTCACGCAAATTTTCCCATTTCCCCCGAAATCGCCCGGGTGTATGAAGGAAGATCCTTTTGCCATGCATCCTCACGCTATTTCCAATGATTCGCTGCTCGCCGCGTTGCGCTGGCGCTATGCGACCAAAAAATTCGATCCCTCCCGTAAAATCGCTCCCTCGGATTGGAAAACCCTCGAGGAAGCCCTGGTTTTGTCGCCTTCGGCGTTCGGTCTCCAGCCGTGGAGGTTCCTTATCATTACGGACCGGGCGACCAAGGAGGCGCTGGTGCCCGCTTCTTGGGGACAGCGGCAGGTGGCCGATTGTTCCCATTTGGTGGTGTTCGCTTACAAGAAGGATTTGGAGATGGAATACATCGACCAAAACCTGAGCCGCATCGCGGAGGTGCGCGGGGTGCCGCTGGAATCGCTCGACGGGTATCGCAAGGTGATCGCGGGAACGGTGATCGACGGCCCGGCGCGCGACCATATTGCATTCTGGAACCAGCGGCAGACGTATCTCGCGTTCGGCAGCTTTATCACGTGCGCGGCGCTGCTGGGCATTGATACGTGCCCGATGGAGGGGTTGATCCCGGCGAAATATGACGAAATTTTGGGGCTGGCGGAGCGCGGTTTGATGACCGGCGCGGCGTGTCCCGCCGGGTATCGCGCGGCGGATGACCGTTACGCGGCGTTGCCAAAGGTGCGCTTCGAGGCGAAGGACGTGCTGGAATATATCTGAAGCCGCCTCAGCGGCTTCCCAGCGCCCACAGCCACGCCAGCATGGGCAGGAGCAGGGCGGCGCACGCGAGGAGCTTCTGGAGCAGGCGGGACGTTTTTTCCGGCAGGCGCGTCCAGGCCAGGAGGAAGCCGGTCACGAGCCCCGCGGCCATGCCCAGGCCGTGGGCCAGAATATCCACGTTGCCGTTGCCGTCTCCAACGCCCAGATAGGCGAGGAGAGCCAGCCCCGCGGCGAAAGGGAGGGCGATGTCTCGCAAGCGCCAGGGCCTCCGCGTCTCGCCTGCACTGGGCCGAAGCACCGCGGCAATCTGCCAGCCGACGAGCAATCCCAATCCGCCGAAGACGCCGGTGGACGCGCCGAGGGAAAGATGGCTTTCTCCCCGGTGCGCCAAGGCGTTGAGGGCGTTCCCGGCGACTCCGCACCAGACCAGGCCCAGCCAGGTCCAGCCGCTGCCGAGGAGGGGGAGCAGCGCCCAGGCGAAGACGAGGCCGGCTCCAAGGTTGGCGAAAAGATGGCCGAGATCGGCGTGAAGGGTCAGCGCCGTGACGGTCCTCCAGAGCTGGCCGTGCAGGATGGCGACGGAATCGGCGAGGCCCCGGTCGGTCCACGCCGCGCCTTGCGTTGCTTGCAGCCCGTAAAAAAGGCACAAGGTCCAGACGAAGACAAAGAGCGAAAAGGGGGGCGTTTTCCGCGTCGGCCCGGAGGGGGGGCTATCGAGGAATGCCGCCCGCTCGCGCTGAAGCTCGGCGGCGCGTTCAGCTTCAAATTTCTCCAACTCGGCCGAGGCCGCCTCCACGTCGGCCCCTTCCACATAAAGCCCGTAGAGCCCATCCTCGTCCAGAATCCAATAGGGCCGCTCCAGGGCGAGGATGACGAGGCCGCGCTCATCGGCCTGATCCTGCCGCAGGTAGCAGCCGATTTGCACCAGTTCGCGGGGGGGATGTGCCATGGCCGGTTAGCGCATGTTTTCCCGCCACAGGCGGAAGGAGGCGAGAAAACTGTGCGAGAAATCCTGCGGCCGCCCGGCGGTCCAGCGTTCCAGGAGGGGGATGGGGAAGAAGAGGCCGCTTTCGATTTCAGCGCGGGGCCAGGTAAACGGCCCGTTGTGGCGGGCCTGGTAGAGTTGCACAAATTCCCAGCCGGTTTCGCGGCTGGCGGGGTGCATCCCCAGCGGCTCCAGCGGGGCGCTGACGCCGAGTTCCTCCTGCAATTCGCGTTGCGCTGTTTCGTCGTAGCCGCACCCGGCGTTGACATGCCCGGCGGCGCTGGAGTCCCATTTCCCCGGGTTCGCGTCCTTCCAGCGGGAGCGTTTTTGGAGGAAGAGATCCCCCTTGGCGTTGAAGACGAGGATGTGCACCGCCCGGTGTTTCAGCTTCTGCGTATGCACCTCATGGCGGCTGGCCTGGCCGATGACCTGGTTGGCGTCATCCACCACGTCGAAGCGTTCGCCATGCACGTCCTGGGCCGTGGCGTTGAATGCCTCGGGGGCATTGGCGGCTTCCACGAACCGGGCCAGCTCCACCCATTGGCGCAGCGTGAGCGCCTCGCCGCGCACGGTCTCCTCCGCGCCGATGGCCGCGCAGAGGGCGGGCCAGTCGAGGGCGTGGGCAGACAGCATCTTGCGGAGCATCTTGCGGCGTTGGGCGAACCCCTCCTTTACCAGCCGCGTGAAAAGCCGGGCGTCGCAATCCGGCAGTTCCGCCTCCGGGCGTGGCGTCAGGGCGATCACCCCGCTTTCCACATTGGGCGCGGGCAGGAAGACGCTCCCCGGCAGCGTGCGCAAATATTCCACGCGCCAGCGCCGCCCGACGAGGAGCGTAATCGCGCCATATTCTTTGGTGGAGGGCCCGGCGGAAAGTCGCTCAGCCATTTCCTTTTGGAGCGTGAAGACGAGGCGAGCCACCGGCGAGGGTTCGGCGGTGAAGGCGAGGAGCACCTGGCTGGAGACGTAGTAGGGGAGGTTGCCGAGGACCTTCACCGTGCCTCGGGGAAAGAGGGCGCGCAGGTCGTAGGCGAGCGCATCTTCGTGGAGCACCTCCACGCCGGGAGATGCGGCAAAGCGTTCCTGGAGAAATTCGGCGAGCCGCCCGTCCTTCTCGATCAGCGTGGCCGAGCGGCAGCGCCCAATCGCATATTCACTCAGCGCCCCCAGGCCGGGGCCGACCTCCACGAGGTGGTCTTCGGGGCTGAGCTTGAGTTGATCGACGATCCAGGAAGCGACTTCCTCGTCGTGGAGAAAATTCTGCCCCAGGCTCTTCGTGGGCCGGGTTTGCAAAGCCGCCAGGGTGTTCTGGATCGCGGATCGGTTCATGGATAGCCAGCAAGCTAACGGAAAACAGAGGAAGAATCCGCAGATTTCGCAGATTGCCGCAGATTTTTTTCTCCTCGTTCCCTCATTGCACTTGGAAACGCCCGCCCATCACCTTCTTTGCGCCTTGGCGTCTTTGCGCGAGACACTAGTGTGGTGAAAGATAAATTCGCTAAATAAGTCCGAGACAATTTTTCGATTTTTCAAGGCGCGAATGAGGGCGGTATCTGAAGATACCGACCGATTGAGCAACGCCGAAAAATTGAAAAAGGGGCCGGAATTATGACGCGAATTTATCACTCACCACACTAGTGCTTGTGAGCCTGGGCGATGGCTTCCTTGGCGGCGGCCACGGCCTCCGGGGGCTGGTTGCAGAGGAGCATTCCCATCAGCTTGGGCCCCTGGTAATAGCGCGCCTGGAAAGTGTTCTTGGAGCGGTCGCCCTCGATTTCGTAATGGACGGGGATCTGGCTGAAGTCCCCCACGAAATCAAACCGGAGATCAAAGACCGTGCTGGAATAGCACGGCATCGCCCGGAAGCGCTGGCGTTTTTTCCCGGTGATGTTTGCCCCGGCGATGCGCGCTTGTTCCAGGGTCGTGTCGCAATGTTCGCTACGGCGAACCCCGCCAAAGATGGCGTCCGGGTAAAGGGCGATGTCGCCCACGGCGTAGATCCCTTTTTCGTCGGTTTCCAAAAACTCGTTGACGGGCGTTCCGTTCGGGCTGCCCAGCGGCGTGTTGGCCACCAGCCCCAGGTTCAACTCGACGCTCTCCGCAATGAGGGCCAGGTCGGCGGCCAGGCGGCTGCCGCTCTTGGTCTGGATATTGCGCAGGATGGTTTTGCCCTCAAAGCCGTTGATCGTTTCATTGCGCAGCGGTACGCCGCGTTGGGCGAAAACCTCGGTGAGCCAGAGAGCGGTTTCCGGGTCGAGCGTCTGGTGCCAAAGGGTGGGGTGGCTGCAAAGGATCTGGACGTTGAGCCCAAGGGCGTGGAGCGCGGAGGCCGCTTCCGCCGCGATCAGCCCGCCGCCGATGATATAGATATTCTTTTCCCCGGCGATCATCTCGCGCAGCGCCTGCACATCCCGCAGGCTGCGCAGGTAGAGAATCTTGCCCAGGTTTGCCCCGGCCACCTGGGGACGCCGGGGGCGGCTGCCCATGGCCAGGCAACACTTGCGGAACTCGATGACCTGCCCTGTGCTCAAAACGGCCAGCCTGCGGTCCAGATTGATCTGCGTTACCAGCGTATTGAGGCGCACCTCCACCTGGTTCTTTTCATACCACTCCGGCGCAAGCCGGTAGAGTTTTTGGAGGGCTCGGGAGTCCACGGGGGACTTCGTCAAGAGAGTCGAAAAAAGGTGGGAGCGGTGGTAGGGGAGGGCTGATTCATAACCGACGAGCGTGACGGACCCTTTGGAGTCATATTCCCGCAAGGCCTCGCACACCGTGGCACCCCCGATGCCTGCGCCGACGATAAGATAATCGCGCTGGATCATGGTCAGATGCGGGCCAGTATGGGATAAATTTTCGCAAGAAGAAAGCGGATTATGATGGGAGAAAAATTCCCGGTTTCCAGAATCGGCTTTCCCTTTGGCCGGTTTCGTGCGTTTGTTATATCCAACAATGAATCAAGGTGTTTCGCGCACCCTTAAACTGATGGGTGCGATGGGGCTGGGGCTGGCGGTTCCGGCGGCACACGAGCTCCATTTTATCATCCGCTACGCCATTATGGCGATGCTCTGGTTTGCGTTCCTGGACATCCGTCCCACGGGGTTCCGCCGCCAGCACCTGTTCCTTTTGGCGGCCAACTGGGCCGTGGGCCTTGCGGCGTGGAGCCTGCTCGCCCCGTTCAATCGCCAGCTCGCCCTCGCGGCGCTCTTGATCGGGCTCACGCCCACGGCCACCGCCTCGCCCGTGGTCACGGGGATGCTCGGCGGGCGCGTGGATTTCGTGGCCGGATCGGTCCTGCTCACCAACGTCTGCGCGGGATGCCTGTTTCCGCTGGTTTTGCCCTTCTTCCTCGGCTCGGACGTGGCGATCCCCGTCGCGCCGTTCCTGCGGCAGACCGTCATCGTCATCCTCATTCCGCTGGGGGCCGCGCAATGCCTGCGGGTCGCCTCGCCGAAATGGACGCAGGCCATTCTGCGCTACCGGGCCGTCTCCTTTTATCTCTGGATGGGAGCCCTCTTCCTCATCACCTCCAACGCCAGCCATTTCCTCTTGAGCCAATGGCTCACGGGAGAAGGCGCCGCGCACCTGGGGTTGTTGGCGCAGATCGGCCTCACCGCCGCCGTTCTTTGCATCGTCAACTTCACCCTGGGCTGGAAACTCGGCGGCAGCGGCGGCATGGCCCGGGAAGTGAGCCAGAGCCTCGGGCAAAAAAACACGATGCTGACGATCTGGATCGCCCTCATGTATGCCAACCCGCTCGTCGCGCTCGGCCCCACCTTCTACGTCCTCTGCCACAACAGCTACAACGCGTGGCAACTGGCGCGCTGCCCGGCACGGGGGATGGAAGAGAGGGGGAGAAAAATCGCTTGTTGAACCACCCGGTATTTTTGCGAAAAGCACCTTTAGAATATGAATCTTTCCCGCCAAACCTTGAGAAACGCCTGCTAACACGTCAAGCAGGGGCTCCTGCGGAGGATTACATCACCTGCCACTCTTCCAGCCGCTCCTTGGGGATCTCCGCGAGAAAGCGCGAGGGCCGCTGGACCATCTCGCCATACCCGGCGTTGAGCCGGAGCAGGGGATAGGTCAGATAAAGCTCGTCCTCGGCGCGGGTGACGGCCACGTAAAAAAGCCGCCGTTCCTCCTCGATGGCCTCCTCGTCCTCCAGCGAGCGGGACGTTGGGAACATGCCGTCGGTCATCCAGATCACAAAGACCACGCGCCATTCGAGGCCCTTGGCCTGGTGGATGCTGGAGAGCGTTACGGCCTCCTGCTCGCCCTCGCGCTCTGGCCGGGTCTCTTCGGCATCCAGGCCGGTCATCAGCGCGAGTTGGTCGAGGAACTCCGCCGGGTCCCGGTATTGCCGGGCGTAGTTGGCGAGCGTGTTGAGATCCTCGCGCCGCGCTTCGTAGTTGGGGAACTTGGCTTGCAGATAGTCGTCGTAAACCGCCTCGATCACGGAGTTGAGCATCTCGGCGGGAGGTTGTGCGATGCCGCCGGGCGCGATCTCCTCCAGCGTATCGGCGAGTTGCCGCCATTCCTTTTGCGCCTTGGTGGGAACTTTGAGCGGCTTCTCCGGCATCAGCAGCGCATGGAACGAGGCGGGAGCGGAGCCTTCGGGAAGCGCTTTCTCAACGGCCGCCCAGAGCTGGGCTGAGGCGCGTTCGCCGATCCCCTGGATCAAGCGCGCCATCCGCTTGAAGGCCACCTCGTCGTGGGGGTTCACGGCGAATTTCAAAAACGCGGCCACGTCCTTGACGTGCGCCTGCTCAAAGAACCGCAACCCGCTGGTGATCGAGAACGGGACGCCCGCGCGCGTCAGTTCCATCTGCAATTCCATCGAGTGATAGTGGGCCCGGTAAAGGACGGCTATGTTGTGCAAATCCATCCCGTTCTCGTGCAACTCGGCGATGCGCTGCGCCACGAACCGGGCCTGGTCGTTCGAGTTTTCCAGGGCCACCAGCGCCGGTTTGACACCCGAAGCAGTCCGGGCGGGTTGCAGGTGTTTTTCGAATTGCCGGACGTTCGCAGAGATGGCGGCATTGGCCACTTCCAACACTTCCGGGATGCTCCGGTAGTTGGTCTCGATTTTGTAGACGGTGGCGCCTGGGTAGCGTTTGGGAAATTGCAGGATGTTTTGGAAATTCGCGCCGCGCCACGAGTAGATCGACTGGGCGTCGTCTCCGACCACCATGATGTTGTGGTGATCGCGGGCCAGCACGTCGATGAACTCGGATTGGAGCTTGTTCGTGTCCTGGTATTCATCCACGAGGATGAATTGGAATTGAGCGCGGAAGAATTTGGCCAGTTCCTCGTTGCTTTCCAGGAGGCGCAGCGGTTGCACGAGCAGGTCGTCAAAGTCGAGCGCGTTGGCCGCCTTTTTGCGCTGGATGTAGTCGCGCGCCACCGCTTCGAGCGGCTCCTGGAATTCGAGGAAATGCGGGTATTTTTGAGATAACACCTCCTCCAGCGGAAGCCCCGTGTTCAGTGAAAAACTCACAATATCCGCGACGACTTCGCCTTTGGGAAACCGTTTTTCTTTCGGGATGTCCTTGTTCTTTTTCGGGTCCAGCCCGTGGGTGGCGATCACCGCGTCGAGCATCTGGGCCTGGTCCTCGCGGTCCATGATCGAGAACCCGGGCCGGTAGCCGGCCGCTTCCGCGTGCCGGCGCAGAATCCGGTTGCCGATGGAGTGGAACGTGCCGCTCCAGAGCCCGGCGGTACGGTCGGGGAGGAGCGCCTCCACGCGCTCCAGCATCTCGCGCGCGGCTTTGTTGGTGAACGTGAGGAGGAGGATGTTGGAAGGCTGGATGCCGTTCTCCAGCAGGTAGGCCACGCGGTAGGTAAGGGTGCGCGTCTTGCCGCTGCCCGCGCCGGCAATCACGAGCGCCGGGCCCGGAGGGGCTTGCACGGCGGCAAGTTGCTGGGGGTTCAACTCTGCGGCGTAGTCGATCGCAACGGAAGGTCCCGGCTGGCGGTGGAGGGAGTATTGGCGGGCCATGTCGGGTCCATTTCAGCGGGAAAATGGCGTGGCGACGATAAAAAACGGAATATCTCCCCCTCGCTCCGGGCACAAAAAAAACGCAACCCGCGAGGGTTGCGCCGGCCGTTCCCGCCGGAGGGCGGGATAGCGCCCCCTCGGCGGAACAAATCAGCCGCTTATTTTTTACCAATGCTTTTGCTGCTTGGCTTTCTCCGCCACGGCTTCGGGCTTGCCGCTCTGGGCCATGGCGAGGTGTTGCCTTAGCTCGGGCAGCGTTTTTTGCGCCCAGGCTTTGATGTCGGGATCCTTAACGCGGGACGCCTCCTTTTCAAACAAGGCAATGGCTTTCTCGTGGCCTTTCAGGTTGAACGCGAGGAACTCTTTGTTGAATTTCTCGCCCTGCTCCTTTTGCATCACGTTGAGCGAATGGCGGTCCCAGATGGACGGCTCCATGGGGAGGCTGACGCCCTTGCTCGCGGCGAGGCGCTCCAGTTTTTGATTGGCCGCCGTGTGGTCTTTGACGATGGTCCCGGCGATTTTCTTGATGTTCGGGTCGCTGGAGACGCGCTCGGCAATCTTGCCGAGTTCAATTTCCGTCAGGTTGATCTCGGCCGCTTTTTTCAGGAACTCGTGGTCCTTCCGGTCCAGACTCCCGTGTTGCATCGCGGGGGATGCTGGGGCGGGGGCATTTTCGGCGGCGTAGAGGCTTCCTGTCATCAAGGCAAGCGCGGCAAAGAGGGTTCCTGAGAGAGAAAAAATACGTTTCATGGCTTCGTTGGCGTTTTCTTGGGTTTTTTATGCACCGCCCATCCCGCTTCTTCGGGCGTGAGGGGGTGTGTGCAAGGAATCGGCGCAGCGAGCCCGCCCGGCCTTTGGGAAGTTGAGAGAGGGGGGAGGTTGAGAGAAAGAAAAGACTCGTGGCTTTTTTCTCTCAACTCCCGGCTTCCGCGCTTACGGCAGCGCCTTGCGGTGCACCCAAACGCTGTTGACCAGCCCGAGGCTGAACATAATGACAGCCACAAACGAGCCGCTATAGCTGATCAGCGGCAGGGGGACGCCGGTGACGGGCATCATGGAAATGCACATCCCGATGTTCTGGAAGGTGTGTGCAAAGAGGAGCATGCCCACCCCGATGGCAACCAGCGTGCCGAGTTCATCCGCAGCCGTCGTGGCCACCAGGACGCAGGTTCCCAGCAAAACGCTGAAGGCAATCAGGAGCGTGGCGCCTCCCACAAAGCCCCATTGTTCCCCGATCGCGGCGAAAATATAGTCGTTGGGGACGGTCGTTTGGGGAACATAGCCGAGTTCCACCTGCGTATTGGGAGCCTTGAACCCCTTGCCGCTCCAGCCGCCGGAGCCAATGGCGATCATGGTCTGGTTTACGGCCCAGGCCGAGCCCTGGGCGTCGATCTCGGGATCCAGAAACGCGATGATGCGCGCCTGCTGGTAGGTCTTCAATTTGAAGTAGTAGGCAATCGGCATGCAGGTGATCATGATGAGGATCACCGTGATGAGGTAGCGCTTGGGAATCTGGCCGACGAAAAGCATCGCAAAGACCACCGGAATCCAAATCAGGCATTCGCCCAGGTCCGGCTGGATCATAATGAGCAAGGCGGGCGCACCGGCCATGATCCCGCAGGCGAGCATCTTGAGCATCGGATGGATTCGATGAAACTGCGTCAGAAACAGGGCGATGATCAGGATGCCGCCAAGAATGGCGAGCTGGGCGGGCTGGAACACGAGCGGCCCTAGCTTCAGCCAGCAGCGCGCGCCGTCTTTTTTGACGCCCATCAAAAGCGTCAGAACCAGAAAGACGAGGCCGACAAGGTAAATGGGAAGCGCCCCCCAGCGAATCCAGCGGTAATCCGTCAAACTCACGACGAGGAAGATGAGCAAGCCGAAGGCGATCCAGCCGGATTGTTTGCGCCACATGTCGTGGTAGGCGGCCGCCTCCCGCATGTAGGTGCAACTGTAAATGGCGATGACGCCAAAAATGGCCAGGCCAAGCATGACCACCAGGAGGACCCAGTTCATGCCAAGAAGTTTGCGGAGCAGCGGCGTCATGAGGCGGGGGAGAGGATTCCGTTCGGTTTCATTTGGGTTAGCCGACGGTCGGGACGGCGGCAAGGAGCTTGCGCGTGTAAGGGTGCTGCGGATTTGCGTAGAGGGCTTCGGCCGAGGCGGACTCGACGATTTTCCCCCGGTACATCACCAGCACGTGGTCGCTGATGTGCTCCACGACGGCGAGATCGTGGGCGATGAAAAGATAAGTGAGGCCGAGTTCTTCCTGGAGGTCCTGCAATAAGTTGACGATCTGCGCCTGCACGCTCACATCCAGCGCGCTGACGGGCTCGTCGCAAACGATGAACTTCGGTTTGACCGCAAGCGCCCGGGCGATCCCGATCCGCTGCCGCTGGCCGCCGCTGAATTCGTGCGGGTAGCGGGTCATCATTTCCGGCTGAAGCCCCACTTGCCGCAGCAGTTCGGCCACCCGCTCGCGCCGATCGGCCCGCGTCATTTCGCGGAAGTGGATTTCCAACGGCTCGGCGACGATGGAGAGGATCGAAAGGCGCGGGTTGAGCGAGCCGAACGGGTCCTGGAAAATCATCTGCATCTCGCGCCGCAGCGGGCGAAACGCGCGTTGCGAGAGGGGCGTAATTTCGCGTCCGTCGTAGCGTAGGCTGCCCCCGGTGGCAGGGGTCAGCTTCAGGATCGTCCGCCCCAGCGTGGTCTTGCCCGAGCCGCTCTCGCCCACGAGCCCCACCGTCGTGCCCTCTTCCACGGTAAAGCTGACGTCATCGACGGCCTTGACGTCGCCGGTGTGCCGCCGGAAAAGCCCGGTGGTGACGGGGAACCAGGTGCGCAGGTTTTGGACTTCGAGCAACGGCATGGGAAAACGACGGTTTACTTTGCCGCATGCAGGAAGGCTGTCAATGGGCTCGTTGCGGAAGCGCAATCCTGGCGCTCGGCCAGCCCCGTTTCGTAGGCTTCGCGGCCCGCTTCCACCGCCTTGCGGAACGCGCGCGCCATGCGGGAGGGATCGGCGGCGATGGCGATGGCGGTGTTGACGAGCACGGCATCGGCCCCCATTTCCAGCGCCTCGGCGGCCTGGCTCGGGGCTCCCAATCCGGCGTCCACCACGACGGGGACGGTGGCCTGTTCGAGGATGATCTCGATTTGCGCCCGCGTTTCAATCCCCCGGTTGCTCCCGATGGGCGAGCCGAGCGGCATGACGGTGGCCGTCCCCACTTCCTGGAGCCGCTTGGCCAGCACGGCGTCGGCATTGATGTAGGGGAGCACGGTGAACCCTTCGTTCACGAGGATTTTGGCCGCCTTGAAGGTTTCGATCGGGTCCGGCAGGAGATAGCGGGGGTCGGGGTGGATCTCCAGCTTGATCCAGAGGGGCAGCCCGGCGGCAGCAGCCAACCGGGCGAGCCGGACGGCTTCCTCGGCATTGATGGCCCCGCTCGTGTTGGGCACGATGAGGTAGCGTTTGGGATCGACGAAATCAAGGATGTTGGCGAACGGATCGGCTTTGCCCGAAAGGTCGGCGCGGCGCAAGGCCACGGTGACGATTTCCGTGCCGCTGGCGTCGAGTGCGGCGGCCATGGCGGGGTGCGAGGAAAACTTGCCGGTGCCGAGGAGGAGCCGCGATTGGAAGGGCCTCCCCGCGATGACAAGCTGAGGTGAGTCCTGTGTCATTGGATGGAAAAGGGAGAACGTATCAGGCGGGAGCGCGTTTTTCCAATCGCAAACGCATCTTTCTGCCTTGCGCGGCGCTCCAGGGCTCTTAATTTAGGAATGTGCGAGATTTTCCATCATCATCGCTGGGAGTGGAAGGGGCGCTGCTCATTGCGCACCCGAATTTGCTCGACCCCAATTTCCGCCGGACAGTGCTCTACCTGGTTTCCCACGACGCCGAGGAGGGAGCGCTCGGCATTGTGCTCAACCGCGCCCTGGACAAAACGGTGGGGGATTTGCTGACGCTCCCGGATCTGGGAGCTCTCGCGGCGATTCCGGTCTTTTCCGGCGGTCCCGTGAGCCGCGACCGGATGACGTTCGCCGTGTTCGCCTGGAAGCGGGAGACGCAAACCGTGGCCTGCCGCCTGAACGTGGAATTGGAAGAAGCCAAGGAGTTGGCGGAGGATGACGGCGATGCCGTGGTGCGAGCCTTTGTCGGTTACGCCGGATGGTCCGGCGGCCAATTGGAGGCGGAGCTGGAGCAAAAATCCTGGGTGGTCCAAAAACCGGACCGCGAAGTGCTCGACCCGGAGTCGTGCAAGCAGATGTGGGCCGCCACCATACGCACCTATGGGCCCTGGTTCCGCCTGCTGGCGGAAGAGCCGGATGACCCGACGCTGAATTAGAGCGGTTTAAATTGAAGTGTTTACAATGATGCGAGAGCGTCGTGGGTTGATGCGCGGGCTCTTCAAGCGAAGCGGCTGTATTTTTCAATACTGCCCGAGCTTGAAAGACCGCGCATCGGCCCGCGACGCCGAGCAGCGTGTAAACAACAAAATTTAAACCGCTCTAGAACCACCCAGGCGTCAGGGCGCAAAAAAGGCCAGACCAAAACGGCCTGGCCTTCTTAAAATAAGTGTCTTACCGCTTACTTGGCGTGAGTGGTGGACACTTTGGTCGTCGTGCAGGTCGCATGATCTTTGGCACAAGCGCCCAAGCTGAGAACTGCTGCGGCCATGGCGATAATCGTGATAGCTTTAAACATTCTGGTTTTTCATCTCCTTTCGTGGCTGGTTGCGTTCTTCGTTTATGAACTCCTTCCTGCCCAATGCAATATTTTTTGCCCGGATCAGAGAAGGATTTTCCAACGGGAAAATGCTACCAGCCCGTCGTCACCTTGCTGACGATGCGAGCGGAGGCCTGTTCGATGGCGAGCGGAACGGCTTGCCGTTCGTCCTGGTTCACGTCATTGCCCGAAACAAAGAAGCTGGTTTGGCCGATGACGTTGGCTTCGTCTATTTGCTCTCCGGTCGTGCGCCGGGTGACGGTGTAATGCATGGTGAGCGTCAGGTTGTATTCCTGCTGCTGCACAATGTCGCTGCGGACAGAGCGCGCCCCATGCCGCACGATTTTGGTGATGGTGCCTTCCAAAATCGCGTCGGCGTCGCTGCTGGAACGGACGGCAAGCGTGCCGTCCTCCTGGAATTGCTGGACCACGGTGCTTGCGGCGAGGACTTCCAGTCGCGGCACGAGGGTGTCGTTGTGGAAGGTCGGAACGGCGATGGTCTTGATGCCCTCCATGCGTTTGGGCACCGTGGCGCCAAGATGGTAGCCGGCGCAACCGGTGCAGAGGCAGAGGACGGCGGCAAGGAGGGCGAAAAACGGGGATTTCATGGGGCGGCTAATGGGCGGGGAGGGCCGGTTCAGGCAGGGGGGCGAGGGGAGCGGCCGTTTCCCCTGGGGAAGAGCCCGGCGTGCGCAGTTTGGGTTTTTCAGGGGCGGTTTCATCCGGGACGACGGGGGCGGGAGGCCCGGCGTAGTCGGAGCGTGAGGCGGTGTCCACCTGCGCCTGCATTTTGCGACGTTCCTGCGCTTTGGCCCCGGTTTCCGCATTCTCCGGGCCGGATTTGAGGGCGTCCACTCCGACATTTTGCTTGAGCCGGTCGATCGCTTTGCGCGCGTCCGCGGCCTCGGGGGCATCTTTGCCGTTCTGAGCGACGTCCTGATAGTAAATGACGGCGGCTTTGTAATTCTTGGTTCTGTCGTAGAAACGGGCGATATCGAGCGTCTTTTTGAGGTTCGTGCCGGAGAGAGCCCCCAGGTTTTCGCGCGCTTGGGGGATTTTCTCGCTCTGCGGATAGCGGACGATGAAGTCCTCGAAGGCGTCATGGGCTTTGACGCGGGAGGCCTCGTCGTTGGAGCCTTTCTGGATCAAGTGCATCTGGACGTAGCCGATTTGATACTGCGCGTCGCCCGCCACGTCGTCGTTTGGGTATTTGTCCACGGCGAGCTGGTAGGCGGCGATGGCTTCGGGGTATTCGCCCCGTTTCTCATGCGCCATGCCGATGTTAAACTGGGCGAGGGGAGCGTATTTGCTGTAGGGGGCGTTTTTGACGATCTCCTCGAACATCTTCTCGGCCCGCTCCATGGAGGGGAAGGTTTTCACGCCAAAAAGTTTCCTTCTGGCCCCTTCCAGGAAGGCCTTGGCGATGCCAAATTGATGTTCCACCACGGCGTCAAACTCCTGGCCGCGCGGATAGGCGGAGACGTATTTGCCGTATTCCTTGAAGGCGCGTTCCAGGTCGCCCTCCTGCTCGTAAAGGGCGGCCACTTTGAATTGGGCGTGCGAGGCCGCGCCGGAATCCGGGAACCCTTTGAGCAAAGCCCGGTAGGCGCCGATGGCTTTTTTCGTGTTTCCCTCTTTTTCCAGATCCTGCGCTTTATGGAGCTGTTCGCTGGCGGATTTTTCGATCGGGCCGGCGTCTTCCTCCTCGCTGTGGAATCCTTCTCCGGGGCGGTAGACGGCCGCCGCCTGCGCGGGCGGGATGGGAAGCATGGATGCAGCCAGGAGAAGCGAGGAAAAAAGAATGAATTTCCGCATAATCGGCTCGACGCTAGAGGAAGGGAGGAAGGGCGTCAAGGGCGGGGCTTGGATTTTCCCGTAGGGGTTTCGCTGATCGTATCCGGGCGTTTCGCCAGGCGTCTCTTTTTTCCTGTTTCCCACGGGGCCCTCTTCCCGTAACCTCCGTGCCGTGTTTGAACTTCTTGCCACCGATCCCGCCTCCAAGGCCCGCCGCGGCCGCCTGACCACTCCCCATGGGGTGATTGAAACGCCGATTTTCATGCCCGTGGGCACCCAGGGGACTGTCAAGGGCGTCAGCCCCGCCGAATTGAGGGAGCTGCGCACGCAGATCATCCTTGGCAACACCTACCACCTTTTTGTCCGGCCGGGGATGGCCGTGATGCGCCACTTCGAGGGGCTCCACCGCTTCATGCGCTGGGACGGCCCGATCCTCACCGACAGCGGCGGCTTCCAGGTTTTCTCGTTGGCCAAGCTTCGGAAAATCACCGAGGAGGGGGTCCATTTCCAGAATCACCTCGACGGCTCCCCCTGCTTCATCGGCCCGGAAACCTCCATGGATATCCAGGCGACGCTCGGCAGCGACATCGCCATGGCGTTCGACGAGTGCCCTCCCTATCCGTGCGCCTATGACGACGCCGCCCGGAGCCTGGAACGGACCCTTCGCTGGGCCCAGCGTTGCCGCGACTGGGGGCGGGCGCGCGACGCCGCCGGGGAACCGCGCGGTGCCATCTTTGGCATTGTACAGGGAGGGACCCATGCCGAATTGCGCCGGATGAGCGCCGAGGCGCTCGTGGAGATGGACTTCGAGGGCTACGCCATCGGCGGCGTGAGCGTCGGCGAACCGGAGCCGGAGATGATGGCCGCCGTGGAGCGCAGCGAACCGTTCCTCCCCGCCGGCAAAGCCCGCTATGCCATGGGCCTGGGGACGCCTCCCCAGATGCTCGCCATGATTGCGCGCGGCGTCGATATGTTCGACTGCGTGCTCCCCACCCGCATCGCCCGCAACGGGACGGCCTTTACAGCCCACGGGACGATCAATTTAAAAAACAGCCCCTTCACGATGGACAAGGGCCCCATTGAAGAAGGGTGCACGTGCCCGGCTTGCCGGGAGTTTTCGCGCGGCTACCTGCGCCACCTCGTCAAGTCCGAGGAAATCCTCGGCCTGCGGCTCATCACCCTGCACAACCTGCACTTCTACCTGACCCTCATGGCGCGGGCTCGGGCGGAAATCGAGGCGGGAAGCTTCACCCGCTTCCAGCAGGATTTTGCGGCGCATTATCAGGTATGGAATGCCGCAGAACGCTCCTGCCCAGCGTAGCACGACCGTTCACGAAACGCTTTACTTGTGTAACAAGAGTTGGTTAATATCTTTTTCAGAAAACAAATTATCGCCCCTGATTCATGAGCAGTAAATACACCGCCTTCCGTTGCCCCGAAGACTTGCTTGAAAAAGCCAAAGCCCGCGCCAAACGCGACCGCCGCTCCTTGAGCAACTATCTCATTACGCTGATCGACAAGGATGTCGCTTCCATGGGAGAGACGGCCCCGGAAGAGCAGGGGACCGGACGCGGCAATCTGCAGAACGCCCATTAGGGAACCGCTGAACATATCCCCAAGGGCCATCTGCGGGCGATTTTGTCGTCAGCCGCCACAGTTCGCATCGTCAATACTTTCTGATATTGCCGCTGTTCCCGGTGTCACCAGCCAACAAAACTTGCCTCCCATCTGCCCCATGCTGATTGAAACAGCGATTCCTTAGTTTCCCTGTTTTTGGCTTGCGCGGAACGCTTCCGCTCGGCAAGAACGGGGCGCATGAATATTCTCATCCTCGCCGCCGGATATGCGACCCGCCTCTATCCGCTCACCCTTACCAAGGCCAAGCCCCTCCTCCCCGTGGCGCAAAAGCCGATGATCGAGTGGGTCCTGGATAACCTCGCCCCCATTCCCGACATCGAGAACGTCTACGTGGTGACGAACAACAAATTCGCCGCCGATTTCCAGGCATGGGCCGATGATTACGTCAAACGCCAGCCAAAGCTGAAATTCAAAATCATCAACGACGGGTCGATGAATGATCAGGACAAGCTGGGCGCCATCGGCGACATCAACCTCGTCGTTTCCCGCGAGCATCTGGATGCCTCGGACCTGGTCGTCGTGGCGGGGGACAATCTCTTTAGCGAATCCCTCGAAGCCTTCGCCCGGTTCTGCAAGGGCAAGGCGGCGGTCCTGGCCACCTATGACGTCAAGGACCTCGAAGCCATCAAGAAGTACAACAGCATCGAGGTGGATGCCGAGGGGGTCATCACCCACTTCGAGGAAAAACCGGCCCATCCGAAGACCACCCAAACCGGCATCGCCCTCTATTACTATTCCAAGGAAACGGTGTCCAAATTCCCGGAATACATCGCGGCGGGCAATAACCCCGACCAACCCGGCCGGTTCGTCCAATGGTTGTATACCCGCACCCCGGTGCACACCTATGAGGTGCCCGGCATCTGGTTTGACATCGGCAGCAAGGAGACGCTGGAAGAAGCCAATGGCATCTTTGCCAACGTCGCCAAAAAGTAACCCCAGAAATCTCCGCTTTTGCGCTACGGAGAAGCCGAAGGGCTTCTCCGTTTTTTTTGACCCCATGTTCTCTGGTCATTTCTTTAAAAACAATTGTAATACCAATGACGCAGTTGGATTGGTCTGATGGATTGGCCTTATTGTCCCAAAGGGACAACCCGAAAG
>JBAWXX010000037.1:0-35041 GCA_037143855.1 Verrucomicrobiota bacterium | reverse complement strand
TTAAAACGCCGGGCTACTTTCGGGTTGTCCCTTTGGGACAATAAGGCCAATCCATTAGACCAATCCAACTGTGTCATTGGTATTACGCGTCATACCATCTCTACGGTTTATTTGGTAGAATTGGCAGAGGGCTTCGCTTTCGCGTCCCATGGGGACGCTCTGAGAGTAGCCCGGCGTTTTAACGCCGGGTAGGGAGTGCGAAGCCTTTCGTCCCGGCAGGGACGGTTGAAAATGAGCGTCATTTTTCCCCATCAAACGTCCCTCCGGGACGAAGCATTGTTTCCCGCGAACCCGGCGTTAAAACGCCGGGCTACTTTCGGGTTGTCCCTTTGGGACAATAAGGCCAATCCATCAGACCAATCCAACGGTGTCATTGGTATCATTTGTTTCGGGGGGAGCGGGTGGCGCCTTCACGGTTTGCAGATACTCACGCCCATCAGGCCGATGATCACTTCCTGGGAGAGGCTCTCCAGCGTCACCTGCTTGAGCTCCACACCGGGCCGCAGTTTCCACCCATACACCATCGCCCGGCAGTTGGTGCCCAACTGCACCTGCGACGGCGGCACCTTGGGCAGCGAAAAGCCCTCGATGGCATAGTCATAATCGCTAAACTCGAACGGACAGAGCGACCAGAAGTTCATCGGGTTGACCAGTTCCAACTCCTCCTTCACCCCGTCAGCGTATTCGAAGCGCAACACCGCGTTGGCGATGCGCACTTCCATCGGATTGGTCGAGCCGCACACCAGCAGCCATGCCGAGTCGCCTTTCTGATTGACCGGCACCTCCACCTTTCGCGGCCAATTGTCCCATAGCGAGGTGAAAGCAATGTCTTTCACACCGGGATTCCACTTGAAGCGCGCCCCTTGCGGAACTTCCAGAATCCCGTCGGCAACCTTCAGCGGCTCCGGCAGGCCTTTGGGGCGCGTGAAACTGAGTTCCTGCCGCACCAGCGCCGGGCCGCCGGCTACCGTCGAGACCACCTGCGCACCGCCCGTTTCCGGAATCCGCCAGTCCGCCACCGTCCCCGGCAATGACGCGGAATCGACCGTCCTGTTTTGGAGTTGTTCAGGCATCGCCGCTTTTGTCGAGATCGCGACGCGATCAATCCGCCCCAGCAGCCGCTTCGCACCGGTGCGGTCCGCACCCAGGCGAAGCGTGGAGCCCAGCTTCAACGTGGAGAGATCGACCGGCACCGTCTCCACGAAGCATTTTTTGCCGTCGTAGAAAACCTGGCCAGGCTTGCCCTGACGGAACACCACCGCCACATGGGTCACCCGATCCCCACAAAAAACGGACGAACCATGAAAGATCGGCTGGACGGCATCCATGCGGAGCAATCGCCCGGCGTTCGACATGATATCCATGGAGAAGTCGCCCAGCTCCAGAATGGGAATACTGGTCCACGGCGCCATATCGACCCACACCCACGCCTCCAGCGTCAGTTCGTTGCCCAGCTTCAGATCTCCGACCGCCGCGTCATACACCGGCACCGACCGCCGCGGACGGGTATTGCTCAAATCGATGGCCGGCGGCATCTTCCCGGCATAGACCGCGTTCCAAACCGAATATCCATCCTTGGCCAGGCGCAGTGATAGTGTGTCGGGGCGCGGCGAGAGATACTCCTGGCGGAAGATGTCGGTCACCCGGCCGTTGAGTTGCCCGGCCAGATCGATCCCCGTCCATTTCGCATCGGCCGGAGCCTGGCGCAGGTTTTTCTCCGCCGCATACTGCTCGGCCGGACGGTCATGGACCAGGAAATCGAAGATCCGCCACTGCGGGGCCTTCCCCATCTGGACCAACGCCAGCAGCCGATGATTCCCGGCGTTATTGGCAATCCGGGCTTTCACCTTGCCATCGTGAACCTGCGGCGATTCCAGCACCCCCTGTGCATCGCGCAGTTCCGTGATGCGCCCGCCGTCCACCGCCAACTCAACCTGCGAGCCGGCGTCCACCTCCCGCGACTGCGCCACGGCCGCCGGCAACGCCTGGGACACTTCCAATACCACTTCCGCCCTCTTCATAACCGGCGTCCGCACCACATAGATCGAGCGGCCGAAGCCCGGCTTGATCGTCCCCTTCGCCTTTTTGCCGTTGAGGGTCACCGACCGGACCGCCATCCCGCGGAAAGGCAACTGCAATTCCATCGCCGACTCCCGCTCCAACTCGACGCTCAATCGCTCGCTCGCCCCCTGACGCTGATAGGCCAGCTTGAACTCCGGGTGCTCGAACGCGGCGTGGTCCCAGGCGGCGGGGAACTGCGGCGCGACCGTCACCAAGCCGTTGGGCCGGTCCGGGCGGTAGCCGAAGACGCCCGAGACCACCGTGCGGGCGAACGAGCCGAGGGAGTCGCTCCAGTCTATCCCGCAACTGGCGTAGGGCACGCCGAGGTTGCCGGGGACGGCCGACTCGAACGCCGACTCGCTGAGGTTGCCATTCACAATCTCCATGGCGCCTTCCGGCAAGCCTGCAAAGCAGTACCCCAGCGCCAAGGCATATTCATCCCCAGGCGACTTCGTCCGATTCGACCAGATGGAGGGCACCCAGTTGGAAGGATAAAGCCGCACCCCGCCCGTGGGCCGCGGCTCGCGCTGCAGCCCATATTCGGTAAAGTGGAGCATGGAAGCCATCTGCTCGTCATTCAGCAAGGCCGGGCAATCCAGCGGCAGATAGAGGCCCGGCAGCCACGGGTCGGGATGCAGCCGCTCATGCCCCCCCTGCTCCCGGTAAGCGCCCGGATGCCCCGCTTTGTCCACCCAGAGCTTCTCGAAGAATCCCTTGCGGATCAGCGCCAGCTTGGCTTCATGCCGTTTTACAGCGGCCGCATCCCCGGCCCGCCGCGCCATGTCGCGAGCGGCCAAGTGCCCGCGATAAGCAAATGCCGTCTCATCCGGCGTGCCCCCGCCATTGGTCCAAACGGTATCGGTCAGGAATGTGTTGCTGAAACTTTCATAGGTTCCATCGCCGTCCGGATCGAAGCTGCGGGCGATGTAGTCCAAGTGCAGCTCCAGCGCCGGGCGCAGCAGATTCTCCATCTCCGAATCCGCGGTGAACCGCCAGTCCTCGATCATCTGGTCGAAAAACTGCGACTGCATGTCGTACATCGTCGAATTTTGATTGGGCATCAGCCGTCCCTTGCTGAAAAAGCGCGGGTCCGGGCCGGGGTGGCAGAAGGTGCCCACATACCGATCCAGCTCGATGTTCTGCTCGATCAGCTTGCGCAATTCCGGCTGGTCCTTGTAAGTCTCCCCCGTCACCTGCGAGGCGATCCAGGTCCGCGCCTCCGTCCTCACCCGGTCATGCCAGCCATACGAGGTGCCGCCGTCAGACTTGCGGAACCCCAGCAGCGGGTGCGGAAAAGCCGAGCTGCCGGAGTCGCCATAGGCGGTTGCTCGCCAGATCCCGTCGACAGCCGGCGTGGCCGCGCGCACCATGAAGTCGAACCGCGCGTCCGGCGTCTGGCTCACCACCCGTCGGTTCAACTCGGCCACCCGCTCCCACGACGCGCGGTATTCCGCCGCCACATCGGGAGCGGAGGCAGCCTCCTGTTGCGGCCACGCACGCGCAATCCAGGTGATCGGATCGTTGCCGACAATGGGCGTCACGCCACACGCAACCGGGCGTTTATCCCCGGCGCTTGCCAGGAGCGCGGCGGGTGTCTTCCATTGGTCCGCATCGGCGACCCGCATTTCCGAAGGGGCGCTGCAGGCGGTCAGGCTGTAGCGGATCGGATTCGGCGGCTCCAGCCGGATCACGCCGCCCTGGACTTGGACGCGATTGCCCTCCGCCTGCTCCGGCTTGAACCCCTCGTAACGCACCTGCTGCGTATCGGCCGCCATCGCATCAATGCCAGCCACCCACCTGAATTGAGCCGCGCCCAACAGCCAAACCAGGCGGTCGCCACCGGCCGCGCCGGTCACTTGCGCCTGGGCCGCCATGCCTACCCCCACGCCCAGCGGCAGCGCATGCAGCGAGATGCTCACGCCAGGAAACTCCGGGTCACTCACCACCCACTCCATGCGCCCGACGTGGTAGCGGGACTCGACGGACTTGAAGTCGAGCAGCCATTTGGCCGTACCGTCAGCCCTCTGAAAACCGAGCATAAAGCAGCCATCAATACAGGGGTCGCCTCCGAAGCGAAGAAACGGCCGGTCGCCGGCAAATACCCAGTAGTACGGTTTCTGGGGGTTTCCATGGCTGGCATACAACGGGCGGTTGTTGTAGTAAACACCGTTGTGGCGCACGATGGAATCTCCCTCCAAGACGGAGGGGACGTTGTCCCTGTCCTGCGCCAGGACGGCGGGCAGCAGGGAGAGGCTGATGCAAAGCATGGAAAGCAGACGTTTAATCATAATTTTTCAGTTTTTTGCAGAGTCTTTCGCCATACTGATCGTCCGCCGAAGCAAGGCGACCTCCTCTTGCTTCAACTCGCGATACTCGACATCGTCGCAATGCGTCTGAGCCCTTTCCACCAGCATCACCTGATCGCCGGGGTACATGACAATCCAATGCCACATGCTTTTCGGCACGTTGTAGGTCACACCCGGCTGAAGGGGGATTGCCTCAAATTTCAAGCCGTCGCCCGTATCCACCGCACCGACAAGGATCGAAATTCCTTTGAAGCAAATAAACACTTCATCCGTAGCCTTATGCCGCTCAACCTTGTGGAGTTGATCCTCAGCCAGTTCCGGCAGGTAATTAAGCTGAGCCACCTGCCAGCCGGGGCGGATCAGAAAAGGAGTGTATCCGGGACCCGAATGATAAAATGATTCGATCGATAACATGGCAAACTGTTTGGTCGCCTTCCTTTGAAGCAAAAGCGGCTCAGTATTTTCCATATTTCCTGCATGCCTCGATATAGGCCATGATATTTTCATGCGGCATGCCGTCGTGGATCGAATGGTCCGTCGACAAGATATATCCGCCGCCCTGCTTGGCGTCCGCCATGCATTGCTGCACTTCGCGTTCGATATCGGCGGGAGTCCCCATGCTCATGGTGTATTTGTTGTCCACATTGCCGATCGGGCAGAGCCGCCCGGCATACCGCTTTTTAACCTTGGCAAGGTCCATGCCGGCCGCCCGTTCCACCGGATGAAAGCCGTTGATGCCGGTGTCCACCAGGTCGTCCAGAACCTCCCAGATTTTCCCGTCGTTGTGCATGATCACCGGTTTGCCGAGCTTCCGGATTCCCTGTACAATCTGCCGGAACGGCGGAATGAAAAACTCCCGCAAGTGCGACGGAGACATCAGCAGGGATTGCGTGCTACCCCAATCATCCGAGATGGAAAACGCATCCACTCCCGGCAATCCTGCCGCCATCTCGCATACCTGCAAGACCCACTTTACATAGGCGTCGTTCATCTCGCGGACAAGATCAGGGTCGTCGTAGAGGGTTACCGAAAGCGTCTCGATGTCCATCAAATACCAGTACATCATCGTAAAGGGCCCAAGCACCCCGGCGACAATCGCAATCGCTCCGGTGTTCGACTTAATCCCCTCCCCCAGCATCTTCAACCGGTGCGGCGCCGAGGGCAGCGGCATCCGGTACTTTTGCCAGTCGCCACGCGACTTGATCGGGGTATCCGTCTGCGCCATGATGGGCCAGCCGTTCTTGATGTAGGTGACGCCCCACTCATCCTGATACTCGGTGCCTTTCGCGTGCCATTCCTCTTCCGTTCCACAAAAGCCGTTGACGGGGATCCACATGCAATCGAGCCCCAGTTTCGTGGCCAGCCGAACCTGGGCATCCGCCTCGTAAAGCTTCGGCACATGGTTCAACTCCTGCTTGAGCAGGTTCCGGCTGAACAAATAATCGCCAATCGGAACCCGGTCCGGCACGCCGCAGGTCAAGGCTGTCAAAAAACGTTCTCTGGCATTCATTGGGCTTCGTTCTTTCCTGTGTTATACTGGCACGAATGGATCATTCCGGCCTCCCATACTTTCGGGCTGCGGCAATCAACGCCTGCATGTTCTCCGGCGGCGTATTGCGGCCCATGGCGCAGCCGGAACTGAGAATCAGCCCGCGCCCGCCCGTGGCTTCGATCACCCGGCGCGCGGCGGCATCCACCGCCTCCGGCTTGCCCAATACCAACGGATCGCTTGGATTGACGTTCCCCATCAGAACCGTCCCCTCCGGCACGGCCTTTCGAGCGGCCGCCATGTCCAACAGCCAGTCCACTTCGAGAATCCTCGCCCCCGTCGTACCCATGTCGGCGATGATCCCGGTAGTATTGCCGCAGATATGAATCGAGAACGGAATCCCCGCCGCCTGAATTTTTTCGGTCAATCGAATCTCCGGACCAAGCGCAAATTCACGGTACAAGTCAGGTGAAATAAGATTAGGCCCGGCAAAAGCGTCGCCAATCGAGGTGGCATGCGCGCCCGCCTCTTTTTGTGCCAGCGCAAATCTGGCACACGCCTGGCGGCAGAATTCAATCAATCGCTTGACCTGATCCCGATTTTCTTCGTCCATCAAATCCATCATAAACTGCTGGGCCCCACGTAAAAGACACGCAAGGCTGAACGGCCCTTGATCCGCTCGCCCCATGATGAAAACATGGTCGCCAATCCGCGCCTTTAGCAATCGGGTGGCTTCCAGCCATATCGGCAGCCTTCCGTCATTCCAAGGATCGGGCAGCCTCAGGTTGTCCACATCCCGCAGATCCTTCAGAACCGGTGCCGACTCATCCACAATAGCCGGGTCATCATCTCTGAAAACAACCTTTGCTCCGCAGGCCTCAGCAAGCGAGGCATCATCAAAATCAATCACGCAGCCATCGTAGCCATACTTCGCCTGGCAGGCGACCTGCGCCTCCACCATCTTTGCGGCATTGCGCGCAAACTCGCCAACCCGGATTCCTGCAGCCCCTGCCGCGAACATAAACGCCTGGGGAACCACCGGCACACAATCAGCCACTCCGCCGGCAAGGACTGTCTCACATCGTTCAAGGCCTGTCATTCGGCTCATTTTTCGGCTCCGTCCTATGGATTGCGCACTTCGACACAGGTCATCGTTAAGGTGGATATTATCTGTTTCGGCAATCTGTTTGCGAACTCATTCATGGCAGTAGTATCACACACCATCCTCGCGTTGACGTTCCCGGAAGGCTTAATCTTTTTAGGAACATTGACAAAACCACCCGACCACGCAAAACTCGGTTCTGCTCCATGCATTTTACCTCTGGATCCTGAAGGGATGCCTGAATGAACCACACGCGAGACCAAAAGGATATTGCTCGAACAACCATCGAATTCTCAGCTCTGGATATACCGGAGGTTGTGCTTTTGGGTCGTTACGATTATGTCCAAGCGCATCCCCCGCTAAAGCCTCATCTTCATAAAGATATTTTCGAGGTCTGCTTTTTGGCAAACGGTGCACAAACATACGTGGCAGGAACCACCCGATACAACCTGGCAGGCGGTGATCTGTTCATAACCAAGCCGGGCGAGATCCACAGCACAGGACGTGAACCGCAAAACAAGGGGCGTCTGTACTGGATACAATTCAGGTTTACAGCGGAAGGGCAATCGTTCCTCGGTCTTACACCGCAAGAAGCACACACACTCATGCGCAGGTTCCTCTCCCTGCCCACTCGCCATTTCCGCAACGGCAACCTGCTTGCCCCGACGTTCGACCGCATCCTCGCCGCCTACGCCGACACTCATAACCCGCTGCGCGCGGTGGATGTAAGAAACCTCCTCTTGCGGCTGGCGCTGGATATCATTGGCATCGCGGAACGCCGGATTGCCCGCCCTTACAGTATCGGCATACAAAACGCCATCCACCACATCGAACAGCACCCGACACAATTTCCTGACCTTAAAGTGTTGGCTCACGCAGCGCACATGTCGGATTCATATTTTAAAAGAATTTTTAAACATGAAACGGGCATGCCTCCTCTTGAATATGCCATGTGGCGGCGCATGGAAAACGCAAAACACCTGCTCAGAACAACCAACTATCCCGTTACCCGGCTGGCCATGGAGATGGGGTTCGCCACAAGCCAGCACTTCGCAACGGTATTCAAACGCCTAACCGGGTTCACTCCCAGTGCCTTCAGGCAACGTGCGCATCTGCGCATCCGCCACCAATCTCCCTCAAATGGCGCCGGGCCGGGCTTCCACCCCACCGAACCATAGGCACCTCCTGTGCCGCAAAGTTCGGCGCCGGTTTTCACCTCCAGCAGTCCGCCCGGCGGTAACGGCTCAGCAGCTTCAGAAACCGGAGCCCATCGCGCAACGGATGGATCTTGCTCGTCTCGTCGGCATACACCGTTGTCACCGGCACATTGGCGATGCGGTGTCCGCCCGCCGCCACGATGAGAAGCATCTCGGTTTCGTAATCGTACGCGTTGCTCTCGCAGAAAAGGCTCGGAATGACATCCCGGTGGATCATCCGAAAACCGCATTGCGTATCCGGGATCGGCTGGCCGCACAACCGGCTGATCATCCACGACATGAACCGGTTCGTGCACCAGCGCAACAGGGGCATCCCCTTGGCCGCCGTCATCCGGTTGCCCACGAACATCCCGCAACGCTCTCGTTCGGCGGCGGCGAGAAAGCGGCCGATCTCCTCCGGCAGATGCTGGCCGTCTCCGTCCAAAATCAGCACATAATCAACGCCCCTCTCCAGCAACACGCGGAAGCCGGTCTTAATCGCCGCCCCCTTGCCCCCGTTTTGGGCATGGACAAGCACCTCGGCCCCCGCTTCGCGGGCGCACTGCCCCGTCGCGTCCCGGGAACCATCGTCCACCACCAGCACATCGGGAAGCTGCGCGCGCACCCGCCGGACAACCTCGCCAATGCGGCGGGCCTCGCGGTAGGCGGGAATCAAGGCGGTGATTTTGAGCGGGCGGCTTGCTTCAGGCGGAGGCGTCATGGAGAAATCGGGGCTATCGCCGGGCATCGGCTTGGGGGTTGAACTCGGCCGCGTGGTAGGAGCTGCGGACGAGCGGGCCGCTGGCGACATGTTTGAAGCCTTTCTTCAATCCGGCTTCACGGTATTGCGCAAACTTCTCTGGAGGGATGTAGGCGACCACAGGCAGATGCTTCGGGGTCGGGCGCAGGTATTGGCCCAGCGTCAGCACCTCCACCCCGGCGGAGCGCAAATCGTCCATGGCCGCCAGGATTTCCGCTTCCTCTTCGCCCAATCCCAGCATCAGGCCGCTCTTGGTCGTAATGCCCGGGGCGATCTCGCGGAACTTCCCCAGCACCTCCAGCGAAAGGAGGTATTTTGCGCGCGAACGGACCAGCGGGGTCAGCCGCGCAACCGTCTCCAGGTTGTGGTTGAAAACGTCGGGGGCGGCGGCCGCCACGGTTTCCAGCGAAGCGAGCCGCCCGTTGAAGTCGGGCGTCAGCACCTCGACGACGATGGCGTTATCCACCGCACGGATCGCCCGGATCGTCTGGGCGAAATGCTCCGCCGCGCCGTCCTCCAAATCGTCCCGCGTCACCGAAGTGATCACCACGTGGCGCAGCTTGAGCCGCGCAATCGCCTCGCCCACCCGGCGCGGTTCATCGGGATCAAGCGGCAGCGGCTTGCCCGTATCCACGGCGCAGAAGCCGCAGGCGCGCGTGCAACGCTCCCCGGCGATCATAAACGTCGCAGTCCCGGCGCTCCAGCACTCCCAGCGGTTCGGGCACTGGGCGTCTTCACACACCGTCGCCAGGTGCAGATCGGCGATCAGCGACTTGGTGGAGTGAAACACCGGGCTGGAGGGAAAGCGAACTCGCAGCCAGTCCGGCTTCCGCGCTTGATGAAGGGCAGGGTCGATTTTCACAAAGGGAAACCAAGGCTACGCTAACACAGCCCCGCAAGCCAAGGATTCATTCGCTCCCCCCGAAAAACACCCCCCCTGCACACTTGCACACTCCCGCTTTTTCGGCTTTTATGGCAACGTCTCATGAAGGTTATTTCCTCCCCCCTCCTTGTTTTCACCGGCATCCTTCTCGCGGCATCAGTTGCCACGATGGCCGACACGGCCACCCTCAAATCCGGCGAAATTCTCAATGGCAAAATCCTGAGCGAAACGGACCAGGAAATCGTCATGGACGTGGCCATTTCCCCTAGGATTATTGACGAAAAGAAGCTCGCCAAGAGCGACGTGCAAAGCGTCGCCAGGACCCCCGCCGACGAAACTGCCTACCAAGCCCTCAATGAGCATCAGATCGGCACCCACTCCCTCAAGCTTGCCGCCTACCCTCCCCTCCTGAAGGACTTGGATGCCTTCCTCAAAACCTATCCCGAAAGCGCCCGCGCCGCCGACGTCAAGAAAACCCTCGAAGCCCTCAAACAGGAGCAAGCGCGCGTCAAGGCAGGCGAGCTGAAATGGGATAACCGCTGGTATACGCCCAAAGAAGCCCAGAAAAACAAATACCAGCTTGGCGCGCAGATGCGGTTAAGCGTTATGCGGGACCAAGCCGCCAACCGGGATTTCATCGGTGCCCTGAACACCTTTGAACAGATCGAAAAACTCTACCCCGGCTCCGCCGCCTTCCCCGACGCCGCGGAACTGGCCCAAAGCATGGTGCGCATCGCGGCCATGGACATGGTGACGATCCAAAACAAAGCCAAAGTCCAGGAAACCCTGTTCAACAACGGCATCGTCCTCGTGCCCGAGCCGCAGAAAAGCCAGATGATCGCACTGCGCAAAGCACAAAGCGCCGCCGCGGAAGCCTCGCTCGCCGCCGCCGAGAAGGCTGGCGTCAAATGGAAACCGCTCTTTCTCCTCTCCGCCAAGAGCTTCGAGGCCCTCAAAGCGACCCTCGCAACCGAGACCCCCCGGATCGAAAAATTTTCCATCGCCGACATGCGCAACAGCCTCACCGCCACCAAAGCCGCGGAGGAAGAACTCAAAGCGAACCATCTGGCAAACGCGGAGGCCGAATTGAACGAAGCCCAAAGCCTCTGGCCCCAGAACGCCCAGATCGCCGTGCTCGCCGCCGAATGGAAAGCCCTCAAAGCCAAGCCCACCCCGACGCCCACGCCCGCCGAAGCCGCTCCCGCCGTCAAAGAGAAGAAAAATTCCGCTCCACACGCCAGCCCAAAGGCGTAGAATCCCCCTCGCCATGAGCCGCACAGCCGCCGTCGAACGCAACACCGCCGAAACCCGCATTGCCATCCGCCTCACCGTGGACGGTGACGGCACCAGCAAAATCTCGACGAAGATCCCCTTCTTCGACCACATGCTCACCCTCTTCGCGCGGCACAGCCTCATCAACCTGGAGGCCACCGCCGACGGCGACATCGAAGTCGACTTTCACCACACCGTCGAAGACGTCGGCATCAGCCTCGGCCGCGCCTTCGCCCAAGCCCTGGGCGACAAAAAGGGCATCCGCCGCTACGGCTGTGCCTACCTGCCCATGGACGAAACGCTCGCCCGCGTCGTCGTCGACTTCAGCGGCCGCCCCTTCCTGGAATACCGGGCTCCGCAGAGCGTCGAAGCCATTGGCAACTTCGCCTTCCAGCTGGTGGAGGAATTTTTCCGCGGCTTCGCCGTCCACGCGGGCATCAACCTCCACGCCGAGGTTCTCTACGGCCGCGACGCCCACCACATGGCGGAAGCCCTCTTCAAAGCCCTCGCCAAAGCCATTGACCAGGCCTGCCAGATCGATCCGCGCGTCCACGGCATCCCCAGCAGCAAAGGCGTTCTCTAGCCCTCACATGATCGCCCTCATCGACTACGGCAGCGGCAACATCCGCAGCGTCTTCAAAGCCCTCCAACACGAAGGAGCCGACGTCCGCTTGATCGGCACCCCGGAAGGGCTCGCGGAAGCCGACGGCGTCGTCCTGCCCGGCGTCGGAGCCTTTGCCGATTGCGTGGAGGGCATCACCTCGCGCGGGATGTGGGAACCGCTGCAAGCCTGGCTGCAAAGCGGCCGCCCCTTCCTGGGCATCTGCGTCGGCTACCAACTCCTCTTCGAAACCAGCGAGGAAGCGCCCGATTCCGTCCGCGGCTTCGGCTTCTTCGCCGGGAAAGTGCGGCGCTTCACCACCCCCGGCCTCAAAGTCCCGCAAATCGGATGGAACAGCCTTGCCTTTCCAGACCCCGGCCACTGGCTCTGGAACGGGCTCCCCGCCAACCCGCACGTCTTCTTCGTCCACTCCTACTACCCGGAACCGCAGAACCCGGCGGAAGCCATCGCCACCTGCGATTACGGCATCCCCTTTGCCGCGGCAGCCGCCCGTGGCAACATCGCGGGCACGCAGTTTCACCCGGAGAAAAGCCAGACCGTGGGTTTGCGCATTTTGAAGAACTTCCTCGACCGCACCGCCGCCGTTTGATTTCCTTTCCATGATCCTGCTTCCAGCCATCGACCTCATGTGCGGCCAAGTCGTCCGCCTCCGCCAGGGCAAAGCCTCCGAAAAAACCGTCTACTCCAACGACCCTGCCGCCTTTGCCCGGAAGTGGGTTGATGAAGGGGGCGACTTTCTCCACATCGTCGACCTCGACGCCGCGTTCACCGGCGTTTCGCGGAACCTTGAAGCCGTCCGGGCCATTACCGCCAGCGCGGGCATCCCGTGCGAACTCGGCGGCGGGATGCGCAGCGAGGAAGCCATCGCCCGGGCGTTTGACGCCGGGGTGGCGCGGGTCGTCATCGGGACGCGGGCCGCCGAATCGGTCGATTTCGTCGCCGCCATGGCCGCGCAATTCGGCGGCGAGCGCATCGCCGTGGGGATCGACGCCCGCAACGGCGAAGTCTCCGTCAAAGGCTGGACGGAGGGTTCCGGCGTCAAGGCGGCCGATCTTGCCCGGCAGGTGGAAGCCGCCGGAGCCGGAACCATCATCTACACCGACATCGCCACCGACGGAATGCTCACCGGCCCCAACTTCACCGAAATGGAGCGCCTGCTCGGACAGTTGAAATGCCAGCTCATCGCCAGCGGCGGCGTCTCATGCGCGGAAGACGTGCTGCGCCTCAACCGGATGCAGGGGCTCTACGGGGTCATCATGGGCAAGGCGCTCTACGACCAGAAGATCGATCTCCCCGCCCTCGTCGCGCAACTCCGGGGGAACTGAAGCGGAGCAAATTCCCGCTTTGCGCACCGCGCCGTTTCTGTACTCTCACGCCCATGAAGGTCCTTTTCCTTGACTGTATTTCCGGCATTAGCGGCGACATGATGGTGGGGGCGCTTTGCGACCTTGGCGTCAAGCCGTCCGCGCTTGAATGGGAGCTTTCCCAGCTCGAACTGGGTGATTTTCACATGCACTTCGAGCGCCAGGAGCGGCAGCACATCAGCGGCATCCACTTCAGCATCCACGAAGGGAGCACCCACCGCCACGAGCAAGACGCCCCGTGCGCCTGCCCCCATCCCCACGACCATCAGCACTCGCATGGCCACGAACACGCACACGCAGAAGAACAGCGGACCTATGCCCAAATCCGAGCGATGCTTGAAGCCTCGGATCTGAGCGATTTCGTCAAGACGCACGCCCTCTCCATCTTCCGCCGCATCGCCGTCGCCGAGGCGAAAATCCACGGCATGCCGCTGGAGGAAGTGGCTTTTCACGAAGTCGGCGCGCTCGATTCCATCGCCGACATCGTTTGCGTCTGCGCGGGGATCGCGGCGCTCGGCGTGGAGGAAGTCCGCTGTTCGCCGCTGGCCGATGGGCGCGGCTGGGTCGAGACGGCCCATGGAACGTTCCCCATCCCGGCTCCCGCCACGCTGGAGATCCTCGCGGGCATTCCCGTGGGGCAGATCGACGAACCGTCCGAGTTGATCACCCCAACCGGCGCGGCCATCGCCGCCGAGTTCGGGCGCTCCTTCGGCCTCATGCCGGCCCTGCGGATCGAAAAAATCGGCTACGGCCTCGGCTCGCGCAGCCTGCCCCATCGCCCCAACGTCCTGCGCGCCATCCTGGGTGAAGCGAACGCGGAACCCGCGGGCCCCTATCTGCGGGACACCGTGGTGCGCGTCGAAACCAACCTCGACGATCTTTCCCCCGAAATCACCGGGGCCGTCCTCAACCGCCTGCTGGAAGCCGGGGCGCTTGACGCCACGCTGTCGCCCCTCCAGATGAAAAAGAACCGCCCCGGCGTCTTGCTGAGCGTCCTCTGCGAGGAGGCCGCGCTGGGCAAAATCGCGGCGCTGCTTTTCGCCGAAACCACCGCCTTCGGCATTCGGATGGACCGCGTCGAGCGCTGGAAACTCGACCGGCGTCTGGAAATAGTGACCACTCCCTATGGGGAAATCACCGTCAAGCGCGGGATGGCGGGCGGTAAGGTCGTGCAGACCGCGCCGGAATTCGAATCGTGCCGCGCCGCCAGCGAGCGGACAGGCCAGCCGCTGCGCGCCGTCTACGAAGCGGCGCTGCGCGCAGCCCGATAAGAAGACACGGAGAAGACGATGGAAGGCCATCTCTTCTTTGCGCCTTTGCGTGAGGCTAAAAACCCGTGGAGGTGTGCCTACAGGCAGAAAATAGTGAGCTTCTTCGGCCCGTGCGCGCCGAGAACGAGGATGCGCTCAATGTCCCCCGTCCGGCTCGGGCCGGAGATAAATGAGATCATGCTCGGGTAACTCGGCGCATAACGCGTCTCCAACAGCGCAAAGGCGGCCGTCAGATCCGGCACCAACTGGTTGCGGCGGGCCAGCACCACGTGGTGCGGCGGCAGGACGGAAAGCGCGCGGCCTCCACAGCTCCGGCTCGTCACCAGCACGCTGCCGGTCTGGGCGACCAGCGCCTCGCACGCGGTGATCCCCGCGTCGCACGCTTCCAGTTCCCCCACGTCATAGCCGCCATCGCCGTCGGTGCGGGTCACGGGGAGCGACAATGCCGCGCACGCGGCCTCCGTCAACTCTCCGGCATGGCTCGCCACCCGCTTCCAGCCTTCGCGCTGCGCCAACTCCGCCAACTGCGCGTGGAGCGCCTCCGGGGTTTCCACGACGCGGAAATCGGCCGAAAGCTCCTTCGCGTTTTGGGTGAAAAGGGTGAGCTGCTCCGCGGCGTCGGCGCCGCCAAAGGGAAGGCAGTCGGCGGCAGTGCGCGCTTCCCCCGGAGGGGGCGAAGCGTGGTCGTGCCCGCCGGGCTTTTGTGCCGGGCGGCTCAGCGCCTCCCGGATGCGTCCAAAAATCGTTTCGCGTGCGTTCATTTTCTTTGGTTCCACCATTCGCGGAAGGTTTGGGGCGCCACCTTGGGCAGTTCGCGCGCGCGAGTCCAGGCGCGCGCCGGATCGAGCGGCGTATTCTTGATCAACGGATGGAAAAGCTGCCCGATGCGGCCGAGCTTCATCCCCAGCGAAAAGAGCCAGGCATTGTTGAACACAACGCCCACGGCTTGAAAAGCCAGCTTTTCCCACCAGACCGGCTTCTCGGTAATGGCATCGCGGCGGCTTTGCAGAAGGTGGTGGTGCAGGTCAATCTTGACCGGGCACGCCTCCGTGCACGCGCCGCAGAGCGAGGAGCAAAACACCAGGTGTTTCCATTCCTGGAGGCCGCGCAGATGGGGCGTGATGACGGAGCCGATGGGCCCCTGGTAAGTCGCGCCGTAGGTGTGCCCGCCGACGTTCTTGTAAATCGGGCAGACGTTCAGGCAGCCGCCGCAGCGGATGCACTGCAAGGCGTCGCGCTGCTCCGGGCTGGCCAGCAGCGCCGTGCGGCGGTTGTCCAGGAGCACCACGTGGAACTCCTCCGGGCCGTCCGCCTCGCCCGGCTGCTTCGGGCCCCCATACATCGTGTTGTAGCCGGTGAGCAACTGGCCGCAGCCGACGGTTCCCAGCATTGGGAGAAAGAGCGCCAGATCCGAAAGCTTGGGGAGTACTTTTTCGATCCCGAGCAGCGCGATGTGCGTCTTGGGGAGCGCGCAGGTGAGCCGGGCGTTCCCCTCGTTTTCCGTGATCGAGATCATCCCCGTCTCGGCGATGGCGAAATTCGCGCCGCTGATGCCGATGTCCGCGCGGATGTATTTGTCGCGCAGCACGCGCCGGGCGATCATGGTCAATTCCTCCGGGTTGTCCGTGGGAGCCGTCCCGAGCTTCTCGGTAAAGAGAGCGCTGATTTCCCCGCGCGTCAGGTGCATGGCCGGGAAGACGAAATGGTAGGGGGCTTCGTGCCGGAGCTGGCAGATGTATTCGCCCAGGTCGCTCTCCACCACGTCAAACCCGGCCTCTTCCAGCGCCTCGTTGATGTGGATCTCCTCGCCCGTCATTACCTTCGATTTCACAATCGCATGCGCGTTTTTCGCGCGCACGATGCCGAGGATGATTTGACGAGCTTCCGCGCCGTCGCGCGCCCAGTGGACCACCCCCCCGCGGGCTTCGAGCTTCTCCGCGAACTGCGCCAGGTGGGCGTCCAGGTGGTTGATGGCCTGCCACTTGATTTCCGAAGCCGCCGCGCGCGCACCCTGCCAATCGCGGAATCTGTCTTTCTTGGCGTCGCGCACGACCCCGTATTTTTGCAACGCCCCGCGAATGACGGCGCGGTGGCGCAAATCCTTGGTGATCGTCGTGGCCCGCGCTTTAAAGAGCGCGGCGGTGGGAGTGGTGCTCATGGAAGGACGTTGTTTAACACTTCGGCAAGATGGATGGTTTTGAGCGGCTTGCCCTGCCGGTCGATCAAGCCCTGCAAATGCATCAGGCAGCTTGAATCGTTGGAAACAATATATTCCGCGCCGGTTTCCAGTGCCGAGGCGATCTTCCCCTCGCCCATCGCGGCGGAAACCATCGGGAACTTGGCGGAGAACGTCCCCCCAAAGCCGCAACACGTTTCGGCCTCCTCCATTTCCACCAGCGTCAGCCCGCGCACGGAGGCCAGCAACTGGCGGGGCTGGGCCTTGATGCCGAGTTCGCGGCGGCCGTGGCAGCCGTCGTGGAAGGTGATTTTATGCGGGAACGACGCGCCGAGATCGTGGACGCCCAGCCGCGTCACCAGGAAATCGGAGAACTCATAACACTTTGCGGAAAGCGCGCGCGCCGCCGCTTCCTCCGGCATTCCCTGGAACAGCTCGGGGTAGAAATTCTTGATCATCGCCCCGCACGACCCGGAGAGAATCACCACGACCTCGGCGTCCTTCAGCCGCTCCAACACGGGCCTGGCCACCGTGCGCGTCTCTTCCCAATAGCCGGAGTTGAAGGCGGGCTGGCCGCAGCAGGTCAGTTGCCGCGGGTAATCCACGGTATGCCCCAGGCGCTCCAGGATTTGGACGGCGCTCGCCCCGGCCTTGGGGAAACAGGCGTCGATGAAACAGGGAATAAAAAGAGTGACGTTCATGCGGTGATCAGGGGGAGAGAGGCGAAGCGTTCATAAGCCCGGCGCCAATCCGCGCTTTGCTGGGGCTGGTATTCCAGCACCGGGAAAGAGGCGGCCACCGTCTTGCGCAACGCGGCCAGCGAGTCGAGATGCCCCAGCGCGAGCGCCTGGAGTAGCACGTTGCCGCACGCGGTCGCCTCCACAGGGCCGGCCAGCACGGTCCGCTCCGTCCCGTTGGCGGCATATTGGTTGAGGAGCGCGCTCTTGGTTCCGCCGCCCACGATGTGGAGTTTGGCGATCTTGCGGCCGGTGAGGTTTTCGATCTGCTCCAGCGTCTGCCGGTAGAGGAGCCCCAGGCTTTCGAAAATGCAGCGCGTCACCTGCCCCGGCGTTTCGGGCACCCGCTGACCCGTGGCGCGGCAATACGCGGCGATCTTCTGCGGCATCTGGTCCGGCTTGAGGAAACACGGGGAGTTCGGATTGATGAGGGAGCGGAACGGCTCCGCCTCCTCGGCCAGGCGGTCGAGGTCGTTGAAGCTGAGCGTCTCTCCCTGCCGGATCCATTCGCGGCGGGATTCCTGCAAAAGCCACAGGCCGATGATATTTTTCAAAAAGCGGGTCGTCCCCCCATACCCGGCTTCGTTGGTGAAATTGCAGGCGCGCACTTCGTCGTTGATGAGCGGCGCGGGCAGCTCCACGCCGATGAGCGACCACGTCCCGGAACTCAGGAACGCCCAGTCCTCCCCCTCCGCGGGAACGGCGGCCACGGCAGCGCCGGTATCGTGCGAACAGGTCGCCACGACCGGGATCTCCGGCAGCCCCGTCTCCTCGGCCACGGCGGGGAGCAACGTCCCGAGCTGCGTCCCGGAAGGGACGATCGGCGGGAAAATCCGCTCCGGCAGCCCGCATTCCCCGATCAACTCCCGAGCCCATTGGCGGTCGCGCGGGTTGTAAAGCTGCGTCGTGCTGGCCATGCTCTCCTCCGCCCGCGCCACGCCGCAAAAGAGATAGTGCAGGTAATCGGCGATGCAGAGAAACTGGTCGGCAATCGAGAGCACGTCGCCGTTCTGCTCCACGTCGGCAACCAACTGGTAGAGCGTGTTGATCGGCATGAACTGGATGCCGGTCGCCTCAAAAATTTTGGCGGCGCCCACCCGCTCCAGAATGGCCGCATACGGGGCGTCCGTGCGGGCGTCGCGGTACTGGTAAGGGAGCGCCAGCATCGGCTGCCGGGCGTTGAAGAGGACATAATCGACTCCCCACGAATCCACGCTCAGGCTCTCCGGCTTCACCCCTTTCGCCGCTACCTTTCTTAACCCCTCCTTCAATTTCTCGAAAAGCCGCAATACATTCCAGCGGAACGACCCGTGTACCTTGGAAACGCCGTTGGAAAAACGGTGGATTTCCTCCAAAACCACCCGGCCTTCGTGAAGAGTTCCCAGAATCACCCGGCCGCTATCGGCCCCCAGATCACACGCAATGGAATGGTAGTCGCTCATTTTATGATTGATGCCGATCATTAACAACCCCTCCAGGCCACCGCAAGCCCAAAGGCAAAAATCTTTCCCGGCTTACCGCCCGCCCTTCCAGCGCCGCAGCCGCAGCGCGTTGGCAATCACGGAAACCGAGCTGAAACTCATCGCCGCCCCGGCAATCATCGGGCTGAGCAGGAGCCCGAAGGCCGGGTAGAGCACCCCGGCCGCAATCGGAATCCCGAGCAGGTTGTAGCAAAAAGCGAAGAAAAGATTCTGCCGGATATTGCGCATCACCGCCCGGCTCAATGCCAGCGCGCGGACGATCCCCCGCAAATCCCCGTGCAGCAGCGTGATCCCGGCGCTCTCCATCGCCACGTCCGTCCCGGTGCTGAGCGCGATCCCCACGTCCGCCTGCGCCAGCGCCGGAGCGTCATTGATCCCGTCGCCCGCCATCGCCACCTTAAAGCCTTCCTTTTGGAGCGCGGCGATGCGGGCGTGCTTCTCCTCCGGCCGCAGCCCGGCGGCGAACTCGTCCACGCCCACCTGGGCGGCCACCCGTTGCGCGGCGGCCGGGTTGTCGCCCGTCAGCATCACCACGCGCAGCCCGAGGGAGTGGAGCGCCCGCACCGCCCCGGCGGCCGCCGGGCGCACGGGATCGGCCACGGCGATCATCCCCAGCGGCGTCCCGCCCCGGGCCACGAACACCGTCGTCTGGCCTTCCAGCGCCGTCTGCATCTCCAGCGGTTGGCACCCCCTGGACCGCAGAAAAGCGGCCGTTCCGGCGAGAATAAGTTCCCCCTCCGGCCCCTTTCCCTCCACGCCCGCCCCCGCCGTGGCGTGAAAATCGCCTACCGGCGCGGCAGACAATCCCCGCCGCCTGGCCTCGGCCAGCAGCGCGGTCGCGAGCGGGTGCTCGCTCCCCTGTTCCACGCAGGCCGCCGCGCTCACCAATGCTTCCCGCGAAACGCCTTCCGCCGGATAAAGAGCGACGACCTCCGGCTTCCCCTCCGTCAGCGTCCCCGTCTTGTCCACCGCCACCGTGTCCACCGTTTCCAGCGCCTCCAGCGCGGCGGCGTCCTTGATGAGCACGCCCGCCTGCGCTCCCCGCCCCACCCCCACCATCACCGACATCGGCGTGGCGAGCCCCAGCGCGCACGGGCAGGCGATCACGAGCACGGAAACCGCGCTCACCAGCGCGAACGCCAGGCGCGGCTCCGGCCCCCAAAGCATCCAGGCCCACGCGCTCAGCGCCGCGAAAACAACCACCGCCGGCACGAACAGCCCGGCCACGCGGTCCGCCAGCCGTTGAATCGGGGCGCGGCTTCGCTGGGCGCGCGCCACCATCTCCACGATCCGCGCCAGCACCGTCTCCCCGCCCACGCGCTCCGCCCGCATCACGAACGAGCCCGCGCCGTTCACCGTCCCGGCCGTCACCGGGGAACCGCTCTTTTTCCGCACCGGCTCCGGCTCGCCCGTCAGCATCGCCTCGTCCAGAAAACTGACTCCCTCCGTCACCACGCCGTCCACCGGCGTCCGCTCCCCGGGGCGCACCCGGAGCAAATCGCCGGGGCGCACCTCGGCCACGGGCACGTCTTTTTCCCCATCGGGCTCGATCCGGCGGGCCCAGTCCGGGGCCAACGAAAGCAACTCGCGGATCGCCTGGCCCGTCCGGCCGCGGGCGCGCAACTCCAACATCTGGCCGAGCAACACCAGCACCGTAATCACCGCCGCCGATTCAAAATAATAGGCCCCGCGCGCGGCCTCCGGGAAAAGCGCCGGGAAAAGCAACGCCGCCACGCTGAAGCCGAACGCCGCCAGCACGCCCAAGCCCACGAGCGTGAACATATTCCACTTCCCCGAGCCAAGCGAACGCGCCCCGCGCTGGAGCAGCGGCCAACCGGCCCAGAAAACGACCGGCGCGCTAAGGAACATCTGGACCCAGCCCGCAGTGGCGTGGCTCAGCGCCAGGGGAAGGAGTCCGTGCCCCATCGCCAAAAACAACACCGGCAGCGTTCCAGCCGCGCCCAGCCAAAACCGGAGCGTCATCTCCGCGAGTTCCGGCGACGCTTCCGGCATGGCCGCCGTGAACTCCGGCTCCAGCGGCATCCCGCACACGGGGCAATCGCCCGGATGATCCGACCGCACCCCGGGGCACATGGGGCAGACGTATTTTCCCGAAGGGGCGCGCCCGGACGGCGGAGCGGCTTTTGCCTCCCCCGGCCGCTGCGCCAGGAACTTCTTCCGGCAGCCTTCGCTGCAAAAGTAATAGACTTCCCTGTCGCGTTCCGCCCGGATCGGGCTGGAAGCGTCCACCGTCATTCCGCAAATGGGATCGAGAGGCATCGGTTTGGGTTCCTCGCCTTATCTTAGCAGCCTGTTGAAAAATGAACCAATGCCATTTTGCGCATCTTTGCCCGTGCCGCCTGTCGGCTACATGTCATCTGTATTCATCGCATACAGGCACTGCGCTCGGCTCTTTGCCCACACCAAAATCTGCGGCAACCGGTCCATCGTTCATTCTTTCAACAGGCTGTTAGACCGCCGTTAGCCGCTTAACCAGGTAGTAAAGCGCCTCCAGGCGGCCCGCTTCCACCCCGGCCCTGCGCGCCTCCCTCACCGGCTCACCCCAGATCGCCTCCACCTCCACCGGCCGCCCCGCCTGGTAATCGAGCAGGCTGGAGGGGCTGTAAGCTCCCAGCGGCTGGGTCCGTTCGATCTGGTAATCAATGTAGGAAGGGGGGATCGCATGGCCGCGCGCGGCGGCAATGGCCAAAATTTCCCGCATGAGCCCACGCACCAGCTCCAGCAGCCCGGGATCGGCGAGAATCTGGTCGCACGTCAGGTCCCCGGCGGCGATGGCCAGCCCGTTGAACGGGACGTTCCATACCTCCTTGCGCCAGCGTTCCGTGAGGAGATCGTCCACAACTTCCGCCTCCACCCCCGCGTCGCGGAACGCCCCCGCCAGCGCCTGGGTGCGCGGCTGAGGGGGGCCCTGGAATTCGCCGAGGGAGATCGTCCCCTGGCCGAAGTTCTGGATGACGCCCGGAGCGACGCGGTTGACGCCGATAAAACACAACGCCCCCATCACCCGTTCCACGCCAAAGCGTTCCGCCAGGAAGGCTTCGTTGCCGAGCCCGTTTTGCAGCGTCACCAACACCGTTCCGGGGTGGATCAGCGGGGGAAGGAGCGTTTCCAGCGCAGCGTTGGCGGTGGTTTTCACGGCAACGAGAACCCAATCCACGGGCCCTATTTCCTCCGGGCTCCCGTGGACCTGCACGCGGGGAAGACGGATCTCGGGAGCGTCGGGGCTTCGCACGGTGAGGCCCTGGCTGCGAACCGCTTCCAGGCCGGAGCGCATCAGGAAATGGACATCCTGTCCGCTCGCCGCCAGCTTGCCGCCATAATAGCAGCCGATGGCGCCGGACCCCACAATGGCAATACGGGGCCTGCGGGAAGGATCAAAAGAAACCGTCATACCCAAGAAAAACACCCAATGGACGCGGAAATGTCAATCCGCGAGGAGATACCGGGCGGCGGGAAGAAAGCCGGGCTCTAGAAATTCCAATACGCCATGGCGCGGCGGTAGCGTTTGCGCTTCCGGTATTTGGGGTTGAGCCACAGGATGGCCACCACGGTAAGGATCGTGAAAAAGAACCCCGCAAAAAACCATACCACCGGGTTGCGGTGGCCGTTCTGCGCCCAGAGTGCGCCAAACGCTCCGAATAAAAACATGAGGGCCGAACCCATCAGCAGATAACGCGTCCGTGCTTCGGCCCGCGTGCCACGGGCTTCGATGAGGGCCTCTTGCACTTTCTCGCTTTGCAGCGGAGCAACCGCCTCCCCCCGTTTGGGCAATTCCGGGGCGGGCATCTCCTGGGCAATCCCCCCCATCGGCATCTGGAATGCCACCACTAGGATGAGCATCACACAGCGGGTGCGATAAAGAAAAGGGAACAGGTGGTTCATTTTATGCTCTTATAAAAGTTTTACCGTTGGGGATCCACCCACCGACCCGAGCACTAACGAGTTTTCTGTAAAAGAAACTCAGCCAATGGAATAGGGATTATTGCGAAATCAAAGCCGTTTATCAACTCTAATCTGTAAAAACAGCGTCAGTCGATTCTCAATTCTCAGATTTGATAAAGGTTACCAAGAACTCACGAACTCAAAAAAGACAAAGGGATCATCCGTAGATGCCCCCTCCTGAATGATCCTATTACCTAGATGGCGGCGGCCGGGTCCTCTTCTTCCTCTTTCCCCTCCGAGAGGATTTCCTTTTGGGCGGCGCACAGACAACCGCCAAAGATGATGAGGGAGCCGGAGAGGTAAATCCACATCAGGACGGCAACGACGCTCCCCAGGGTGCCGTAGAGGGCGTTGAATTTGGCGAAATTGGCGGCGTAAAACACAAACGCCTTGGAAAGCAGTTGCAGAAAGATCGTGACCGTCAGCGCTCCCACCCAGACTTCCTTGATGTGGGTTTTGCGCCGGGGAGCGTATTTGTAAAACATCACGAGGCCATAGAAGAGGACCAGCCACGGGAGAATCAGCCGCGTGATCCGCAGGGAAGATTCGAGCACCTCATAGCCGGCCACGCCATTCTTGGCCCAGTAGACTTCGATCGCCTTCATGATGACCGGGGCGACGACTCCCAAAAGAAGGGTGCTGCCGAGAATGGCGACCATCCCAAGATTGGCCAGGGGGAGATGCCACCAGGAATATTCCCGCATCCCCCAGGCGCGGTTCACGCCATGCACCAGGGCCTGGAAAAAACGGAGCGAACTCCAGGCCAGCGCCAGCACGGCCACAATGCCCGCCTGGCCGCGGGAGGCGAGGACACCGTTGACCGTCTGCGCGACCACATTCTGTTCGTTGGGGCTTACGGGAATGTAAGTGTTCACGAACCCGAGAACCTGGGCCGCCGCCATGTTTTTATCTCCCCAGATCATGGTCCCCAGGGAAATGAAAAGCAGCAGCAGGGGAAAAAGCGCAAAAAAGGCATAGTAACCGAAGGAGGCCGCGCGCAACTCCCCATCCGTCTCGACATACTTGGCAACGGTGCGAACCAATATCTTCCAAACGCAACGGCTCCAAGTTTCCACTGTGGTCCAGAGACTCTTAAGGCTCATTTTGAGCCACTATAAGAGTATTTTTTGGACATGACCAGCGTATTTACAGCCTTGGGGCCGCCCTCGCTGGAGAGGAGCCGGAAAGCGGCATGGGCGGGCGCGTTGCGGTCTAGCAGGACGGCTTCCAGCGTCCCAGCGCGCAGTTGTTCCTCGCGGTGGGCGGCGAGGCTTTCGGGCGAGGGCGGCTCGCCGGGCTCCGCGGCAAGGCTCAAGTGCCCGAGAACCCATGCATCCAGGGCGATGGGCAGGGCTTGCTCCGCAGCAAGGCCGTCCAGGGGTTTTTCTCGCAGATAAGCCTCCATCTGCTGCGCGGAATGGGCTTTGCCGGAAAGGACGGCGAACCGTTCCGGGGGCGCGGCGGAACCCGGGCCGCCGTTGCTGTAAAAAGCGCCGTCGTAATCGATCCGCAGCAGCAGGTCGGGCGCGCCGTTGCGCCCAAGTTCCACAAAAAGCATCCGGGCCAGGAAAGGGGGGGCGTAGATTTGCTCGAAGGCGTTTTTGAGCAGGGGGCTCAAGGAGTAGGCGGCAAGCCGCCGCAGGGAAACATCGTGGACGGATCGGTTGAACCCTTCCGCGCTGGCCACCTCGATGGCGCTCATGCGCAAGCGCTCGATGTCCCCCGGGTGCCCGATGGCCCCCATGGCGATCCGGTCGTAGACCTCGAAGAGCTTGCGCTGTTCGCGGCTCACGGTGACGAAGAGGACGCCGTCGGTGCAACTCACCGCGACGATGGGGCTCCCCCCGGCGAGCTGGGTTTCGATGTATTCGCGCCGGGCCTGGATGGCCTCGACCCAACGGTACGGTTCTTCCATCATAGGGAGTTAGGTGGCCTCGGCTCCGGCCAGGGAGAGGGTGTTTTTGGGCAGCGACTGGAGGTCGCGCTGGTAGGCTTTGGCGAGGATGGTTTCCGGGAGGGTGCCGATGCCCCGGCTGCTGACGATTTTCACGATGGGGTAGATCCGCCCGTGGCGGTCCACGCCCCCCGTGGCAGTGTCGTTCTGCGCGGCGGTATCCAGCGCCCGCAGCGCCAAAAGCAGCGCCTCTTCCTCGTCCATTTTCCCCAGGGGACGCGGCCCATAGGCGTTGGCATATTGCAGGACGGCCCGGACGGAGGGGGAACCGGAGCCGGAGGCGGCAAAATCGGCCACTTCAAACTGCGCCCCCATGACGTCGTAAAAATAGAGCCTCGGGAGAGCCGCCTCCACGTCATAGGCGGCGAAAAGCGGCACCACCACCCCGACGCCCTGCATGGCCAGCCCGAGATTCTCCCGCAAGAGCCGTGAGAGCGCGCGCACTTTCCCCTCCATGCTCAACTCCTGGAGCTGGCTGCGCCGGTAAAATTGGAAGGAATGCTCCAGCATCCGGGCCATTTCCCAGGCGGTCGCGGGCACCCCGGCAATAGCCATCAGGGAATAGCGGTCGATCTCCAGCACTTTGTCGGCCCGGTCATAAACGACCAGATTGCCCGCCGTCGCCCGGCGGTCGCCCGCAACCAGCACGCCATCGCGGAATTTGAAGGCGAGGATGGTGGTCGCTCGGGTGGCAAACCCGGCGTCCAGCGCTAGACCGGCCGAAAGGTTCGGGTTTCCCACGACGGGCGGTGGCGGCGGGCCTCCGCCATAGCGGCGCAGCACTTCGGCAAAATCGGGCATGGCCGTCCCCTCGCCGTTTCCCGCTGTTGGTAGGTTCCAGTTCATTCTCCGGTGCGCTGGCGGTAACGTTTGGATTGGTCGGGATCGACCCGGCGCATCCGTTTCAACAAATCCCGGGTGTCGGGTTTGGAGACATCGGGTGATCTGGGACCGCCCCCGTCCCCCTCTTTGGGCCCCCAGGGTGCGGGGGCGACCGGTCGTTGCGTCCTCTCTGGCATAAGTCTTGCGGGGTTAAAGAAGGTTGCGAATGCAGGGCTTGCCTTCCCCGGGCAGCCATGAGAAAGGTAGAGCCATGCACCGTTGGTTTCGTTTCTGCGCTGTGATCGCGCTTATGGCTTCTTCGCAAGGCTCCATGGCGCAATCGGCTCCCCCGGAGAATGAAGTGCCCGCCTCCAAACACCGTCTGAAGGCCACTCCCACCGAGATCCTGCAACACACCATCGACGAACAGGGCAAAAAGACCGAGCAGCTCGCCACCCAGTTGAGCGCCCAGATCGAGGCACAGGGCAAGCAGTTGGACGACCTGGCCAAACGGGCCGAGTTGCAGACGAAGCAGATTGAAACGCTCAACGCCGACCTGAACCGCCTCACCCAGGTGTTGCTGGCGCACGGCAATGCAGAGCCGTCCGCCGCCCCTGCTTCGGGCCACCCCGCCGAGACGCCCTCCCCGGCCCTCCCCGTCAAGCCCGCCGAACCGGCCGCCCCCGCGCCCGAAACCTACACACCGGACGGCACCCCCACCCACCTCATCAAGAAGGGCGAAACCCTGACCGCCATCGCCCGCCAGCATGGCACCACCGTTTCCGAACTGCTGCGCATCAACAAAATCGAGGACGAGCGCAAGCTGCAAATCGGGCAAACACTGCTCCTCCCCAAACCGGCCGCTCCGGCGCCCTCCCCCAACCCAGACACCCCCTAAAAGAACATGGACGAATCCTCCAAATGGTTCCTCATGAAGCAGGCGGACGGCACCATCTTTGGTCCCATGCCCTTCAGCCAGCTCCACCAATGGACCGTGGACGCCTGCGTCTCCCCCTTGGACAAAGTTTCCACCGATGGGACGAACTGGATCAAGGCCCCGATGCTCCCCGAGTTGCACATGGATTATCTTGTGGAAGTGGACTCGGCAAATTACTACGGCCCCACCACGCTCGGCGCGATCCGTGAGTTCCTGGCCAACGGCGAGATTACGGAAGAAACCATTCTCACCAACTGCCGCACCGGCGAGCAACACCCGCTCCACGAGTTGCACCAAGTCTTCCAAGCCCCGGAAAGCGAACCCTCGCCCATTATCCGCGTGAACGCCCGCGAGAACCTCCAGGAGCGCATCCGCCAGTTGGAGGAAGCGCTGCTCCAGGAGCGCCTCCTGCGCAAAAGCGCCGAAGAACTTCGGGCCAAGGCCGAAGCCCGCGTGGCCGAACTCGAAGAACTCCTCGGCATCGGAGAAGAAAGCTAGTACCTTGCAACAAGGCACTAGGGCCTATGTTAACAGGCCCTAACCCGGCCGCCCCAACTTCTGACTTACATTCCGCCGCCTCCTGCATTAGCTTTTTCCACAGATGTTTTCCCGCTTTATCGTCCCTCTCCTGCTCCTGGCAAGCGCCGGGGTGGCCGCGGCATCCTCATCCGCCCCGCTCAACGCGAAGGAACTCGCGGCGGTGGTGCAGGTGGACGCCGTCTCCATTCCCACTCCCGCCGAACTCATGGCCGCCTTGAACAAGGTGGGCAAACCGAACTGGCAATCCCGCTACCGCCAGCCCATCCCCACCAACTTTGCCAGCCGCGCCCAAATCGCGCTGAACCTGGGGGGCCTCATCGCCGACGGCTACATCGCCGTGGAGGCCGAAGACGCCCAGCAGGTCAAAAACACCGGCAAGGATATCATCGCGCTGGCCAAGTGCCTGGCGGTGAGCGAAAGCGTGATCGCCCGCGGCAACAGCATCTTTGAGTTTGCCGAGCGCAACGAGTGGAACACGCTCAAGGAGGAACTGGAAGCCACCCAGAACGAAGTCAAGCTCTCCCTGGAGCAGCAGCACGACACGGGGCTGGTGAGCCTGGTGAGCCTCGGGGCATGGATTCGCGGCACGGAAATCATCAGCGGATGGATCGCCGAAAACTACACGGCCCCCGCCGCCAAACTGCTGCGCCAGCCGGAAATCGTCGCCCTCATGCAGGCCAAGCTGGACCAACTCCCTCCCAAAGCCAAGGAAGACCCCCTCGTGGCCGACCTGATCGCCCAACTCCCGGAACTCCAGGCCGAAGTTTCTTTTCCCAACGACAAAACGCCCACGCAAAACGATGTGAAAGCGGTGCAGGAAACCTCCGCCAAGCTCATGAAGCGCATCGCAACCAAACTCAACGGGAAGGAGAAGAAATGAGGCGCCCATCCCCTGCCCTGTGGATCGCCGCGTGCGCCCTCTTCCTGGCGGCAGCCCTCCCCCTCCGCGCCGCTCCCGAAGGGGCTCCCCCCACCGACGCCCAAGTGGCGGCCCGCGCCAGCGCGCTCGAAGTGGCCGGGGCGTTTTCCAACGCCGGGTTCAAGAGCCGCGACGGACACGTCTTCGCCCCCATCTCCCCCAAGGCACCCCAATTCATCCAGGTCAACCTCTACTCGGGCAACCAGTATTGGTTCATCGCGGCGGCCAGCGGCCCGGCCAAACGGATCGCCGTGACCGTCTTCGATGAAAAGGGCAAATTCGTCCCCGCCGAACTTTACGAAAACAACGCCCAAGCGGCCGCAGGGTTTTCCCCCCAGTCCAGCGGTCCCTACATCATCCGCATTCAGGAACTGGAAGGCGACCCCGCCACCGTCTGTCTGCTTTACAGTTACAAATAGGAAAAGAGGGAGCCGCCATGGAATCGAACACCCAGACCACCGAAAAAGTTTCCGGGCCGAGAGTCAAACAGTTCTCCGTCTTCCTCCCCAACAAAGTGGGGGCTCTCTCGGAAATCGTCAAACTGCTCCACGAGCACCACATCGAGGTATTGGCCCTGGATATTCAAGACTCCGCCGATTGCGCCATCGTCCGCATCGTGATGAGCGACCCGGAGCAGGCCCAGGAACTCTTTGAACTTCACGACATCCCTTTCTCTTCCAGCAACATCCTGGTCGTGGAACTGCGCGGCGGGGCCGATGAACTGCCCAAACTGCTCTCCGGGCTGTTCATGGCGGAGGTCAATATCCACGGCAGTTACGGCCTGCTCACCCGGCCGCGCGGCTCCACCGCGCTCGCCCTGCACGTGGAAGACAACGATTGCGCCATCGCCGTCCTCAGCAGCCACGGATTCCGCATCCTGAGCCAGCTGGACATCTCCCGGTAAACGCAACCGAGGGAGCGTTCCTTGCACTTTGGCCTAACCCCCATTAGGCTGGGGCCGGTTTTCCTTTTCATGCGCGCCCTTCTCATCGTCCTCGACCGCCTCGGCGTCGGCCAAATGCCCGGCCACCGCAATGCCCCCGGCGGCGACACGCTGGGACAACTTTTCCGGGAAACGCCCGGGATGTCCCTGCCCAATCTCTTTTCCCTCGGGCTCGGCGAAATCCTCAACGGGCGCGTCTTTGACCCGCCCGCCCGGAAGTGCGCGGCCAGCTACGGCCGCATGATCCAGCGCTCGGCGGGCGCCGACACTCTGAGCGCGCTTTGGGAGCTGGCTGGCGCGGGGTGCGGCTGTCCGTTTACCGCCGGGCAACAACTCCCCGCGGAGTGCCTCCCCGCCCTGGCCCAGGAAAGCGGCGTCAAATTCCTGCTCAACCCCGCGCCTCCGGGAGAGGAGCCGCCGGAACTCCTCGCGGAACACCTCCGTACGGGGAACCCGATCCTGACGCTCTGCCCAGGCTCGGCCCTCGCCCTCACCGCCCACGTCTCCACGGTTTCCCCCGTCCGGCTGGCGCACCTCTGCCGGATCGTCCGGCGGCACGCCGACCGCTGGCGCATCGCCCGCGTGACCGGCCAGTTGATGGCCGGGGACGGAGCCGCCTGGAGGCCGCAGGGCGAGGCGCTCTGCTGCCCAATCGTCCCCCCGCGCACCATTCTCAACGCCATTTCGGAGCGGGGCCTCGCGGTGGAGACGATCGGCGGCGTCCACACCGCCTTCGCCCGCAGCGGCATCACCCGGGGGCATCCGGCCTCCTCGCCCGCAGAAAGCCTGGACCTCATCGACCAACGCTGGGAGGCTCCCCAGAACGGCCTGATTTTCGCCCATTTGCGCGCCCCTTCCGATGCGGGCGGGAGCCGTGCGCTCACCCACCTGCTCCCCGGCTTCGACGCCTGGCTGGGGGGCTTCCTGGAAAAACTGGAAAACGACAATCTGCTCCTGATCACCGGCGCCAACGGTGGCGGCCCCGGCGCGCTCAGCCCCGGCCATCCCCGCCAGGAAGTCCCCATCCTCGCCGCTTACGGAGGCCGCACCGCGCCGCTGGGCCTCCGCGACACCCTCGCGGACGTCGCCGCCACCCTGGACGCTTTCTTCGGAATCCGGGAGCCCGGCTGCCCCTGGGGCGGCGGGGAACCGCTCCTCACCTTTCACCGCCCGCGCGGACTCAACGGGCCGTGGGGAAGAAGTTGAGAGAACGCCCCAATCTTCTCGCAATCCGGCGCATTTCGCGTTAAGAATGAGGGTTCGATGAAGATGCAGTTCAACACAATTGAAGAAGTACTGGCCGATATCCGCGCCGGCAAGATGGTGATTATCACCGACGATCCCGGCCGGGAAAACGAGGGCGATCTCATTATGGCCGCCGAGAAAGTCACGGCGGAAGCCATCAACTTCATGGTCATCCACGCGCGCGGCCTCGTCTGCGCCCCCATCACCCACGAGCGGGCCCAGCAGCTCGGCCTGCAGCGGATGGTGCTGGAAAACCGCGAAAGCCAGAAAACCGCCTTCACCGTCTCCGTGGACGCCGCCCACGGCATCACCACCGGCATCAGCGCCGCCGACCGCGCCGCCGTCGTCCGCGTCCTCGTGGACCCGAAAGCCACGCCCGGCGATCTCGTCCAGCCGGGGCACATCTTTCCGCTCCAGGCCAAGCCCGGCGGCGTCCTGCAACGCAGCGGCCACACCGAGGCCACCGTGGATCTCGCCCGCCTCGCCGGGCTCCAGCCCGCCGGGATCTGTTGCGAGATCATGAACGACGACGGCACGATGGCCCGCCAGCCCGACCTGCACGCCTTCGCCGCCAAGCACGGCCTCAAAATCGCCACCGTCGAGGATCTGATCGCCTACCGCCGCCGCAACGAACGGCTCATCGAAAAAGAGCAGGTCATCCACCTCCCCACCGATTACGGCGACTTCCAGCTCCACATGTACCGCTCCATTGTGGATAACGCGCACCACCTCGCGCTCGTCAAAGGGGCGATCGACCCCGCGCACCCCACGCTCGTGCGCGTCCACAGCGAATGCCTCACCGGCGACGTCTTCGGCTCCCTGCGGTGCGACTGCGGCTCGCAACTCCACAGCGCGCTCAAGCAAATCGAGCAAGCGGGCGCGGGCGTGCTGGTCTACATGCGGCAAGAGGGGCGCGGCATCGGCCTTCCGGCGAAAATCCACGCCTACAGGCTTCAGGAGGAAGAAGGGCTGGATACCGTCGAGGCCAACGAAAGACTCGGCTTCCCCGCCGAACTCCGCGAATACGGCATCGGCGCGCAGATTCTGGCCGACCTGGGCGTCCACAAAATGCGGTTTATGACCAACAACCCAAAAAAAGTCATCGGCCTGGAAGGCTACGGCCTGGAAATCGTCCAAATCGTGCCCATCCGCGCCAAAGCCAACCCGTTCAACGCCAAGTATCTCGAAACCAAGCGCGTCAAAATGGGCCATTTGCTGTGAATGCGCATTGCACAATTTCCGCGGCACCCTAAAGTCACGCCCTGCTTTTCCCTATGTCGAATATCGCTCCCCAACGCACGCGCCACCCCTTCAACACCCGGCGCAATTTTACCATCGTCGCCAGCCAGTACAACCCGGAATACGTCAAGGGCCTCGTCGCCTCCGTGCGGCGCGAGTTGGAAATCCTTTCGCCGAAATCCATCATCAGCCTCGTGGAAGTACCCGGAGCCTTTGAAATCCCCGTCGTGCTCCAGGAAATCGCCGCAAAGGGAGGCATGGACGCCATCATCGCGCTCGGAGTCATCATCAAAGGCGAAACCGCCCACGCCGACTTGATCGGGCACGCCATCACCGACTCCTTCCAAAACATCGCCCTCCGCTTCCGCGTCCCCGTGATCCACGAAGTCCTGCTCGTGGAAAACGAGGCGCAAGCCCGCGAGCGCACCCTGGGCGAAGCGCACAACCGAGGGGTCGAAGCCGCCCGGGCCGCCCTGCAAGTGGCCGAGGTGATGGGCGAAATCAAAGTCGACTAAAAACTATGGGAGCACGCCGAGAAGGGCGGGAAGCCGCCGTACAATTCCTCTACCAGCGCGACCTGAATGCGGGCGAGAACGCCGAAACCGTCGCGGAATTCTGGGAAATCCGCCCCGCCGCGAAAAGAGTGCGCGAGTTTGGCATGGCCATCGCCGAAGGCGTCCTGACCCACCAGGCAGCCATCGACGAACGCATCCGCCAGGCCGCCTCCAACTACGACCTCCACCGCATCGCCGCCGTGGACCGGAATATCTTGCGCATCGCCATTTTCGAGATGCTCTTCTGCCCGGAGGTGCCGCCCGTCGTCTCCATCAACGAGGCCATCGAAATCGCCAAGCGCTTCGGCTCCGACGAATCGGGCCGCTTCGTCAACGGCGTCCTGGACCGCATCCGGGGCGAACTCACCCGCCCGGCGCGCGCCGCCAAAACAGAATGACCCATGGCTTTCGGCTTTCTCAAATCGCTCGTCCAGAAATTCAGCGGCAAACCGGTCGATTGGGATGAACTGGAGGAAACGCTGATCCGCGCCGACTTGGGCGTGCCGATGGCGATGAAAATCCTGCAATCGCTGCAAGGCCGGGAGAAAGTCACCGCCAACGACGTGGTGGAAGTCACCCGGGACGAAATCGCCAAAATCCTCCCCTTCGACAACCCGCCCCTGCGCCCGCTGCCCTCCAAACCGAAGGTCGTCCTCATGGTCGGCGTCAACGGGACCGGCAAGACCACCACGACCGCCAAGCTGGCCCACTACCTGCGCTCGCAGCGCCACAGCGTCCTCCTCGCCGCCGCCGACACCTTCCGCGCCGCCGCCATCGAGCAACTCGGCGTCTGGGCCCAGCGCATCGGCGTGGAAATGATCCAGGGGCAATACAACGCTGACCCGGCGGCACTCTGCTACGACGCCTACACGGCGGCCGACCGCAAGCAAATCGAATTTCTCCTCTGCGACACCGCCGGGCGACTCCACACCAAGTCCCACTTGATGGCCGAGCTAACCAAGATCAAGAAAACGCTCGCCAAGCACGACCCGCAGGCGCCACACGAAATCTGGATCGTCGTGGACGCCACGACCGGCAGCAACGCGCTGGCGCAAGCGCGCGAATTTCACCAGGCCATCGGCCTTACCGGCGTCATCGTCACCAAACTCGACGGCAGCGGCAAAGGAGGGGCCGTCATCGCCATCCAGAACGAACTGGGCCTGCCCACCCGCTTTATCGGCACCGGGGAGAAGCTCGGCCAGTTGGAGCCCTTCAACGGCCGGGAGTTCCTGGAGCGGATGATTTAGAGCTTATCATGACAGACTACCTCAAAACCGCAGTGGAGGCCGCCCGCGCCGCGGGCTCTCTCCTCAAACAGAACTTCGGCCAACAGCTCGACGTCAACCAATTCGAGGCGCACGACATCAAGCTCGACCTCGACGTCCGCTCCCAGGAACTCATCACCGGCATCCTTCTTGGGCGGTATCCCGACCACGCCATCTATGGCGAGGAAGGCATCGCGGGAAACCAGGACAGCCCGTTCCAGTGGATCGTCGATCCCATCGACGGCACGGTGAATTTCTTCTACGGCATCCCCCACTTCTGCATCTCCATCGCCCTGCGCCACGAAGGGAAAATCATCCTCGGCGTCATCCTGGACCCAATGCGCGACGAACTCTGGGAAGTGAGCGACGGCTGCCCCGCCCTGCTCAACAGCCAGCCCATCCACGCAAGCTCCCGCGCCAAGCTCGCCGACGCCGTGCTCTCCGTCGGTTTCGCCAAAAGCAAAGCCTCCATCAACACCGGGCTGCCGCTGTTTGAAAAATTGGTCGTGCGGGCGCGCAAATGCCGCCTCATGGGAAGCGCCGCGCTGGATCTCGCCTACGTCGCCAGCGGGCGGCTCGACGCCTACATCGAATCGAGCGTCAGCCTGTGGGATGTCGCCGCCGGGAAATTGCTCCTGGAAGCCGCCGGGGGCCGCTGCGACCTCACCCCCCACCCCGACCAGCCCGACAAACTCGCCATTTTCGCCACCAACGGCGTCCTCGATTTGAACGTCGATTAAAAGGCAGAGGAGGAATCCGCAGATCTTTTCCGCTCTATCCTCTCCCCCTCTATCGCCTATAGTCTATACTTTATCTCCCCATGAACCTCGTCGGCATCGGTTACGATATCCACGCTTTCGCCTCCCCCGAAGCGCACCGCAAGCTCGTACTGGGAGGCGTTGAAATCGCGCATGATCGAGGGTTGGAGGGGCATTCGGACGCCGACGTCCTCTGCCACGCCATCGCCGACGCCATCCTGGGAGCCATTGGCGAAGCCGACATTGGCCACCACTTCCCCAACACCGACGCCTCAATCCGCGGCATCTCCAGCCTGGAGATCGTCCGGCGGAGCGTTCAGCTCGTGGCGGAACAAGGGGGGCGCATCGTCAATATCGACAGCACGCTGCTCGCCGAAGCGCCCAAGATCGGCCCCCACCTCGCCGCCATGCGCGGCAACCTCGCCGCCGTCCTCGGCATCGAGCCCCGGCGGGTCGGCATCAAAGCCACGACCCACGAACGGCTCGGCGCCATCGGACGCCGGGAAGGGATGGCCGCGATGGCCGTGGCCAGCGTCGAAATGCCGTAAGCGCTCTTGCGTCTCCTCCCGCATGGGATGATGCCGTTGCCAGGGCTTCTCCAAGTCAAGCATCTGGGAGCCGACTGATACCAAATCTTTGGAATGGCTGGATTATCAGGTACTACCAGTGAAACTGGTGTTCCTGTTTAGCCCAAAAAAAAAGCGAAGAAAGAGCTGGTACGAAAGAGAAAAAGGGGAGTTGAACCCGAACGAGCCATTAAGCCGCGAACAAGTAACGTTGCTGGTGGGAGAAGCGCCGGAAGCGGTGGTAAGCCTGGTGATGGTAATGCAGGAGCAGATCGCCGCATTACGAGAGGAAGTGCGGCGGTTGCAGGAACGGGTGGCGCAATTGGAGGAGCAAAACCGGCCACCGAGCGCGCCGTTTCGGCGTCGCGAGGAGCGGGGCAAAGCCAACCCGAAGAAGCCGGGGCGTGCACCGGGGCACCCCGGGAGCTATCGACGTGTGCCGGAAGTCGTCGATGAAGCAATCGAAGTGCCGCTGCCGTGCTGTCCAGATTGCGCCGGGGCACTGGAAAAGCTGACACCGGTGGAGCAATGGATCGAGGAAGTGCCGCCGGTGAGGCCGTTCGATTGGCCCGGCTTGCTGGTGAGCGACTGCCTGGCAGTTTATGACACCGCCACC
>JBAWXX010000036.1:0-35119 GCA_037143855.1 Verrucomicrobiota bacterium | reverse complement strand
CAACCCTCGGCGCTCTCAGATCATTGCGACAAAATAACCCAAAAACGCTCTAAATTTCGCGCAAAGGAGAGGAAGCTTCGTTTTTTCCTTTGCGTCTTTGCGCGGGATCTTCAGCGCTCAATTCCCGATACCAAATCTTCTCAATTCCTGGACCTTATGACTTGGCATTCTTGCGCGAGCGCTCCCCTTCGGCAATGAGCTTCCAGAAACCGGGCTTTTCGCCGAGCGTCCGGTCTTCCTCCCCCATCGGCAGGTTGGAGCGGAAGAGAAAGTCGCGGATGGTGTTCTTGTGCAGCACGCGCTGGATGGTGACCCCCTCGGGGGCTTTTTCAAAGTAGATGCGGAAATCCTTGGCGTGGCAGCGGTAGAGCGTCTTGCCCTCGCGCTCGATCTTTCCAAACCGCTCCGGGTCGAGCCGGTCGAGGTCTTCGGGAAGAACCTGGAATTCGGCAAGGAGGTCGAGCTGAAGGTCCGTGGGGAGGGTGGACATCTCGGCGGCGCTGATTTCGTTGAAGACGATTTGGAACATGGCGGGAAGATAGAGGATAGAGGGTGAGAGGATAGATGATAGAGGCGAGGCTATGGCGCAAAACGCCGGTTCGATAAAGACGCCCGGCTTAGGCCGCACCTCCTTCTATAGTCTCCTCCCTCTATCGTCTAGAGGTAATACCTTACCACGCGGCTGCTGATGCCGGTGAAAATCTCCCACGGGATGGTCCCGGCTTTCTCCGCCAGTTCCGCAACGAGGATCTCTTCCTCCCCCTGGCGGCCGATGAGGACCACTTCGTCGCCCACGGCCGCCTCCGGCACGGCGTCCGCATTCACGAGGATCTGGTCCATCGTGACCCGCCCGAGCACGGGGCAACGGCGGCCGCCGATGAGAACCTCGGCCCCGGCGTTGGAGAGGTGCCGCGGGTAGCCGTCGGCGTATCCGGCGCACACCGTGGCGATGCGCATCGGCGCGGGCGTCACAAACGTCCGCCCATAGCTCACGCTGCGGCCCGCCGGAACTTCCCTCAGGAGCGTGATCCGCGACTTCCACGCCAGCACCGGGCGCAGCCGGGCCTGGAACTCCGGCACCGGCGAGCAGCCATAGAGAATCAAGCCGGGGCGGATCAAATCCACCCCCGGCTGGACCAGCGCCTCGCCGGGGAAAAGCAGGATGCCCGCGCTGTTGAGCGCGTGGACGGCGGAAACCTCGATCCCGGCCTCGCGCAGCCTTCTGACAAAGGCTTCCCAAGCGGCGATCTCCGCCCTGGTCCACTCCGCGTCTTCGTCGGCGACGGGAAGGTGCGTCGCCACGCCCGCGAGGCGGACGCCGGGCAGCGCGGCAATCGCCCGGGCCAGGGCGAGCGCTTCCTCGTGCCAGACGCCGATGCGCCCCATCCCGGTATCAACCTTGAGATGGATCGGGAAGGGCGCGGCAATTTTGAGAGCTTGCGTGAGCGCGCCGTAAGCCTGCGCCTCCTCCAGCGACGAAACCACCGGGATCAACCCATGGCGCACCATCGCCTCCCGTTCCTCGGGGAGCGCGGGGCCGAGCACGAGAATCCCGGTATCGGGCGCGGCCCGGCGGAGTTGCAGCGCCTCGGCCACGCTGGCGACGCCAAACATTTCCACCAGGTAGCGCAGTTCCCGGGCGAGTTCCACGACCCCGTGGCCGTAGGCGTTCGCTTTCACGACGGCCAGGATGCCGACGCCGGCCCCGACGTGTTCCCGGATGGCGGCCACATTGTGGCGCAGGGCGTTCAAATCAATCTCCGCCCAGCAACGGCGGAACGGTTCGGAGAAAATGGCGGACATGGGATCTTCTATCTCGGCATATTTCGTGCCGTTTCACAACCGCCAACTTGCCCCTCGGGGAAACCCCTGCTATGGATTTCTTTTCCCTTCCCATGAAAAGATTCCCACTCGTCCTGGCGTTTTGCGCGACGCCCGCCCTGGCACAAATCACCGTGGTCCCCGGCGACGCCGCCGCCCAGCCACAACAAGTCCAGACCGTCCGGCAAAACGGCGGGGACGTGACGATCCGCCGCGCCGTGCCGGTGAAAAACACCGTGGTCAAAGCCGTGCCGGTGAAACCGGCGGCCTCGCCCGCGCCGGAGCCCAAAAAGCGCCACGGTTTTTTTGGATTTCTGCGGCACCTCTATTGGTGGTCCGACAAAGAGGAGCCCGCCCCCGCGCCCCAGCCGGCCGCGGCCAAGCCAACCCCCAAACCGGCGCACAAGCCCAAACCGGAGATGACCCCGAAGGCGGCGCCGACCCCCAAACCCAAGCCTCTTCCCAAGCCCGAAGCCACGCCCGCCCCCAAGGCAACCCCCACACCGGCCCCCTCTCCCACCCCCAAGGCAACGCCCACGCCCAAGCCGGAAGCAACGCCCAAACCGACGCCGGCCCCCAAGCCTTCGCCCACGGCGACTCCCCCGCCGCAACCAAGGCCCACACCCAAGACGGCGCCGAAGCCCACCCCCCCTCCGGCACAAAGCGCCACCCCGGCGGCGGTTTCCGAAACCACCGCTTCCCGGCCAGCCAGCGGCACCCGCTATCTCCAAATCAAGGAGCAGGCGCTCAAGGAGCCGCAGGTAGCCGCCTTGCTCGGCAAGATGCAAGCCGAGGCGGAAGGGAGCGACGCCTTCAAGGCCGCCGCCCACGCCTATGTCAGCGGCCTCTTTGCCGCCATGCGCAAGCTGGACCCTTCGCAAGGAGAGGCTCTCGGCCGAAAGGAAGGGGCCTACCAGCGCCGGATCGACGCCGGGAAACCGATCCTGGAATAGAGCCCACTTCTCCGGCGCTGCCTGGCTCTACTTGATCCCGGTGGCAAAGAGGGTCTGGAAGTGGGGGCTTTCCGGCTCCCGGTCCACGACGGAGATGTCGATTTCGCGGAACCCGGCGTTGCGCAGCAGGCTGTCGATCTGCACTTCGCTAAAGCCGAGCCAGAGATCGGCATATAGCTCCCGGGCGCTTTCAAACTGGTGCGCCAGCAAGTCCAGAAGGATGATCCGCCCGCCCGGCTTCAAAATGCGGTAGGCGGCGGCGATGGCGCGGGCCGGGTTGAGGGCGTGGTGGAGGGCCTGGCTCAAGAGGGCGAGATCGACGGAGTCGTCGGCAATGGGGGGGGCCTCGATGTCTCCGAGGCGGTATTCCAGGTTGCCAAAGCCGTGTTCGCGGGCCAGACGCGCGCCGAACTCGACCATTTTCTCCGAGTTGTCCACGGCGATGACCGCCTTGGCCCGGCGGGCCATTAGTTGGGAAAGCGTCCCTTCGCCCGCGCCGAGGTCGGCCACGGTGATGGGGCCCACCAGCGCCAGCAGCATGTGGGCGAAGCCTTTCCAGGAGCGTCCGGGGCAGTAGCTCCTTCCGAATTTCCCGGCCAGTTTATTGAAATACTCGCGCACCTTGTCCTGCCGTTTGTGGCGGATGAGTTGCAGGGCGGCCTGGTCTTGGGCGGCTTCGGCGATCTCCCCGGCGCTGGCGGCCAGGATTTCCTTCAAGGGGCCCTCAAACCGGCTGGCGGGGCCGTAGTAGATGTTTTTGCCCGCCCGGCGGTCGCGGACGAGCCTGGCGGCTTTGAGCTGGGCGAGATGGCTGGAGATGCGGCTCTGGCCCATGCCGAGGATTTCCTGAAGCTCCACGACAGATAACTCCTCCTCGCCCAGGAGCAGGAGGAGGCGCAGCCGGGTGGCATCGGCCAGCAGCTTGAGCGATTTGACGATGGGGCCCATGGCCTTACGAACATATCAGGCCATCGTGATCGGTCAATCGCGCCGAGCGGCGGGCGGGGGCTTCACGATCTGGAAGGGGATGGCGGGGAGGTAGCCACTGGACCATCGCTTTTTCTCCGGCTTCTTCCCTGCCTGCGGGGGCGGGGTTTGTTCGGTGAAGACTTCGCCGATGAGGTTCCCGCGCAGGCCGGGCGGGACGCTGGCATCGACGCGCAGGGTGAGGGCCACCCCTTCCGGGACCGGCTCCACGGCTTCCACGCGGAGGCCGTCGGGCGGGTCGCTCAGTTGCAGTTGGAGTTCGCTGAGGGCGGCGGCCAGCCGTTTGTAAGGGGTGGGGATGACGACGCGGGTGGTTCTGCCGGAGGGGAGGGTCACGGGGGGCGAGACCAACGTGCCCAGCGCACCGCGGCCGGGCCCCCCGGCCCCGGTGCCGCTGATGACCGCCAGGAGCGACTGGGCGGGGACCAGATGGTGGTAGGCGAAGGCTTGCAGCATGTCGTCGGCGGGAACGGCCGGGTGGCGGATCGCGCGGCCGTTCACGGTGGCGCTCCCTTCCACGGCGAGGGGGATGGGCTGGCCGGAAGACTCCAGCGGGAAGGTGACGGTGACGCGGATTTTCTCCTGCCCCGCCGGGATGCAGCCCCCCTGGAGGATGAAGCCGGGGGGAGGATCTTTGAAGGCGAGGGCGATGTCGCCTTCAAACCCGTCCTTGCGCAGGGCGTACACGGTGAAGGGGAGGGTCATGCCCGGGCGCGGGACGCTCATGCTGGAGGGGACCCAGCGCAGCGCGAAGTCGGGCCGGGGCGGGGTGATGCGCAGGCGGTAGGCGTATTCCGGCCCCCCTTTTTGCTGGGCGTCGCCGAGGTGAAGGTAGTAGGTGCCGCCGGCCGGGGCGGTGAAGCGCAGGAGCGAGTCGGCCTGGTGGGTGATCAGGCCCGCACCCTTGTCTTCCTGGTCGTCGTTGAAGGCGAGCTGGAGGCCGGTGGCGTCGGTGATCTTGAGCCACGAGTCGAGCGGGGAGTTGAGCCGCCGCGCGATCACTTCGGCGACAATCTGCTCCCCCGCTTCGCAGGAAAACGAGAAGACGTCCTGGTCCCCGGGCGCGCCGATGCGGCCGTTGATGACCACGGGAAGCCGGACGGGAAGGGCGCTTTGGTCGGTGTGATGAGGCTCTTTCACCTCGATTTCGGGGAGCGGGCTGGCGTCGAAGGCGGTGTCGCCGATGATCAGGCCGTTGCTCAACTCCGGGACGCGGTGCACGCCTTCCTCCGGCTGGGGCGGGAGGACGACCCGCTGGCGGGGGAGGTTCCAGCCCGCCACGTCCACGGTGGCGGCGGTTCCGGTCCGTCCGCCCAGGGGGAAGATGCCGGTGACGAAGGGGATCTCGCCCACGGTGACGCGGTAGACAAAATCCTCGCGGCCCCGGTAGAGGGCGTCGCGGATTTCGAGCCAATAGAGGCCATCGGCGGGGATCTCGCAGGAGAGGACCGGGTCGGGGCTGAACCGGAAGGCGTTGGCGTAGGCGATCTCGCGCCCCTGCGCGTTGGTGAGGGTCGCGACCGGCTGGAACCAGCCGGGCACCGCGTCGGCGAGATAGGGCACGAGGTCGCGCGCCTGCACAGCGGCGACGAGGCGCGCGCCGCGCCGGGCCTGGAAGGCGATGTGCTCCACTTCGCCCGGCAGGATCTGCCCGTTGTAGACGGAGGGGAGCGGAAGGCGCGGGGCGGCATCAAGGGTCTTTTCCCGCAGGCTGTTTTTCGTGGTTTCGGGTAGAGTCCCGATGCAGAAGGCGAGCGGGTTGGTGAGCCCCAGGGGGGTGAGCAGGCGGAGCTCGCGCGGGCCGGGCGCGGCGTCGGGAGCGACGTCCATCTTGAAGGCCACGGTTTCGGAAAGCTGAAGGTTTTGCTGGCGTTTCGGGTCGGCCTGCTCCTTGCGGCTTTTCAGGAATTCGCGGATTTCGTCGTCGGTCGCCCCGGCTTCCTTGAGGACCTGCGCGATGTTGGCGAGCCGGTTGAATTTCTCGTAGGCCAAAGGAGGGAGCGGCTGGGCTTCCATCGCTTTTTTGCGGGCCTCCAGGAGGTAGTCGCGCAGCTCTGCAAGCCGCTTGCCGGGGAGCGGTTTTTCATACCGCAAAAGGGTCACGGTGACGCCGCTGCCGGAGATGAGCGCTTGTGTGACGCCTGCCAGGAACTGCCCTCCGGCCGTCAGCTCGCAGGAGGTTCCCCGCTGGACGCCCGCCGGGAAAAGGTAGCCGATGCGCGGGAGCTGCTTGCCCTGCTGCGCTTGGGCGGGGAGCGCGCCCGCAATCAGGAGGAGGGCTCCCCAGAGCAGCGCGCGGATGGCGAAAGAAGGGCGGTGCATAGGCGGGGCTACATGATTTCCTTGAGGCGGCCACCGGAGGGGACGGTGGGGCCGGGCGCCTGGGTGATGCGAATGGCGGGGTCGCTCATGCGCGGGAAGGGGCTATCGGGGTCGATGCCGAGTTGCTGGTACATGCTGCCGAGCAGATCCCACGGGTAGACGGGGCGCTCGCGGACTTCCTCCCCCCTGGCATCGGTGGCCCCCACCACCTGCCCGCCCCGGAATCCGCCGCCCGCGATCAGGGCGGAGAAGGCTTTCCCCCAATGGCCGCGCCCGCCGTTCCACGGGGCTTCCCACTGGACTTTGGGGGTGCGGCCAAACTCGCCGCTGACCCAGACGATGGTGCTCTCCAGCAGCCCGCGCGAGGCGAGATCCTGGAGGAGGGCGGCCAGGCCTTTGTCCAGCTCGGGGACTTTCCGGCGCATGGCCTGGAAGTTCTCCTTGTGGGTGTCCCAGCCATTGGAGTTGATGGTGATAAAGCGCACGCCCCGCTCCACCAGCCTGCGCGCGGCCAGGCACGATTGGCCGAAGGTGTTCATCCCATACCAATCGCGCATCGGCTGGCCTTCCTGGGAGAGATCGAAAAGCTTGGACCCCTCGCCCAGGATCATGTCGTAGGCGGTTTCCTCGCTCTGGTGGAACTCGGCCAGCACCGTGTCGCCCCCCAGGGCGTTGCCGAGGGTGTCGAGGTGGTGGAGCAGATCGCGCCGCTCCTGCTGGCGGCGGGTGGAGATCCCCTCGGCGACGATCCCCTGGACGGCGAAGGGTTGCTTGGCCGGGTCGCCCCCGGTGGCGAAGGGTTTGTAGCGCGGCCCGAGGAACCCGGCTTCGGAAAAGCGCCCCTGGGGTTGCGTCAACACGATGTAGGGGGGAACCATCCCGTGGTAGCCGGATTCGTACCCCTTCAGGAGCGAGATGACGGCCCCCATGGAGGGGTAGACCAGGCGGTCCCCCTCGGCATGGCCGGTCTGGACCATGTAGGCGGCGGTTTCGTGGCCGTTGTTCCCGTGCGTCATGCCTCGCAGGAGGCTGTATTTGTCGGCCTGCCGGGCAAGGAGGGGGAGAAGCTCGCCGATAACCATGCCGTCCACGTTGGTGGGGATCGGTTTGTTGAGCGGCCCGCAGTAATCGTAGCCGGCGTCCGGCTTGGGGTCGAAGGTGTCGAGATGGGAGGGGCCGCCCCAGAGCCAGATTTGGATGACGGCCTTGGCCTTGGCCTGGGGGGCGGCGGCCGCCGCGGCCTCGGCAAAGGCAAAGCGTTTCCCAAAGAGGAGCCCCGCCGTGGCCAAAGCGCCGCAACGCAGGATGCTGCGCCGGGAAACGGGCCTGCCGAAGAAGAAGGAGGACATGGGTTTTAGTGGCGATAGAGGAACTCGGTGTTGTTGACGAGCGCCCAGGCGAGGTCGGTGAGGGCGTTCTCGCCCTTGGCTTCGGCCGATTGAAGGTAGGCTTTGAAGGTTGCCTCTTCCTCGGGGGACGGGGTGCGGGAGAGGATCGTCAGGTAGAGCGGCGTAACGGCTTTCTCCGGCGATCCGGCCGTGCGGAAGAGGGCGCGGAGCGTGCCGCCTTGGGAGAGTTTGGTGCGGATGTGGGTGGAATTGAGCAGGTGGAGCCGCTGGGCGGCCGTGGGCCGGTTGTTCCGCTCGGAGAGGAGCCCGGTGTCGCGCGGCGGCCTGCCGAAGAGGTCCAGGAAGGCGCTGCTGATGCTCCCGTCGGGCAGCGCGATGGAGCGTTTCTCGGGCGGGATCCACGTGAAAGGCTCCGGCGTCATGCTGGAATATTCTTCCGTCGTTCCGGTCACTTGGTCGAGGGCGTCGATGAGCACCTCGGCGTCGAGACGGCGCACCGGGTAGGCGGCGAAATCAGCCGGGCCGCCGGGGTGGGCGGAGGGGAGGCTGGAGAGTTGATAAGTCCGCGAGTTGAGGATAAGGCGGTAGATGTGCTTGAGGTCGTCATGGGAGTCGGCCAATTCCTGCGCCAGCCAGGCGAGGAGTTCCGGGTGGCTCGGCGGGTTGCCGGGGCGGAAGTCGTCCGGTTCCTGGACAATCCCCCGGCCCAGGAGCCAATACCAAATGCGGTTGACGGTGACGCGCGCCAGCGGCGAACTGGGGGAGGCAAGGAGCCAGCCGGCGAAGACTTCGCGCGGATCTTTCCCCGGCAGCAACGACACGCGCGTTCCATCCGGGAAGGTGGTCTTTGTCTTGGAGGAAATCCGCTCGTCCACGCCTTTGAAGGTGACGATTTCCTCCTTCCACTCGCCGGTGGCTTTAAACCCTACCTGCGAGAAGAAGACGGCAAACGCCGCCCGCTTTGCCTCGGGCCAGCGTTCGGTCCGTTCGCCCAGGAAGGTAAGCGCGGCGGCCCGGGCCAGCGCTTGGGGGTCGTGGCTCCCCGCCGACCGGTAGAAGTTGACGGCGGGGGAGCGGAAGTTGCTGCCGCTGGCGGTGAGCAGTTCCCGGGCGAACTGCGTGATGGGCATGTTCTGCCGTAGCGCCGTGCGGATCCACCGGTCGTAGGCTTGGGCGGCGTTGGGCCAGAGGTTGACGGGAAACTCGGATTTGACCCGCAAGAGATCGCCCCATTTCATCCCCCAGTAGTCGGCGAATTCGTCCCGTTGCAGGAGGCGGTCGATCAGGGCAGACCTTTTTTGGGGCGACGGGTCGTCCAGAAACTGCCGCGCCTCCTCCGCCGTGGGAAGCGTGCCGATCACGTCCAGGTAAACGCGGCGCACAAAGACGGCGTCGGAGCAGAGCCGGGCCGGTTCCACCCCTTTCTGCCGCAGCGCGGCGAAGACAAAGCCGTCGATCTTGCCGAGAGGAGCCGCAGGGGCTCCGCTTTCAAACACAGGTTCCCCGGCGGGAGCGCGGAGGGCCGCGCCACAAAGGAGGGCGAAAAAGAGGTACGCCTTCATCGGAAAGGGGGGCTATTTTTCAGAATTAGACCTGTTTCGTTAAGAGATGATGAAGTTTGGAGCAGGGAATTGTTAAGAAAGTGTTAAGCTCCCCCTGGAAATGGCGCCGCACCCGCAATTTCTCCCCGCCGCCCGTTTCTTGGTAAAGGAGGAAATTTATGCCTACGGGAATGATTATGCCGGGAATGGATGAAGTCCGGCGCCACTGGGGCTGGGTGCTTGCACTCGGCATTTTGCTTTTCATCCTCGGGTTGGCCGCCACGTCCGCCGCGGTGACAACCACGATGCTGACGGTCCTGATGATCGGCGTGCTGCTCTTGATCGCCGGGGTGTTCGAGTTGGGGAGCGCCTTCCGCAACGCCCACTATGGCGGGTTCTGGATGCACCTCTTCACGGGGATCCTGGATCTCGTCTGCGGCTCGCTGCTGATCGCCTACCCGGGCGCGGGGGCGTTGACGCTGACGCTCGTCCTGGCGATCTTCTTTCTGGTCGGCGGGGCGATGCGGGCCATCTCGGCGCTGATGATCGATCTGCCCAACGGCGGCTGGGCCGTCTTGAGCGGCGGGGTGGACGTGATCCTGGGCATCCTGCTGCTGACGTCGTGGCCGGTTTCGGGGTTGTGGTTTCTGGGGCTGGCGGTGGGGATCGGCCTGATCTTCCGCGGAGCCTGGTGGTCGGCCTTCGCCCTGGCGGTCCGCAAGGAGCCGAAACTCCCCGTGTAGCGCCTCGAAATTTTACCGCGAAAAGGCGCGAAAAGGAGAATGGCTTCCTTGCGCCTTCTGCGTTCCTTTTGCGCCTCTTGCGGTGAGACATTAGGCGCGGTTTGGACGCGCAAATCCTGACCTCGTTCCCAAGCAACTTGGGAACGAGGTAAATCTTTGCTTCTGGTTTTGCGCTCTTTTTTTGACAGAATGCCCCCTTGGCGTCATTTTGTGGCCCATAGAGTTCCGCTTGCTTCTGCGACTGATTCTCAATACCATCCTTTCGATCTGCCATGAAACGCTCCGTATCCCGCCCCACTGCCCCAGGAGTTTCGTTGGCGACACTGGCCGCGCGCCAGGCCGCCCGGATCACCGGGTTTGATCTCCCGCCCGAGCGCCGGGCCCGCTTGCTGGAGATGGGGATGACCACCGGGACGGAAATCGAAGTGATCCGCTTTGCGCCGCTGGGCGATCCCATCGAGATCGAGGTGCGCGGCTACCGCCTCTCATTACGCAAACGCGAGGCCAGGGGGATTCGGGTGGTCTGTCTATGAGTACACCGGAAACGGCCGTCTCTGTCCGGCACATCGCCATCGCGGGCAACCCCAACTGCGGCAAAAGCACGATTTTCAACGCCTTGACGGGCCTGCGCCAAAAGGTGGGCAACTACCCTGGCGTGACGGTGGAACGCAAGGTGGGCCATTTTTACGGAAGCCACGGCGAGCCGATGACACTGGTTGATCTGCCCGGCAGCTACAGCCTGCAGGTCCGTTCGCCCGACGAAGCCGTTTCGCGCGATGTGCTGCTCGGGCGCGAACCGGGCACGCCGCAGCCGGATGTGGTGATCGCGGTGGTGGACGCCTCGAACCTGGAGCGCAACCTCTACCTCGTGGCGCAATTGCTCGACCTGAATATCCCGGCCGTGGTGGTGCTGAACATGGTGGACATGGCGGAGCGGGCCGGGATCAAGATCGACCTGCCCGCGCTCCAGGAGGAGCTGGGCGTGCCGGTCATCCCCGTGGTGGCGACGAAGGGGAAGGGGATCACCGCCCTCAAGGCGGCGCTCTCGCGTTCCCCGCTGCCCAAGCCGGCCAAGCGCCCGCCCATGCCCGAAGCCATCGAGCGCGAGGTGCGCGCCCTGGCGGACGGCCTGCCGGTGGACTCGGGCGCGGCTTTTCCCGAGGCGCTGCTGCTCTTGACGCTGCACGACCGGGCGCTGGATGATCTGGCGGAGCACAATCCCGTCACGGTGGCGGCGGTGCTGGCCGCGCAGGAACGCCTGCGCACCGGGGGGGTGGACCCGCTTTGCGCCCTGGTGGAAGCCCGTTACGAATGGATCAACCGCGTCTGCGCGCGCACCGTCCGCAAGCCGGACGGCGGCCCGGCGCTCTCCGTGACAGATCGCCTGGACCGCGTGCTGACGCACCGCGTTTGGGGCTGGGCGGTCTTCCTGGGGGCGATGACGCTGATGTTCCTGGCCATCTTCACGCTGGCCCAGATCCCGATGGAATGGATCGATTCCGGCATCCACGCGCTCTCGGGCTGGGTGGGGAGCCACTTGCCGGAAAGCCAGTTGCGCGCGCTGCTCGCCGACGGGGTGATCCCCGGCGTGGGGGGCGTGATCATTTTCCTGCCCCAGATCCTGATCCTCTATTTCTTCCTGGGGCTGCTGGAGGACAGCGGTTACATGGCCCGCGCCGCCTTCATGATGGACCGGGTGATGTCGGCCGTGGGCCTGCACGGCAAATCGTTCATCCCGCTGCTGAGTTCCTTCGCCTGCGCCATTCCCGGCATCATGGCGGCCCGCACCATCGAGAACCCCAAGGACCGGATCGCCACGATCCTGATCGCCCCGCTGATGAGCTGTTCGGCGCGCATCCCCGTCTACACGCTCATGATCGCGGTGCTGCTGCCGCAGGCCCCGGCGCTGACGAAGGCCGCGATGATGCTGGGGCTCTACCTGCTGGGGGTCGTCGTGGCGTTCCTCCTGGCGTGGGGGTTCAAAAAGACGCTGCTTAAAAGCGAGGCCTCCATGCTGCTCTTGGAGCTGCCGCCCTATCGGAAGCCGTCGCTGCGTTCGGTGGCCCTCTGCATGAAGGAGCGGGCCGGCCTCTTCGTGACGCGCGCGGGCACCGTCATCCTCTCCCTTTCCATTCTCCTCTGGGCGCTGGCCACTTTCCCGAAACCGGCCGATCCCCACGCCACGCGCGCCGATGCCATGGCGCAGAGCTTCGCCGGAAAGATCGGGCGCGGGATCGAGCCGATCATCCGCCCGCTGGGCTACGACTGGAAGATCGGCGTGGGCCTGGTGAGCTCCTTCGCCGCGCGCGAGGTGTTCGTCGGGACGATGGGCATTGTCTACAACGTGGAGGGGGACGCGCACCACGGGAACGCCAGCCTGCGCGACACGATGCGCGAGGAACGCCGCCCCGACGGGACGCCGGTTTTCACGCCGCTGGTCTGCACCGGCCTGATGGTTTTTTACGTGCTCGCCATGCAATGCATCGGCACGGTGGCCGTCGTCCGCCGCGAGACGAACTCGTGGCGCTGGCCGCTCTTCCAAATCGCGCTCCTCTCCTCGCTCGCCTGGCTGGGGGCCTTCGCCGTTTACCAGGGGGGGCGGTTGCTGGGATTTCACTAGTGCCATGAACCCGATCCTCGATCAAGTCCTTGTCGGCGCGCTCATCCTGGCGGCGCTGGCGTTCTTCCTCTTCCGCAAAAAAAACCGCTGCGGCTCCGGATGCGATTGCCCGGCGGCCAAGCGGAGAAAACCCTGATTTCCGCCATGAACCCGCCTCTTTCCTGGGAACACATCCGCGCCGATTTCCCGATCCTCGACCAGCAAATCAAGAGCCAGCCGCTGATCTACTTCGACAACGCCGCGACCTCGCAAAAACCCCGCGCCGTCATCGAAACGCTCCGGCATTACTACGAGCGGGACAACAGCAACGTCCACCGCGGGATGCACGCACTGAGCGCCCGGGCCACCGCCGCCTATGAAGCCGCGCGCGGCAAGCTCGCCCGCTACCTGAACGCCGCCAGCGCCGAAGAGATCGTCTTCACCCGGGGGACGACGGAAAGCATCAACCTGGTCGCGCAGACCTGGGGGCCCAAGTTCCTGCGCCCCGGCGACGTGATCCTGGCCACGGAGATGGAGCACCACAGCAACCTCGTCCCGTGGCAACTGCTTGCCGAGAGGACCGGCGCGAGCCTGCGCTTCCTGCCGATCAACGGTCGCCACGAACTGGACCTCGCCCGGCTGGATGAGTTTCTCACGCAGGAGGTGAAGCTCTTCGCCTTCAACCAGATTTCCAACGCGCTCGGAACCATCAACCCGGTGGCCGAGCTTTGCGCCGCCGCCCGGAAGGTGGGTGCCGTGACGCTGGTGGACGCCGCCCAGAGCGCGGGCCACCTGCCCATCGACGTGCAGGCGCTCGGGTGCGATTTTCTCGCCCTCTCGGGCCACAAAATGTGCGGGCCGACCGGTATCGGCGCGCTCTACGGCAGGAAAGCGATCCTCGAAACCATGCCCCCGTGGCAGGGGGGCGGCGAGATGATTGAGAGCGTCCGCTACGAAAAGAGCACCTGGAAGCAGCCCCCCTACCGGTTTGAAGCCGGGACGCCCAACATCGCCGGAGCCATCGGGCTCGGCGCGGCGGTCGATTACATCGAGGCCATTGGGCGCGAGGCGATCTGGGAGCACGACGCCGAGCTGACCCAATATGCCTTGAAGCGCCTGGGGAGTATCCCGGGCCTGCGGGTGCTTGGGCCGCCCTTGGGGACGCCGCGCGGCGCGGTGATCAGCTTTGTGCTGGGCGACGCCCACGCGCACGACGTGGTGACGATGGCCGACGAACACGGCCTGGCCCTTCGCGGCGGCCACCATTGCACCCAGCCGCTGATGCGCAAACTCGGCCTCGTCTCCACCGCCCGCGCGAGCTTCTATTTCTACAACACGCTCGCCGAAATCGACCGCATGGTGGAAATCCTCACCCCGTCCGCTCAGGGCGCCAACACCGCCGCCTTTTCGCTGCCGCTGGGGGAACTTTACGATATGGTCGTTTCCGACCATTCCAGGCGGCCCCGCAATTTTGGAGAACTCCCCGGCGATGCCGTCGTGCATGTCCACGGCGACAACCCCTCATGCGGCGACACGCTCGATCTGCATGTCCAGTTTGGCCCGGAAACAGTCGAGAACCTCAAGTTCACCGGCTCGGGCTGCACGGTCTGCATGACCTCCGCCTCCCTCATGACGCTCAAGCTCAAGGGGAAGCCGCGCGCCGAAGCCGCGCGCCTGCTCCACCTTTTCCATGACCAGGTTTCCGCCCCGGCCAGCGTGGAAGCCGGCCCGGGCCCGCGCGAACTGGGCGATCTCAACGTGCTGGGCGGCGTCCGCAAATTCCCCCAGCGCGTCAAATGCGCCATGCTCGCCTGGCGCGCCTTTGAACAAGCCCTCCAGGAAGCCGACTCCGGCGAAAGCGAAGGCAACGTTTCCACCGAAGACGCGAAAAGCTAGTGTGGTGAGTGATAAATTCGCGTCATAATTCCGGCCCCTTTTTCAATTTTTCGGCGTTGCTCAATCGGTCGGTATCTTCAGATACCGCCCTCATTCGCGCCTTGAAAAATCGAAAAATTGTCTCGGACTTATTTAGCGAATTTATCTTTCACCACACTGGAGCGTTTTAAGTTGAGATGTAGCCGATGATTTGCGAGCGCCGCTACAGAAAAACTGAAGCCGCTCTAACGCTTCACAGGCACAGCGCTCTCAAACGCCGAGGTGACGGGGCGGCCCCAGAAGCTCTCGGGGAGGTCGATGCCCAGCAGCCAGAGGGCGGTGGCGGCGGTGTCGTAGATGAGCACCGGGGCGGTGATCTCCGTGTGGGGCCGCACCCCGCTTCCCCAGGCGATCCACGGGATCTCCACGTCTGCGGTGGACGGGTCGCCGTGCGTCCCATATTTCCGGCCGGTTTCCTTGCCGTCCTTGACTTCGGCGACGTCGTGCCCGCCATGGTCGGCGGTCAGGATAAAGACGCTGGTATTCGCAATCCCCGCCGCCTGAACAGCCTCCCGGATGGTTTTCAACGCCGCGTCGCAATCGGCGAACGCCTGCATTTTCTCGGGCGAATCGACCCCGTATTTGTGCCCGGCCGCGTCGGGATCGCCAAAGTGGATGAAGCAGAGGTTCGGCTTCGTGCTCTTGATCTGCGCGGCGGCGGCATCGGCGACGGCCTGGGCCACGGGGTTCGCGGGGAGCACAAAAGTGTCCACGCTGCCGGGCAATACGAGCGTTTTGAATTTCTCCTTGGAAACGAACAGGGCGGTGGTGAAGCCGCGTTCCTTCGCCAGGCTGAAGATGGTGGGAACCTTCACCGTCCCCTTGCCGGGCTGGTAATCGTTCCAGAGAATCTGGTGCTTCTGGATGCCGACGCCGGTGAGCATGGAGGTGTGGGCGGGAAGGGTCAAACTCGGGACGATGGTGTAGGCCTGCCAAGTGTGGGCTCCCTCGGCTGCCATGGCTTTGAAGACGGGCATCGCGCTCTTTTGGATGCCCGCGGGCGCGCCCTGGTCAAAGCTCACAATAAAGACATGCTCGGCGCGCGGCGGCGCGGCGAAGGTGGTCAGGGCAAAGCAGAGGAACGCCTGGAAGAAGAGGAGGAGCGGTTTCATGGGAAAGAAGGCGGCTCTCTCTCTTAGGCCCCGGCATCCTTCCCGTCAACCTCCAAGGGGGAGGGAGCAACCCCGGACTTGATTGGGGGCAGGTTCCTCTTTAAGCTAGGGTCCCTTTTCCTCTCTATGACCACGCCGACTGCCGCCGCTTCCGCTCCCGAAACCCCCCTCATGACCGGCGCGGAGATTCTCGTCAAAAGCCTTGAACGCGAGGGCGTGGACACAATTTTCGCCTACCCAGGCGGCGCGAGCATGCCCGTCCACCAGGCGCTGACGCGCAGCAAGAAGATCCGCACCATCCTCCCGCGCCACGAACAGGGCGGCGCGTTTGCGGCGGAAGGCTACGCGCGAGTCACCGGCAAGGCGGGCGTGGTGATGGCCACCTCCGGCCCCGGCGCGACCAATCTCATTACCGGCATCGCCGACGCCTATCTCGACTCCGTGCCGCTCGTCGCCATCACCGGCCAGGTGGCCAGCCCGCTCATCGGCAAAGGGGCGTTTCAGGAAACCGACATGTTCGGGATGTCGCTCCCGGTGGTGAAGCACAACTACCTCATCCTCGACATCGCCGACATCCCGCGCGTGGTGAAGGAGGCGTTCTACATCGCCCAGACCGGGCGGCCCGGCCCGGTGCTGATTGACATGCCCAAGAACGTCCAGGAAGCCAAGGCGCACCCCGTCTTCCCGGAGACAGTCAATCTGCCCGGCTACAAACCGCTGCCCACCGCCGACGACACGCCATTGCGGCAGATGCTGGACCTCATCGCCAGCGCCAAGCAGCCGATGATTTACTGCGGCGGCGGCATCGTCTCGGGCGAAGCCTCGGCGGAATTGCTGGAATTCGTGGAACGGACCGGCATCCCTGTGGCGACGACGCTGATGGGCGTGGGCGGCTTCCCCGAAAACCACCCCCTCTCGCTCAAATGGCTGGGGATGCACGGCACCGTCTATGCCAACAACGCCGTGAACGAGGCCGATGTGGTGCTGGCCATCAGCGTCCGCTTTGACGACCGCGTGACGAGCAAGGTGGAACGCTTCTGCGAACGGGCCACCATCGTCCACCTGGACATCGACGCCTCCGAGATCAACAAGAACAAGCCGGTGCAACTGGCCATCCAGAGCGACGTGAAATATGCGCTCGGCCGCCTCAACGCCCTGCTCGACGCGGCGGGTGCCCGGCGCGTCGCCAGCGAGTTCGCGGCCTACCCCGCCTGGTACGCCAAGATCCGCGCGTGGAAGGAGCAATACCCGCTGAGCTACAGCAAGAGCGACAAGGTGATCCAGCAACAATACGTTGTTTCCCTCCTTTCCGAAATGACGCAAGGGAAGGCCATCATCACCACCGGCGTGGGCCAGCATCAAATGTGGGCGGGCCAGTTTTACGAATTTCTGAAACCGCGCACCTTCCTCACCTCCGCCGGGCTTGGCACCATGGGCTTCGGCTACCCGGCGGCCATCGGCGCGAAAGTGGCCCGGCCCGACGTGGAAGTGATCGACATCGACGGCGACGGCTCCTTCCTCATGAACGTGCAGGAACTGGCCACGGCGCACATCGAGCGGATCGCGGCGAAAGCCATCATCCTCAACAACCAGCACCTCGGCATGGTGGTGCAATGGGAGGACCTCAAATACGGCAGCAACCGCGCCCACACCTACCTGGGCGACCCGTGCCACACCGACCAGATTTACCCCGATTACGTGGACATCTGCCACGGCTTCGGCGTGAAGTGCGAGCGCGTCCTCCACAAGAAAGACCTGCGCGCCGCCATCCAGCGGATGCTCGACGCGAAGGAGCCGTATATCCTCGACGTGATCGTGCCGTACACCGAACACGTCCTGCCGATGATCCCCGGCGGCATGAGCTACAAGGACGTCATCACCGACCCGAGCCACTCCAAGCTGACCACGCAGCAGGGAGCCAAGCTCCCCACGGCATTGTAGCGCGCTGCATTATACCATCTCTACGGTTTATTTGGTAGAATTGGCAGAGGGTTGGCAGAACTGACAGAGGGCTTCGCTTTCGCGTCCCATGGGGACGCTCTGAGAGTAGCCCGGCGTTTTAACGCCGGGTGGGGAGAGCGAAGCCTTTCGTCCCGGCAGGGACGGTTGAAAATGAGCGTCATTTTTCCCCATCAAACGTCCCTCCGGGACGAAGCGTTGTTTCCCGCGGACCCGGCGTTAAAACGCCGGGCTACTTTCGGGTTGTCCCTTTGGGACAATAATACCACCACGCAGAAAGAAACAGACAGAAGGAGGCCGGGATTTTTGCGCAGGGCAAGGCGGAAGGCGAAGGCGCTATCTGTAGATAGCGGCTTTGCCTGACAACGCCGCCCTGCACGAAAAGACCAACTCCGTCTGTCTGGAGATTTCTGCGTGGTGGTAAAAGGCCAATCCATCAGGCCAATCCAACTGTGTCATTGGTATTACGCCTCTTCTTCGAACATGATTTTGTCGTAAAACGCCACGATATCGTCTTTCTCCGGCGAGGCGTTCCATTTGATGGCGGAACGCGGGTGCCGGTTCAGGAACCCGGTGAGCATGTAGGGGATGCTGAAGCCCCAGCCGAGCGCCTCCCGCATCGGCTCGATCTGCTCCTGGAGGCATTTAAGGACGGGGCGGACGTTGTATTTCGGGTTGTGCAGGAAGCGCAGGAGCAGCTCCATCGGGCAGTTGCCCGCGCCGCGCCCCAGGCCGCCAAAGGTGGCGTCGAGGTAGTTGGCCCCCTGGACGATCCCCTGGATGGTGTTGGAGAAGGCCAGTTGCAGGTTGTTGTGCATGTGGACGCCCACTTCCTTGCCGGAGGGCTTGGCGTAATGGAGGTACTTCTGCATGAGGTAATCGACCTGCTCGCTGTAGAGCGCGCCGAAGCTGTCCACAAGGCAGATGGCCTGGGCCTCGGAGGTGGCGACCAGTTCCAGCGCGCTGTCGAGCTCGCGCTCCTGCACGTTGGAGACGCTCATCAGGTTGATGCACGTCTCGTAGCCTTTGTCATGGGCGTCCTTGACCATGTCCAGGGCGATGGGGATCTGGTGGATGTAGGTCGCCACGCGCACCATGTCGATGACGCTCTCCGATTTCGGCAGGATATCCTGGTGGTAATCGGTCTTTTCGGCGTCGGCCATGACGGAAATCTTCAAGGAAGAGGGGTTGTCGCCCAGAACGCGGCGGAGGTCGGTCTCGCTGCAAAAGCGCCAGTCGCCAAAGCGGTTGCGGGCAAACACCTTCTGGGAGCCTTTGTAGCCGACCTCCATATAGTCGATCCCGGACTCGACGCAGGCGTCATAGACTGCCTTGACGGTCCCGTCCTCGAACTTGCTGTCGTTCATGAGGCCGCCGTCGCGGATGGTGGCGTCGAGCACCCTGATGTTTTGGCGATAGGAAACCCAGCGTCCGGCAAATTCGGATGTCTCTGTCGTGTTTTGCATGTTGCCTCTTGGTACGCTGGATCGGCTCCGGGATCAATCCGAAAACCGCTCCTACGCGCCACAACCCAGCCTGCGCCGCAGGCGAGGCGAGGTTCCCCACGCCGCCAAAAAGAGGAAAACGCCCAGCGAAAACGCGGCCGAACCGAGGACGACGGCGTGGTAGCGCGCCTGGTGGGCTTTCTCCACGATGGCGGGGCGGAGGGTTTCCAATTCGGGGAAATACGCGGAGAACGGATGCGAGGCTTCCAGCTTGGCCAGGAGCCACGGTTGCGCTCCGGCCCAGGCGTCCCAGAGTGCCGCGAGAAGCACGCCGACGCAGAGCAGCCGCGCCAGCATCCGGGCGCGGGGGGCAGGCAGATTTTCCAGCCCCCGGAGCCCCACGAAGAGCAGCCCCAGAAACGCCAGCGAGACAAACCGGGTGGCAACCCGCTCGGAATGGAAAAGCGGCAGCGGATACAGGAGGGCGTAGCATTGCCCGTAGGAGAGGACGAGCATCCCCAGGCAGGCGGCGGCCAGGGGGAGCGATTCCGTCTTCCGCCCCCAGAGCAGGGCCGCCCCGGCGCCCCCCACCACAAACAGGAGGAGCGCGAGGCCGGTGTAGTGGTCAAACTCCCACCATCCGAGCATGTCGGCGGTGATTGGCGTCCGCGACGGGTCATACACCACATCCACGTATCCCTGGATGTGGGTAAACGCCTTCCAAAGCGTCCCCAAGCTCGGATAGCCGGTGATGAAGACCGATTGCTCGTGGAGAAAAAGCAGGGCCGGGAGGATGCGGAAGGCGGCCATCGCCACGGCTGCGGCCATGGCGCACAAAGCGGGCAGCAGCGCCTTCGGCCGCGCCAACGCGGCAAAGCCGGTAAAGAAAATCCACCAAAAGGCGAGATGGAACGCCCCCAGCAGGAACAGGGCAAAGAGGCAAAACGCCAGCGGCAGCCAGCACTGCGGCGAGGGGGGGCTGCTTAAAATTGCGCGCAGGCTCAACAGAAGCCACGGGGCCAGGAAACAGGCGTCCCACATCAGATGCCCGGCGGCCAGGTGGGAAACCACAAAACCGTTGAAGGAGGCCGCCACCACGGCCAGGAGAAAAGCTTCCGGCGTCCATCCGAACACCTGCTTCACCCTCCACCAACCCACCACCCCGGCGGCATAGAGGAGGCAGACTTCCACCGCAACAAACGCCCCGTTGGAAAGCCACGGGAGCAGCACGATCTGGGGGGCAAGGAGCGTCTCCGGCACGGCCAGGAACTTGTCCACGCCATGGGCGTCCCAGTTGCCAATCCACGGGATTTGGCCATGGGAAACGGCCAGGCGCAGGATGTCGAGGTAGTAGGCCACGTGGGGCCAATCCTCAAACCGGAGAGCCAAGCGCCCGTAGCCGAAGAACGCGAGCCAGAACCACGCCCCCAACCCCAGGGCCAGGAGCAGGGCGGCGGCGTCGAGCAAGCGGGAACCGCGGCGGAGGGGGGGCTGCACCGTGGGGGGCGGAAGAGAGCGGCTGGAAGGCATGGGGTAGGCGCATTCTTGGGAAGGGCCCCCCTTTTGTCAACGCAGGGCGCTTCCATGAAAATTCCTCATTGAGCGCGGGCCAAACCGGGCACAGAATAAGGGCGTTCTTCAACCCCCGATCCCCATGGATATCGTGACCCAACTCGCCGTTTTCCTTGCCAACCAGCCCGGGACGCTCGCCGATGTCTGCGACGAACTGGCCAGGGCCAACATCAACATCTACGCCTTGACAATCTCCGACACCGTGGACCACGCCGTCGTGCGCATGGTCGTGAGCGACACGCGCAAGGCGCTCCACATTTTCGGGGAACGGGGGGTGCTCGTCGTGGAAAACGACGTGCTCATGGTCAACAACACCAACAAGCCGGGCGGCCTTTCCCGGCTTGCCAAAAAGTTATCGGAACACAAGATCAACATCGAATACGCCTACCTTGCCACCAACCCCGACTCGAAAAAAGGGCTCCTCATCCTGCGCGTAAGCAACAGCAAAAAAGCGCTCCAGGTATTGACGGCCACCGAAAACGGGCAAGCGTAATCGTCTCATGACTCCGCTCAAAGTTTGGCTTGGCGAACCGTACCCGTTGGGGGCCACCTGGTGCGGCAACGGCGTCAACTTCGCCCTCTATTCCGAAAACGCCACCGGCGTCGATCTCTGTCTCTTTGACAACGCCGACGCGCCGCACGAGCAGGTCCGCGTGCGGATGACGGAGCAGACCGACCAGGTATGGCACGTTTTTTTGCCCGAAGTCCGCCCCGGCCAGCTCTACGGCTACCGCGTGTACGGGCCGTATGAACCCTCCAAGGGGGCGCGCTTCAACTCCTCCAAGCTGCTCATCGACCCGTATGCCAAGGCCATCTGCGGCCAGGTCCTCTGGGGAGACGAAATGCTCGGCTACGATCCCCATGCGCCGGATGCCGACCTTTCGCGCGATTACCGCGACGACGCCTGGGGCATCCCGAAGTCCGTGGTGGTGGACACCGCCTTTGACTGGGAGGGCGACCGCCCCCCGCGCACGCCGCTGCACGAGTCGATCATCTACGAGGTGCACGTCAAAGGCTTCTCCAAGCTCTGCACGGCGCTGCCGGAGGCGCTGCGCGGAACTTATGCCGGGCTGGCCAGCCCCTTTTCCATCGATTATTTCAAGAAACTGGGCGTCACGGCGCTGGAGCTCCTGCCCGTCCACCAGCACGTGGACGACAAGATGCTCTGCGACCGGGGCCTGGACAATTATTGGGGCTACAACACCATCGGCTACTTCGCCCCGGAGGCGAAATACGCCTCCTGCGGCGTCACCGGCGGGCAGGTGGCGGAATTTAAGCGGATGGTGAAGGCGCTCCACGCCGCCGGGATCGAGGTGATCCTGGATGTCGTCTACAACCACACCGCCGAGGGCAACCAGATGGGGCCCACCCTCTGCTTCCGGGGTATTGACAACGTCTCCTACTACCGGCTCGTACCGGAAGCCCCGCGCTATTACATGGACTACACCGGGTGCGGCAACACCCTCAACGTCGTCCACCCGCGCGTATTGCAGCTCATCATGGACTCGCTGCGCTACTGGGTCACCGAGATGCACGTGGACGGCTTCCGCTTCGACCTGGCCTCGACGCTCGCCCGCGAGGCCCACGCCGTGAGCAAGCTTTCCGGTTTCTTCGACATCATCCACCAGGACCCGATCCTCTCGCGGGTGAAGCTGATCGCCGAGCCGTGGGACGTGGGCGAAGGGGGCTACCAGGTCGGCAATTTCCCCGTCCTCTGGGCCGAGTGGAACGGCAAATACCGCGACGCCGTCCGCCGCTACTGGAAAGGCGACGAAGGGCACGCCCGGGAGATCGCCCACCGGCTCGCGGGCAGCCCGGATCTCTACCAATCCACCGGCAAGCGCCCCTACGCCAGCATCAACTTCGTCACCTCCCACGACGGATTCCCCCTTGCCGACCTCGTCAGCTACAACGAAAAGCACAACGAGGCCAACGGCGAGGAGAACCGCGACGGCGACGGCACCAACAACTCGTGGAACTGCGGGGCGGAAGGCCCCACCTCCGACCCCGCCATCAACGCCCTGCGCGCCCGGCAGCGCCGCAACTTCCTGGCCACCTTGTTCTTGAGCCAGGGCGTCCCGATGCTCACCGCCGGGGACGAGTTCGGCCGCACGCAGCAGGGCAACAACAATGCCTACTGCCAGGACAACGCGCTAAGCTGGCTCTCCTGGGAACGCGGCACGGAGGCCCGGCACCTCCACCACTTCACCTCGCGGCTGATCCATCTGCGGCGCGCCCACCCGATCTTCCGGCGGCCCAAGTTCTTCCAGGGCCGCAAGATTCGCGGTTCGGAAATCAAAGACATCATGTGGTTCAGCCCCCAGGGGCGGGAAATGACCGACGAAGAGTGGCGCTTCGACTACGTCCGCTGCCTGGGGATGCTGCTCAGCGGCGACACGATGGACGTGCGCGACGCCCACGGCGAGCCGATCCGCGACGAGACGTTCCTGCTCCTGCTCAACGCCCACTTCGAGCCCGTCAGCTTCACCCTGCCGGGCCGCGAAGACGTCCATTGGGAGCTGCTCGTGGACACCGAGGCGGAGACCGGCTTTGCCGAGGAGGGGTGCATCCTGCACGCCGGGGCCGCGCTCGAACTGATCGACCGCTCCCTCTGCCTCCTGCACCTGCACACCGGCTCCCACTCCCACGCCCGCAGCGAATCGTGGCAGCGGCCGCGGAGGAAAGACGGGGCGGCGCGGAGATAGGGAGACGCGGAGAACGCAGGGCTTCTATGAAAGTCCAAGTCAAGCATCCGGGGTATTTTTTGTCAGATCAAACGTGCAGAATGGTTTTTTTCCAGTGAAAACGGCTGCGGAAAGCAGATTCGAGATCAGGCTTCTATCGTGGCGGAATCGGTGTAAGCTAGGGACTGTTCTCTTTTTTCCCGCCTATGTGCGCAAAACCTTTAGACCTTCCCGGGCGCATCCTCGCTCTGATGCGTTCGCCCCGCTACCAACCGCTCGATAAAGTCGCGCTTTCCAAAAAACTTGGCCTGCCGCCCGACGACCGGGGGCTGTTGCGCGAGGCGCTCCGTTCCCTGGAGGAGCGGGGCGAGATCGCGCGCGTCCGCAAGGACCGCTATGTCCTCTCGGAGGAGGCGGAGCTGGTCACGGGCGTTCTCCAGGTGCACGCGAGCGGCAACGCCCACTTGCTGAGCGAGCGCCCCGGGCAGCCGGATCTCTACATCGCCTCGGAAAACACCGGGACCGCGATGAACGGCGACCGCGTGGTGGCCCGCATCCTCCATGAGGGGATCGAGGGGATCGAACGCTTCCACCGCCGTCTCCCGGCCGCCGGGGAACGCCGCGAGGGTTGCGTGATCCGCATCCTCAAGCGGGCGAGCGAAACACTGGTGGGCACGCTCCAGCGGACCCAGAAGTTCCATTTCGTGATCCCGGACGACCCCCGCATCGGGCACAACATCTACGTCCATCCCGGGGCGGCTCCGCTGCCCAAGCCGCCCACCGTGGGGGACAAAGTGGTCGTCCATCTCGACCCCTGGACCTCGCGCGACATCAACCCGGAAGGGGAGATCATCGAGGTGCTGGGGCCGGCCTCCGCGCCCGGCGTGGACATGCTTTCCATCATCCGCAAAAACCATCTGCCCACGGCCTTCCCGGACGCGGTGAGCGCGGAAGCCGCCCGCATCCCGGAGCAGGTGCCGCCCGCCGAACTGGCCCGGCGCGAGGACTTGCGCGATGCCCTCATTTACACCATCGACCCGGACGACGCCCGCGACTTTGACGACGCCATCCAGGTGGAACAGATCGACGGCGGCTGGCGCGTGGGCGTCCATATCGCCGACGTGAGCCACTATGTTTTTCCCGGCACGGAGCTGGACAAGGAAGCGTTTGAACGCGGCAACAGCGTCTACCTGGCCGACCGCGTGATCCCGATGCTCCCCGAGCGCCTGAGCAACGGCATCTGTTCGCTCAAACCGGGCGTGGACCGCTTGACGCGCTCGGCGTTCATGGAGTTCACCAAGGGGGGCAGGATGAAAAGCGCCCGCTTTTCCATGAGCGTCATCCGCAGCAAGGCCCGGCTGACCTACAAACAAGCCTTCGCCATCCTCTCCGGCACGCAGCCCGATCCGCTCCCGGCCACCGTCCCCGACCGGACGGAAGTCATTCCCGAGGCGGTCGTGGCAAACATCCGGCTGGCGTGGCAGCTCGCCTCCGTGCTGCGCAAGAACCGTTTTGCGGCCGGATCGCTCGACCTCGACTTCCCGGAGGTGAAAGTCTGGCTCGACGCCGAGGGTACGCCAGTCAAGCTGGAGAAGGTGGAGAACGACGCCTCGCACCAGTTGATCGAGGAATTCATGCTCGCCGCCAACGAGGCCGTCGCGCGCGAAACGAAGCTCAAAAACTTTCCCTCGCTCTACCGCGTCCACGAAAACCCAGAGGAAGAGAAGCTCGCCGAGTTCCGCGACCTCGTGCGGCTCTACAACTACCGCGTGGGCGACCTGACGGTGCGGGCAGAGGTCCAGCGGCTCCTGGAGGCGATCAAGGGGAAGCCGGAGGAATACGCGCTCAAAGTGGCTTTTTTGAAGAGCCTTAAAAGGGCCGTCTACGGGACGCGGGCGCTGGGCCACTACGGCCTGGCCAAGGTTAACTACACGCATTTCACCAGCCCCATCCGGCGCTATGCCGACCTCGTCGTGCACCGCGTGCTGGGGCACATCGGCGAAGCGCGCCAGCGCATCGCGGCGGCGGATCTGCCCACGGTGGCGGAACGGATTTCGCAAACGGAACGGACTGCGCAGGACGCCGAGCGGGAATCGGTGAAGCTCAAAAAGATCGAGTTCTTCGCCCGGGCCGCCGAGCGCTGCGACAAATTTCCCGCCGTCATCCTGGACGTGCGCAACTACGGTCTCGTCGTCGAACTGCCGGAGTTTCTCATCACGGGCCTCGTCCACGTCTCGGCGCTCTCGGACGATTTCTATCTCTACGACCCGGCCCGGATGCGCTTCGTGGGCCGCAAGAGCCACCGCATTTTCGCCGCCGGAGAGCGGATGGAAGTCGCCGTGTCCAAGGTGGACATGTACAAGCAGCAGATCGACTTCCAGCCCGCGCCGCAGGAGGGCAAGAAGGGGGCCGCGCCCAAAGCGGCACAAGGCCAGTCCCGGCAGCCCAGGCAGCCAAGACCTTCGCGCCCCTCCAGGCAGCCAAGGCAACCCCGTTCATCCCAGGGAAAACCGGCTCCCGAGGCCGACTGGTCCCCCGGATCGGGAAAGGCAGCAGCCCCAGCGCCCCAGCAAGCCGGAGAAAAGAACCGACCGAAAAACCGCCAGGGCGGCAGGCGGCGCAGGCGGCATTAAGAAGTTGATTGCTAATCGCTAATAGGCAATTGCTAATTGGAATAGGACGCGCTGCCGCGCGGTGTTCTTTTGGCTTGCGAGCGGAACGAGCCTCACTTTTCAATTAGCAATCGAAAATTAGCAATTAGCAATTCCATGCCTCCCGACCCCATCCTCTCCGTCACCGAAGTCACGCGAACGGTCCGCGAACTGATCGAGGGGACGCTCGGCGAAGTTTGGGTGGAGGGGGAAGTGAGCAACCTGCGCAAGCAGGCGTCGGGCCACCAATATTTCACGCTCAAGGACGACCGCTGCCAGCTCGCGTGCGTTTTCTTTCACCGGCCCGGTCTGCGGCACGCCTCCCAGGCCTTAGAGGAAGGGATGCTTGTCCACGTGCGCGGACGGATGACGGTCTACGAGGCGCGCGGCCAATACCAGCTCGTCGTCGCGCTTGTCCAGGCGGCGGGAGCCGGGCTGCTCGCCGCGAAGTTCGAGGCGCTCAAACAGAAGCTGGCCGCCGAGGGGCTCTTCGACCCGGCCCGCAAGCAGCCGATCCCCCCGTTCCCGCGCGCGGTCGGCATCGTCACCTCCCCCACGGGAGCCGCCATCGCCGACATGCTCAACATCCTCCACCGGCGCGCCCCGTGGATGCGAATTTTGATCAACCCGGTGCGCGTCCAGGGGGCCGGAGCCGGGGCGGAAATCGCGGCGGCGGTAGCCGAGTTCAATAGTGGCGCGCTTCCGCCCGTGGACGTGATCGTGGTCGCCCGGGGTGGCGGCAGCGCGGAGGATTTGTGGGAGTTCAACGACGAGGGGGTCGCCCGCGCCATTGCCGCCTCCGCCCTTCCGGTCGTCAGCGCCGTGGGGCACGAGATCGACTTTACCATCGCGGATTTTGTCGCCGACCTGCGCGCCCCGACACCCAGCGCCGCCGCCGAGCTGATCGCGCCAGACTCCGCCGCCTTGGCGAGGCGCTTGGCGCAATTCCAGGGGGCCATGGAGCGGACCCTGCGGGACTCCCTCCGCCACGCCCGTTCGCGCTTGGAACTGATTCGCCAGAGCCCCCTCTTCCGCGAGCCGAAAGCCCGGTTGGAGGAACTAGCCCAACAGATCGACGACGCGGCAGAACGCCTCGCCCGGCTGGCGGCGGACGCTCTTTCCGCCGGGCGGCAACGGCTGGAGGCGGCGGCGTCCAGCCTGCGCGAACACCGGCCCGACCAGTTGTTGCAGATCCGGCGGCAATCCCTCGACGCCTTGAGCGAACGCTTCCAGCGGAGCAGCCGCCAACGAATCGACGCTCTGCACACCCGGCTGGAACGCGCGGGCAACCTGCTCCGCGTCCTCGCGCCGGAGTCCACCCTCGCCCGGGGCTACAGCATCACGCGCACGGAAAGCGGCGCGATCGTCCGCTCCGTCGCCCAGGCCCCGGTGGGCACGGCGCTTCTGACGCAACTCGCCGATGGCGAAGTCCGCTCGCGGGTGGAAAAGGCGGATTAGGCGGTTTCCCGCCTAACAATTCAGGGAATCGGGGCGGCTCCGGGCGTAGTGAAAGAGGTATTGTTGGGCGTAGCCGCCATACGGACCGAAGGAGCGGGCCGCGAACTCCCGAAGCTGCCGGGCAGTGACGTTCCGCTTCCCCTTAAAATAGAGCAACCGCAGCACGCGCTCGATCCAGACGTCGATGGGAAAAGCGTGGAACCGTTCGTAGGCAAAAAGCAGCGCGCAGTTGGCAATCTTTGGCCCGACGCCCGGCAGGCGGCAGAGTTCCGCCAGAGCCATCTCGTCGTCCATCGCCCGGATCGCTTCCAAGTCCACCTCCCCCTCCGCCACGAGCCGCGCCGTTTGGAGCAGATTCCTGGCGCGGAACCCGAGCCCGCAGGCGCGCAGCCCGGCTTCGGTGGCCCGCGCCAGGCGTTCCGGCCCAGGGTAGACACCGAGGGGCTCCCAGCCCGGCACCGGGCGGCCAAAGCGTTCTCGAAGCGCCAGCGACATCTGCCGGATGTGGGCGACCTGCTTCATGGAGGAGGTCAAAAAAGTGGCCACGCACTCCCACAGCGGCTGGCGAAGGATGCGCAGCCCGCGGCAAAACGCCAAGGCCTCCGCCATCGGCCGGCCGGCGGGGAAACTCGCGCAAATGGCTTCCAAATCGTGATCGAGCGCAAAATACCGCGCCACGGCGGCCTCCGCGCCGGGCGTCACCCAAAGCTCGCCGCCCGCCTGCTTGACCCGCACGGGCCTCTCGCCGATCAACCCGCGCCAGCCGCCCTCCCCATCCGGCAGCCAGTGAAACACCTGGCCGGATTCCAGCGTCAGCCGAAGATCAAAATGCGGAGCGGGGATGGGCGTCATGCGGAGCATCGCATTCAATAGAGCATCAGTGGAAAGAAATGCCAGGAAGGGAGAGAGCGCCGGGGGGTGATTGATCGGATTTTCATATTACTAAGTTAAACAAACCGTTTTCTCTCCTTTTTCGCGCTCCCTTCAGGTCCCGCTTGCGTTTCTCTGAAAACTGGCTACATTGCCGACTCTTTTCCCGTTACAGGCGCGCCGAAACGGCGGGCCCGGGAGAAGAGAAAACCTGTGGCAACCGTGGCGTGAGTTTTAACACCGTAATGAATCAGCAGATGCAAGAATTGCTCGCGAAATCTTTTCGCGACTACAAAGAGGGGAGCATCGTCAAGGGACGTATCCTCGAAATCCGTCCCCGTGAAGTGCTCGTGGACATCGGCTACAAGAGCGAGGGCGTGATCCCCCTTTCCGAGTTTGACGACATGGAAGACCTCCAAGTCGGCGACGAAGTGGAAGTGCTCCTCGTTCGTCTCGAAAACGACGAAGGCATGGTCATCCTTTCCAAGGAAAAAGCCGCCTACAAACAGAACTGGGACAAGATCGTGAAGGTCTTCCAGGGCGGCGGGCTCATCAAGGGCAAGGTCAAAGCCGTGGTCAAAGGCGGGCTGACCGTCAACATCGGCGTGGAAGCCTTCCTGCCGGGATCGCAGATCGACATCATCCCGCCCAAGGACCTCCAGCAATTCGTCGGCAACACCTACGATTTCAAGATCGTCAAGATCAACGACGACCGCAAGAACGTCGTCTTGAGCCGCCGCGAACTCATCGAACAGGAACGCGCCGACAAGCGCGCCCACTTCATGGAGAGCGTGAAGGCCGGCGACATCGTGCGCGGCACGGTCAAGAACCTGACCGACTTCGGCGCATTCATCGACCTCGACGGCATGGACGGACTCCTTCACATCACCGACATGACCTGGGGCCGCCTCGGCCACCCGAGCGAACTGCTCAAGGTGGGCCAGGAGCTCGACGTCCAAGTGCTCGACATCAACAAGGAGAAGGAGCGCGTCTCCCTCGGCCTCAAGCAGACCCAGAAGAACCCGTGGGAAGAGACCGAAGGCCGCTTCCCCATTGGCACGAAGGTCAAAGGCAAGATCACCAACCTCGTCCCCTACGGCGCGTTCGTGGAGATCGAGGAAGGGGTCGAAGGCCTCATCCACGTATCCGAACTCTCCTGGACCAAGCGGATTACCCGCCCCAGCGACGTGCTTACCATCGGCCAGGAAGTGGAAGCCGTCGTGCTTGGCGTCAACAAGGAAGAGCAGAAGATCTCCTTGGGCGTCCGCCAGCTCGAACCGAATCCTTGGGACGAGATCGAACACAAATACCCGATCGGCAAGCAGGTCAAGGGTGTCGTCCGCAACATGACCGCCTATGGCGCCTTCGTCGAACTCGAAGAAGGCATCGACGGCATGATCCACGTCTCCGACATGAGCTGGACCCGCAAGATCAATCACCCGAGCGAAATGCTCAAGAAGGGCGACGAAGTCGAAGCGGTGGTCATCGATATCGACAAGAACGCCCAGCGCATCAGCCTCGGCGTCAAGCAGCTCGACGAAGATCCTTGGAAGAGCATCGACCAGCGCTACAAGATCGGCGATCTCGTCAACGGCAAGGTCACCAAGCTCGCCAGCTTTGGCGCGTTTGTGCAGCTCGCCGACGACATCGACGGCTTGGTCCACATCTCCCAGCTCAGCGAAGAGCGCGTGGAGAAGGTCAAGGATATCCTCAAAGTCGGCCAGGAAGTGGAAGCCCGCGTCATCAAGGTCGACAAGACCGAGCGCCGCATCGGCCTCTCCATCAAAGCCGCGAACTACTCCGAAGACGATCTGCGCAAGGAGACGGAAGCCTTCGACAGCATCCGCCCCGGCGAAGACCTGGTCGGCCTGGAACAGGCCTTCCAAGCCGCCGAGGAAGAATACCGTCCCGGCGACCGCAAGAAATAATCGAACAGCTCGACAGAGCCTTTCGACAACCCGGCCAAGGCAACTTGGCCGGGTTTTTTATGCTCACGCAAAGGAGGGGGGCAAAAACCTGCTCGCAGAGCTTTGCATTTGCTAGATAGTGTCAACACGAGATAGCGAGCCAGAGGACAATGCAGCGGATTTGCACCAGAGCGAGGAAAGAATAGGCCCATTTGGCATAGCGGCCCCATTCCCACGCCAGCGTTTATAGCATTTCTAAGCCGAAAATATACGATTAGGCAGCAGAGGGAACAGGCGATAGTTGGATTTGGAAACCGAGATCCCGAAGTTAAATACTCTGACTCTCGCAATCTGTGGTTCGGGCTTGCTGCACCAAGCGATATCCCGCGTTCATCCGTCACGTGATGCCCCCCTCGGCAAAAAGATGCGCAAAATGGCCTTTGTTCATTTTTCAACAGGCTGCTAAAACAAGATTCATGCAACTGATTGACGGCAAACAGATCGCGCAGCAAGTCCACGCCGAAACCCGCACGGCGGTGGAGGCGCTCAAGGCCAAGGGGATCACTCCCGGCCTCGCGGTAGTGCTGGTGGGAGACGACCCCGCCTCCCGCTCCTACGTCCGCTCCAAAGACAAGGCATCCAAGGAACTCGGGCTCCACTCGGTGAAACACGAACTCCCGGCCACGACGACGCAAGCGGAACTCATCGCGCTGGTCCACCGGCTCAACGCCGATCCCGCGATCCACGGCATCCTGGTCCAGTCCCCCCCGCCCGCGCACATCAATGAAGCGGCGGTCATCGAGGCCATCGACCCGCGCAAGGACGTGGACGGCTTCCATCCCCTCAACGTCGCCAAGCTGGCGCTGGACGACCCGACCGGCTTTGTCCCGTGCACGCCGCTCGGCTGCCAGCGGCTGCTCCTGGCCAGCGGGATCGATCCCGCCGGGAAGCACGCCGTGGTGCTCGGCCGCTCCATGATCGTCGGCAAACCGATGGCGCTCCTCCTGATGGCCAAGGGCAAGGGGGGCGACGCGACGGTCACGGTCGTCCACTCGCGCTCGCGCAACCTGGAGGAAATCACCCGCCAGGCGGATATCCTCATCGCGGCCATCGGGCGGCCCGGCTTTGTGAAGGCGGGGCACGTGCGCGAAGGGGCGGTGGTGATCGACGTGGGGATCAACCGCGTGGAAGACCCGTCAGCGGCCAAAGGCTACCGGATCGTGGGCGACGTGGCGTTTGACGAGGTGGCCCCGAAGTGTTCCGCAATCACCCCGGTGCCAGGAGGAGTGGGCCCAATGACCATCGCCATGCTGATGGCCAACACGGTAAAGGCCTGCCGCCAGCTCACCGGCGCGTAGCCTGCCGCCCGCGCAGGTACAAAAAATCGGAAGGCGTCGTTGTTTTTTTCCCTCCGGGGTTTCTCTCTGGGAGTTTCCCCTTTGGGAACCAGTTCTTTCAGAGTTTTTTAAGACTCCTGAAAGAATCAGCGGCGTCTTCCTAAAACCAATATAGCGCAGATTCGAGGGCGCGCAAGCGCCCCCGGAAACCTGGATGCGCCGGCCAAGCCGCCTGTCTTATACCACCTATACGGTTTATTTGGTCGAATTGGCAGAGGGCTTTACGGCGGAGGGCTTCGCTTTCGCGTCCCATGGGGACGCTCTGAGAGTAGCCCGGCGTTTTAACGCCGGGTAGGGAGAGCGAAGCCTTTCGTCCCGGCAGGGACGGTTGAAAATGAGCGTCATTTTCCCCCCATCAAACGTCCCTCCGGGACGAAGCGTTGTTTCCCGCGGACCCGGCGTTAAAACGCCGGGCTACTTTCGGGCTGTCCCTTTGGGACAATAAGGCCAATCCAATAAGGCCCATCCAACTGTGTCATTGGTATTACAATGAATTGCTATTGCCTATCCTTCGGTTGCTGAATAGCGTTCCCGTCATGCGTTCCCACCGCGTGTCTGCAAAGGTATTTTCCGTCCTTGTCGTCGTCCTTATCGCCGTTCTCGTCGCCCTGATTTTTGCGGTGCAGGACAAGATGATCTATCATCCCCGGCCTTACCGGGATGCGCAACTTACCCAATTTATAGGGAACAAGGAGCGCGTGCAGGCCCTCAGCTATTCCACTTCGCAAGGCCCGCAACAGTGTTATTACGTTCCCCCTCGGTCCAACTCCGGCGGGCGATTGCCCGCTTCCCTGTGGGTTTTCTTCACCGGGAATGGCGGCCTTGCCCTAGACTGGATGTGTCTTGTGAAGGGTTATCCTTCGCCCGAAGACGCCTTTCTTTTGATCGAATACCCCGGCTATGGCAACTGCGCGGGACATCCTTCCTCCAAGCACATCCAGCAGTCGGCCAACGCGGCGCTGACCACCCTGGCCGCCCATCTGGGAACTACGATCGCGGAGTTGGAGCCCCGGCTCAAAATATTGGGGTATTCACTTGGGGCCGCCACGGCTCTGGCGTTTGCAAGCGACCACCCGGTTTCGCGCGTGGTCCTCGTGGCGCCATTCAGCTCCCTGCAGGACATGGCTCGCCTGAGGGTAGGTTGGCCGCTCTGCTATTTGCTGCGCGATCGCTTCGACAACCGCGCCCGCATCCGCGAAATTACAACCCGCGCTTCCTCGCCCTCCATCGAAATTCTATTGGGCACTCAGGACGAAATGATCCCCTTCACCATGGGACGCGAGCTTGCGGGGATCTCTCCTGCCGTGCATTTCCAGGCGGTGAATGGAGTGGGGCATAACGACATCCTTGGGCAGGAGGACCGGATTTATGCCGCGATGGGGGCGACAGGTTTGAGTGCGGGGAAGCAGACATCCATCCCCACCAGCCCCCGGCAATGAGCGGGGTGCCAGCCGATAACTCGTAATCCGCCCTCCACATTCCTCTTGAACAAGGATACCGCGATCCAGCAGCAGTTTGATGTCCCTGATTGATCCGTTCCCACAATTTTGCTTTCTGCAAAATTGCTGCCAGGCCGCCCTCCGCGCCATCCACCGCTCGTCCAAGACAGCCCGGGAACCATTCCGACCACGGAGCGATGTCCACTCCGCCTCTTTGGCTTTGCTCCAGGCTCAGGTAATACTGGAATCTCGTGGATATAGGTCGTATTCATCGCGTTCTTTGCGGTGAATGGGGAGGTCCTTTCACCGCAAAAGCATGAAACGCACGAACATTTACAGCATTCTAGGCGAACAACTCGAAGGCCCCACCGAGGTGCAGCGTGTGATAAAACTTCATCGCGCCCCTTAATGCTTCCAAATGCAGAACGGGATACCCTCCACCTGCACCGTTCGCTTGGTGCCGGTTTTGAGCTGCGAGAGTATCCCCTTTGCCTCCGGCCCTCCTAGCCAGATGACGCCTCCGTAGGTGTCTTCGGTCGTTTCGGCAATGGTCTGCCGCCAATCGTCTTCCGCCAGCATTCCGTTGGAAACCGTGCGTTGCGCATAGTAGCTCAGTTGAGGAGTGTAGTAAGGGTCGAAGTTCACATAGACCTCCGTGTCTTCGGGGAACTCCGCCTGGATCACCCGTCCCAACGCGGGGATGAGATTGCACGGCTCGGGCACGCTGATATCCAGGAGACGCGCCTGCTTCTGCGCTGCTTTCGCGCTGAGGCAGCCGATCACGCCCACGAGGAGCAACAACATCCCCGTCAAGGCTGTTGCGGGCATGTGCCGGTGACTGGCGCGCTCCAGTTTTTCTGCAAGCCCCAGCACCCCCAACCCGCCCAGCACTGCCACCGGCAGCACAAAGAAAAAGGCCGCGTAGCTATGGATGAAGGATGCGTTGGGAAATACGACGATATAGGAAAGATTCATCACAAAAACACAAGCGGCCGCCCACCCCAGCCAGCGCATCCCCTCCTCTTCGCGCCGACGACGCAGGACATGCACCGTCCCTGCCCCGGCCAGCAACCAGAACGGGACGGGAAATAGCTCCAGCGAATAGCGCCCCACTGCGCGGGCCCATTCACTGAACGAAAGGACGTGGTAATTCCCCCCCTGCATTTTGAAACGAAACAAGAAGGCGCGCTCCAAGTCATGCAAAACGTCGGCCTGAATGAGACATATTTGCCCAAAAAAAAGCGCGGTGCAAAGAACCGCCATTCCGAGCAGCACCCCAGCCAGTCGCCCATGCCGAGCCCTCTCAAAAAGCAGGAAGTAGCCGCAAAACACAAGCACCAGTAGGTAGCCCACCCAAGCTGTCATCATCGCCATCCCAAAGCCGAGTAGCATTGCCCCGCCCCAACGCCGGATCCCCGTGCGTTCCCAGTGACGAAGCCCCAGCAGTCCGAGCAGTAGCCACATCAGCACGCACGGTTCAAAATTGACCATCTGCCCATAGTAAAGCTGCATCGGGAGGGCAGCAAAGATCAACGCGCAGAGCGAGGCGGCAGCGCTCCCGGCACAGCTTTCCACCAGCATCCAGAGCAGAACGAGGCTCACCGTAGAGCATGTGAAGGGGATGATCCGCGCCACCCATTCGTGTTCCCCAAACACCCGAAAAAGCCCCCCAACTATCAGACTCAGCAGCGCCGGGTGGTGCACATAATAATCCTCCGGCGGGATAGGCATCGAGCCGAAGAAAAACGGCGAGGGCACTCCGGCGGTGGCCTCCAGACCAGCCTTTAAGAGGTTATGCCCGGATTGCGACCAGACCGCCCCGTTGAAATCGATCATGTCCACCCACGGACTGGTGAACTTCAGGGAAAAAAACCAAGTTTGGAAGAGAAGCGCCGCGAGAAGCCCAAGGAAACAAGGCAGCCGCGAAATAGGGGGCAGGGAACGTTTCTCACCTGGCTGCCCACGATTTTTGCGGCATAGGGGGACGGGGGATTTGGCGAAATCAGCTATGGAGTCGGTGGGGGGTGGAAGTGGATTCTTCAATGTCATGCGTTTCGCTCGTCCAAAAATCATGTTCTGATCTCAATTTTCTAAGTTTATCGGTCAAGTCCCGCTGAAGCAATCCATTCTCACGCCGCTCGCCGGTGGGCTGGAGGCTCACTGAGACAAACACCCACAGGAGCGGCAGTATGCCGAGTCCATAGCCTCGCTGCATGGGATCAGAAGGTACCGAGGCGGGTTGACTGTTCAAAAAGTAAATGGCAGTCAGGATGGTGGCAGCCCACAGGAACCCTATCGGGTAGTTGCCAAAATAATACCGTCTCTACGGTTTATTTGGTAGAATTGGCAGAGGGCTTTACGGCGGAGGGCTTCGC
>JBAWXX010000035.1:0-35624 GCA_037143855.1 Verrucomicrobiota bacterium | reverse complement strand
CCCACGGCCCCATGGTCATGCCCGGAGCGCGGTTGAGCCACGGCTGGTGGGGATAGGTGTGCAGGATGAACCGGTTGATCCCCTGACAGTAGGCGTAATCCCCCCGGGCCTTCAGGGAATAGGGATCCTGCGCCCAACGGCCATGTTCCGGGTGAGAGGTGAAGGATTCCGCGCCGACGATTTTGCGGCCATAGACATGGGCGACGGAGGGCGCCGGCCGAATCCAGGCCAAGGGCCCGCCGGTCACTCCCGGCCCGCCCCAGAATTCGCTCATCGGGATGTCGGCATAGCGGCCGTATTCGCAGTCGTCAAAGGGGCCGTTGCCGTAGGGCTCCACCGAATAGTACAGGCCGGCCTTGTGCGACAGCTCGCTAACCATCTTGGAGTGATTCTCGGCGAAAAGGTCCGCCACCGTGCGCCGGAAATCCCACAAAAAGCGCTCGGTCATCTCAGGCGAATCGACCACGCGACCGGTGAAGACCGGCAGGAACTTCATGAGATCATAGCCACGACGGCGCTGGAACTCTTTCTCAAAGCCGTCAGTCCAGTTCTGGCACCCCGGCTCGTAGCTGTCGATCAGCACGTTGTTGAACCCGGACGGCACCTTCCCGGCCAGCGGGCCGAGATTAGCGATGATCTTGCCAATGTACGCATCCCAATGCGCCTGGAGGGCAGCGCGGCTGAGCTTATCGGCTTCAAGCCCCTCGCCCCCGATCGGAGCCGGCGCATTTTTTCTCCCGTTGGAGGTGTAGCCAACCCGCAGCAACGTCCAGGACCCTGCCGGGATCTCCCAGGTGAGCTTTCCGTCAGAGCCCATTTTAGCGCTCAGATCAACGAGTGAGTCGCCCGCCACCACCCCCTCCGCCGGCCCGGTCAACGCCGGGGGCACCTCGTAAGGGCCCCATTCCCGGCTGCGAAACAGCTTCTCATTGAGGCCGATGATGCCGATTTGCGGGGTCAGCTCCGCCTTGATAACGCCCAAATACTTCCGAGCCGAGTTCCCCGTCGAGCCATTGGTGAAGAGGATGCGGAAGAACTTCCCGCTCACCGGGGTAAACGCGAAAACATCCGCTGGATGTTCGCGTCCGGAGAGCGAGAATTTCGCCACCGGCTTGAACTCCTTGCCGTCCCGTGAAACCTCCAACTGCCCGCTGACGTGCCAGAAATCAGGAGCCATCTTCAGGTTCAGCTTTCCCGCCGTATAGGGCTGGGGAAACTCAAACTGGATGAATGGGCTGAAGCCGGGCTTGGGCTCCTCGACTTTCACGGGCGTTACCTGGCCATCCATGAGTTTCGCCCCATCCTCGCCCGGCGTGCTCACCGTCACCTTGGGCGCAGCATCCTTCATGCGGACCAGTTCGGTGGCCGGGGTGCGAAAGGCCAGCACGGCGATATCACGATAGAAACCCAGATTGGAGGGCGGCTGCGGGAGCGCCTCCTCGAAACGGCCCGGCCCTTCGACCCGCTTCTCGCTGGTGACCACGACCTTCATGCTGTTCTCAACCTTGTTCCAGGGGCCGCCGGCGCCGCTCCAACTGGGGGCAAGGTTCTCGCCGAGTTCCAAACCGAGCCGCCGGGCCTCAGACGCGGCAAACCTTACCAGTTCGAGCCACTCCGGGCCATTGAACGCCACCGGCCCCTCGGGACCAAAGCCGACGTTGAAGCTTTGCGCGCCGCCGAGCCCGACGCGTTTCATCGCCTCCAAGTCCGCGGTGATACCCTCCTTGCTGATGTTGCCGTTCAGCCAATGCCACCACGTCTGCGGCTTGGCACTGTCGGGCGGATTTTGAAACCCGCTTTCAAGCTCATCCGCTGCCATGCACAGGGTCCCGGCAAACAAGCAGGCGAGCACTGCAATTCCCACAAATTTTCTGATGTTCATAAGTTTGTTCCTATTACTGGTGTTCCCTGATTTTTACCGGTTGGCAGACTGCGCTGGCGCGGGTGCGTCGAAGCGATACCGCCCGCTGCCGACTTCCAGGAAGAGTGCTTGCGGTTCCCGCCGAAGCACTTTCACGCCGGCGGATTCCTCCACCGGCTGGCCGCCTTCTTTCACCGCTTCCGGTTTGGATGTGGGGATGCGCACGGTTGCCATGGTGTTGGCCGGCACCGTGATCTCCAAGTCGAACTTGTCGCCCTCAATCTTCCACCTCGAGACGATCCGTCCGTAAAGGCAGTCGTACCAGCCCTCGGCCGAGGTCAGCCCGGTGGCAGGGTCGGGCTGGGGTGCCAGGATAAACCGCTTGAACCCAGGCCCGGCGGGATCGGGGCGAATGCCAAGCACCGCTTCGTAGAGCCAGCGGCCCACCGACCCGCCGCAGGAAGGCATCTGGGCAAATTCGCCCTTCCAGTTCTCGAAAAGCACGCCATCGTGCATCAACGTCTTCCAGCTTGGATAGTCATTCTGGTTGACGATGCGGTTGGCCAGCGTTGACTCGTAGGATTCTGTCAAGGTCTGGAAAAGATACGTCAGCGAGACAAAGCCGCAGGCGTGGTGGTCCTTCTGGGCATGGATCGCATCAATCAGTCGTTGCTGCGTCAGCGGGCGGACTGCCTCCGGGACCAGCCCCAGCGCCAAAGGCAGGATCTGGCCCGACTGGCTCCTGGGGTTCTTTCCGTAAAGGCCCGTCTTCGGGTCGAGGAACTTGGCATTGGTCCGCTGCCGGATGTCCTCGGCCATCGCCGTGTAGCGGGCCGCCTCGTCGGGTTTCCCCAACATCGCCGCCGTCTGGCTGACGATTTGTGCGTAGTGATACCATGCCGTCATATTCAGGAGTTGATCCGGCGGTCCGTCGGCAGTCGGCCGCATCCAATCCCCCGCCCCAGTCCAGACCAGCATGCGTTCCTTGGCCGCCTGCGCATCCAGCCAGCGCTGCGGGTCGGGATAATCCAGCGGCTTGGTGCCGCCGCCAATCGCAGCGAGCCGGTCGAGGTAATCGACGTATTTGCGCATCGGCTCGTAGGCCTGCTCCAGCAGTCGGCGATCTCCGTAATAGAGATAATGTTCCCAGGGCAACCAGACCAGCACCCCGCTCCACCAGGGACAATTCCAGCCATTGAGCAATCTCCCGATCATGGGAATCACAGGCCCTGTCAATCCATTGGGAACCTGGTTGTCGGCCATGTCCCACCACCATTTGCGGTAGAAATTATCGACATCCGTCAGATAAACAGCCGTGTTAAAGAAGCCTTCCGCGTCCTGGGTCCAGCCCACCTTCTCCCGCATCGGATCCATCGGCTGGTCGACATTGTAATTGAGATGGGTGCGCAGCACCCCCTCGTGCAACTGGTTCAGGAAGGGGTTCGAGCAATGGAAGGAGCTTGCCAACCGCAGGTCGGCGCCGACCCGCTGAATGCAGACTTGCTCCGCCTTCAACGGCTCGGCCAAACCCTTGACCTGCACCTTGAGCGGCCCGGAGCCCCAGATGAAGCGCGGTTCCAGCACGGCCGGGCCATCTTGGGCGAGAATAAACCGGCACGTTGGCATCCCATGATCCCCGTGGAAAGAAATCTCCTGCCCGGCCTTGCCATGGTCGATCGTCAGGCGCGGCCAACCGGCTGACAACACATCGAAATACGCGGTGTCGCCCTCGACCCGACTGGGTTTGATCTGCCCCAAGACACGGGCAGGCGGCCCCATGACCGCGCAGAGTTTTCCACCCAGCGATTCTCCCAGTCCCACGGCGCGCCACTTCGCATCGTCAAAGCCAGGCTTGTCCCAGCCGGGCTGGGCCAGCCGCCGATCCTCGGCATAGCTGCCCCAGATGTTGTTATCGATGATTTCACTCGGCGCCCATTTCCAGGTTTGATCCGTGACGACCTGTTGCCGTGTGCCATCCATGAATTCCAGGTCAAGCTGGGCCAGCAGCCGCGGCTGCCCAGGGCCGCCGTTTAACCCTCGCATGGAGCCGAGAAAACCGTTACCCAGAACAGCACCGAGGACATTCGATCCGCCTGCCAGCAGGCGGGTGACTTCCACCGTGCGATAGACAATCCGCTTGGTATAATCGGTGAATGGCGGGCCGAGCAGGGTGTCATCCACCCGGGTTCCGTTCAGCGACAGTTCCGCCATCCCAGGCGCGGCATAGGAGAGCACCGCTCGTTTCACCGGTTTATCCAGCGTGAAAGCCTTGCGCAACAGGGGTGCCTGCGATCGCGGGCAGGCGTCTGCGGGACAGGTTTTTCCCATGTCGGCCGAAGGCATGCCATCCACCAAAAAAAACGCACTTTCGTTACCGCCCGAATCAGACGTCGGGCGATAGAGGGCCACGTTGCGCCCGTCGGTCCAGCGCTCCAATTGGTTGTTGGCGTAATGCATGGGGCCCCCGCCGGACCAGACCTCCAATTGCCGAAGGCCTGTTTGGTATCGATCGGTCGATGGGGCGGATTGCCCCGAAGTTGCCGGCGGCGGCGACTTTTTCGCGGCCTCGGCTGCCCTGGAACTCTGTAGTTTAGAGAGAGGAGACTTCAACACGAGAATGCGAAGGAACCTGGCCTTGAAACTCTTGCCAGGGAACTCAGCCGTCCCGTCGGATTCCGGCGTATAATCGGCGGCGCTGCAATCGGCAATCGCATGGGACGTCGTGAAGTCAAAATCGTCGCTGGCCTCAATCCGGAAGCGCACCGGAAACGACTCGGCATCGCGCGCGATCAGTTTGACCTTATCAATCTGGAACGCCTGCCCCAGATCCACCCGTGCCCATGCAGCCGCATCATCTTTGCTCAAGGCCGGGGTTTCCCATCCGTACCCGCAAGGGGCAAACCACTTGGAGGCGGTGATCCAAGCGCCCTTCCAATCCTCCGGCGCAAGCAACCCCATGGTCCACCTCGCCGGCGCGCTCCATGCGGTGGGCTTCTTGTGCGCATCCCACACCCGCACCTTCCAATAACACTCGGCTCGCGCGCCCAAAGCCTTCCCCGCATACGGCAAGCGCGCGGATTGATCGGTCCCGACGCGGCCGCTATCCCACAGATCACCCTCATCGTGGGCCAGTTTGTCCGCCGAGGAAGCGACAAGGATTTGACAGGCTGTCTGCTTTTGGCCCCGCTCGTCGGACTCGAGCCTCCAGGAAAGCTGGGGCTTTGCCGCATCGATGCCCATCGGGTTTTCAACCCCCTCGCACCGGAGATTTTCCACCCTTGTCTCCGCGCCCCTGACCCACTGCCCACCACAGGCCGCGATCGCGACAATCAGATGAATTGCTATTTTGATTTTCATAATTTCCAGGCTTTGGGATTTTTTTCGAACGAGTGTATTATTCCAGCTATAGTTTTACTTCCGCCTTCTTACCGGCGCTCAGTGAACACTTCTGCGGCTTGAGGCTGAGCGACAGCGAACGCATGGCACAGAAGCTGTGTGACCTCGCTAATCTGGCTCAATCTAGGTTCTGCGATAAAGTGGGGGAAACATTTCAGCGGCCGGCAGTTTACTAATATTCCTTCATATCGTCACGCAGGTTTGCTATTAAAAATCTTTCTTTTTATTGTAAATTCCTATCAGCATTTTTGGGATGTTGTGCGTTGTGATGTAAGCTTCGATGGCGGCTTGGAGTTCAGCCACGCCACGAATGACACCCCGGCGGTTGCGCTCGGCGGTGATTTTCGCAAAGAAGCGTTCTACCTGATTGAGCCATCTGGAATGGGGCGGGGTAAAATGCAAGCGCCAGCGCGGATGCTTGGAGTGCCAGCTTTCATCCGCCTCGGTTTTGTTTTGCGTAAATTTCTCATGAATTTGGCTTGAGTTGGCCGCGTGAAGCGCAAAAATGAACTCGATATTTTTCAGCGTTAGCGGGCGGTCGAAAAGCGGCGCCTCCTCCGTGAGCGAGCCAAAGCAATTTTTATCTGGCATGTTGTGGGATGGGGAATTGGCACACCGCGGCGGGAGGCGAAATGTATAAAAATAAAGACCTGACCCCGTTCCGCGCGTCGCGTCATCTGTTGACGATTGTGCTGGTTCTCGCGCTGGGGATGCTGGTGCGCGCTCGAGTGACTGCCGCCCCACCCAGCAAGCCGGCAAGCTTCTCCTTCGGGGTGATTTCCGATCTTCATGTAGGCGCAGGGGACAATGACAAGCGCTTCGCGCGCGTGGTGCAGGCGCTCAACGAGAGCAATGTGAAATTCGTCGTCATTACCGGCGATCTCGTCGACAGCCCCACCGATCAGGCCGTGCAAACCGCGCAGGAGATCGTCGGGCGCCTGAAAATGCCTCATTATGCAGTGTTAGGCAACCATGATGTCGGCCCGAAAAACGTTGACGAGATGGTGAAGCGGTTCGGTCCGCTGCTCGATAAAACCGAGGTGGATGGCGTGCAACTGCTTTTCTGCTGCACCCAGCCGCTGCTCTTCTACTGGAGGCGGGATGAGACCGGCGCGCTCCGTTACGACGGAGGCAACCCGCCACAGCACCCCGAGTGGAAACGCGATGACATGGGGTTGATGGCCTGGCTGCAGCAATCGTTGGACGCGGCGAAAGGTAAACCGGTGCTGCTCTTCACGCATATCCCGCTGGAAAACACCTGGAGCCCGGAGGATCGCACGCAATTCCTCACGCTATTGCATGACCGCAACGTCAAGGCCATGTTCGCCGGGCACCTGCACGAGGACCAACTCGTGTGGGAAGACGACTTCCCCGAATACCTGGTGCCGCCGGTGGCGCCGCCGCTGGGCGGCACGCTGATGCTGCGCATCTATAATTACGACAACGGCCGCATCGGCTATCATACCCAGTACTTGCGGCTGCTGCCCGAAACACCCCCCGCGGCAACGCATGACGCCAGGCAAGGTGGCAAGTAACACAAACACCTTCTCGGGAGAAAGGCAAAGCATCATGGTCGCGGAAGCATACTTTGATGTTCGTCAGTCTACGCTGCCTCCTATGGTGTCCGCGGCGTGGCGGGAACTGATCAAACGTATCTGGGAGATTGATCCGCTGCTCTGCCCGCAGTGCGGCGCTGAGATGGCGAAGATCGCGGTAATCAAAGACCCCCCCAACTCATAAGTCAGATTTTGCGACATTTGAATCTCTGGGAAGAACCGCCGGATGCTTACTCCCGTACCCGTATCCGCGCAAAATTTACGCTTTACTTGCCGCTGCGCCACACGAAAATGCGAGTCTAATCTTTAGGCTTAAACCTGCGGTCAAAAAACGGCGCGCTAAATACATTTCTTGCCTGCCTCGCAGCGCGACGGTTTTTCCCGCGTTTATTCACAGATGCCTATGAACTCGTTCACTCGCTTTTTTTCTAGTGCGACGGCATCTTTCCTGTTTCTCGCCTGGTTTGCGGCTGGTGCGCCCGCGGTCGATTCGCCGCAGATTCTGGTCAACCACGTGGGCTTCACACCACACACTGCCAAATATTGTTTATTCGCGGGCCACACGCCTCTCGCCTTCGAGATTCTTGATACGGCCACAGACCAGTCAGTCTTCGCCGGGCGGACCACGGCTGGCGGGCCGGATTTGGGGGACTTTCAGGTTGGCGATTTCAGCGCTCTGACCCGTTCTGGAACATTCCAGGTGCGAACCGAAAGCGGGCGTTCGCGTGCCTTTAGCATTGCATCTGACGTCTACGAGGACGCCCTGCGCAAAACGGTGGCCTATTTTGCGAAGCAGCGTTGCGGTCCCAGCGCATCCGGCTATAACGCCCCCTGTCACCTGGATGACGGGCGGCGGCTCGACAACGGCCGGCATCAGGATGTGACGGGCGGCTGGCACGATGCCTGTGACCTGCGCAAATTGGTGAATGCAACGATCCTTGGGATGGTGGGGCTGGCCCAGGTGGCCGAGATTCACAGGCCTGAATGGGGCCGAACCTCGATCCCTGCCGAATTGCGTTGGGGCAACCGCTATTTCCTGGCGATGCAGGAGCCCGCCGGGTACGTTATGAATTACTGTGGCGGCAGCGACGGCAACCGCTGGACCGACAATAAGGAGGGCGACCAGGATGACCGTCCCATCCATACGGAAGCCTGCGCCGCTGTCGCGCAGTTTTGCTTCATCCGCGCGCAGGCTGCGGCCAGCCGCCTGACGCGCAAGGCTGATCCCGCTTACGCGGCGCAGTGCAGCTCGGCCGCGCTGCGTTGCCTTGCATGGTGCCGGACGAATCAGACGGCCCACACCGCCAACGAATTGGGTGCTGCGGTAGCTGCCTGTGTGGAACTTCACCGCGCGCTGGAAGATGACCAATACCGCACGCTGGCCGCCGAGTACGCGCGGCATCTGCTGGCGCTGCAGGTGACGGCACGGGGCGCTGACGACACGGCGATCCGGGGGTTCTTCCGCACCTCGCCCCACGATGTCGAGCCGCAGCGCGACATCCATGGCTGCTGGTGTCTGATCGGCCTCTGCGAGGCACTCGAACGCTTCCCCGACCACCCGGAGGCCTCCGCGTGGCGGGAAGCCATACGCCACCATGTGGACGATTACCTGACGCCGATGTTGGCGCGCTCCGCCTTCGGCATCGCCCCACTTGGCCTCTTCTCGCAGAAGACCGGGGGCGACCGGCGCGCGGGTGACTATTGGTACCGCTATTTCATGGAACCCGGTGCGACGTGGTGGGTAGGCATCAATGCCAACCTAGCCGCCACAGGCGTCGGCCTTGCAAAGGCGGCACGACTTTTGAAGGAGCCTCGCCTTGCTGCCCTCGCCCAACGGCAACTGGATTGGATTCTGGGCGTGAATCCCTTCAACGCCAGCACCATGATCGGTGTGGGCTGCAACCAGCCCCCGCGATACATCCCGCATATGCTCACACCCGCAACCCCGCTAATTGACGGTGCGGTCATGAACGGTATCGGGGGGACGCCGGACGATCAGCCTATGCTCAAGCCTGGCAGTTGGCAAACGTGCGAATACTGGACACCGATGGTCTGCCACACCATGTGGCTTATGAGTGAACTCTCGGTCGATGAAAGTGCCACTGCCTCCCGAATGCAAGGCGTCAGACCAAATCTTTGAAATGGCTGGATTTTAGCACGCCGGGATTATTATGCGGAACAAGGCGGAAGGCGTATCCAAATGGATACGGCGAGCCTCAACGAAAGTCACTCGCGGCCAGTAGATCGTGTCAGATCGCCCCGATCCATTGCCGTTCTTAGTCCCTTATTTCTTAAATCCTTCGCAAAAAGCGCCGGATTTTCAGGCGTGTTGAGGGAGCAGGGATGGGAGGATGAGGTGTTCGGTGAGTTTGCGTGCGGCGATCAATAGACGCTCCCCGAGTGCGCTCAGGTAATATCTGTAGGTCTTGCCCACCTTCTTGATCAGGCCATGGTTGCGCAGGCGGCGCAGGATGCGGGCGATCTGCGAGGGTTTCTTGTCGGGCAGCAACGCTTGAAGACGGCGGTTGCTCAGGCCGTTGATGACGAACTCGCCGTGCAGCAGCGCCTGCACGACTTTGAGGTCTTCCCGCAGGAAGAGATTGAACCCGCGCCAGGTGCGATCTTTCTCATCGCGCACGGTGCGGCTGATTTGGTCCAGATCGTGACGCGCCGGGGTGTTGTCCGCCAGCGTCCCGAGGAAGTCGAGATAGCGCACGCAGGCCGCCCCCAATATCTCCGCCACATCCGAGAGGCTGTAGATGGATTTCTTGAGCGCCGCCATTTTGTATTCTTCCTTGCCATCCCGGCCAACCACCTTGCGGTGGTGCCGAAAAAAAGTGATGTCGTTGCTGGTCGCCTCGATGCGCAATACCCGCCCGCCTTTGTCATACATCTTGAGGGATTGGCGTCCCAATACATGCTTGATGCGCGTGCCCGCCACCAGCGTCTTGAAGTCGCTCCCCGCCTCGGCCTCCGGCGAGTAGCGCTTGCCCCAGAACCGCGCCATGTCGGGCACCCGCACCGTCAACACCGCCTGTCGGCTAAGTTCTTCGTAAAGCGGGGCGAGTTGCTCGCGCTTCTTGAACACCACATCCAGCGAGTGTTCCACCTGCATCACCGTCCAGTGGTAGCCGCTCTTGAATTTGCCGAGTATGGGGCAAAAACGCGCCGCCAACTCGTGGAATTTGCGCTCCCAGCGCTCCACCGAAAAGCTCGACGCCAACTCCTGCGCCCGCTGCCAGTCGGCGATTTCCACAAAGGCGTTGTCCTCCATCTTGAAGGCGATCCCTTCCCGGCGCAGTTGGCTCGCCAGCCAGTTGTGCGCGTTGAAGTAGATTTGAAGCCGACACGGCAGCCAGGTGGGCACCCGCACATACATCAAGCCCAGTTCCTCGTCGATGAGGTAAAAATAGTAGGTGCCGCACTTGCCGGGAACCATCTTGAGCCCGGTTTTGCCGCTGGCCTTGTCATGCCACGGCTTGAAGGTCGTGCAGGCTTCCATCACCGAGAGCACATGCACCAAGCCCGGATGCGCGCCCCGCCTGGTCAGCACCTTGGCGATGAGTTCCTCTTTGCGAACCCCCTTGCTCCTGGACAAATACTCCACCTCCGCTCCTGCCTGCCTCGCCTGCTCAAGGGCGTTGTCGCGGATGGCTCCCCTCAAGGGCTCGGCGAACTGCCCAATGTCAAAACAGCGGATGTTATTGCGCCACAGTACGGCAGCCATCGCCTCGGGGTGCGCCACTTCGGTGAGCGTCCCCGTCACCACCACACGATCAAAACATCCCAGCACTCCCTCTATGCTGGCCTCGTAGCGTTTCACGAGTTCGGCTTTCACTCACCCAGCTTACCACCATATTCAAGCCCTTGGCACCGGCTTCGCTGGCTTAGGATTAGCGGAGATTCGACGGATAATAAATTTTAAGTTTTTTCTTTTCCGCCGCTTTTTTCCAAGCCACCGCCCGGGGCGGCCGCCTCATCCCACCTTTCAGACTGGGGGTTATCCAGTTTTAAGTTCGATCACCCATTTCAGCAGGTGAGGAATCGACTTCGTACTTTGCTGGAAAGTTCGTACTTCATCCGGTCCAAGCTCATACCGTTTGCCCACCTTCCCTGCACCGAGATGGCGGACTAGAGCGTTTTTGGGTTATTTTGTCGCAATGATCTGAGAGCGCCGAGGGTTGATGCGGGGCTTTTTGAGCGCAGCGGCTGTATTTGTAAATACAGCCCAAGCGCAAAAAGACGCACAGCGACTCTCGCCGCCGAAGAGCATACGACAAAATAAACCGAAACCGCTCTAATACCATCTATACGGTTTATTTGGTAAAATTGGCTGAGGACTTCGCTTTCGCGTCCCAGGGGGACGCTCTGAGAGTAGCCCGGCGTTTTAACGCCGGGTAGGGAGAGCGAAGCCTTTCGTCCCGGCAGGGACGGTTGAAAATGAGCGTCATTTTTCCCCATCAAACGTCCCTCCGGGACGAAGCGTTGTTTCCCGCGGACCCGGCGTTAAAACGCCGGGCTACTTTCGGGTTGTCCCTTTGGGGCAATAAGACCAATCCATAAGACCCATCCAACGGTGTCATTGGTATAACACACTGAATAAGACAAGTCCTCATTCAACATGAATTTGCCCTTGATCAAGCCCCCTCCCCAAAGGTTGCCCGGTCCATTATTCCGGGCAGAGCGTCAGGTCGACGCAGACCAGCCGGGTGGTGTCACGCAGGTAGAGCCGGTTGCCGACGAGGGCGGGATGGGCCAGCACGGGGGTCCCAACGCCGAAGACCCGCAGTCGCGAGAGAATCTGGTAGTGCGACGCCGCCGTGTCGAAGAGCACCAGTTCGCCGTCATGGGTGACCACCAGCAGCCGGTCGTCCGAGGCGATCAGGCTGGCGTGAGTGGCGAAAACCGTCGCGTCGCCGCCGATCCAGAGCGGCTTGAGGCCCGCGCGCAGATCAAGGGTGAAGAGGGCGTTATGGCAACCGAAGAGTCGGCCGCCGACGAGAACGGGCGTGCTGGTGTCGGGGGCGAGGTCGGGGCAGGTGGCGAGCGGCTCGGGCCGCAGCCGACCGGCGGGGTCGAAGCCGTAGAGCCGGGTGCCGTTGTTCTCGGTGGTAAGCAGCAGCTGGCCGCCGGCGTCGATCGGGGTGGGTACATTGAAGTCGCCCTCGTTGGGCGGGACGAGCGTCCAGAGCCGTTCACCCGTGGCGGGGTCCCAGCCGCCGAGGGTCTTTTCGTCGTAGCCGACGAGCTGGCGGCGGCCGCCGAAGGTCCCGATGATGAAGGAGGCGTAGGCGGCGGGCAGGCCGGGACAGCGCCAGCACTCACGGCCGGTGGCGGCGTCGAGTGCGACCAGCGAGGCGTCCGGGGCACCGGGGTTGACGATGAGCCGGCCGTCGACCAGCAGCGGCGAGGCGCAGTAGCCCCAGGTGGGGACACCGGCCTGGAAGTCGCGCGCCAGGTGCCGAGTCCAGAGCACCTCACCGTCGCGCAGGCGCAGGCATTGCAGGTTCCCCAACCCCCCCAGGGTATAGACGCGCTCGCCCTCGATCAGCGGGGTGGCGCGCGGGGCGTTGCCGTAATCCCGAATCTGCCCCTCCGTGGGATATGCCCGCCGCCAGTGTTCGGCACCGGTGTCGGCATCGAGGCACAGGATGAGGTCCTGATCGTCGGCGGCGGTGCGGTCGGCGACGATAACCTCGCGGGCGGTCGCCGCCAGGCCGGCCAAGCCGCGGCCGGGCAGGTCGCGCGTCCAGATGATCTTGGGCTGCGTCGGCAGCCGGGCGGGCAGGTGCGCGACCCGGCCGTCGCGGTGCGGCCCGCGCCAGCCCGGCCAGGCCGCAGGTGCGGCGCTGGCGGCGGGCGGTTCCGCCAACGGAACGAACCCGGCGCGCGACTCCAGCGCCTCCAGCAGGGCGGGCTCCTGCCCTACCGCCAGCAACGTATCACGCAACCGCGCGGCCAGCGCCGGCTCCAGCGCCTCTGCGAAAAAGACCGTAATGAACGGTACCGGCCGGGTCTCGCCGACGATACGCAGCGCGCCCTTGGGGACCTGGCCGCAGCCCTCGAGCAGCGCGGCGGCATAACTGGAGATAACCGCCGCCGTAGGCTGCTGCGCGGGCTGCGCCAGCAGTTCCTGGGCCGCGTCGCTACAGCCGGGGCGTGATTCGATCTGCGCGGGCAGGGCGACGCCCGCTGCGGTGAGGGCGTCGGCGGCAGCCTGGAACTTCTCCGCGCACTCCGGCGGGCCGAAGAGGAACCGGTAGCCTTGGAGGTCGGCGAGGCGGCGGGCGCGGTCGGCCTGCCGCACGACGAAGAGCCCGCGCTGGGTCGTCGCGCCGTCGCGGCCGGTGAGCCGCAGCGCTGGGCGCAACGCCAGGTCATTGGCCCGCGCGTCGAAGGCGACCACCGAGTCCTTGCCGATGATCAGGTCAAGGTGCGTGACGCGTCCGGTGCACAACGTCTTGGCAATATCATCACCGTAGAGCACGCGCACGGGGCGCGCCAGCCGCGACTCTAAAAACGCACCGAGTTGCTCATAGCGGCGCTGGGCATAGCCTTTGACGCAGGGGCAGGAGAGCGGCAACGCCAGCGGGTCCATCACCAGGAGGGTCAGCGGCTCGGCAGGCGGCGACGCCGGAGGGGGCTCGGCGGCTTGCGCGAGGATCACCGCGGCGAGCAGGATGCTGAGCCAGAGGGCGTTTTTCAAGATCATGGCTGAGTTCCTCCGTGAGGCGTCTGTTGAGCGCCCGATGCGGGGCGTGCGAACACATGGATGGTCTGGTCCCGCGCGTGGAGCAGGTAGATGCGATCCTCGCGTGCATCATAGTCCACGACCACCTCCACACAGCCATCGTCCCAGGGGGCGACAACCTCAACGCCCAGGAACCGGCCCTCGGCGCTGAAGCGCTTCACGCAGGTGGGCGGGCCGGACTCCGCAGCGAGCAAATCGCCGTTGGCCAGCAGGCGCAGATTCTTCGGCTCGCAGCAGCCGCCAAAACCGTCGGCCTTGACGTGGTCTTCGCGGCCGAACTCGGCGAGCTCCCACCCGTCGCGGTCGTAGCGCTCGACCCGGTGGCGCTCGTTGTGCGCCACCCACAGCCCATCCACGCGCGCCTGGATGTCCATGCAACCGCAGCAGCCGTTAAGCCCGGTGAGCACCCGCTGGGGGTGGCCAAACTGCCGGTCAAACCGCCATACCTCAGAGGTCATGCCCACGTCGCCTAGGCAGGTCAGGAACAAGTCCCGATCCGTGACCGCCAGGCTCTGGACGGCCAATCGGGAGGGATTCTTCTCCTGCGCCTGCTTGGCCCATGCGACCGGGTCGAAGACCTGCAGGAAGTGTAGCTCGGCCTCATTCTTGCGTTGATGTGCCGCCCGATATATGTCCATCAGCGCCGCCCACTCCTTCTTATTCTTTTGCGGAGACAGACCCGCAAACTTCTCTGGTAATTTATCGCACTCATTCTTCGCCACTTGAAGCTGCCGACAGGCCTCCGCGAGCATGGGAGGCGCGTGGGGCTCGGCTTCGACGACCTGCTGGAGGTGCGGCAAGGCCTGCTCAAACCGACTAAAACTCGCATGACTTTTGTCCAACAGCGCCTGCCAACCCTCCTCATCGTTGGCCTCAGACAGGCGATTCAACTCCTCTTGTAATTTATCGCACTCATTCTTCGCCACTTGAAGCCGCCGATAGGCCTCGGCGATCGCGGGGGGCAGCGGACGGGGATCGGTGGGGATCGCCGTCGGCGAAAAATTGGGGGTCTGGGCTTGGCGCCCCACCCGGCCCTGCGGGTCGAGGGCACAGAGCCGGCCCGCCCCGGCGACGTAGAGCGTCCCGTCCGCGGCGAGGGCCAGCGCCTGGGGCGTCATCGGCACGGGCCACGCCGCGAGCCGCTCGCCCTGCGGGTTGAGCACAAGGATGCGCCCCTCGCTGCCGGGAACGTCCCTGTCACCCCCTTCCTGCCCAGTGGGGGCGCAGCCGATGAGCACCCGCCCGTCGGGGGCAACGCAAAAGCTCCGCACGAGCACCCGAGCCCCCTGGATCATCTTCTGCGCCGCGGGCCCGTCCGCCGGGTAGAGGCGGTTAATGTCGAGCACCGCCACCTCGGCGTAGGCCGGCTGCCACTGGGGGTCGCGGCGCATGTGCGCCGCCTGGTCGCGCTTGCTCTTCTCGGCCGCCGCCAACGCCTGGGCGACCGCCGCGTTGGGCTGCGGCCCCGCAGCCGGCGTGGCATGGGGCTGGGCCGGCACCTCCGGGTTGTCAGCCGTGGGTGAAATATCGGCGGCATGCACAGCCACCAACGACGCCAAGAACATGCCAGCAAATGCCAGCCTTGCCATTTTGTTTAGTTTTTTCATTTGAACCAGGATTTCGCATTTGGATTGTTGCTCACGGCCTTCGCGGGTTTTTAGGGCTCACGCATCTAAATTGAAAGGTCGGAAATTTCGTGTAATAAGCTTGGGATGCCAAAACCGAGCATAAAATCAGCCCCATCGGGCGGAGCATCCTGGGAGACATCCCCGATCCGAGGGTGGAACGCACGAGGATGCAAAAGCTTGAGGACATCCTGACCATCCCGATTTGCACAATCCTGTGCGGGGTGGAAAGCTTTGAGAACATGGAGGTGTTTTCATAAGGCCCGCATCCTATCCGCACGGCTCCGGTCTGTGTCAGCGCACTGTCTACCCCATGTAAAAGTTTTGTAAAAACTACTACCCAACTGCGATTGGCCCGGTCAAAAACGGGTTCATGGGGAAGTGTTCTGACTTCGCGCAGACAAGTGCCAGTATATGCCGTGGAACAGGCATGGATCCTTGACTGGTGTCCCCGCCGAGAATCGAACTCGGATTTAAGGTTTAGGAAACCTCCGTTCTATCCGTTGAACTACGGGGACGCTTGATTTTCAGAGACTTACACCGTTTTCAGCCTCCAAAACCTGCAAAGTTAGAGCAAAAGTTAGAGTGTGTCCTCTATTTTCCGCCGTTGTTTGCAAGCGTCCATTTACCACCCAAAAGCATCCCCGACAAGAAAACATGCCCGCCGATTTCCGGGGCTTGGCCGGTGTTCTTCTATCACTCCAGTCTGCGCGGTTCCTGCCTCAATTATTTTGTGATCTACGTTACAAAACAACATCACACGCATAAAGCCGGTGAGTGACGTTTGACCTGCCATGCCGCCCGGCCCTCTAAAAGATTCCCTACCGGGGGGGGCGACTCGACTCTTTGCCGGTAAGAACAGGTACATGCACAGGTCATTTTATTCTATTTCCTGCCGCAAGAAAAGCGACCTGTGGATTATTTTAAAAATTCTCATAGCTAGGAAAACAAGGCACCTCGGCTGTGCTGCGTCGTGCAAACCCTCGGGAAGAACCTAACGCGGCTCCCTCTGTTGTGACTCATGGCCTCATTCCCCCCGCCGCAAGTCCAATTCGCCAAGCAAAAGTGCCAAAGGTGCCACCTGCACCTTTCAATGGTGCCATACGGGTTTGAAACTGGCACGCGCAAGAATACCGGGTTGCCGCCGTTCACCCTTGGCTTTCATGCCCTCAAAAAGATTCCTTATGCCCCCCAGGGGCAACCCGCTTGGCTGCCATGATTTCGGGACATTTCAAAAAGGGGTGCTCACAGAAAACAAATAGACGACACCACAACCGCACCTTGCGGGGTCGGGTAGTAGTTTTCTTCACCGGGGGTGGTGGAGTGTCCCCTCTATCTCAAAACCGGCTTCCTATACGCCTCGCCTTGCCCTTTGTTTAGCCGGCAAGTGTCAGCATAGCTCCCGCAAGGCGTCAACCACCTGCTCGGCAATATCGTTGAAGCCTGCCAGCGTTTCCCATTCATCGGGATTGACCATGAGAGATTGCACGCGCCCGGTGAGCGCCCTTGCGTTCATCCATAGCTCTCGCGCTGTGTCACCGGCAGGAAGGGGGGTAACGTAAAGGTGGTCGGCAATGTCGGCCAGGCTGCGCATACATTCCGAAGGGGTCGTTGTTTTCATGTTTTCAATTTTCGTCTGTGACACTGTAACACTCGTGACACTTGTGACACTCGCCCAGGTGAAGGAAACGAGTGTCACGCCTGTCACAACTGTCACAAGGGTTTCTGTGATTTTCGCAATCATCGCCGGGTATAAATCCGGGTAGGATGCCCGCCACCCTCGGGCGTCACGTCGCGCCCCACGATCATGCCCGCCGCTTCCATCTCGCCCAGCAATGCCCGGCAGGTTTCCGCGTCTTTGCCTATCCGCTTAAGTTGAACATCCCGCACCTTGATCCCGGTAGGATGATCCGCCAGCAAGAGCAACACCTTGTCGCGCTTCTCCTCCTTCACCTTGTCCCGACCTGCGCTCAGGATGTCGAGTTGTTGCCCAGCGAACCATCGCACGATTTCCAGCGCACGAAGGGCGATGTCGCCGTCGAGTTCCTCGCTTGCCGCCTGCGCCCCATGATGGGCAGCATGCAGGCAAGCCGCCACTCGCCAAGCCTGCTCCGCCCAGCGTGATGCATAGATGGCAACGTCGGCAAGGTCGCCCCCAGCCCTCCGCCGCCGCACGATCTCGTTGGTGAAGCCGTCGAGAAGTTCCTGCGCATAGGATTCCGCTCTCACAACCGCTGGCGTCTGTGCATGCCGGTAAGTATCGAGAAGCTCCCGCACCAGACAATTCCACCTGTCCGAATTTTTTTCAGAGATTGGTCGCGCTGTGCCGTCTATCTCTTGCGGTTCAGCGTGGGAGTGTGCCACTAGAAACCGGGGGAGCAATCCGCCATCGGAAAGGCTCTGGTTGCCTAGCAACAATTCCAGCTTGTCCGGCTGAACCAACCAGAGCGCCGTCAGGCATGGACTCTCCAGCGTGATAGGTGAACGCGACAAACGGTCAACCCGGTGTTGGTCGCCGCTGAACGCCTTTAGATAAATGGCTTCATCGGTCGCGCCTTTCGAGTATCGGCCCAGGATGTTGTCGGCAACGCCGCGAGCGTCTGGTGACAAGCTCGCCAACTGCTCCCCGTTCGCCGCCATCTTTACCGCCAACATCTCCGTGGAGACATCCTCACAACTCAGAGACGGGCCGACAAGCTGCCGAACGATCTCCGCAAGTGTCAAGTGCGCACTGGAAAGCCCTGGCCGAAGTGCCTGCCGGTTGCATTGATCGGATTTCAACTGCTTTTTCAGGGAGTCGAGCGCGGCCTGCGCTATCTCCATATCTGCCAACAAACCGGGTTTCTCATTCCGTTGCCACGCTTCAATCATCTCTTGCTCGTAAGTTAGGAACGGCCTAGCACAATGTCTGAACGTCTCCGATTTTCCGCTGCCGGACTCTGCGCTCAGGCAAATGTAAAGGTTCCCTCGTGTGATTCGATCCGGCCCGCTCTGGACGACAAGCCCGGCCCCCAGAGACGCCGATATGATGCCCAGCATGCACGGCCCCACAAGCTCCAGTGGCACACGCTCGGTTACTGAAACCGCCCGCGCCATCTGCATGGCAGCCATCCCCAGGGAGTCCACGGGAAAAGGCTCTTGTTTTATCTCTACTAACTCGGTAGTGTTTCCGTGTTGTCTCGGTTCGGCTGGCGTCTGGGTTGCATCCCCAGCGCCGCCCCCTTCGGCTAAGTCAAAAAGTTCTCTCATTCTGGTAAAAGGTCTGTGATTTCCCCGGCATCCTCGGGGTGAATTAAAGTTAGGTCGTTAAGGTCGCCACTGGTGCGCCCGTCTTGCATCCGGTAGCCGCCGCAATCCACGGCATCCACGCGGCAGGCCACGCTTTCAAGTTGTTCCTTCCATCGTCGCGCCCCAGCCCTTCCCGGTTCGTCGGCATGGGCGTAAATTCTAATCCTCTTGCCAGCAAACAATGGCAGCGCCTCGGGGTGGATTTTCTGCCCGGCCCCCAGCATCGCCACGATCCCGAAGTCGCCCGGCCCATGAATATATCCAAAGTGGATTGCCGCGAGCGCGTCCGGCCCGCCCTCGCAAAAGAGGATCGTCTGATAATCCCCCAGGCCCGTGCCCACCGGCCAGGATGCCCAGCTTCCCGCGCAAGTGTGCGCCTTCGTGCCGGACTGCCACGGCTGCCCATCCAAGCGCCTCGCCTGCGCCACGTGCCCGGACGGGTCAACGACAAACCAGGTCGGCAGTTCCATGAATTGCCCGAACCGAAGTAACCCTGCGCCATCGGCAACCCGGACGGCTTCAACGTGGACATTCCGAAGCGCCGCCAAGGTCGCCAATTCCTCGGGAGTGCCGCGCCTCATCGACGGCAGGGTCGGCAGCGGTCGCGCCTCGGGTTTCGGTCTTGCAAGCAGGGCAGGCCCGGAGCGCAACGGCTGGCCCGCTGCGCCGCCCGCCAATTCGATGAACCTTTTGCACGCCTCCTTGTTGGAACATTGGAAGTATAGCGAGACGAAGGTGATCTGGTCGCCTTTGTCTCCCGTTCGGAAGTCGTTGAACAGGTCGCCGCCGACACTCACGGAGAAAGACGGCTTCCCGTCCGGCTCATAGAATGGCGAGTGGCAGGGATTTTTTTTGCAGTCGCCGGGTAAGTTGAAGATGCGCCAAAGGTCGTGAATCTTCACCCGCTCCTTGGCTTCTTGAATGGTCAGAGGTGTCATCTTAGCGGCCCTTCTTTATTAGGAGGTTTTCATTGATCCAGCGAATGACCTTTTGGCCCGCCTCGATCCGCTGGGAGTCGTCGGGTTGAATTTTTTCGAGATCAATGATTGCCATTACTGCGTATTGGAGGCCATCGGATGGAGGGAGGGGTTTCGAGCGGGGGGTCGGGCGATCCGGTTCCGGTTTGGGCGTGATAACCTCGTGGACGGCTTCCTCCACTTCCTTCGCCGTTGGCTGGCCTATTGGCGATGCGTCCACGGCCTTCCGCCATGCCTCGCGCTGCTGCTCGGGTTCCTTGAGCTTGGTTAATGGGCGAGCTTGGCGCTCTGTGGTGGGAATGACACCCACGGGTGTCAGTTCGGCCACAATAGCCGCAGACTGAACGAGGCGGTTTGCCTGAGTCTTGCTGAACCCCCACTTCGTTTTGCAGTATTCCTCAAACGTGGCGTATTCGACGCGATACAGCTTCGAGTCCCGAATCTCCATGAGCGCCTCGCCCACTTCGATGAAGGTTGCGACTCCGCGCTGTATAGTTTTCTCAAGAGCTACCAGCCGTGAGCTTTCGGCAAGTGTCATAGGGAAAGGCATTATTCCTGCCCTCCTTCCACGCTCGCCTCGATATACGAGTTGAGGCTATCGAATGACACGATGCGAATGCCACGCAATGCGCCCCGCTTTTTCAAGCAGGTGCTCTTGATCTTGCCCGCCGCGATAAGCTCATAGAGCGAGCTACGGCAAAGCCCAAAGATGCGAACGGCTTCCGGCACGCGGAGCCATTCTGGTTTCGTTGAAGTTCCAGCCGCGACTTGCACGGCATTTGTGTTGGATTGGATGTGTTCCATTTGCGTCCAAAGCAACACATCTTGCGAAATTCCGATATAGGCAGCAGGGCGAAAACGGGCAAACAATGATTACCAGAAGATTACCTTATGCCTTGTTTTCTCTTATTTCTGAGCACGAACAAAGCAAACGGTTTCGTCGGCTTGAGAAATTGCAGATAGCCTTTCTGTGTTCTCACCGTTTCGATTTTTGGGCAATCCCTGTGCTTCAAACATGCCCACAGGTGTTTGGATGTAATACCGAGCGCCTCGCAAAATGCACGGCGAGAAAAACAACCTTTTTTGCTGTTTCTGTCATTGTCATACGGACTCACACAAAACCACCCCGCACTCTCAAGGCGTGTTGCCAGTTTGCCATCGTCGTCATACGGACTCACACAAAACCACCCCGCGCTCTCAAGAAGCGTTCGTGCCGCTCTTAACTCCCCTTGTTTCAATATTCGCACCCGTTGTTGTTCTTCTAATTTAGCATTGGAAGTTATGGGCGCACTGGACTTTGCTTTGGTCATTTTTCCGCTCCTCCAATGCTGGGCATTTTCTCCACAGCGCCCCGCTGGGCATCCAATGAAAGATGCGTGTAGCGCCGATGCACGGCATCGCTTGAATGGCCTGCAATCTCTTTGCGAACGTCTGCCGATGTTCCAGCGTTTGCCATGCGTGAAATGGACGAGTGCCGGAGCGCGTGAAAGCCTTTGGTGCGAGTTCTCCGGCCCTTGCCGGTCTTTTCGGCTCCCATCGGCACGGCGATTTTTGCTTTCTTCATCAGCCGCGAAAACTCATTGGAAAGCCCCCCGTGTGATCCGGCCTTGCGTCCGTGCAAGCTCGGGAATAGGGGAGCGGCCCCGATACCTCTAGGAAGCGTTTCGAGATACTCCACAAGCTCGGCATGAAGCGCCAAGATTTTTGGCTTTGGCGCGTGTGCTTTGGTCTTGCTCGCCACGATGGAAAGCGTTTTCCCGGCAAGGTCGATCTGGCCCCAGGTGATAGATGCCGCGTCCATGAGACGCAAACCAAGGTGGACGCCGAACAGGATCATGCCCCGCCACTCATCGGAAGCCGCTGCCATTAAAAGCCGAATCTCATCATCAGCGAACGGTTCGCGTTCTTCCTGAGCGCCCCCGCTTTTCTCCACCGCATCGGCAACATTTGATTCCGTCATCCCTTTGCGCTTTGCGGCTTCGAGTGCCGCCCTGAGAACCTTAATTCCAAAATCGCAAGTGCTCGCCCCCTTGCCGCTGGCAAGCTCCGTATCGCGCCAGCGTTCAATCTCCGAAGCCGACAAGCTACGGATGCCTCCCTTGCACCGCTCCGGCCCCAGGAACGCCAGAAAGCTATCTGTCACGGCCTTGTATCGTTTCCCTGTGGCATCGGCCCGCCCTAGCGTGGAACGACTCACAAGCCATTGTTTCAAGTGTTCCTCGATGGATGCCGTCTGTAAGGCATCCCCGGTTGTAATCTCCATCAGCTTGGAGAGGATTTGAATGGATGCCGTCTGCGTAAGTTCATGGCTCCGGGCTTTCTTGGATGCTGCCTCCCATTCATCAGCCACGGCTTGCGCCTTTTTGCGCTCGCTTTGCTTGGTGCTCTTATTTACGCGCCGCCCGTCTGCGCTTCTGAATTGAGCAATCCAGTAAGGGCTTTTGCCGTTGGGAAGTTTCCAGATGCACGCCATAGGGTGTTGGTGTAAGTGGCTGAAATAGGTTAGAGCATTAGTTAGAGCATCCACCCCTGTTTGTCAATGTCCATTTCTATCCTTTTACTCTGTAGAACGCCAAGAGTTAGAGTGGAGGATAGAAACCTCCGTTCTATCCGTTGAACTACAGGGACGCTTGAAAATCAGAGACTTATGAAATCCATGGCAGTAAAAACAAGAAAAGTTCTACCCTGTCCTTTTACTTCCGCATTCGTCCACTTAAGTTTTTATCCGAAGTTTCCACCGGCTGCCAGTGTCTTTTTCTTCCGGTATGAAGTGCGCGCCGCGATTCCTTGATGAGCGGCTTTATCGCTGCCCGGAACCCTTCGATGCTTGCTGCCGAGGAGGCTCTTCCCTCCGTTTGCTCATCGTATGCCTCAAGGCTTGCGCGGCTGTTTTTGCTCTGTGCTCCGGCTTCAATGATGCGGTTCCCAGCAAGGAACGCGTGCGGGATAGGATAGGCTTCTGCGGCGGCTTTTGCATCGGGATGAGTATCCCTCCATTCAGCCATTTTTGCAACATTTCCAGACCTTAACCATTTTCAACAAACCTTGGGGCGTGTCGTCACAAGACTCGCACGTCATCCGCTTCGGCTTCTTGCGCCTTGACGTCTTTGCGTGAGACTACTTCTTCTTCCGCTTCAAACGCAGTTGCACGAAGGACCGTTGCAAAGTCGCCTCGGCGGCGGCGATCTCCTCTGCATTCATCGCTTCGGCGTTGCGCAGGGCGGCCTGGGCGCGCTCCATGGCACGTTCGACGGCTTTTTCGTCGATGGCCGACACGCCGATGGCCATGTCGGTGAGCACGGTGACGGCGGTTTGCGTGATTTCCACGAACCCCTCGCCGACGGCGAAATCGCTCGTGATTCCGTCCTTCACGATTTTCAGCTCGCCCGGTTTGATCTCCGTCATCACGGGGATGTGCATCGGGTAGACGCCCATCTCCCCTTCGACGCCGGGAATGACGACCATTTCCACATCGTCCGCGTAGGCTTTTTCGCGCGGGGTGACGATTTCGAGCCGGAGTGTGTTGGCCATAAAGAAAAAGGATTAGCCGCGAAAAGGCGCAAAAAACGCAAAAAGGAAAAGGCTATCCCTTCGTGTCTTCGTGCCTTCGTGTGAGAAAAATGAATCTGCGTTCATCTGCGAAAACTGCGGATACTTCTTCCGGTTAGATTTTCACCATGTCGATGCCGCCCTTCATGTAGAAGTTCGTTTCCGGCACGTCGTCGTGTTTGCCTTCCAGGATTTCCTTGAACCCGCGCACGGTCTCGGCGATGGAGACGTATTGCCCCTTGGTGCCGGTGAAGATTTCGGCGACGTGGAAGGGCTGGCTTAAGAAACGCTGGATCTTGCGGGCTCGGTAGACGGTCAGCTTGTCCTCGGGCGAGAGTTCGTCCATCCCCAAGATGGCGATGATGTCCTGCAAATCCTTGTATTTTTGAAGCACCCGCTGGACGCCGCGCGCGACGTTGTAGTGCTCCTCGCCGACCACCTCGGGGGCGAGCGCCTTGGAGGTGGAGGCGAGCGGATCGACGGCGGGATAGATGCCCAGTTCGGCGATGGCGCGCTCCAGCACGATGGTGGAGTCGAGGTGGGCGAAGGTGTTGGCGGGAGCCGGGTCGGTCAAATCGTCGGCGGGGACGTAGACGGCCTGGAAGGAGGTGACGGAGCCGCTCTTGGTGGAGGTGATGCGCTCTTGCAGGTCGCCCATTTCCGCCGCGAGGGTGGGCTGGTAGCCGACCGCCGACGGGGTGCGCCCGAGCAGGGCGGAGACTTCCGCGCCCGCCTGCGAGAAGCGGAAGATGTTGTCGATGAAGAGGAGCACGTCCTGGTTTTTTTCGTCGCGGAAATACTCGGCCATGGAGAGGGCCGAGAGGGCGACGCGCAGGCGCGCGCCGGGGGGCTCGTTCATCTGGCCGTAGACGAGGGCGACTTTGGATTTGCTCAAGTCTTTCTGGTTGATGACGCCCGCTTCGCTCATTTCGGAGTAAAGGTCGTTGCCTTCACGGGTCCGCTCGCCCACACCCGCGAAGACGGAGTAGCCGCCATGCCCCTTGGCGATGTTGTTGATCAGCTCCATGATGACGACGGTTTTGCCGACGCCCGCGCCGCCGAACGCGCCGACTTTGCCGCCCTTGGTGAAGGGGCAGATCAGGTCGATGACTTTGATGCCGGTTTCGAGGACGCTGGAGGAGGTTTCCTGGTCCACGAGCGCGGGGGCTTTCCGGTGGATCGGATAGCGCTTGGCGTAGGTGACGGGGCCGCGTTCGTCCACGGCGTCGCCGGTGACGTTGAAGACCCGGCCCAGCACGCCTTCGCCGACGGGGACGGAGATCGGCGCGCCGGTGTCAGTGACTTGCAGGCCGCGTTTGAGCCCCTCGGTGGAGGACATGGCGATGGCGCGCACCCAGCCTTCGCCGAGGTGCTGCTGGACTTCGAGGACGACCTTGTGCTTGCCGCCGTTGACTGCGTACTCAATTTCCAGCGCGTGATAAATGGTCGGCAACTGGCCGGTGGCGGAAAAATCGACGTCCACAACGGGGCCGATGACTTGAACGATGGTGCCTGTGTTCATGCTAAGAAGAGGATAGAGGGGTGAGAGGATAGACTATAGAGGCTTACCCGAGCGCGATTTGCGCGGTGGAGATTTCGAGGAGTTCGGTGGTGATGCCGGCCTGTCGCACTTTGTTGTATTCCAGGGTGAGGTCTTTGATGAGTTGCTGGGCGTTATCCGATGCGCTCTTCATGGCGACCATCCGGGCGCTGTGCTCGCTGGCGCGGGCATCCAGGGCCATTTGGTACACCTCGAAGTGGAGGTAGTGGGGAAGGATGCTGCCCAGGACTTGCATGGGGCCCGGTTCGTACGCGTAGTCGTTGCGGTCCTGCGCCGCCTGGGCGGCTGGCGGCTCCGCCCCGGGCTTGGGTGCGGACGGGAGGTCGAACGGGCTGATGGGCAGGAGTGTGCGGGCGACCGGCTTTTGCACGAGCGTGTTCACAAACTGGGTGTAAAGGACGGTGACTTTGTCCACTTTCCCGGAGAGGAATTGGTCGATGCAGAATTGGGAAATCGCCTTGGTGTCGCGCAACGCGGGGGCGTCGGGCAACGGGAAGTCGGCCAGGAGCCTCCGTTTCAGCCGGGCGAGGTGCTGCTGCCCCTTGCGTCCGGCGGTGACAAAGTAGGTCCGATAGGGATCGAAGGCATTGGCCTCGCGCAAGAGGTTCGTGTTCAACGCGCCGCAGAGCCCCTTGTCGGTGGAAAGGACGACGACGAGTTCGCGGTGCAACGGCCGCACTTCCAGCAGCGGGTGGAGCGTGACGTCGGCATGCCGCTGCACGTCCACCAGGACTTTGTTGAGCTGCTCCGCGTACGGCCGGCCGGCGAGCGCCGCCCCCTGCGCCTTGCGCATCTTGGAGGAGGCGACCATCTGCATCGCCTTGGTGATTTGCGCCGTGTTCTTGATCGACTTGATCCGGCGCCGGATATCGCGTGTGTTTGCGGCCATGGGTTAAAACATTGCGAGCTTTGAAATTTTCACACGAAGGCACGAAGGCACGAAGAGAAGAAATGCATCCCTCGCCACCCCCCTCGTTACGAAACAGAGTTTCGCAGACAACCGCGTTCCCAATCTGGAGATTGGGAACGAGAGCGTTTTCCGCCTCCAGTCTGCATCGTTTGTGTGCGTCATAAAAATCTGCGAAATCTGCGGATAACTCCTATCGCCAGGTGGACTTGAACTCGACCAGCGTTGCGGCGAGTTCGTCGTTGAGTTCCTTGCTGATGGCCCCGGCGTCGCGGATGGTGTCGAGGAGCTTCCGTTTGCGGGTCGTGAGATATTCCTGGAGCTTGGCTTGCAGTTCCTTGATCCGGTCCACGGGGACGTCGTCCATGTGGCCGTTCTGGATCGCCCACAGCACGGCGACCTGTTCCTCCACGGCCATCGGGTTGTATTGGCGTTGTTTGAAAAGCTCGACGATGCGGGCGCCGCGCTCCAGCTTGGCCTTGGTGGCGGCGTCGAGATCGCTGCCGAATTGCGCGAAGGCGGCCAGTTCGCGGAACTGGGCCAACTCGCCCTTCACTTTCCCGGCGACTTGTTTGATGGCTTTGATCTGCGCGGCGCTGCCGACGCGGCTCACGGAGAGGCCGACGGAGATGGCCGGGCGCACGCCTTGGTAGAAGAGATCGGTTTCGAGGTAGATCTGACCGTCGGTGATGGAGATGACGTTTGTCGGGATGTAGGCGGAGACGTCGCCCGCCTGGGTCTCGATGATGGGGAGCGCGGTGAGCGAGCCGTTGCCGTTCTTCTCGTTCACGCGGGCGGACCGCTCCAGCAGGCGGCTGTGGAGGTAGAAGACGTCGCCGGGATAGGCTTCGCGGCCCGAGGGGCGCTTGAGCACCAGGGATACCTGGCGGTAGGCGACGGCGTGCTTGGAGAGGTCGTCAAAAATAATCAGCGCGTCCATGCCGTTGTCCATGAACCACTCGCCCATGGCCGCGCCGGAGAACGGGGCGAGGTATTGGTTGGTGGCGCTGTCGGAGGCGGCGGCCGCGACGATGATGGTGTATTCGAGCGCCCCGGCTTCGCGCAGCACGTCAAGGGTGCGGGCGATGTTGGAGTTCTTTTGGCCGATGGCGACGTAGATGCTGTAAATCGGGCGGAAGCCCTCTTTGCCCGCGTAGGCTTTGTTGATACGGGCCTGGTTGATCATCGTATCGACGGCGATGGTCGTTTTGCCGGTGGCGCGGTCGCCGATGATCAGTTCGCGCTGGCCGCGCCCGATGGGGATCATCGCGTCGATGGCCATGATGCCGGTCTGCACCGGCTGGTTGACGCCCTTGCGCTTGATGATCCCGGGGGCGATTTTTTCGACCGGATAAAACACGTCGGATTGGATCGGCCCCTTGCCGTCGAGCGGCTGGCCCAACACGTCCACAACGCGGCCAAGCAGCCCCTTGCCGACGGGGACGGAGAGGAGACGGCCGGTGGTTTTGACGATGTCGCCTTCCTTCACTTCGTCGGAGTTGCCCATCAGGATGCAGCCGACTTCGTTTTCTTCGAGGTTCAACGCCAGGCCGAAGAGCCCGCCGGGGAACTCGATCATTTCGTTGAGCATCACGTCGCTCAACCCTTCGATCTTGGCGACGCCGTCGCCGGACTCCCGGACGACGCCGGTGTTGGTCTGGACGGTCGTGGTCTTGAGGGCGGCGATTTGCGATTCGATGTCTTGGAGAATGGTGCTCATTGGGAAAGAGGAGAGAGGGGTGAGAGGATAGACTATAGAGGCTGTGCGTTAGTCGGGCGTTGGTTGGCGCTTCGGGCCGTTAAATGAAAAAAAGAGGTCATGTTTGGCAGGGGGCTTCCGGGCTAGGCGGCGCATCTATCATCTATCGTCTCCCCCCTCTATAGTCTGCTGCGAAGCAGCTCCAGCCGTCCGCTGACGCTGCCGTCCCATACGTCGCTGCCAAGCTGGACGCGGATGCCGCCGAGGAGAGCGGGGTTGACTTTCGTTTCGTGAGTGATGTCGTCACCAAAGCGGGATTGCAAATCGCTCAGGATCGCTTCGGCCGTGGCCGGGTCGAGCGGGGCGGCGCTTTCGAGGATGGCATGCCGCCGGGTCAGTTCCATGCGGACAAGACGCTCGTAGTCCTTGAGGGTCTCCAGGGTGTGGCGCGGCTTGCGCGCGGCCATGACCTCCAGCACCGCGTTCACCTTGGCGCGGTCGAGCCGCCCTCCGGTAAAGCTGCCGCGGAAGAGGGAACGGGAAAGCTTGCGAGCGTCTTTGGAGACTTTCATGGGTTAAAACGAAGAAGGAAAAAATTTGTAAACAAATTCTACGCGGCGATCTCGCGGGCGGCTTCTTCGGAGAGGCGGCGCTGGTCTTCGGCGGTCAGGATTTTGCCGGTGACTTTGCCGGTGGTGTCCACGACGAGCCGGGCGACTTCGCGGCGCAGGTCAGCGAGCATCCGGTCGCGCTCCAGCGCGATGGCTTCGCGCGCCTGGGCGATGATCCCCTCGGCTTCGGCGATGGCCGCTTGTTCGCGGGTCTGGGCCACGGCGGCGGCGGCGGCGCGGGCTTCTTCGATCATCTTCTGGGCCTCGCCGTCCGCCTTTTGGAGGATTTGGGCGTGCTCCGCCTCGGCGTCGGCAAGCTGGCGCTTGATTTTCTCCGCGTTCTCCAGGCTCTCGGCGATCCGCTGGCGGCGTTCCTCCAGCACATCCAGGATGGGACGGTAGGCAAAACGGTTGAGCAGCCAGCAAACGAGCAGGAAGCTGACGGCGTTGGAGAGGAACAGCGGCCAGTTGACACCAAACTCCAATCCGGTTTGCCGTGCGGAATCGAGCAGGCTGCCGCCTGCCTCAGCGAAAATGGGAGCGATGAACATACGGGTAAATTTCGGAAAATCGGCGGGGCGCGAAGCTTTTGTAATACCACCTTTCAGAAATAAACGGACAGTAGGATGCCTGGATATTGATGAAAGTTGGTATAAGCTCCGCGCCCGGTTGGAGGACTACTTCACGAGGTAAATCGCGTAGAATACGATGGCTTCGGCGAAGGCGGTGCTCAAGATGGCCTGGACCAGGATGGGCGTCGCAGCGCCGGGGTTGCGTCCGACGGCTTCGGAGGCTTTCATGCCGATGAAGCCGACGCCGAGGGCCGCGCCGAGCGCCGCCAAGCCGATGTGGAGGCTGCCGGTCATTTCTGCAAGGATGGGAATCATGGTGTTGTCTTTCGTTTCGATGTTGTTCCCGCGCGCCCCCGCGGTTTGCCCACGGTCCGGCGTGCGAAAGGGTTCAAAAATTAGTGGCCGTGGCCCTCCTCCGGCATCATGAGCAGGGTGAACACGGCGGTGAGGAGCATAAAAACCATCGCCTGCACAAAACCGACGAGCAGTTCCATAAAGTAAAAGGGCAGAGGCAGCAGCCAGCCGCACCACGGCCCGCCGAGGCTGGCCATCGCCTCCAGCGTATTCTCCCCCGCGAAGATGTTGCCAAAGAGACGGAAGCCCAGGGAAACGGGGCGGAAGAGGATGGAAATGATTTCCAAGAGCCCGACAAAGAAGAAGACCACCACAATGAGGAGCTTCATGAAGCCCTTGGTGTCTCCCTTCGGTCCGAAAAGGTGCATCAGGAATCCGCCGAGGCCGTTCATTTGGAGCGCCCAGACAGTCCAGAAGAAAAAGAAGAGCATCGCCATGGCGAGCGTCATGTTCAGGTCGGCGTTCGGGCCGCGCAGAAGCGGGCGGCTGATGTGGGTCAACGCCCCGGCTTCATTGGGGACGCCCCAGCCGATGGTGCCGACGCCGGGAATGAGGCTGAACCAGTTGAGCGCAAGGATGAAAATAAAGATCGTGGCGAAAAACCAGAAGGTCCGCCGGACCAGCGCCGGGCCAATGATGCCCTGGAGGAAGCTGTAGAGGCTCTCCACCACCCATTCCCAAAAGTTCTGCGCCCCTTGCGGCACATCCTTCATCCGCCACGTGGCGATCTGCGCAGAAATCATCAGCGCCAGGGCGACGATCCAGGTGATCAGCATGGAACTGTTGAACTTGAAATACTTCGTGTCGATCAAGAGCGGGGCTGCCTGGGGGAGTCCCTCCTCTTTTTGCTCCGCCTTCGGGGCCTCGGACGCCGGAGCCGCCATTTCCTGCGCCACGGCCACCTGGGCTATCTCCGGCTGGGCGGCCATCGGCGCTTGGGCCCACACGGTGCCGCCCACCCAAAGCAAGGCGCACACTCCCAGCATGCCGCCCCGCACGGTACGGCGGGCCAGCCGGGTCAAAATAGAAAAACGGGTCATCATATCGGAAAACTGCGGCGCCCTTCCCAGAAGCCGGGAGAATCTTGCCCCTGGGAAAGGAGGGCATCAACGAAAATCCCTCCCGGTGATTTGCTCGGGCAAGCGGCAGACCTCCATCCAAGCAGCCGGAAGGAGGGTCGGCAAGCTCTTTGTGAAAATTTTCACAAGGAGAACAATGATTTGCCTGCGGGACGGCCCGGGCACTACATTGGCCGGCATCATGCATTCGTTTGAGTACCGCAACGGGAGTCTTTTTTGTGAAAACGTCGATCTGGCGCAGCTCGCGGCGCAAAGCGGCACCCCCGCCTATGTTTATTCGGCAGCCACCATTTTGGACCACTACCGGCGGCTGGACGAGGCGCTCGCCGGGGTGCCCCACCTGATCTGTTACGCCGTCAAAGCCAACTCCAACCTCGCCATCCTGAACCTGCTGGCGCAGGAGGGGGCGGGGTTTGACATCGTTTCCGGCGGGGAACTCTTCCGCGTCGCCAAGGCGGGCGGCAACCCGGCCCTGTGCACCTTCGCCGGGGTCGGCAAAACCGAGGCGGAGATCCGCGAAGCCCTCCAGCGGGGCATCCTGGCCTTCAACGTGGAAAGCGAGAGCGAGCTGGCGCAAATCAACCGCGTCGCCGCCTCCCTGGGCGTCCGCGCCCCCGTGGCCGTGCGCGTGAACCCGGACGTGGACGCCCACACGCACCACTACATTTCCACCGGCAAGAGCGAGAACAAGTTCGGCATCGCCTTTGAGCGCGTGGCCGCCGTCTACGAGGCCGCCTCCAAGCTTCCGCACATCCGCCTTCGCGGCGTGCAGATGCACATCGGCTCGCAAATCACGGAGTCCGCCCCGTTCGCCGAGGCGGTGGACAAGATGCTGCCGCTGGTCCTCGAACTGAAAGCCCGCCATGGCATCGAGTATTTCTCCATCGGCGGCGGCATGGGGATCGTCTACGACCCCTCGCTGGCCAGCGGCGCTCCCGGCTGGTGGAAAACGGAGGCGTCGCAGGGGAGGCTGACCGTCGCGGAATACGCGGCGGCCGTCGTGCCTAAGCTCAAGGCGCTGGGGCTCAAGATCCTGGTGGAGCCGGGCCGCTTCCTGGTCGGCAACGCGGGCGTGCTGCTCACCCAGGCGCTCTACGTCAAGCCGAGCGAGACGAAGAAATTCGTGATCGTGGACGCCGGGATGAACGACCTCATCCGGCCCGCTCTGTACCAGAGCTTCCACGAAATCGTTCCCGTGGCCGAGCCCTCCCCGCAAAGCGCCGCGGAGAAGGTGGACATCGTGGGCCCCGTCTGCGAGAGCGGCGATTTCTTTGCCCAGGACCGCGAACTGCCGCCGCTGGCCGAGGGGGATCTCCTCGCCGTCATGAGCGCCGGAGCCTACGGCGCGGCGATGGCGAGCAGCTACAACTCGCGCCCCCTGCTCCCGGAAATCCTCGTCCAGGGCGACCGCGCCTCGACCATTCGCCGCCGCCAGACGCCGGAAGACCTCGTGCGCGACGAATCCCTCGGATAATCCCCATGAAATCGCTGCTTTTCTCCCTGCTCGCCCTGACTCTTGGCGCCGCCTCCGGGCTCGCGGCTCCGTCCGCCCCGCCTCCCGTCCAGCCCAACTATGAATACGTGATGATGAGTGGCGGCCCGTCGCTGATGCTCTGGGAAAAATGGAAAAGCCAGCCGCACGATCTCTGGTGGCTAAACTTCATCCGGGCCGCGGAGTTGCGCATCCGGGAACTCAAAGCCCAGGGCGTCCCCGCCGCCCAGATCACCTGGATGGTCTACCAGCCTTCCTACGAAACCCGCGGACGGCAGGAGGGGAAGAACCTCACGGGCGAAATCGCCGCGCTGGCGCACGCGCAGGGGGTCCGATTAAAATTCTTCCGCAGCGGGCAGGGGGTCGTGGACTACCTCAACGCCGGGCGTCCCCGCGCGCAGGTAAAAATCGCCGACCTGGAATACTTTGGCCACTCCAACAAAGCCTGCTGGATGTTCGACTACTCCAACCAGGTGGACAGCGCCTCCAAGGTCTGGCTCCACGAGGATGAATTTCCGCAGCGGCTGGCTCCCGGGATCTTCGCCAAGGGAGCGTATCTCAAGAGCTGGGGCTGCCATACCGGCGAAAGCATGAGCCAGAAGTTCCGCCACGCCGCCGGGGTGCGCATGTGGGGCGCCACCGGCCGCACCCAGTATAACACCGAGGAACTCCCCTCGCTGGCCCAGCCCGCCAGCAGCAAGTGGACGTATTAGCCTCCTGTGTAAGTTACTCAGGAGAATGAGGGTTTACTCCGGCGTGCACCATTCCGCCGCACGCTGGACCCCATGGCCCACGCTTTGCATATCCTTGCCCATGCCATTGATGGTATTGCACGCGGATAACGCAAGCATGACCCCCACGGCCAGCCCTATGATCAGGAGTGATTTCATCGGTTTTCGCGGGATGTTACCCGCTCCCACGCCCGCAATCCACTCCTTTTTCACTGCGGATGGGGCTCGCTCAGGAGGAGGCGCAGTTTCTCTTGCAACTCCTCGATTTTGAACGGCTTCTGAAGGAAGTCGGTGGCGCGGTCGAGATTGCGCAGCTGCCCTTCGCGCATGTAGCCGCTCATGAACAGGACGGGGACGTCGGGCCGGATGGCGCGGATGCGTTCCAGGACTTCCATGCCCCCCATCTGCGGCATGGTGACGTCCAACAACACCGCCGTGATCGCCTCGGCGTTGGCCGCGAATTGCTCCACCCCCTCGCGCCCGTCGCTGGCGGTGATGATGCGAAATTCGAACGATTCGAGCATCCGGGTCGTGAGCGTGCGGACGGTTTCCTCGTCATCGACCACGAGCACGAGCCCCTCGCCGCTCCAGTGGGGAGCGCCGCCCGCCGCCGTTTCGTCGTCGCGGGAGCCCGCTTCCTCGTCGCCTTCCGCACAGGGGAAGAGGAGCGTGAAGGTGGTCCCCTCCTCTTCGCGGCTTTGCAGTTCGAGGGTGCCGCCGTGGCTGCGCACGATGCCGAGCACCGCCGCCAGGCCCAGGCCGCGGCCGGTGAATTTGGTGGTGAAGAAGGGATCAAAGATGCGGGCCTGCGTCTCCTCGCTCATCCCGCAGCCGTTGTCGGTGATCTCGATAAAGACGTAGTCGCACTCGTCGGGCTTGCCCGTTTCGGTGATGCCCCGGAAGAGTTCCTTGGCCCGGTGCACTACGCCGGTTGAGACCCAGATGGAGCCTTCGTTGGCCGTGATCGCCTCGGAGGCGTTGATGACGAGGTTCATGAGCACCTGGCGGATCTGGCTGACGTCGCCGCGCACCTTGGGCAGGTCGTGGGCGAGGTTGAAGGAGAGCTGGACTTTCTTGGCCACTGAAACGCGCAAGAGCTGGCTCATGTCGCGGATGGTCCGGTTGAGGTCGAGGGAGCGGACTTCGATGCGCCCCTGGCCGGAGTAGGCCAGCATTTGCTTGCAGAGGTCGGCCGCCTGGATGGAGGTCCGCTCGATCTCCAAAAGATGCTGGTGCAGCGGCGAGGAGGCGTGCAACTGGAGCCGGGCGAGCTGGGCGTTGCCCAGGATGGCGGTAAGCAGGTTGTTGAAGTCGTGCGCGATCCCCCCGGCAAGCACCCCAAGGCTTTCGAGCTTCTGCATGTCCAGGAGTTTCAGCTCCAGGTCGTGCCGCTCCCGCTCGGCCAGGGAGCGGTCGGTCAGGTCCACCCCGAGCATGAGCGAGAGCCTCTCGTCCCGGTAGATGACGTTGCGGCAGCGCCACGAGATAGTCCGCTCCTCGCCGCTCTTGGCGACCAGCAGCGTCTCCACGTTGCCGACGATCTCCCCGCGCATCATCCCCCGCAACCCCTCGCGCGCCGGGGCAAACTCTTCCCCGGGAAAAAGGCGCTCCATCCATTCACCTGCGAAGGTGTCGTCGAGATGGTAGCCGGTTATTTCCTGAGCCCGCTCGTTGAAAAGCCGCAGATTCATCCGCTCGTCCACGGCCAGGATGAGGATGGCGGCCGACTCGATCAGCGTCGCGGCGAATTGCTGGGTCTGCTCCGCCTGGTGCAACGCCTGCTCCCAACGGCGGTGGGCTTCCTCGGCGGCTTTTTGCTCCACCATGGCCAGCAGTTCCCGGGCCTCGCGCAGCCTGCGCCGCTGGGTCCATGTAAAGCCGAACGCCGCGGCCATTCCAAGAATGCCGGCGCCGCCCGCCACCCAACCGATGTCCGGGATGAAATTCACACGATTTGAAACGTCACGTTGGAAAGAGGTTGCTTGGGGTGGAAACGAACGCTGAAACCGCGTTTCTAAGTCCGCTGCGCACCTTGAACTTACACCAAGCGGAGGTTGGGATCAATATCTGCCGTCAACGGCGAAAAAAGTCCATGCGCCAGCCGATGGAGCGCCACCCAGCCGATCATGGCGGCGTTGTCGGTGGAAAGCCCTGCGTCGGCCATCCGCAGCGCCACCCCGGCCCCGCGGCAGCCCTCCTCCATCCGGGCTCGCAACCGGCTGTTGCAACTCACGCCGCCGCTCACGGCCACCGCCGTCCGGCCTGCCGCGCGGGCGGCGCCGAGCGTTTTTTCCACCAGCACATCCACCACCGCCTCCTGGAAGGAGGCGCAGACGTCGGCGAGCGTCGTCTCGGAGCGATCCGCGAGCTTGGGGAGCAGGTAGCGGACGGCGGTTTTCAGCCCGCTGAAGCTGAAGGCGAAATCGCCCGAGCCGCGCATGGACCGGGGAAATGCGAACCGGGCGGGATCGCCGCCGCACGCCAGCCGGTCGATGACGGGGCCGCCCGGATACGGGAGACCGAGGAGCTTGCCGACTTTGTCGAACGCCTCCCCGGCCGCGTCGTCGCGCGTCTGCCCCAGGAGCCGGTAGCACCCAAAGCCCTCGATGTCCACCAGCAGCGTATGGCCGCCACTGACCACGAGGCCGACGGCCGGTGCAATCGGCGGGAGCCCCGCCCCGGTTTCCCGCCCAAAGAAGGGAGAAAGGAGGTGGCCTTCGACGTGGTTGACGGCGAGAAACGGTTTCTTTAAGCCCAACGCGAGCCCCTTGGCCGCGGAAAGCCCGATCATCAGCGACGTGGCCAGGCCGGGCCCGGCGGTGGCGGCCACGGCATCCACTTCCCCCCACCTCACCCCGGCATGGGCGAGGGCCGCCTCCACAACGGGGCGCAGCTGCGTCAAATGCTGGCGCGAGGCCACCTCCGGCACCACGCCGCCATAAGCCCGGTGCACGGCGATCTGCGAAGCCACTTCGCTGGCCAAGAGCCCGCGCTCCGCGCACAAAAGCGCGGCCGCCGTTTCGTCACAGGAACTTTCGAGAGCTAAAACAATCATCGCCCCCCTACCATCCAAGAGGCGCGCCCGCGACGCAAGACCCGAAACGCCCCTCGCCGGGGCACCCGCATCTTATAGTATTTTTCGAAAAGAATTTCCGAATCAAGAGATGGGAGCGCCACGAGCTGGCTGGCAAGGCCCAAGCGCCGCAACGCCGCCAGACGGCTTGTGCCGCCCCAACTCTTTCGGAAAGGATTTTTGAGAATTGCTCTAATTCTACTTTGTTATGATATTTGGGCGACTTCATCGTGCGGATCTCATGGCTGCGGCGCGGGCGGCGCGGGCGGCGTGACGGGCACGAAGGTTGGCGAGAACTTCGTCGGGGTCGCGGCTTTTGCGGGGCAGGTAGAAGTCGAGCAATTCCACGATGTCGCGCACGCTCAGTAGCGGAACACTCTCGGCCCAGCCGATGCGTTCCTTGAGGCAAAAAAGCAGTGCCAGGCAGCACAGCGCCATGTGGTGATGCCATCCGCGCCACCCCCTCACTTCGTAGTGCGCCAGCCCAGCCTTTTTTCACAAAGCTCGTCTCATCGAGATAGAGCGCGCTCTCGCGATGCCCG
>JBAWXX010000034.1:0-37028 GCA_037143855.1 Verrucomicrobiota bacterium | reverse complement strand
CAGCCATGAGATCCGCACGACGAAGTCGCCCAAATATCATAACAAAGTAGAACTAAATACTCTCTGGTGAAATGCCTTTCATGCGTGCGCCCTGTGGCGGAACGGGAATCTTGTTGTTCGCCCAGCGCGATTTCCCTATGTTTTCCCCCTCATGAGCAGCAGCAGCGACCGGCGCAAACCGTATCCTTTCGACGTTTTCGAGCCCCAATGGCAGGCGTATTGGGCAGAGCACGCCACGTTCCGCGTGGCCAACCCGGGAGAGCCGGGCTTTGACGCCGCGCGCCCCAAATATTACGTCCTGGATATGTTTCCCTACCCCTCGGGGGCGGGCCTGCACGTCGGCCACCCGGAGGGATACACCGCCACGGATATCATCGGGCGCTACAAGCGGATGAACGGCTACAACGTCCTGCATCCGATGGGGTGGGATTCGTTCGGCCTCCCGGCGGAGCAATACGCGATCAAGACGGGCCAGCACCCGGCGGTGACGACGGCGCAGAACGTGGCCCGGTTCAAGGCGCAGCTCCAGAAGATCGGGTTCGGCTACGACTGGTCGCGCGAGATCGCCACGAGCAACCCGGCTTACTACCGGTGGACCCAGTGGCTTTTCCTCAAGCTCTACAACGCCTGGTTCAACCCGGCCACGCGGAAGGCCGAGCCGATTGCCACCTACACCGGGCCGGACCCGGACCGCGTGCGGCTGGCCTACGTCTCCGAGGCCCCCGTGAACTGGTGCCCCGAGTTGGGCACGGTGCTCGCCAACGAGGAAGTGATCGACGGCAAGAGCGAGGTGGGCGGGTTCCCGGTGGAACGGCGGCCCATGCGCCAGTGGATGCTCCGCATCACGGCGTTCGCGCAACGGCTCATCGACGAACTGGAGGGCTTGGACTGGCCGCAATCGATCAAGCTGCTCCAGCAGAACTGGATCGGCCGCAGCGAAGGGGCGGAGGTGCATTTCTCCCTGGAGGGGAGCGACCGGAAGCTCACCGTCTTCACCACCCGGCCCGACACCCTCTTTGGCGCGACGTACATGGTGCTCGCCCCCGAACACCGGATCGTGGACGAGATTACCACCGAGGACCAGTGGCCCGCCGTGCGCGAATACCGGGCCAAGACCGCCCGCAAGAGCGACCTGGAGCGGACCGAGCTTGCCAAGGAAAAGAGCGGCGTCTTCACCGGCGCGTATGCCATCAACCCGGTCAACGGCGAGAAGATCCCCGTATGGATCGCCGATTACGTGCTGCTGGGCTACGGCACCGGGGCGATCATGGCCGTGCCCGCGCACGATGAGCGCGACCTGGAGTTCGCGCAGAAATTCGGGCTCCCCGTCAAACTCGTCGTCCAGGCTCCCGGCAAAACACCCGCGGAATCCCTCGGCTTTTGCGACAACGGCACCGCCATCCACTCCGGCTTCCTCGACGGCCTTCCCACGCCGGAGGCCAAAGCCAAAATCGGCGCGTGGCTGGAGGAGCGCGGCCTGGGCAAACGGACCGTCAATTTCAAGCTGCGCGACTGGCTCTTCTCCCGCCAGCGCTACTGGGGCGAGCCGTTCCCGATTGTCTGGGAAAACGGGCGGCACCACGCAATTCCCGAGAATGAACTACCGCTCACCCCGCCGGATTTGGCCGACTTCAAGCCGACCGGCACGCCGGAGCCGCCGCTTTCCAAGGCAAAGGATTGGGTGCGTTATAGCGAAACCGCCGCGCGCGAGCTGAACACGATGCCCCAGTGGGCCGGTTCCTGCTGGTATTACCTGCGCTATTGCGACCCGCAGAACGGCGAGCGGTTCGTGGGCGAGGCGGCCGAACGCTACTGGATGGGGGGCGGCAAGCCGGGCGGCGTCGATCTCTACGTCGGCGGCACCGAGCACGCCGTGCTCCACTTGCTCTACGCCCGGTTCTGGCACAAGGTGCTCTTTGATTTGGGCTACGTCTCCACGCCGGAACCGTTCCAGCGGCTCGTCAACCAGGGCCTCATCATGGGCGAGGACGGCCAGAAGATGAGCAAAAGCCGGGGCAACGTCGTCAACCCGGACGATGTGATCGTGGACTACGGCGCGGACGCCCTGCGGCTTTATGAAATGTTTATGGGCCCGCTGGAGCAGAGCAAACCGTGGAGCATGACCGGCGTGGAAGGCGTTTCGCGCTTTCTCGCCCGCGTCTGGCGGCTCGTGATGCAGGAGAACCAGGCTGGCGAATGGGAGCTGGGCGATGTTTCAGGCGAAGCCGCGCCCGACAAGGCGCAGCAGCGCATCATCCACGCCACCATCAAGAAAGTGGGAGAGGACATTGAGGCGCTCAGCTTCAACACCGCCATCGCGCAAATGATGGTCTATGTGAACACGTTCACCGGCGTCAGCCCTCGCCCCGTCTCGGCGCTGCGGACGCTGCTCATCCTGCTAAACCCGTTTGCGCCGCACCTGACGGAAGAACTCTGGGCGCTGCTGGCTTCAAAGTTCAGCGGATTCGGGGGGCTCGTGGCCGATCAGCCGTGGCCTGCGTATGACCCCGCGCTGCTCGTCGAGGACGAGGTGGAGATCCCGATCCAGGTGAATGGCAAAGTCCGCGACCGCATCGTGGCGCCCAAGGACGCCGACAAAGCGGCGCTGGAAGCCGCCGCGCTGGCGAGCCCGAAAGTCCAGGAGTTCACCAACGGCAAGGCGATCAAAAAAATCGTCGTCGTCCCCGGCAAGCTGGTGAACATCGTCGCGCAAGCGTGACGCTTGGCTCCCTCCGTGCTGCCGCGCTACGCACGCCGCTTCGGTGGGTTCGTCTGCCGTGTATTACTCGATCTTTCGAAGCACTACACTCGCGTTGATCCCGCCGAAGCCGAAGGCGTTGTTCATCGCGGCGCGCAACTTTTGGCGGCGGCCCCGGTTTGGCACGATGTCGAGGTCGCACCGGGGGTCGGGCGTCTGGTAATGGAGCGTGGGGGGCACGTAGCCCTCGGCAAGCGCGAGCGCGCAGATCACCGTCTCGATGGCTCCGGTGGCCCCCAGCGGATGCGCCGTGAACGGCTTGGTGCCGCTGACGGCGAGCCGCCGCGCGTGCCCGCCAAAGACGGTCTTGATGCAGGCGGTTTCGTTCGCGTCGTTCAATTGCGTGGAACTGGCATGGGCGTTGAGGTAGTCCACCTCGTGCGGCTCCATCCCGGCGTCGGCGAGCGTTTCGCGCATGCAGGCGGTGACGCTTTCGCCCGAGGGGAGCGGGGTGGTCATGTGGTAGGCTTCGTTGTTGAGGCCGAACCCGGCCACCTCGGCGTAAATGCGCGCGCCGCGTGCGCGCGCGTGGCCGTATTCCTCCAGCACGAGGCTGGCCGCCCCCTCACCCATGACGAAACCGTCGCGGTGGAGGTCGAAGGGGCGGTAGGCGTGCGACGCCGGCTCCCCCCGCCAGCGGCTCAGGGTCTTGATGGTGTCGAACGCGCCGAAGGTGAGCGGGGAGAGCGGGGCCTCCGCGCCCCCCGCGATCATGACGTCGGCCCGGCCGTCGCGCAGGTAACGGAGCGCTTCGCCCACGGCGATGACGCCGCTGGCGCACGAGTTGGCGTTCGTCGTGCCCGGCCCCCGGAAACCGCATTCGATGGCGATGTTGGCATGGGCCGCTCCGCCGAAAATCTGCAAGGCCAGCGACGGGTTCACCGCGCGCGGTCCTTTGGCTAGGAACCGGGCGTGCTCCCCCTCGGCCTGGGCGATCCCCCCCAGCGCGGAGCCGAAGGAGACGCCGACGCGCGCTTGCGGCCTCTCCGGCGACCAGGAGAGCCCCGCATCCTCCAGCGCCAGCAGGGCGGAGGCGAGCGCGAATTGCGAGCAGCGGTCGAGCCTTTTCAGCCGGTGGGGCGGAAAGACGGAAGCCGGGTCCCAGTCGCGCACTTCCCCGGCGCAGCGGGCGTGGAAGGGGCTGGCGTCAAAGACGGTGACGGGGCCGATGCCGCTCCGCCCGGCCAGGATGCTGCGCCAGAACGCCTCGCGGCCGACGCCGCAGCAGGTCAGCGGGCCCAGCCCGGTGATGACAACGCGCCGCGGATTCATGCGGCGACAGAGGCGGTGTAGAGGGAAACGATTCCGCCGCTCAGCGGCTCGGCGCGCGGGCTGGTAAAGCCGGCGGATTCCAGCAGGGCGCACATGGCCGCGCCGGAGGGGAAACGCTCAATGGAGGCGCCCAGGTATTCATACGCCGCGCGTTCGCCGGTGAGCCGCCCGGCGATCCACGGCAGGCCGTGGTGCAGGTACGGGCGGTAGATCCAGCGCAACGGCGCGGGAGGGAGCGAAAAGTCGAGGATGAGCACGTTCCCGCCGGGCCGCAGCACGCGGCGCATCTCCCGCAGCGCCCCGGGCCAGGAGGCCATGTTGCGCAGGCCGAAGGCGACCGTCACGGCGTCAAACGCGGCATCGGCGAACGGCAGCGCGAGGCCGTCGGCGGCGATCACGGGGCGGACCCCCTTGCGCACGGCTTGGCGGAGCATGGGGACGCAGAAATCCGCGCCGACGATCCGCGCCCCGGGCACGTGGCGGCGGAGCGTGAGGGCGATGTCGCCGCTGCCGGTGGCCAGGTCGAGAACGGATTCCGGCCGCCAGCCGGCCACGATGCGCGCCACCCGGCGCCGCCAGAGGAGGTCGAGGCCGCCGCTTAGGAGGTGGTTGGCTAGGTCGTAGCGCCGGGCGATGGAGCCGAAGAGGCGCTGGACGAAGGGAGGCTCTTGCATGGCGGGGTTATTCCCCCCCGCCCGGGACGTTGGCCTGTTTCCGGCAGCCTTGCATCCACTGGAGGAAGGCGATGAAGCGCTTCTGTTCGCGGATTCCGGCGAGCTGCGCCTGCTGGTCTTTTTGGAACTGGGCCTCGTCCACCGGGTCGCGCTTGTCGAGGTGGAGCATGAAGCCGCCCGCCGGGGTCGGCGTATAATCGCTCAACGCACCGTTGGGCAGTTCCACGGCTTTGGTCATGATTTCCTCGCTGTCCGCCACCTTTTCCAGCGGCTCGGACGGGGAGAAGGGAGGTAATTCCTCGGCGGTGAACCCGGCGGCCTTGGCGGCTTCCGCAAACGATTTCCCGGCCTTGAGCGCCTCGGCGAGCTGGCCTTGCACGGCTTTCGCCTTGGCGACCAGCGCGGAGTTGCCCCGCTCGGCTTTGATTTCCTCGATCACCTGGGGCCGCGCCTCCTCAAAGGAAAGCGGGCGGGTGGGGGTGACTTTTTCCAAATGGAGCACGCAATAGCCGTTGCCAACCGGCAGGGGATCGCTGGTCGCTTCTTTCTCGGTCAGGCGGAACGCGGCGGCGGCGGCCTGCGGCACGGCGGCGAGTTCGGCCGGGGGCTGCGCCTCGGGGAATTCGGGGGAGGTCTTGACTTCCAGGCCGTATTTTTTGGAGACGGCGGCAAAGGATGCGTTTGCCTGCAACAGATCCTGGGTGAAGTCGTTGGCGCGGTTGGCCAGGGCTTGGCGGGCTTCCATCAAGGCTTTCCCCTGGAGGGCCTTTTCCTTATCGTTCAGGTCCATCTTCACGTAGGTGACGCTCCGTTTTTCCGGTGCGTTGTAGGTTTTTTGCCGTTCCTTGAAGACCTTGGCAATTTCCTCGTCCGCGGGCTGGACGCCAGCCTTGAATGCGGCGAGGTCGAAGCGGACCACCGAGGCGCGCATCTTCTGGAAGTTCTGCACGTAATCGGCCCGGAATTCGCCGGGAGTGACCACCACGGTGCTGCCGATCAGCGCAATGAGCCTCTCCAGGCGCAACTGGTCGCGCGCCAGGTCTTCCAGCCGCGCCAGGGTGAAGCCCTGGGGCCGCAGGACGTTTTCCTCGAAGAGGCGGTATTTGCCCATGTCATACGCTCCGTTGGTCTGGAAGGCCGGGAGTTTCTCGATCAGCGCGGCGACTTCGTTGTCCTGGACGGTGATGCCGAGGCGCTGGGCCTCGTGGGCGAGGACGAAGCCGTTGAAAACGAAGTCGTTGACCGCCTGTTCCCCATACGGGTTGCCAAAGGTGAGGCCGGAAACCAACGGGGTGAGGCCCGCGTACAGCGCCACGCGGAAACTGCGGCCCCTGCGCTCCAGGTCCTCCTGCAAGTAGTTATGCCCGTAAATCCGCACGGTTCCAGAGGGGGCGGCGTGCCGGGACCCGCTGCCGGGGGTAAAGAACCACGCAAAGGCGATGATGATCACAACGGTGATAAAGATCATCACCGGTTGTTGGTGTTTTCGAAGCAGGTTGACCATGGAAGCGAAAAATGTTTTCGGGTTGCGGTTGATTTCAGCGGGGAGATTACCTAACATCTGTTTTTGAAAAAATGAAGCTCAGATCCAGCTTTTCCTCCCAGAAGGCTCTTTTTGCACTTGGTTTGTGTCTCCTCTGGCTCCTTAGCCCGGGGGTGCGCGCCCATGCTCAAGACCGTTTGCACTTGAAAGATGGCCGAACGCAGGATGTCAAAATCCTCGGCGCGAACGGCTCCGCCGTGAATATTCAGGTCGGTGGAGGGAGCATTGGCATCCAGCTGGCCACGGTTTCCTCCGTGACCATGGCCACCCCGCCCGAATTCGCCCCCGCGCGCGCCGCGTGCGAAGCCGGGCAATTCGCCAAAGCCCTTCCAGTGCTCAAAGCCCTCGCCGAAAAATACAAGGGGCTCCCGGTGGACTGGGCCCGGCAGGCTACCTCCATGATCGGGGATATCCACGTGGCCATGGGCAACCTCAAGGAAGCCGAGGCCGCCTACAAGGATTACCAAAAGCTTTACCCCGGCGCGGGTTCCGTCCAAACGGCCGTTGGCATGGCCCGCATTGCCGTGGCCCGCAAGAACTATGACGAAGCCCGGCAAAAACTGGAGCCCATCGCCGAAGCCGCGCTGAAGGAAAAGGCGCCCCCCGCCGGGCTGGGACCCGCCTATAGCCAGACATTCCTCCTCCTTGGGCAGATTGCCGAAGCCCAACAGCAACCCGCCGTTGCGTTGGAGCAGTATTTGCGTACGGTGACGCTCTACGAAGACGACCACACCGCCGTGGTGGCCGCCCAGGAAAGGGCGAACGCCCTACGCAAACAAGACCCCTCCTTAACCGTCCCCTAGCCTCCCCACCCACACTCCACAAACCCACCTCTTTCTCCATTCTCCAGAACCCATGAAACTCCGCAAACTCCTCCCCCTCGCCCTCGGGCTTAGCCTTCTCCTCCTCGCCGTCTCCACTGGGCATGCCCAGGAAGCCGAAGGCCATCCCCAGGAAACCATCTTCCAAACCATCAAAAACGGCGGCATGCTGATCATGCTGATCTGGATGGTCATCCTCGGCACCTCCGCAACGATGGTCACCTTCGTCATCCAGAACTTCTTCACCCTGCGCAAAAGCAAGCTGGCCCCGCCCACGCTGGTGGATTCCCTGAAGGCCATCATCGCCGCGGGCAACTACCAGGAAGCCTGGGAAACCTGCAACGCCAACCAGAACTACCTGGCCAACGTCCTGAAAGCGGGCCTGAGCCGCCTGGGCCGCGGCAAGGAAGCCGTCGAAGACGCCCTCGCCGAACACGGCCTGCGCGAAGCCACCATCATCCGCACCCGCAACAGTTACCTCTCCGTGATCGGGGTCGTCTCCCCCATGATCGGGCTGCTCGGCACCGTCATCGGGATGATCGGGGCGTTCTCCGTGCTCGCCGGATCGGGCATCTCCGACCCGCGCGCCCTCTCCGGGAAGATCGGCGAAGTCTTGCTGGCCACCGCCAGCGGTCTGTTCATCGCCATCCCGGCCTTCGTCTTCTACTACATTTTCCGCAACAAGGCCCAAATGGCCATCGTCCATACCGACGACGTGCTGAACACCCTGGTGCGCGATCTCCCCTACGAGGAACTCTCCGGCATCCAGATCGGCGAAGCCTTCAGCGCCGGCGGCGAGGCCGCCGTGGCCGAGGCCAGCCAATCGCGGAAAGTCTCCGTGGCCCTTTCCACCAACTGCCCTGTCTGCAACGGCACCATCACCCCCGGGCAAAACCCGTGCCCGCACTGTGGGGCGACCTTGCAGTGGCAGCAGTAACGCTCCCGTCTCCCTTCTTCCACCCCCCCTTTCCATGCACCATAAGAGCAAAGGCCAGGCCGCCCGCGCCGCAACGCGCAATCCGGCCGAAGAGGACCCGGAGTTCCAGATCGCCCCGATGATTGACATCCTCCTGGTGCTGCTCGTCTTTTTCATGTCGATCAGCTCCACCGAAGTGCTGCAAAGCAACCGGGCCATTCCGCTCGCCATCGCCAAAGATGCCAAGCAGCCCAAGAAAAACCCGGGGCAAGTCATCGTCAACGTTAGCTGGGTGCCGATCAACAACATGGGCTCCATCGAAGTCGACAGCCAGAAATTCGCCACCGCAAGCGACCTGATCCCCCGGCTCCAGCAGGAAATCCAGAAAAACCCGCTCACCCGCGTCCTCGTCCGAGTGGACCGCTCCGCCCGCTGGGGATTTGAACGGGAAATCCTCAAAGCCGTTGGCGACGCGGGCATCACCAACGTCACCTTCTCCGTCGTGGACAAAGCCGGAGCGGGCGGCCCGGCCTCCCAAAACTAACCTCCTTTTTCCCCTTCTATGGCATCTATAGGCAACGATGATGGTGACGCAGGGTTCCAGATTGCGCCCATGGTGGACGTGGTCTTTGTGCTCATGCTTTTTTTCATGGCCAGCGCAGGGTCCCAGGTCGCCGAGCGCGAACTGAACATCAGCCTGCCGGGCAGCAAATCGCCCAGCGGCGGCCCGCAGACCGCCGTCCCGACGACGCCGCTCATGGTCGATATCGCCGCCGACGGGCGCGTCACCGTCAACGGCAAAGCGTTTGGCGGCACCAACGACAAAGAACTGGCTTCCTTGCGCGAGTTCTTCAAGCAAGCCATCGTGCAGTGCGACAACAAAGACCCGGTCATCATCCGTCCTGAGACGGACGCCCGCCACGAGCGCATCATGGACGTGCTGAACGCGGCGAGCAATTCCGGCGTCAAGAACCTGACCTTCAATTAGAGCGGTTTAAATTTTGTTGTTTACACGCTGCTCGGCTGCGCGGGCCGTGCGCGGTCTTTCAAGCTCGGGCAGTATTGAAAAATACAGCCGCTTCGCTTGAAGAGCCCGCGCATCATTGTAAACACTTCAATTTAAAACGCTCTAAAGACGGTGATCGGGAGCGATTGGGCGCGCCCCTCCCTGTCCGCCCAGTTCGTAAAGTTCGGCCGCGCTGAGAATATCGGCTCCGGCATTCAGGAGGGCGGCGATGCCTTTGTCGGTGTCGTCCAGCCGGAAGACCATCACCGCGTTGCCGCCGGTGCGAACGGTGAAGGCATACATGTATTCAATGTTCACACACGACGCTTCGACGATCTCAAGGAGTTTGCGAAGGCCGCCGGGACGGTCGTCCACCTGGATCGCCACCACTTCGGTCACTTTGACGATGAAGCCTTTCGCTTCGAGGATTTTCCAGGCTTGCTCCCACTCCTTCAGGATGAGGCGCAGGATGCCGAAGCCCCGGGTGTCGGCCAGGGTCAGCGTGAGGATGTTGATCCCGGCGTCCGCCAAGATCGCGCAAGGGGCTGCGAGATGGCCGGGCTGGTTTTCGAGGAAAATGGAGAGCTGGCTAATCTTCATGGCTTGAGGACGTTAAGAGCTTATCTGCCCCATGGATATTTATGGACAAGCTCTAAGATTGCGAAGATCCAGTACACGCTTGGCTTTGCCTTCGCTGCGTTGAATCGTTTGCGGCTCGACCAGGCTGATCTTGGCGTGGATGCCCGTCGTGCTATCCACGGCATGGGCAAGGCGCTTGGCGATGCGCTCCATTTCGCACACGCGATCGCTGAAGACTTCCGCTGTGACTTCGATGCGGATCTCCATTTCATCCATTTCGCGCTCGCGCCGGACGATGATCTGGTAGTGCGGGAGGGTCTTTTCCACTTTGAGCAGGGCGGCCTCGATCTGGGAGGGAAAGACGTTCACCCCGCGGATAATGAGCATGTCGTCGCTGCGGCGGCAGATGCGGGCCATGCGGCGGATGGAGCGTCCGCAGGCGCAGCGGCCGGGGATCACGCGCGTGATGTCGTGGGTGCGATACCTCAGAATGGGCATGGCTTGCTTGCTCAAGGTCGTGATGACCAGTTCGCCTTCCTCGCCGTCGGGAACCGGCTCGCCCGTCTTGATGTCGAGGATTTCGAAAAGAAAATGGTCTTCGAAAATGTGAATCCCGTTTTGGCAACAGCATTCGATGCCGACGCCGGGGCCGATGATTTCGGAAAGGCCGTAGATGTCGAACGCGCGGATGTTGGCTTCCCGCTGGATGAAGCAGCGCATCTCCTCGCTCCACGGCTCGGCGCCAAAGACGCCGATGCGCAGGGGCAGGCTCTTGAGGTCCACTCCCATGGAGGCGCCATGCTCGATCAAGTGGATGAAGTAGCTGGGCGTGCAGGAGATGCCGGTCACGCCGAAGTCGCGCATGATCATGATCTGCCGGTCGCTGTTGCCGCCGGAAATCGGGACGACCGTTGCGCCGAGCGCTTCCGCGCCGTAGTGGAGCCCAAGGCCGCCGGTGAACAGGCCGTAGCCGTAGGCGTTTTGGAGGATGTCGCCCCGGTGGAGCCCCGTCGCGGCCAGGGAGCGCATGACGACGTTTTTCCATATCTCCATGTCGTCCTTGGTATAGCCGACGACAATCGGCTTGCCGGTCGTGCCGCTGGAGGCGTGCAACCGCACCACTTCGCTCATCGGGCACGCAAAAAGCCCGTAGGGGTAGGTGTCGCGCAGGTCGCTTTTTTGCATGAACGGCAACCGGCGCAGATCGTCGAGCGTTCGGATGTCCCCGGGGCTCACGCCGAGGGAGTCCATCCTCCCGCGCATGAACTCCACATTGCCGTAGGCGCGTTCCACGGTGGCGCGCAGGCGTTGGATCTGCAAGGCGCGAAGTTGCTCCTCGGGGAGAAAATCAAACGCGCTGTCAGGATGGAAGGAGCCGTTGCAATCGTTCCACTGAAAGGACATCTCGTAAATTTCTAATGGGTTTTACCGCTGCCGTCGCGGCCAAGCTGGAAAGCGGCGAGATTCGAAGCGTGAAGTTTTGCGGGGAAGCCGCTTTCGAGCGCTTTGTGCCAAATCGCTTCGGGGATGGGCAGGAACCGGCTCAGCACGCCCAGCAGGGCGACGTTCAGAGCCCGTGGGTTTTCCAGCCCGTCCACGTCGCCGGGCACGAGCATCCTTCCCGCCGGGCGCAATTCGGCGCGATGCGCATCGGCCCACTCGGGCGCGATGGCGACGAGGTAGTCCACTTCGCCCAACGGGATCATCGGGCTCAAAACGCGCGTGCCAAACCGGATGTCGCTCGCGACGGAACCGCCGCGTTGGGACATGCCATGAATTTCCGCTTTTTTGACGTCGTAACCGGCCAGAAAGATCGCTTCCGCGAGGATAGTGGAAGCGCTGAGCACGCCCATGCCGCCCAGGCCCGCGATCTTGATATTGATGACAGGGGTATCCATTATTCAGCAACGGGTTGCGCGCACGTGTCATCGCAGGCCGGAGGCGCCTCGGCGATGGCTTTTTCGTAGGCTTTGATTTTTCCAAACGCAAGGATGCACGATTGGCGGGCGATGAAAACGGAGAGGGCGGAGGAAGCCAGGGCGCTCTGGAGTTCCTGCTTGAACCGGGCGGCTTCCTTGACCGGGTTGAAGACCTGCACATTGGGGATGCCAAGGGCGCGGGCGATTTCCTCGGGGGCGACCTTGCTCGCCCGCGAATGATCCAGCTTCCGGCCCGTGCCCGGGTGTTCCTGCAAGCCGGTCATGGCCGTGGTGCTGTTGTCCACGATAACGACCACATGGCCGGTGGCGGGCGGGTTGTAGGCCATTTCGATGAGCCCCGTCACGCCGCTGTGGAGGAAAGTGCTGTCGCCGATGACGCTCACGACCCGGCGGGCCTGGTCCTCGGGCAGCGTGTGCCTCATGCCGAGCCCCATGCCGATGCTGGCTCCCATGCAAATCTGGGTGTTCAAGGCCTGCAAGGGAGGCATGGCCGCCAGCGTGTAGCAGCCGATGTCGCCCGCCACGATGCAGTCGAGTTCCTTCAGAACTGAAAACGTGGAGCGATGGGGGCAGCCTTCGCAAAGTTGCGGCGGCTTCATGCGCGGCGGCACCGTTTGCGGTTCCTCGCCTCCCGCCAGCAGATGGCGGACGCGGGTGACATTCAGTTCGCCAAAACGATAGCTTTCCAGGCGCGGCTCGACGCGGACCCCCGCCGCGCGCAGCGCGTCGTTCAAGCAGGGGTCGCCCTCCTCAATCGCCACGCACCGTTTGACGCGCGAGGCAAAGCTGCGGATCAGGTCCATGGGCAGCGGATGCGTCATGCCAAGCTGGAGCACCGAGGCCCCGGGCGCGGCTTCCAGCGCATGCATCGTCGCGATCCCGGAGGTGATGATTCCCAGATCGTCCGACCCCGCGATGATCCGGTGGGGGCCTTCGCTCTCATTCCAAGCCTTGATCTCGGCCAGCTTTTTCCGCAACCGGCGATGCGCCGGGCGGGCATGGGCGGGGACCATGACCCGCTCGGGGATGTTGTTAACGAAACAGGGAGTCGGCGGCGCGGTGAATTTCCCGTGCGGCTTCACGATCGTGTGCGAATGGCAAACGCGCGTGGTGATGCGGAGAATGACGGGGATCTGCCACCGCTCGGAAATCGCAAAGGCGAGCCCGGCGAAGTCGTAAGCTTCCTGGGAATTCGACGGCTCCAGCATCGGCACGCCAGCGGCCACCGCATAGCGGCGGGTATCCTGCTCGTTCTGGCTCGAAGCCATGCCGGGATCGTCCGCACAGGCCAGCACATAGCCGCCCGAAACGCCGGAATAGGCCGAGGTGAAGAGCACGTCGGCGGCGACATTCAGGCCGACGTGTTTCATCGTCACCAGCGCGCGCCCGCTGGCGAAAGCCACTCCGAGGGCTACTTCGGCGGCGACTTTTTCATTGGGCGCCCACTGCGCCTTGCCGCCCAAATCGGAAAAGGTTTCGAGAATTTCCGTGGAAGGGGTGCCGGGATAACCGGTTCCCAAGGTTACGCCACAGTGCAGGGCCGCTAGGGCTATCGCCTCGTCGCCGCTCAGCAGCGCAACGCCTTGGGCGTTTAATGCGATCGTTCGTTTTGGTTGGGTCACTTTTAGAGCTTGTGAAAGAATTAAGGAATGACGGGTTGCAGTGGATTTTTGACCTGGGCAAGGGGCAAGCGAAGTGCCTGTAGCCGAAGCGCTACAGGCCGAGCGTGGCGCCGCCGCGCAGGGCAAAAAGACGCGCAACACGGCTGTTTCAGAATTTTTTTCACAAGCTCGTAGAGGAAGATGGGCGGCGTGAGGCCGCGAAATGAGCTTCAAAATTATGCACCCCTCCCCCCTCGTGCAAGCGCAATCCGCTTCCCGATCAGAGGTCGTGCCCGGCGTAGGAGAGGTCGAAGCTCTTGTTGCAGAGCGGGAAATCCGAGATGCCGTTTTCGCGCACGGCGAGCGCGAGGCCGTGCCAGTTGTGAAAGGACGGATCTTTGATCTTCACTTGGGAAATGCAACCGTCGGCGCCGGTGCAAACGACGTGGGCGATTTCGCCGCGATGCCCTTCGGCGAGCGCGATGGCGAACGCATTTTTGGCCAGTTCCCCGGGGCGGTGCGCGAGCTTCGGCGCCGGAAGATTGTCGAGCTGCTCGAAGATGAACTGGATGGAGTTTCGGATTTCGAGCGCGCGGAGTTTGGCCCGCGCATAGGCGTCGCCGGAATCGAGCGTCGGCGACGGGATCGAGGCATAGCGGTAGATGCCGTAGGGAAAATCGGCGCGCACATCGCAAATGACGTCGGAGGCTCGCGCGGCGAGGCCGACCAGGCCGGCGGCGCGCGCCTGTTCGCTCGTGACGGCGCCGGTTTCCTCCATGCGTGCGAGCGCCGACGGCGCGCCGAAAAGCAGCGCCTCGACGCCGGAGAATTTTGCAAGCACTTCGCCGAGAACGCTCCGCGCTTTGTCGATCAGCGGCGGATCAAGATCGAAGCGGACGCCGCCGGGGATGATCCAACCCCGCCCGAAGCGGTTGCCGCAGATGCTGGCGGTGAGGTTGATGACGGCGGTGCGCAGGCCGCCGAACGCCGCGGAAGGCAGGGCGAAACCGATGTCCATGGCGATGCCGCCAAGCGTGGAGAGATGCATCGCCAAGCGTTCCAGTTCGGCGGCGATGCCGCGCACGGCTTGCCCGCGCAGGGAGGGGGACACGTCGGCGAGCGCTTCGATGGCGGAGCAAAACGCCGTCGCGTGGGCGATCACGGAGTCCCCCGCGATCGACTCGACGAGCACGAGCTGCTGTGAAGGCTGCCTTCGCGGGAGCAAATCCTCGATGCCCCGATGCTGGTAGCCGAGCTGGGTTTCGAGATGAAGAATGACCTCGCCGTGGCACTGAAAGCGGAAATGCCCGGGCTCGATGACGCCGGCATGCACCGGCCCGACGGCGACCTCGTGGACCTCCTCGCCCTCGACGCGGTAAAACGCATAGGGCGCGCCGTTCTTGCGCCAGCCGTCCGAGCAACGCACGGGGCGCAGCCAGGGATGCCCCTCGGGCTCGATCCCCGTCTGCTCATAAAGCTCGCACTCGAAAGACTGCATGCAGGGGAAATCGGCCGAGAACGACGGATACGAACGGCGCTCTTGGGCGGGAAAAACGGTGTTCGTCAGGCAAATCTGGCCGGCGTCGCGCATGGCAAGCGCCATCCAGACGCGCCGTTCGCCGCCTTGCTCCCGGCTGAACACCGCGACAGGCCGCGCGCTGTTTTCCAGCAATGTGCGCGTCGCCGCAAGCCACTCTTTGACTCCAAGCGGCGGCTCCTCCCCGAAGCGGATCAAGTCCAACGGCTTTGTGGTGCGCCAGGTGCTCATAGTTTGACTCCGAAGGCCGCGAGGATCACGCGAAGGGTATCGAACAGCGCGGCGGGCTGGAAGAGCGCCAGCGGCACCGAGACCGCCATCGCATAGAGGCCTAGGGCGTGGGAAAGATGAAAGCGCTCGATGGCGCCCCCCTCGGGCTGCGGCGCGGCACTTGGGGCTTGCAGCATGCGCAGCACGGCGCGGCTCATTCCGATGAAGATCACCATCAGCAGCGCGAGAAAGAGCGCGAGCGGCAGCCAGTGCGCGCCGTGGATCATCCCTTTCAATACAAACAGTTCGCTGAAGAAAATCCCGAAGGGCGGCGTGCCGACGATATAGAAAAAGGCCAGCGCCCACACAAAGCCGCTCCACGGCAACCGGCGCGTCAGGCCGGTGATCGGCTCGATTTTGCGCGTGCCGTAGGCGCAATGGATGTTGCCCGCCATGAAAAAGAGGCTGACTTTTCCCAGCGAGTTGAAGAGCAGGTGCAGGAACGCCCCGAGCAGCGCCACGCCGCCAATGCCCACGCCCAGCGCGGTAATGCCGAGGTGCTCCACGCTCGAATAGGCCAGCAGGCGTTTGTAGTTGCGGCTGCGCCACATGTAGATGGCCGCGACGGCGAGCGAGAACAGCCCGGCGAAGATGAGCATCCGCTGCGCGAACGGGCGGACTTCCGTCTGCGCCACGACCTGGTAGAACCGCAGGAGCACCGCCACCGCCGTGCTGCGCAGCGAACCGGCCATGAGCGCGGCGACCGGCGCGGGCGAGTTGGACGTGGCGTCGATGTCGCCAGGGTGCATCGGCGCGAGGCCGATCTTCGCGCTCAACCCGACGAGGACAAAAAGGAAGCTGGCCTTGAGCCAGAGCGGATTGAGATGCGGCGCGGCTTCCGTCATGCGGCCCACGATGAACGCGGTGTAATCCACCACGCCGCGCGCGGAGAGGCCCAGAAACAGGATGCCGACGAACAGGAAAACCAGCCCGACCGAGACGAGGAACAGATATTTCCAAACGGCTTCGAGTGATTCCTTCGTGCGGTAGAAATACATGAGGGGCACGAGGCTGAATGTCGTCAGTTCCATGGCGACCCACAGCAGGGCGAATTGCTGGACGACGAGCACGAGCGTGTTCGCCAGGAGGTAGAAATTGAGCGCTGGGTAGAACAGGCGTTTCGAGCGGTCGTACCCCGGCCCCTCCATCCGTTGCAGGAAGCCCGGCGCGTAGAGTGTCACGAGCACAAACGTGTGTGAGAGGATCGTGAGAAAGAAGGCGCCCAGCGGATCGACGGCCAGCCACGAGCCCGCGGGGAACGGGTTGTCGCGCGTCACAAGGCAATAGAGCGACGCGGCCAGGTGAGCGACGCCCGCGAGCAAGGTGACGCGCTGGCCCAGGCGCGCCGAGCGCTTCCACGCGGCCAGGGCGGACGCGAGCAGCGGCAGGGCTAGGAGTGCGAAAATCGTTATCATGGTTTACTTCTACTCCCGCAGCGCCGTCAGGTCGTCGCCTTTGCCTTCGGGGAAATGGGTTCTGAGCTGGTTCATCGCAATGCCCATCAGGAAGACCAGCACGAAGAGATCAAGCAATCCGGCCAGCTCGATCGTCCACGGCATTTCCGCCTGAACGCCGATGCCGAGCAGGAACAGGCCGTTTTCGATGATGAGGAAGGCAACCACGTGCGCGAGCAGCAGGCGGCGGCGCACAATCAAGAGCCCGCCCCCGAGGATGCCCGCGATGGCGGCGCCGAGCGGAACGATGTTCACCGCCGTCAGGCGCGAGAGTTGATGCGAGACAAGAAAGGACCCCATCACCACGGCGGCCATTTGGACCAGGAAACCGGGATGATACCGGCGCGTGCTGTCGCCGCGGCCCATGTCGAGATCGCGGATGATTTTCGCAATGTACGCCGGGATGAGCGCGGTGCGAACGAGCAGCACGCCCCCCGCCACGGCGACATGCGACCATTCGAAGTCGCTGAAAAAAGCCATCATGTGGACGCCCGCGACCAGCGCGCCCTGCAGCACGAGGATCAGCACGTAAGCCGAGAGCCGCGTCGTCACGGCGAGGTAAATCAGCGTGAGGCAAAACAGGATCGTGAGGGCGTTGATCATGGCAATGACCTTGTCACAGGGAAAATGGCGCAAAGAGCGCCGGGATTTTGGTGCAGGGCAAGGCGGAAGTCCATGGCGCTATCTTTAGATAACGCCTTGGGCTGACAACGCAGCCCTGGGCCAAAAGAACAAGCTGTTTGGGACATTTTACAGGTTACAAGATACTAGTGCGAGAAGGTGAAGATCAGGATGTTCAGGATGCCGATCGCGGTGGCGAAGAGGAGGAACTGCGGCACCAGCGCGAGGCGGAAGCGGGCCATGAGCGTCTCGGTCAACGCAAGGACGGCGGCCAGCGCCGCCAGCGTCACGCCAAAGACCAGCAGGCCGCTCACAGGGCCGAAGACGCCGAACGGATTGAGCAGCAGCGCCGCCAGCGCGCAGTAGAGCAGCAGTTTGAGCGAGGCGGCGTATTGGTAGAGCATCAGGTCGACGCCGGAAGCGTCCAGGATCATGACTTCGTGGATCATCGTCAGCTCCAGGTGCGTGTTGGGATCGTCCACGGGCATCCGGGAGCACTCGGCCATCATCAGGAAAAAAAGCGAGAGCAGCCCGACCGATACGAACACGACAAACAGCGGATCATACCACGAGATTCCGGCGAGGATCGTCTCGAAGGAATAGCGCCGCGTGACAATGGCGAGGCTGCCGATGGTGAAGAAGAAAATCGGCTCCGCGAAAACGGCGAAGCGCGCCTCGCGGCTCGCCCCCATCCCCTCAAAGCTGCTGGCCGTGTCGAGCGCCGCGAGGATTTGAAAAAACCGCCCCAGCGCGAGCAGGTAAGCGAACAGGATGATGTCGCCGGAAAACGAGACGGCGGCCGTGGTCCCCAGCGGCAGGAGCAACGCGGCGAGCGCGACCGTGCACCAGACGATCACCGGCGCGAGGCGGGAGATGAACCCGGCGCTGGTGCTATAGACGGTTTCCTTCCGCGCCAGCCGCAGCAGTTCGTAGTAAGGCTGCAACACCCCCGGGCCGACGCGCCCCGAGAGGCGCGCCTTGAGCTTGTTGACGACGCCCGTGAACAGCGGCGCCCCCGCGAAAAAGAGAGCGCACGCCAGCCAGGAAAAAGGATCGGAGGAAAACGTCACCATACGAGAGCGCAGAGCAGGTAGAAAAGAATGGAGGCGAAGAGGTAGATGACGTAGTGGCGGATGTTGCCGCTTTGAATCCAGCGAAACGCCCCGAGGAAACGCCCGATGGCGCGATGGAACGCGCGCCAGCCGTCTTCCATCCGGTCGTGGCAATGCGAGTGGAAGGTGCGCGCCGCGGGCAGAACGCCGCCGAGAGCGTTCCAATGCACCGCGAGCGCGAGCATCGGGCGCCCCAGTTTCACCAGCTCCTCGGCAAAGCCCGACGCGGTGTATTGCATGCGCGGGGTCGCCGCCGCATAGCCGCAGCCCCACGTCTCGCGCAGGCGCACGCCGGTCCGGCTTTGCAGCCAGGCTTTCACGGCGTACACCGCCGCCACGAGGCCGAGGAAAAGAGCGAACACGATCTGCAATTGCCCAAGCGGCGACGCCCACTCCCGGCCCGCTTGGGCGGCGGCCCCGAGTTCGCCGAGCGCGGGCGCAACGAGGCGCAGTCCGGCCGCCGGGAAGATGCCGATCGCCGCGCACAGCCCGGCCAGCCCAAGCAGTGCGACGGAGGACAACAGCGGCTCGCTTTGCCGCTCCATGGCGGCCCCGGCGCGGTTCTGCCCAAGGAAGACGATGCCGTAGAGCTTCGTGAAACAGGCCACCGCCAGCCCGCCCATGAACGCGAGCCCAACCACCGAAAACAGCAGCGCCAGCGGCGCGTAGCCGTGCAGCAGATCGCTCCCGCTGAACAAGCTCTTGTAGATAAGGAACTCGCTTGCAAAGCCGTTGAACGGCGGCAGGCCGCAGATGGAGATCGCGCCGACGAGGAAGGCCACGGCGGTGAGCGGGATCACGCGGGCGAACCCGCCCATCTTCTCGATATCGCCGCCGTGCGCGTGCAGAGTGACATTGCCCGCGCCGAAAAAGAGCAACCCCTTGAAAATCGCGTGGTTGAGCGTGTGCAGCAGCGCGCCGGCGAAGCCGAGCACGACCAATTCAGGCTTCCCGTAGCACCGGCCAAGCCAGGCAACCGACAGGCCCAGGCCGATGATGCCGATGTTTTCCACCGAATGGTAGGCAAGCAGCCTCTTGATGTCGTGCTGCGCGAGCGCATACCAGACGCCCAGCACGGCCGAAACGAGCGACACGGCCAGCAATCCCCAGCCGTAGGCGGGGTCCACCGCTGGCAGGATCATCATCAGCCGCGCGATGCCGTAAATGCCGGCCTTGATGTTGATCGCCGAGAGCAGCCCCGATACGTGCGCCGGGGCGGCGGGGTGCGCGTTGGGCAGCCAGACGTGAAACGGCATGAAGCCCGCCTTGATGCCGAAACCGGCGAAGCCCGTGAGCAGGATGACCGCGAGCGCCTTGGGATCGTAAGCCGCGTGGAGCGCGAAGTCGCGGAAGTTCCAGCTGCCCGTCAACTCGTGCAGCGTGAAGAAACAGACGTAGAGCAAAAGCACGCTCGCGTGCGTCGCCACGAAGTACCAAAACCCGCCGCGCCGGACTTCCTCTTTGTCCCTTTCGAAGACTATCGAGAAGTACGCGCCGAGGGCCATGAGTTCCCAGATAATCAGGAAGGCGAGGGCGTTGTGCGCGACGGCTACAAGCTGCATCGACACAATCAGCAGCGTGAGGAACCAGAGATGCGCGCGAACGGGCAGGCCCCGCTCAATATAATGGCGCAAATAGCCGATCGCGTAGAGGCTCGCCGCGAGGGAGACGAGCTGGAACGTGAACAGGAAGAAGAGCGACAGCCCGTCAAAGCCGATCACCACTGGCCCGGCGGCGGGAAGGGAAAAGTGGTATTCGGCGCGCTGGTATGCAAGCAGCCCGCTCACGGAAAAACACATCCCGCAGAGCAGCGCGGCGGCGTTGAGCAGGTTGGAGGCGACATTCAGCCGGCGGCTGTCGCGCAAGAGCGCGGGCAGGAGGAAATTCAGCCCGTGCAGCAGCAGCCCGATGACAAACAGCGCGATCATTTACGACTTTCTCCCGCCGGACGACGCGCTCCGAATCCACTCGCAGATAGCCTCCGCTTGCGCCCGCTCGCGCAGCAGTTGCACGAACTCGGGCTGGCGGAAGAGGAACGCCAGCCGCGCGAGGAGTTCGAGGTGTTGCTTGGGCGTGAGGCTCAGCAGCAGAAAGAGCGTATGCACCGGCTCGCCGTCGAGCGCGCCCATGTGGATCGGCTGGCGCGTGAAGAAAACGCCCAGCGCCGGGCTCGGCACATTCACCACGACGGGCACGCGCAAATGCGGCAGCGCCAGGCCGTCGCCAAGCGCCGTGGTCATGAGCTTTTCGCGGCTGACGACCAGGTCGTAAATCAGCTCCTTGTCGGCTTCGGGCGGCAATGCAAAAACGTCGAGCGCCGAACGCAGAACCTCCGCGAATGTGTCGCCCGCGACGTCGTAGTGGAAGTGGCGCGGCGCAAAAAGTTCCGAGACCGGCGGCAGGCCGGCCGGTTCCATTTCCTCCACGCCAAGATTCAGGGGATGCCCGCGCGACAGCGCCCACTCCAGGATCGCCTGCCGGTTGAACCGCAAGCGGCCTTGCGCGGCGAGATGCGGCAGCTTGCCGGCGTGCGCCCATTCGCGCACGTCTTGTTCCACAACGCCCAGGAGACGGGCCACTTCGTTTGAGTTCAGTTCCATAACGTTACGGCAACCTGCTCGCCGGCGGAGACGGCAGTTTGCGCAAATATCCCAGCAGCCCGTGGAGGAAAGTCAGCGGATGCGGTGGACAGCCAGGGATATAGAGGTCAACCTTGTGTTTCTCAATCATAAACTCGCGCGCGAGCTGCGCGGAGCCTTGAAAAATCCCGCCGCTGATCGCGCACGCGCCGAAGAGGATGAGCAGCCCGGGCCTGGGCACGGCCCCCCAAGTCGCCTCCAGCGCGTGCGCCATCGCGCGCGTGGTGGTGCCGGATACCACGACGCCATCCGCATGCCGCGGCGAGGCGACGAACTCGATGCCAAAGCGCCCCATGTCGAAATTCACGTTGCCCAGCGCGTTCAGTTCCAGCTCACAACCGTTGCAGCCGCCCGCCGAAACCGACCGGAGCTTGAGCGAACGCCCGAACAAACGCTCGATCTCCCGCGAGCAGGCCTCCGGTGTGACGTCGCCCCCCTCGCGCAGCAGCAAGCCTTCGCGCGTCGTGGCGGCCATCTTGTAGTCGGCGGTGTAAGTGATCGCCCCTTCGGGGCACTCCTCGCTGCAGAGCGGGCAAAACACGCACGCGCCCAGATCAATCGTCAGCGGGTTCGTCGAGATCGCGCCCGTCGGGCAAGCCCCGGCACAAACCGCGCACCCCTCGGGGCACCGCGCGGAATCGAGCTTCGGCTTGCCGCGGAATCCGGCAGGCAAGGAAGCGGCGGTGATGTCGGGAATCACGGGCTGGCCTTCGGCCAAACGCACCGCCAGGGCTTTGGGAAGATGCACGTTCATCGATTTCTGTCTTCACGGTTGATTGCGGGGTGGAGTCCCAAGCATATAAAAAAGTTTTTGGCGGTGGCCATTCCCTATTCTGTGGCGAACCCGGTTTCTTGGCGAAAAGAAAATTCCGGCCTTCCCTGCCCCCCTTTTTTGAACCCCTGCTTTCGTGTTGCCTCACGCAAAGGCGCAAAGAAGAGGGAAGCGCGTCATCCCGAGCTTGCGAAGGATCTCTCCACGCGCCCAAGGAACAAAGCGCCGGGAGACTTTTAGCCGACCTGAAGCGTAGTGTTACAAGGTACTAGTGTGGTGAAAGATAAATTCGCTAAATAAGTCCGAGACAATTTTTCGATTTTTCAAGGCGCGAATGAGGGCGGTATCTGAAGATACCGACCGATTGAGCAACGCCGAAAAATTGAAAAAGGGGCCGGAATTATGACGCAAATTTATCACTCACCACACTAGCCTCCCACGGCCTGGTAATGGCGGATGCCCCGCCGCCAGACGATCTGGGCGAGGGCGAATAGCCCGAGCACCCATCCGGCCTGGATCGCCAGCCCGCCCCAGAGCGCCGCCCCGTGCACCCGTTCCAGGAAGATTTGCACGGGGAAGAAAAGCTCATAGGGGAAGGGGAGCCAGCGCAGAATCCCCTGGATCCACGCGGGCATGATGTCCACGGGGAACGTCTGCCCGCTCAGGAAATACTCAAAGGAATAGAGGATGAAGACGATGGTGCTGATTTCCAGAATCCAGAAGGCCATCAGCGCCAGCGTGTAGGCGATCAGGAAGGAGATCCCGGCCGCCATCGCCGTGGAGAGGAAAAAGAGGGGCCAGGTAAAGAGGGATTTGGGAAGCGCGATCAGGTCGCGGAACCAAAGGAACGCCAGCGCGAGCGGGAGCACCGTCACCAGCGTGTAGACAATCCGGTAGGAGAGGAAGAGGCTCACCCGGTAGCCGAGGTAGTTGAGCGGCTTGGTCAGGAAGGCGCTGATCTGCCCCTCCCGGATGTCGGCGGCGATCTGCCATTCGTCCTCCGTCGGCGTGACCAGGTTGTCCACCAGGATGATGAGCAGAAAATACCAGATCATCCCGGCGTAATCGTAGGTGCCCACGGTGCTCCCGGTGCCCTTGAAGATGGCGCGCCAGATGAAGACCGTCCCCGCCAGCGGCACCAGGCCGAAGAGGGAACGGAGCAGGAAGTTCCACCGGTACACAAAGGTGTTTTGCAGGCCGATGTCGAAGACTTTCCGGTATTTGCGCAGCACGCGGATCATGCGCCGCGCATCATCGCGGCAAAACGGGCGGGATGCAATCGCGGGCTTAATGTCACGCAATTGTCACATTCGCGCCACGCGGTTGTCACAGCGCCCCTTCAGCTTCTGCCCCGTGAACGAGCCGTGGGCTCCCGGAGGATGTCTTCCGGGCGGCGGCGGCCTCCCACAAAAACAACCTATTGCCATGACCCAAAAAACCCTTACAACGTGGGCTCTGGCCGCCCTTTGCAGCCTCGGCTGCGGAGCGGCCGCCCTTGCCCAAGACAGCAGCGCCCTTCTCGACGCCCTGGTGCGCAAGAAAGTGCTCACCTCCCAGGAGGCGGAAGACGTTCGCGCCGACCTCATCAAGGATAACGCCCAGACCAACGCCGGGAAGCTCCAGCTTTCCAATTCGATCACGAGCCTCAAGCTCTACGGCGATATTCGGCTGCGGTATCAATACGACGATGTCCAGAAACAGCTTGCCGCGGCCAAGAACGACATTCACGACACCCAGCAGGACCGCGAACGGATCCGCCTGCGCCTCGGGGCCGACTTCACCCTCAACGGCGGCTTCTTCGGCGGCGTTGGGCTCCAGACTGCCCAGGCTGCCGACAGCGCCAACCAGACGGTGAATTCCAGCAGCGACAGCGCCGCCGGGTTTGGCAACTACAATATCTATATCAGCAAAGCCTACTTCGGCTGGGCCAACGACTGGTTGACGGCCATCGGCGGCAAGCAGGCCAACCCGTTCTACACGACCGACCTGGTGTGGGACCCCGATATCAACCCCGTTGGCGCGGTGGAGAAGATCGACATCATCAAAGGATTTGACGCTCTTTCTTCCAACAGCGGCGACATCCGCAGCGAAGGCCCCTTCAACCTGAGCCTCGTGGCCGGCCAGCTCGCCTTCAGCGACAACACGGAAGCCAACACCTCTGTCTGGGCTGGCACCAAGAACGAAGCCACCCACGACAACGCCACCGATTGCTGGCTCTTTGACACCCAGTTGATCGCCAGCGCCAAGGTTGCTTCCGGCGTGAAAGTGACCGTTGCTCCCGGGTACATGACCTACACCAACGGCAACACCTCCGGCGTCAACAACTCGGTCTCCTTCAATTCCACCTCCGGCACCACCACCTACCTGGCCAGCGCCAACGGAACGGCCTTCAGCTCCCAGCGTGACCTCTCCATTATCACCGCTCCCGGCGATGTCTCCTTCAAGGTTTGCGGCCTGCCGGCGAAAGTGCTGTGGGACTTTGCCTACAACACCGCTGGCAGCAAGCGTGCGACAGACGTTCTCGGCCTGACCGGAGTCGGCACGACCACGGTCAAGAGCGCCAACGGCGTCTCCTACACCTACCCTGTTGCCACCCATTCCAGCCGCGACGACATCGCCTGGCTCGCCGGAGCCCAGGTTGGCGAAAACAAGAAGGCGGGCGACTGGTCCGTCTTCGGCAACTTCCGCCAGACGGGCATCGCCGCCGTGGACCCGAACCTGAACGATTCCGACTTCGCCGCGGGCTATCTCAACATGCAGGGCGTCAAGGCGGGCGTGAACTACAGCCTCACCGACTACTGCGTGGCCAGCGTCACCTACTTTGACGCCTGGAACCTCCGCAGCAATGTCTACGGCGGCCAGGCCACCGGCGGCAACGCCATCGCCGCCGCCAACAGCGTGCAGCTCGTCCAAGTGGATTTGAACTTGAAGTTCTAACGCTTTTGAGCCCAAACCGGGCCCGGTGTCGAGAGGTTGACGCCGGGCTCCCTTTCCCAAAAACCAGCATCTTACTATGAAAACATTGATCGCATTTGCCGCCGCCATCGCTGCCTCCGCAACCATGGCAAGCGCCCAGCAGCTCGTCATCAAAGGTTCCGACACCCTCGGCGCCAAACTCGTCCCGCAGCTTGCCGAAGCCTACAAGGCCGAAAATCCCGGCGTGACCTTCAGCATCGCCGCCGAAGGCTCCTCCACCGGCTTCGCCGCCCTGCTCGACCAGACGGCCCATATCGGCATGGCCAGCCGCCGCGCCAAGCCAACGGAGACTTCCGCCGCGCTCGCCAAGGGGCTGGAACTGCGCCCCACCATCGTCGCGTGGGACGGCATCGCCATCATCCTCAACTCCAGCAACTTGCTCAAGGGGCTCACCAAGAAGCAGGTGGAGCAGATTTTCACGGGCGACATCACCGACTGGTCCGCCGTCGGCGGCGCGCCTGGGAAAATCTCCGTCTACACCCGCAACACCGCGTCGGGCACCTATGCCGACTTCAAGGAACTGGCGATGAACAAGCGCGACTACGCCGGGTCGGCCCAGAAAATGGCCGGCAACGAGCAGATCGTCTCCGAAGTGGCCAAAAACCCGGCGGGAATCGGCTACGTCGGCCTCGCCTACGTCAAGGCCCCCGGCGTGAAAGTCGCCCCCGTGGACGGCAAGACGCCCACCCAGGCCGACGTGCGCGACCGGAGCTACCCCTACTCCCGCCCCACCTTCTATTACACCAACGGCGCGCCCGCCGGAGCCACCAAGAGTTTTGTGGACTTCACGCTGAGCGCCAAGGGTCAGAAAATCGTGGAACAGGTCGGGTTCGTTCCGGTGAAATAAGGAAAAAGGAATCTCTGAACGAACAGCCCGCCTGGGCCTGCCAGGCGGGCTGTTTCTTTTACGATTCAAAAAAGCGTTCCCCCTTCTCTTTTCACTGTGCCCTTCGTGCCCTCTGTGGTGCAATATCCTCCTCAACCGGATGAAAAACCCCAACCGCTTTGACCGCAAACGGCTTCGGCTCGACCACGTGATCAAGTGGTTTTTCGCCTCCAACGCCTTGCTGGCCATCGTCGTGCTGGCGTTGATCACCCTTTTCCTTTTCCGCGAGGGGGCCGGTTTCTTCCCCCAAAATCTTCAAAACCTGCGCCTTTACCGGCGGGCCGGGTTGGAATACGTGGGCTTCATGCGCGACCAGGTGGAGGCCCACACCGCGCTCAACCGGAGTTTGCAGGACTTGCGGCTGCGGCAGGTGGCGGCGCTTCTCAAGCAGGGGAAGACCCCGGAAGAGGCGACTGCCGCGCTCTCCGCTTTTGACGCCTTCACCGCCGGGTTCGACGCTTCCGTGGACGACCTGCGCGGGCTGGTGAGCGACCTCACCGACAGCGTCTCCGCCATCAAGGAAAAGGCGAAGGTCCACGAAGACGCCCTGGAACAGCGCCGTTTTCTGCTCAAGGCGGGCAGGAATGCTGATGCCGTCTCCGTGACGCCGGTCGATTTCACCGCCGAACTCGCCCCCGTGCGCGCCGCCTTCCCCCTCTACCAGACCACCGCGCGCGCCTTCCGCGCCAAGCAGGAGGACTTGCTGCGGCAGCGGCCCGAGCTTCCGGTAAGCGCCTTGCAGCCCCGCTTCGATGCCTTCCAAAAAGCGGCCCGCGTTTACCTGGCGTCGTTCCCGGAGACGGAACGCAAGCTGCGGCAGTGGAACCCGGATACCCCGGTGCCATGGGCTCGCAGCGTCACCTCGTTTCTCTTCGGCAGCGAGTGGATCACCAACAGCTTTTGGCAGGATTGGTATGGCATCCTGCCGCTCCTGACCGGCTCGCTGCTGGTGAGCTTGATCGCGCTGGCCATCGCCGTCCCGCTGGGCGTTTGCGCGGCGGTTTACGTCAGCGAGCTGGCCCGGCCGCTCGAAGCGCAGTTCATCAAGCCGTTCCTGGAATTCATCGCGGCCATCCCCTCCGTCGTGCTCGGGTTTTTCGGCATCGCCGTGCTGGGGGAGGGGATTCGCGCGATGACGCACTGGGAGGCATTGAGCTGGATCAGCTCCTTTCCCATCGCCGAACGGCTCAACGCGTTCACCGCGGGCGCGCTGCTGGCTTTGATGGCCATCCCCACCATCTTTTCCCTTTCCGAAGACGCCCTCAACAGCGTGCCGCGCGCCTTCAGGGAGGCCAGCTACGCGATGGGGGCCACGCGGCTCCAGACCGTCGTTCGCATTCTCATCCCCGCCGCTCTCTCCGGCATCCTCTCCGCCGTCCTGCTCGGGTTCGGGAGGGTGATCGGTGAGACGATGGTAGTGCTCCTGTGCGCGGGCAACCGGATCGCCACTCCCGACTTCACCCAGGGCCTCGGGGCCATCTTCCAGCCGGTGCACACCATGACGGGCATCGTCGCGCAGGAGTTGGGCGAGGTTCCCAGCGGCACCATCCATTACCGGGCGCTCTTTATCGTCGGGCTCTTCCTCTTCTTCCTCGCGCTCGGCATCAACGGGCTGGCGCAAGCCGTGGTCCGGCGGTTTAAAATCAGCATCGGCTAGTTATGGAAACCCAGCTTCTAGCTCAGCCTCTGGCCAACCCGTTTGCGCGCCGCCGCTCGCTGGCCCGCTTTTGGGAAGGGGCGCTCCGGTGGGCGATCCGCCTGGGCGCTTACGCCGTGCTGCTGGCCGCCACGTGCATTTTCCTGCAAATCGGGATCAAGGGGGCGCAGACCGTTTTCACCCCCCACTGGCCGTTTGTGAACGTCCCGTTCTTCACGGAAAAGCCATCCACGCTCTATGTCTTTGACTGGCAGGGGGAAAAGCTGGAGTTGAGCGACCCCGATTTCCGCGCGTTCCAGGCCGGCCACCCCGGCGTGGAGATCCAGGCCGAAACCTACGCCCACTCGGCGGGCGGCATCCTCCCCTGCATCGTCGGCACCGTGCTGCTGGTGGCGGGTTCCATGACGATCGCCCTCTTCCTGGGCGTTGCCAGCGCCATTTACCTGAGCGAATACAGCCGCCCCTCGCCGGCGCTGCGGTTGATCCGGCTGGCCATCATGAACCTGGCCGGGGTCCCCTCCATCGTTTTTGGCCTCTTTGGCGCGGCCCTCTTCGTCACCTATTTCCAGTGGAATATCTCGCTCCTTGCCGGGTGGTTCACGCTGGCCTTCATGGTGCTGCCAGTGGTCATCACCTCCTCCGAGGAGGCGCTCAAATCCGTGCCCCAGGGGTTCCGGGAGGGATCGCTCGCCCTCGGGGCCACCAAGTGGCAGACCATCCGCACCAACGTGCTCCCCTACGCCATCCCCGGCATTTTGACCTCCTCCATTCTCGGCATCGCCCGGGTCGCCGGAGAGACGGCCCCGATCCTCTTCACCGCCGCCTACGTGGTGCGCGACAATTACCCCTGGCAGGTGGACAAATGGACCGATTTCTTTTTCCAGCCCGTCCAGGCGCTCCCCTACCACATCTACGTCGTCAGCTCCAAGATCCCCCAGAACGCCTACACGGAACGGATGCAGTATGGGACGGCGTTTGTCTTCCTCGGCCTCGTCCTTCTGATTTCCCTCGGCTCGGTGCTCCTGCGCCTGCGCTTGCGGAACAAGCTCAAATGGTAATATGAAGAACTCTCTTTCCATGGAAGAAACGCCCACCGCCCCGCCGCCCACGGTCGCGCCGCTTGCGGTTCCCCTGCCCGCCGCCATCGAAGTCGAGCGGCTCGACTTCTTTTACGGCGATTACCAAGCCCTGCACGGCGTGGACCTGCGCGTTCCCGCCCACCAGGTGACGGCCTTCATCGGCCCCTCCGGGTGCGGGAAAAGCACCCTTTTGCGCTGCTTCAACCGGATGAACGACCTTGTGCCCGGCTCGCGCATCGGCGGAGGCTCCATCCGCATCCACGGGGCCGACATCAACCGGCCCAACGTGGACCCCATCGAACTGCGCAAGCGCGTCGGCATGGTGTTCCAGAAGTCCAACCCGTTTCCCAAGTCGATCTACGAAAACGTCGTCTACGGCCTGCGCATCCAGGGCCGGGCCAGGCGCTCCGAGCTGGACGCCGTGGTGGAGCGCTCCCTGCGGCAGGCCGCGCTCTGGGACGAGGTGAAGGATCGCCTGGACGAGAGCGGCCTCGGGCTCTCGGGCGGCCAGCAGCAGCGGCTCTGTATCGCCCGGGCGATTGCCGTGGAGCCGGAGATCATCCTGATGGACGAACCGTGCTCGGCGCTCGACCCCATCGCCACCTCCAAGGTCGAGGAACTCATCTTCGAGCTAAAGAAGCACTACACCATCGTCATCGTCACCCACAACATGCAGCAAGCGGGACGGTGCTCCGATTTGACCGCCTTTTTCTACCTGGGCCGCCTGATCGAAATGGACCGCACGGAGAAAATTTTCACCAACCCGGCCGTAAAACAGACCGAGGACTACATCACCGGGCGATTCGGTTAAAGAAAAGCAGCTATCCGCAGATTTCGCAGATTGACGCAGATTTTCAGAAAAAGAGAATACCGGCATCCATTCCATCCGTCCCATCAACACCCCTCTTTTTCTGCGAAAATCTGCGAAATCCGCGGGTAAAACTCTTCCTCCTGTTCCCAACCTCAACTTTTCCCATGAGCCATCCCTTTGAAGCCCAACTCGCCCACATCCGCGAAACGCTCTTGCTGATGTCCACCCTCACCGACCGGAGCCTGACCCTGGCCGTGCGGGCCGTCGTAGAGCGCGACGACAGCCTCGCGGATCTGGTGGAAGCCTCCGACGGCGAGATCGACCAGCTCGAAGTCGCCGTGGACGACCTGGTCGTCACCTACATGGCCACGCACGGGCCCATTGCGCGGGATTCCCGCCTGATGCTCATCGCCTCCAAGATTTCCAGCAGCCTGGAGCGGATCGCCGACCAGGCCACCACCATCGCCCGGCGGGCCCGCTCGCTGAACCAGGAGCCCCCGCTCGTCGCCGTGGAGGACATTCCCGCCATGGCGTCGATGACCCAGGATCTGCTCCACGAGGCGATCACCTCCTTTGTGGAAGGGCGCTATGAGCTGGCCCAGGCCGTCATCCCGCGCGACAAGGAGATCGACGAATTAAACCGGCGCATCGCCAAGAAGTTGATCGGCCTCATGATTGAGAACTCCGCCAACGTCACCCGGGCCGTCCATCTGATGACGATAGCCAAGGCCATCGAACGGGCGGCGGATCACGTCCAGAACATCGCCGAGGAAGTCTTCTACCTCTACAGCGGCCAGGACATCCGGCACGAGCCCGGGGTGTAGGGAGGCCCGTTATCCCCTCCCACACCGGTTTTCGGGATAATAACGCTGGAACACAGCCCGTTTCCGTCTATCACAATGCTGGTGATGCGTGGAGACCGATGCTCCCTCCGCGCCATCCGATCCATGCCCGAAACACCTCCCCTATTCGACACAGCAACCGGCCGCCGGATTACCAGCGTGCAGGTGCAGCAGGCCATGCGGATCAACGTCGCCGCAGGCTGCCTGGGAATGCTCTGGTTCGCGATGAGCCTGAACATGCCGCTGACCATGTTCATGGAAGCCGTCGGCGCCGGGGGCTTTTTGATTGGCCTGCTTACGGCCGTGCGCCAGTGCGTCATGGCCGTTCAGGTTCCCTCGGCGTTCATCTCCGAACATCTCGGGTCCCGCAAACAGTTCTGGGCAGGCACGGCGCTGGTGCATCGCGCCCTCTGGTTCGTCATCGCGGGCATCGTGCTTTGCTGGAAACCGGATTCCTGGTGGATCCCCGTGGGGGTCGTCAGCCTGGTGGGCCTCAGCGACTTGATCGGCAACATGGGTTCGGCCGCATGGAATAGCTGGATGGCCGATCTCATTCCGGCAAAGAATGCCGGGCGCTTTTGGGGCCGCAGGCAAAGCATCGTCACCGCGGCCTCCCTGCTCGGAATGGCCATCGCGGGGTTTGCCCTGGACCAGTTCCGGATGCCGGGGAGCAACAAAACCAGCGCCTTTGGCTTCGCCCTGGTTTTTGCGATCGCGGCGGTATGCGGCGTAGGCGATGTCCTTGTCCATCTCTGGGTGAAAGAACCGCGTCCCGCGCCGGCGGAGGTCAAAGCGAGACCGCTGAAGCGCCTGCTCGCCCCCCTGCGCAACCACGACTTCCGGCACCTCACGTTTGCGATGGGCATCTGGTCGTTCGGATGCTCCATGCTCGGTCCGTTCAGCATCGTTTATCTCAAACGTTATTTCCCGGTCACCTACACCCACGTTGCCGTCATCACCATCGCCGGTTCGCTCGGTTCCGTGGCGACGAGCTTCATCCTCGGTTCGTTGACCGATCGCCTGGGCCCCCGCGTGTTGTGCGCCATTCTGATGATCCTGGCGCCTTTGACCGCGGTGCCGTGGTTCTTTGTGGACGCATCGTTCCTCACCTTCCACCTTCCCATCCTGGGGCTCTGGAGCATCCCCAAGGTCGTCGTGATCATTGGGATCTTCACCTTTTTGGGCGGCAGCGTTTTTTCCGGTGTCAGCCCATGCCAGCTCCGGCTCGCCGCGCTCCTTTCCAACAGCTCCGGGAGGACGATGGCCATGGCGGTTCACTGGGCCATCATCGGCATCATCGCCGCCCTTGGTTCCCTCGCGGGGGGCTGGTTTATGGACTATTTCAACGCCCATCCCCCTCTTTGTCTCTTGACCAACGGCACCGCCTTCTCGTTCCTGCACGCGATTATCATCGCCTTCGCCCTGCTTACCTGGGGCATTGCCATGCCGCTGGTGTTGAGCATCCGGGCTGCCGTGGACCACGTCGGGTTTGGGGAAGCTGTCTCGCGCATGTTTCTCATCAACCCGCTCAACGCCGTCCGCAACTTTTACACACTCCAAATCATCACCACCGCCTCCACCGCGCGCGTGCGTGCGCAAGCCGCGCGCAGCCTCGGCGTGCACAAGAGCGGATTGGCGGTGCCGGACCTGATCGAGCAACTCGACGATCCGGTGACGGAGGTGCAGGAAGAGGCGATCGACGCCTTGGGAATGATCGGAACCGAAGAGGCCCTCGACGCCCTGCTGCGGAAACTGGACGACCCCGCCTGCGACCTCATCCCGCAAATCTGCCGGACGTTGCGTGATTGCGGCGACGCCCGATGCGTCGCGCCCCTCCTGCGCCAATTACAGACCACCGACCGGGAGATCTTGAGCGAAAGCGCCCGCACCCTGGGGAGGATCGGCGACCGCCGCGCCATCCCCCACCTGCTCGACCTCATCACCCACAGCCACGACAGCAAGGTGCTCGCCGCCTCCAGCGAGGCCCTCGCCGCTTTGGGCGAACTCTCCGCCGCCTACCAGATCATTCCCCAAATGCGCGCCGTTTCCAACCGGATGCTCAAACGCGCCCTCGCTATCGCCGCCGGAGATCTGCTGGGGAAACGCGAGGCGTTTTATCAACTCCTCCTCGCCGACACGGAAGACCCTGGCGCGGGGGCGAGCCAGGTCATCCGCGACCTCACCCGCGTCGTGAAAAAAGAATTCCCCCTGGCCACGCGGCAGGTCGAAACGCTGGAGATGCTGGAAAGCGCTTATCACGACCGGGATCCCGCCCGTTGCGCGGAGTTGCTGCTTCACCTGGGCCTGCACATGGTCCAGTTCATGCACCGCCTCCCCATCACCCTCGATCCCAATGAAGCGATGAACCGCCTGCTGGAGTGCGACCGCCGGGCCGCCATCGGGGTCTGGTATCTCAAGATTCTCAGCGAGCCGTGGGGGAAGGGAGCGGATTCACGGGATCACATCGACATTCTGTTGGGGCTGCACGTGGTCTTGAGCTTTACCGACCTAGAATCCGCAGAGTTTCAGCAGGCGCATCGTGGTCCACCCTAAAATGGCCGTGGTCGGAAGCGTCAGCACCCAGGCCCAGACGATCCGCTGCACCACGCCCCATTTCACCGCGCTCAGGCGTTTGGTGGCTCCCACGCCCATGATGGAGGTGGCGATCACATGCGTGGTGGAAACCGGGATGCCGAGCGTCGTGGCGAAGTGAATGACAAGCCCCGCGGAAGTCTCCGCCGCGAACCCGTGCACCGGCTGGAGCCGCACCATTTTGTGCCCCATCGTGCGGATGATCCGCCAGCCGCCGGAGGCCGTGCCCATCGCCATGGTCAACGCGCAGGCGACGACCACCCACTTGTCGATGGTGAATGTCGGCGTGCGCAGAAAGTGGAGGAAAGGGGGCAGATGGTCGAACGCGCCGGACTGGGTGCCGGTAAAAAGGGCCAGGGCGATGATGCCCATCGTCTTTTGCGCGTCGTTGCCGCCGTGGCTGAAGCCCATGAAGGCGGCGCTGGCCATCTGGGCCTTGCCAAAGATTTTCTGGATCAGGTAAGGGCGATACGTTTTTAAGAGGGCCGTGAGCAGGAGCATGATCGCCCCGCCGATGAGAAACCCGGCCAGCGGCGAGGTGATCATCGGGATCACCACCTTGGGCCAAAGCCCTTCGTGCGAGACTTTGGCGGCCTTGATGACCACCGCGGACCATTTCAACACTGCCCAGTTGCCCCCCGTGGAGGCCAGCGCCGCGCCGCAGAGCCCGCCGATGAGGGCGTGGCTGGAGCTGGACGGCAGCCCGAGCCACCACGTCAGCAGATTCCAGATGATCGCGCCACTGAGGGCGGCGAACACCGTCGGCATGGTGATGGCGTGGATATCCACAATGTCCGCGCCGATGGTCTTCGCCACAGCGGTCCCAAAAAACGCGCCGATCATGTCGCAGGCCGCCGCCATCATAATCGCCTGGCGGGGCGTCAGGACTTTCGTGGAAACGACGGTGGCGATGGCGTTGGCCGCGTCGTGGAAGCCGTTGATGTACTCGAAGACCAGCGCCGCGAGCAGGACAAACAGGAAGAAAATCATGGGGAAAAGCGTAGGCCGCCGGAAGGAGCGCCCCTAGGAGTACTTCAGGACGACCTGGAAGACGACGTTGCCGGCGTCGCGGCAGCGGTCAATCGCCTTTTCCAGCAGTTCATACATGTCCTTGAGGAAGAGGGCGTCCTTGGCGTCGGCCTGGCCGTGGAAAAGCTCGCGCAGCAGGGCGATCATGAAGCGGTCCGCATCCCCTTCCAGTGTTTGAAGCTGGGCGTATTCGTCCTCGATCTCCTCCACGTGCGGGTTGGTGCGCAGGGACTTGACCATCACGACCACCGTCGTGGTGGCCTGCTCCAGCATCGCCACATGCTTGACCATGTTGGCGGCGTGGGCGTTGAGCGGGCAGATGAGCAGGCGTTCGCCGATCTTTTCCATCGTCTTCGGCACGCGGGAAAGGGCGTTGGAGAGCGCCTCAATGTCCTCGCGCTCCAGCGGGGTGACGAACGTCCGGCAAAGCTGGGTGGTGATTTCCTGGCTGATCCGCTTGTGCTTGCGGCGGCTCTGGGCCAGGAGTTCCAGCGCCTCGTGGACGGCCCGCTCGTCGCCGAGCTTGGGCATCAGCCCGCTGAGGATCTTGGCGCTGTTTTGCGCTTCGTTCGCACTTGCCTCGAGAAGATCGTAAAATTTATCGTCGCGGCCGAAAAGTCGCTTGAGAGGATTCATTGGGAAACCCCCATCCTATGCGAAGGATGGGAAACCTGTAAAGGGCGTCTTGAAAAGTCCCCATGCCCCTGTCGGGATTTCCCTGGCCGGGAAGTTTGGGAAGCGGGGGGGCTTTAGCGCATCTTGTGCTTTTCTGACCACTTGCGAGCCGATTCTTGCAATCGCCGGGAGAGGCCGGTAGAACCGTCTCCTGTGCTCATCAGCGGGATTCCTCTCTTTTGGCCCGGCTGAATCGGCTCTTTTTATCAATTATGAACATTCACGAATATCAAGCGCGGGATTTGTTCGAAAAGTTTGGCGTCGCGTCGCCACGTGGAAAAATGGCAGGCACCCCACGGGAGGCGGAAATCGCAGCCCAGGAACTCGGAACCGACAAGATCGTCATCAAGGCCCAAATCCACGCCGGAGGGCGCGGCAAAGGGACCTTCACCAACGGCTTCAAAGGAGGCGTCCATTCCGCTTCCAAACCGGAGGAAATCCGGGAATTGGCCGCCAAGATGCTGGGGCAGACGCTCGTGACCCATCAGACCGGCCCCTCCGGGCGCGTAGTCCACAAGGTCTACGTGGCCGAAGCGGCCGAGATCGCCAAGGAGCTCTACCTGGCCATTCTGCTTGACCGCGGGGCCGCCGCGCCGCTCGTCATCGCCAGCACCCAGGGCGGGATGGACATCGAGACGGTTGCCGCGCAAACCCCCGACAAAATCTTCCGCGAGCCGGTGCATCCGCTGCTCGGCCTCCAACCCTACCAGGCCCGCAAGGTGGCCGCCGCGCTCGGGCTGCACGGCCCCCAGGCCGCCCAGGCCGCCAAGCTGATCCTGGCGCTCTATAAACTCTTCATTTCGAGCGATTGCTCGCTGGTCGAGGTGAACCCGCTGGTCGTCACCAAGGGCGGCGACGTCCTGGCTCTGGACGCCAAGTTCAACTTCGACGACAACGCCCTCTACCGGCACCCGGAGATCGTGGCTCTGCGCGACGTCACCGAGGAAGATCCGCGCGAGGTCGAAGCTTCCAAATACTGCCTGAACTACATCGGGCTGGACGGCAACATCGCCTGCCTGGTCAACGGCGCGGGCCTGGCCATGGCCACCATGGACATCATCAAGCACTCCGGCGGCGAACCGGCCAACTTCCTGGACGTCGGCGGCAGCGCCACCAAGGAACAGGTCACGGCGGCCTTCAAGATCATCCTCTCCGACAAGAAAGTGAAGGGCATCCTGGTCAACATCTTCGGCGGCATCATGCGCTGCGACATCATCGCCGAGGGCATCCTCGCCGCGATGCAGGAAACCCAGCTCCCCGTGCCGCTCGTCGTGCGGCTGGAAGGGTCCAACGTCGAACTCGGCAAAAAAATCATCCGCGACAGCGGCCTGGCCGTCATCAGCGCGGATTCGCTGGCCGATGGAGCCGAGAAAATCGTCGCCGCCGTCAAAGCCGCTTAAACCGCAAGGAAATCTGACCCATGTCTATTCTCGTTACTCCCGAAACCCGGGTTCTCATTCAAGGCATTACCGGCAGCTTCGGCTCCCGGCACGCCCAACTCTCGCTGGAATACGGCACCAAGATTGTCGCGGGCGTCACCCCCGGCAAGGGAGGCCAGACCTTCCAGCAAGTCGTCCCGATTTTTGACACCGTCGCCCAGGCGGTGAAGGAAACCGGCGCCACTGTTTCCGCCATCTTCGTTCCGCCGCCCTTCGCGGCCGATTCCATCCTGGAAGGCGTGGACGCCGGGCTCGACCTCGCCATCTGCATCACCGAAGGCATCCCCGTGGCCGACATGGTCCGGGTCAAAGCCGCCATGAAGGGGAGCAAAACCCGCCTCATCGGCCCCAACTGCCCCGGCATCGTCTGCCCCGGCGAGGGCAAGGATTCCCACGGCGGCTGCCGCATCGGCATCGCCCCGGGCTACATCAACCACAAGGGCCACGTCGGCGTCGTCTCCCGCAGCGGCACGTTGACCTACGAGGCCGTCTGGCAGTTGACCACCCGGGGGTTCGGCCAGAGCACCACGGTGGGCATCGGCGGCGACCCCGTCAACGGCACCTCCCACCTCGACATCATCAAGATGTTCAATGACGACCCCGACACCGAAGCCATCATCATGATCGGCGAAATCGGCGGCACGGGCGAGGAAGAGGCCGCCGCGTGGATCAAGGAAAATTGCAAGAAGCCCGTCGCCGGGTTCATCGCCGGAGCCACCGCACCCGCGGGGCGGCGCATGGGCCACGCGGGCGCAATCGTTTCCGGCGGCAAAGGGACGGCCGCCGCGAAAATCGCCGCGTTCCGTGACGCCGGCATCGCCGTGGCGGAAACGCCCTCGGTCATGGCCGACACGCTCATCCGGCACATGCAGGCATTGAAGGGGCAATAGGCCTGTCTCCCTGTCAGCGGATCGCGGGGCACCTCGCGATCCGCTTTTTGTGTCCTCTTCCCGTGCCCAAATAGAGCTTATACCAATGACACCGTTGGATTGGTCTGATGGATTGGCCTTATTGCCCCAAAGGGACAACCCGAAAGTAGCCCGGCGTTTTAACGCCGGGTTCGCGGGAAACAACGCTTCGTCCCGGAGGGACGTTTGATGGGGAAAAATGACGCTCATTTTCAACCGTCCCTGCCGGGACGAAAGGCTTCGCTCTCCCCACCCGGCGTTAAAACGCCGGGCTACTCTCAGAGCGTCCCTATGGGACGCGAAAGCGAAGCCCTCTGCCATAAAGCCCTCTGCCAATTCTACCAAATAAACCGTAGAGATGGTATGACGCGTAATACCAATGACACCGTTGGATTGGTCTGATGGATTGGCGTTATTGTCCCAAAGGGACAACCCGAAAGTAGCCCGGCGTTTTAACGCCGGGTCTGTGGGAAACAACGCTTCGTCCCGGAGGGACGTTTGAAGGGGGAAAAATGACGCTCATTTTCAACCGTCCCTGCCGGGACGAAAGGCTTCGCTCTCCCTACCCGGCGTTCAAACGCCGGGCTACTCTCGGAGCGTCCCCATGGGACGCGAAAGC
>JBAWXX010000033.1:0-37368 GCA_037143855.1 Verrucomicrobiota bacterium | reverse complement strand
AATATTGGCGTGCACAGAAGGCTGCCTGATTACTCACCACCTTTAACTGCACCCCCCTACAAACGGGGCCGCGTGCTCTGCCCTTGCTGCGGAGGCGTACGCCGCCGCAGCACCGAGCCCTTTCGCGAACGCGTTTATCGTCACCATCACGAGGGCATTCCCGCCTCCTCCATGGCGCGGCTCCAACGTATCGGCGCTGCCACCGTCTCGCGCATTTATGCCCAATTCACCCGCCGCAAGGCCGTGAACGCGTGCGCGTGGTCTGCATCGACCTCTCCAGCCCTTACCGCGCCTTGATCCGCCGCTGGTTCCCCAACGTCCGGATCGTCGCCGACCGCTTCCATGTCATCCGGGTCGTCATTCATCACTTCATGACCCTTTGCCGCCAGATCGCCCCGGAGATTAAAAACAGCTCCGGCTCGCTCGCCGTGCTGCGCAAAAACCCTCGCAACCTTAGCGCCTCGCAGAAGCTGCGCCTGGATCGACTCCTGGCAGCCTACCCAGCCTTCGTGCCGCTCTACGAGCAGATGCACCGCCTTCGCGATCTGCTCAATCGCAAACACCAATCCCGGCGCTCCTGCAAACCGCTCACCCGCGAGTTGATTGCCTTCATCGACCGACTCGCCGCCAGTTGCTTTGAGCCTTTGATCACCCTCGCCAATACCCCCCGCTCCTGGGCCGAGCCCATCGCCTGCATGTGGCGCTTCTCAAAAAACAATGGCATCACCGAGGGCTTCCATCGCAAAATGAAGCTCATCCAACGCCGTGCTTACGGCTTTAGAAACTTTGATAATTACCGCCTGCGAGTCATCGCTCAATGCGGTTAATTTCTGAACACCAACTTCAATCCACACTCAACTTCCACCAATCCAACCACTTAACCCCAATTCAGTCCCCAAACTTTGGTGTAGACCCAAAAAGTGATGCCAAAGTGATGCCCTGAGAGTTCGTGCTTTCCGATTTTCGCCATCCAATCACGTTCTCTAAGTCTCTTTATTTCAATCACTTAGAAGAACTGCGCCCGTGAGGATTTGAACCTCAAACCTTCTGATCCGTAGTCAGATGCTCTATCCAATTGAGCTACGAGCGCGTCTTTCAACGGCCTGATGGCCGTCGAATGGAGGCGAGACAATGCCTTTACCTGTCAGAGTATTCAAGGTTTTTCTTTGAAAAATCTGAGGTTCCCAGCAGGTCGGCAATTCTGGAAAAATAGGGTCATCGCGGAAGTTCCTGCGGCTAATTTTGAGAACTTACTTCAACCCACACCCAACCACCACACACCCAACCACCACCAATCCAACTACTTAACCCCAATTCCGGCTAACGGCTGTAAGCCCTCCGGATTTAAAGGCATGTGACCTCCGCCCCCCCCAGAGGCAAGGTTTGACACTGTCTGGCGTTCCGTTAAGCTATGGGGAGGTTACTACCCATCTCGATGCCAGAAAGTCAGACTTTGCAGTTTGAAAACGCCAGGGCGCTCCAAGCCCTCTATGGAGGAGACCTCAAACTGCTCAAGACCTTGGAGGAAGAACTTGCCGTCCGGCTCACCACCCGGGACGGATGGGTGCGGATTGACGGGTCCGCGGAAAACATCGAACGCGCACGGGAAGTCTTTGAGCAGCTCGAATGCGCCCGCCAGAACGGGATGCCGATCCGCCGCCACGAGTTTGGCTACGCCCTCCACAGCGTGATCGACCCGGAGCCGGGCGGCAAACTGCCCGAACTGCTCGACACCAAGCTCATCACCTCGCCCAGGCGCGCGCCAATTCACCCGAAAACGGCCACCCAGCGGACCTATGTGAAGGAGATCCAGCAGCACGACCTCGTTTTCGGCATCGGCCCGGCGGGCACCGGCAAAACGTATCTCGCCATGGCCATGGCGCTCGTCGCTCTCAAAAAAGAACAGGTCAACCGGATCATCCTCACCCGTCCGGCCGTGGAAGCCGGAGAGGCGCTCGGGTTCCTGCCCGGGGATCTGAAGGAAAAAATCGCCCCCTACCTGCGTCCCCTTTACGATGCCTTGCAGGACATGCTGGAGGACGAGGAGCGGGAGCGCTATATCGAGCGGAACATCATCGAGATCGCCCCTCTGGCCTTCATGCGCGGGCGGACCTTGAACCACGCCTTCATTATCCTCGACGAGGCCCAAAACACGACCGCCGAGCAGATGTTCATGTTTTTGACCCGGCTGGGGGCCGACTCCAAGTGCGTGATCACCGGCGACACCACGCAAATCGACCTGCCCGACAACAGGCGCTCCGGGTTGATCGAGGCACTCCAGGCGCTCAAAGACGTGGAAGGCATCGCCTTCTGCCCCTTCGGCGAACGCGACGTCGTCCGCCACGAACTCGTCCGGCAGATCGTCCGGGCCTACAAACGCCACCGCAGCGGCGACGTGCGCCCCTGAGCTGGGGGCTTCTTCTCCCATTCCTTCTATGATTAAATTCTTTGAACGCAGGCGCCTCGTCAAAAAGGGGCTTGCCTCGCCCAAACAGCGGCGAAAGCGGAGCCGCAACGAAATCCTCCAGATGCTGGAGGAGGGCTTTTTGCCCAAGGGGCTCGTTTTCGCCGCCTTTATCGCCGGCCTGGCCGCCTTGATTTTCAGCGGGAAACAGGCGCAGGGGATGGAGAAATTCCTCACCAGCCTCTTGATTGCCCTGATCGCGCTCGCTCAAATCTGGATCAACCACCCCCGCACCTTTGCCAGCAACTCCCGGCTCCTGCTCGTTTTCGGCATCTGCTTTGGCCACCTGGCCATGCTCAAGGGGATCCTCGCGCTCGCCTGGGGGAGCGTCATCGACCATCAATTCGTGCCGCTGCTAATCCCCTTCGCTTTTGCCCCGCTGGTCTTGTCCGTCCTGCTCGGGCGCAACCTCGGCATTTTCGCGGCGATTTTCGTGAGTCTCTGGGGCGGCATCTTGATCAACGGCCTTGTGCCCGCCTACTTCACCCCGGCCATCTTTATCGTCATCAGCCTGATTAGCGGCTACATCGCCGTCTTCGTCACCCTGGAAGTCCGCCAGCGCAGCCGCCTGATTCGGGCCGGATTGTTCATGGGGCTGGCGACATGGGTGCTCGCCATGATTTTCGGGTTGATCGGCCCGATCCTCCGAGAACTTTTGGGCAACGTGGACTGGCAGTCCATCGCGATGCAAAGCCTGGCCACCGTTGCCTCCGGCGTCTTCACGGCCATCATCGTCAGCGGCATCCTCCCCATCCTGGAAAGCATTTTTCATATCACCACCGACATTTCGTGGCTGGAAGCGGCCGACTTGAACCACCCGCTCCTCAAGCGGATGACCATCGAGGCCCCCGGCACCTACCACCACAGCCTCGTCGTCGCCAACCTGGCCGAAGCCGCCGCCGAAGCCATCGGGGCGAACCCGACGCGCGCGCGTGTGTGCGCCTACTTCCACGACATCGGCAAGCTCGTCAAGCCGGACTACTTCAGCGAGAACACGGATCCCGCCCACAACCCCCACAACGAGCTGGCTCCCACCATGAGCGCGCTCATCATCCTGGCGCACGTGAAAGAGGGGATCGACCTCGCCTTGAAATACAACCTCAAGCGGCAGATCATCGACGTGATCGCCCAGCACCACGGCACCTCGCTCGTCTGGTATTTCTACAAACGGGCGCTCCAGCAACAGGAGGACGCCCGCCAGGGAGGGAAAATCATGAACATCCGGGAGGAAGACATCCCGGAGGTGCGCGAGGAAAGTTTCCGTTACTCCGGCCCGCTTCCCCAGACCAAGGAATGCGCCATTATCACCCTGGCCGACGCGGTGGAAAGCGCCTCGCGCAGCCTGGAGAAAGTGACCCCGCAGCGGGTGGAACAGATGATCCGGGACATTATGGAACAGCGCGTCGAGGACGGCCAGCTCGACGAATGCGAGTTGAACCTGCGGGAGCTGAAAACGATTGCCGCCGCGTTCAAATCGACCCTGCTAAGCATGTTGCACAGCCGGGTCGCCTATCCCAAGGAACCCCGCGTCCCGCAGCAGCAGCCGTTGGAACCGCGTTCCGAACGGCCCGAGCGGAATGTGCCCCCCTCAGCGCTCCCGCCGGTGTCCGCAGCCTAGGAAAATGGCGCATAGAGCGCCGGATTTTGGGGCGGATTACCCCGCTTTGACGAGGCGGGCGGCGAACGCTCCGTCCACGCCGTCGCGGTGCGGTTCCCGGCGGCGCATTTCGGCGAGCGTCAGGCCGGGGAGTTCCCGCGCGGCCCACTCGGCCACGGCCTCGTCCTCCTCCGGCTCCAGCGAGCAGGTGCTGTAGACCAGCGTGCCGCCCGGCTTGAGCAGCGGGGCCACCGATTCCAGAATGTTGCGCTGGCGCGCGGGCATTTGCTCGAAATCCGCCGGGGTGAGCCGCCAGCGGACATCCACCCGGCGGCGAATCACCCCGGTATTGGAGCACGGGGCGTCCACCAGGATGCGGTCGAAGGTGTCGGGTTCAAACGGGAGCGGGCGGGCGAGCCAGTCCACGCGGCGGGTTTCCGCGCACGTGACGTTCATGCGCAGCAGGTTCTGCTGCATGCGTTCCAGGCGGCAGCGGGAGGAATCGCAGGCGACGATATGCCCCTCGTTGCGCATCAGTTCGGCGAGATAACTGGTCTTGCCCCCGGGGGCGGCACACGCATCCAGGATCGTCTCGCCCGGTTGCGCGCCGAGGAGCTCCACGGCCATGAGCGTGCTCGGGTCCTGCACATAACAGAGCCCCTGGGCGAGCCATTGGAAGGGGATCTGCCGGACTTTGAGCGCCAGGGGGTGGGCGGCGCACGGCTCGGCCCCGTGCGCGGCGGATAACAGTTCGCCCGGTGTCACTTTCAGCCCGTTGGCGCGCACGTAGATCTCCGCCGGGGAGTTGTTCCACTCGCACAGGCGGGCGGCCCCCTCCGGGGTAAACTGCCGTTCCCAGCGGTGGATGAGGAACTCCGGGTGTGAATAGCGGATGGAGGGGGGGGCCTGGGCCAGCCGCTCCTCCAGCGCCTCTTTTTCCCGGATCGCGCGCCGCAAGAGGGCGTTGACCAGCCCGCGGGCGCGCCCGGCGAGGTTGACCGTCTCGTTGACGGCGGCGTGGTGCGGGATGCGCATCCAGAAGATCTGGTAAAAGCCGAGCCGCAGGACCTGCCGCGTTTGCAGATCCAGCTCCGTGTCGCGCAACTGGCGGATCAGGTAATCGAGCGCGCTGCGCCGCCGCAGGATGCCGTAAAAGGTTTCCGTGAGAAAAGCCCGGTCAAACACCGTGAAGGAACTGGCGCTCAAGGCCTCGTGGAGCACCTCGTCGGCGAAGGTGGAGCTGGTTTCCCAGCGTTGCAGGGCTTGCACGCAGGCGGTTCGTGAATTGGGAAAAGACATGTTCGGGTAAAGAAGGGCGCGCTTGGAACCGCAGCCCGGCTTCTTTAAAATCGCACAGCCTGCCCGGTCTGTCACCCGCGATTCCCGTGGGAGGCAGTTTCCCACCGCGAGGGTTGAACTTCCCTGGCGCGGTTGCTAGGCTTCCTTTTTTGCACGTTATGAATCCTCCAGCCGAAGCACCTTCTCCCGCCCCGTCCGACTTCATCCGCGACGTTGTCGCCGGAGACGTGCAGGCGGGCAAATACAAACAAATTGTCACCCGTTTCCCGCCGGAGCCGAACGGCTACCTGCACATCGGCCACGCGAAGTCGATCTGCCTCAACTTCGGCATCGCGCGCGAGTTCGGCGGCGTCTGCCACCTGCGCATGGACGACACGAACCCGGCCAAGGAGGATGTCGAATACGTCGATTCCATCACCGCCGACGTGAACTGGCTCATCAGCGGCTTTGCCGACGACCGGCTGGGCTTGAAAGCCAAGGGAGCAAAGCCCGAAGCGCGGCAGGTCGACGGAAAGCAAGATTTCTACCTCGGCGCGGCCCCGGCGGGCACGCCGGCGGTGGAACCGTTCTACGCCAGCGATTATTTCGAGCAGATTTACCAATTCGCCGTCCAGTTGATCCGGCTGGGCAAGGCGTTCGTGTGCGACATGAGCGCGGAGCAAATCGACGAATACCGCCGCACCGGCAAGGCCAGCCCCACCCGCGACCGGAGCATCGAGGAAAACCTCGATCTCTTCACGCGCATGAAAAACGGAGAGTTTTTCGAGGGCTCCCACACGCTTCGGGCGAAGATCAGCGTTGACGCCCCCAACATCTGGCTGCGCGACCCGCTCATTTACCGCATCCGGCACGTGGAGCACCACCACACCGGCGCGGCCTGGTGCATCTACCCGATGTACGACTTCGCCCACTGTTTGAGCGACTACATCGAGGGCGTCACCCATTCCATCTGCACGCTGGAGTTCGAGGTCCACCGGCCGCTCTACGACTGGATTCTGGAAGCCCTCGGGCTCCCCCGCCCGCTCCCCCATCAATACGAATTCGCCCGGCTCAACCTGACCTACACGGTGATGAGCAAGCGCAAATTGATGCAGCTCGTCAACGAACGGCTCGTCTCCGGTTGGGACGATCCCCGGATGCCCACCATCAGCGGCATCCGGCGCAGGGGCGTCCCAGCGCGGGCTTTGCGCGACTTCGCCTACCACATCGGCATCACCAAATACGACGGGCTCACGGAAGTCGGCGTGCTCGACCACGCCATCCGCGACGACCTGAACCGGACCGCCCTCCGAAGGCTGGCCGTCCTGCGCCCCGTAAAAGTCGTCCTCACCAACCTGGACGCCGATTACTTCGAGGAACTCGACGCCGTCAACAACCCGGAAGCCCCCGAAACCGGGACGCGCAAGATCCCGTTCACCCGCGAGCTGTTCATCGACGCCGACGACTTCATGGAAGTCCCCGCGCCAAAATACTTCCGCCTGCGGCCCGGCGGCGAAGTGCGGCTCAAATACGGCTACATTATCAAGTGCGAGGAAGTGGTCAAAGCTGCCGGCGGCAGCATTGCGGAACTCCGCTGCACCGTGGACCTGACCACCAAACGGGGCGGCCCCAATGAAGGCCGCAAAGTCAAGGGGACGATCCACTGGGTCAGCGCCCCGCACGCCGTGGACGCGCAAGTGCGCCTCTACGACCGCCTCTTCACCGTCCCGGAACCGGACGCCGGGGGAGACTTCAAAGCCCACCTCAACCCGCACAGCCTGGAAGTCGTCACCGCCAAGTGCGAGCCCTCCCTTGCGGCCGCCTCGCCCGAGGAACGTTACCAGTTTGAACGGCTCGCCTACTTCGCGCTCGACCCGGACACCACCCCGGGCCACCTCGTCTTCAACCGGACGATCCTCCTGAAGGACGCCTGGGCCAAAGAACAGAAGAAGTAGCCACAAGAGCATCCGCCGGCACCGGCGCGACATCCCCCGGCGCGCCATTCAGGGATTCCCGCGATTGCGGCGCGGGCTTGGCGATCCTATCAACAGAGGTATGGCAAACGTGGTCATCCTCTGGCACATGCACCAGCCTTACTACGTCAACCCGCTCACCCGGGTGGCGATGATGCCGTGGGTGCGGCTCCACTGCGTCAAGGGATACCTCGACATGATCGCTCTCCCGCAGGACTACCCCGCCCTGCGGCTCAACTTCAACCTCACGCCCGTCCTGCTCCAGCAGATCGAGGAAATCGTCGAGGGGCGCATCACGGACCTCTGGCTGGAGCGCTCGCGCAAACCGGCCGCCAGCCTGGAAGCAGCGGAGAAAGCGGCGCTCCTGGAGGATTTCTTCAAGGCCCACTGGGGCAACATGGTGAAGCCGTATCCCCGCTACGCCGAACTCCTCCATCGCCGGGGAGAAACCATCCGGCGCGGCGATCTCCCGCGCCTCGCCGCGCAGTTTGGCACCCAGGATTTCCTCGACCTGCAAGTCTGGTTCAACCTCGCCTGGTGCGGCTACACCGCCTGCCGCCGCTACCCGGAGCTGGCCGCGCTCAAAGCCAAGGGGCGCGGTTTCACGGAAACCGAAAAAGCGCGCCTGCTGGCGATCCACCTGGAAATCATGCGCTCCATCCCCCTCGTCTACCGGGCGGCGGAGGAACGGGGACAGGTGGAGCTGACGACCACTCCCTACTTTCACCCCATCCTCCCGCTGGTCTACGACACGGCCTTCGCGGAACGGAGCCTCCCCGGCAGGGAGTTCCCCCGCCGCTTCCACTGGCCTCAGGACGCCGCCGCCCAGGTGACACTGGCGATGGAAAACCACGCCCGCCTCTTCGGCCGCCGCCCGCGCGGGTTGTGGCCCTCCGAGGGCTCCGTGGCCCCGGAGATGATCCCGCTCCTGCAAGCGGCGGGAATCGAGTATTTTTGCAGCGACGAGGAGAACCTCTTCCGCTCGATCCACCGCGACCCTGCCTACGCGCAAACGAAGATCGACCACCTGGAACTCTTCCAGGGCTGGCGCATCCAATCCGACGGCGCGGCCGTCCACGGCATCTTCCGCGACCGCCCCCTCTCCGACTTCATCGGGTTCACCGCCGCCCGCAATCCGCCGCAGCAGGCCGCCGCGCATTTGATCGGCCACTTGCGCAACATCGCCGAGCGCCTCCCGGCCGAGCGCACCTTGATCCCCATCATCCTCGACGGCGAGAACGCCTGGGAGCAATTCGCCGACGGCGGCGAGGCGTTTCTGCGCGCGTTGTACGAGGGGCTCACCGCCGAGCCCGCGCGGTTGCGGAGCCGGACCATGGAGACGTATTTTCACGAGCACCCCCCCGTGCGGACTTTGCACACCCTGCACACCGGCTCGTGGATCGCGAGCAACTTCGACATCTGGATCGGCGAGCCGGAGGAGAACCGCGCCTGGGATCTGCTCGGGGCGGCGCGCGCGTTTTTGCAGGAGCAGAGCGACCACAACAAGCGGCTTCCCAAAGCCAAGCGGGACGCCGCCTTGCGCGAAATCTACGCCGCCGAGGGGAGCGACTGGTTCTGGTGGTACGGGCCGGATTTCTCCACCGAAAACGACGGCCTCTTTGACGGGCTCTTCCGCCAACACCTCAAAAACGTCTACCTCCTTTGCAACGCCCTGCCCCCGCCCGAGCTGGATCTCCCCATTCCGGGCTACACCCCGCCCGCGTTCCATCCCCCCCAACGGCTCATCGCCCCCCGCCTGGGCGGCGGCAGCGCCGAAACGGAATGGGAACATGCGGGCAGCTACCTCCCCGGCGCGGAAGAGGGAGCCATGCACGAGGGAACGCGGCTGGCCAAAAAGCTCTGGTTCGGCTGCGGAAAGACGCATCTTTACGTGCGGCTCGACCTCGCCCAACCCGCCCCCTTCCCGCCGTTCGCCCTGCGGCTCCTCCTTTCCCGGCCCGGCGCTGTGGAGACAATGGAGATTGGCACGGGGCTCCTCTGCAAACCGGGTCCTGGCGGCTTCACCCTCCCCTGCGCCCAACCCAAGGCGCGCACCACGCTGGAAGTCACCGAAACCGGCGTGGAATGGAAGCTCTCCCTGCGCGAACTGGGGCTGCCGCCGGGCGCGCCCTTCGGCATCCGGCTCGCCCTCTGGCGCGACGGCATGGAGCGGGAACGCTACCCGGAGCGGAGCGCCATCCCGCTTTGCGCGTAGGGAATCGCTGGGGAAAGCGACATGGAGACAGATGCGAGCGATTTCATCAGCGCTTCCCTACGTCTCCCCCTCTATAGTCTATCTCCTATAGTCTTCCCCAACTACATCCCCATGTTGGCGAGGACGGCGGAGAGGCGGTTCAAGGTGGCGGCCAGATCGGGGTGCGAGGTTTCAAAATCCTCCACTGAGCCGGTCAACCCGGTGAGAGCGGCCTTGAGCAGCTTCGGCCTGCGGGAATGCCGCGTGGCCTCGTGGGTGGAGGCTTCGGCGAAGGCGGCGATGCTGCGGGCGGCGTCGTCATGGGTGCTGGGAAGCTCCGCGATTTCCGACCGCAACTCCGCCAGCAGGCGCAGCAACTGCTCCCGCGATGCCTCCGGGACGTTTCCGTTGGCACCAATCTGTTCTTCCAGTTTTTTGAGGCGGTCTTCGATCATGGGGGAAATATACAGGGCGCCGCGGCGGATTGCCACCCTAGAAGAAGCCCCCTTTACCGCCCCGGGGCGAGTTCAAAAAGATAGCCGCGCAGATACTCGGTTTCGGGCAAGTTCAGGAGGACGGGGTGATCCGCCGCCTGGCCGAAACGGACCAACTGGCGCAGGGTCTTTTTGGCATCCACGGCGGCGTCCGCGATCACTTCCCGGAAAAGGGCGTCGTTGACATGGTGAGAGCACGAGAACGTGGCCAGCATCCCCCCGGGGGCCAGCAGTTGGAGCGCCCTTAAGTGGATCTCCTTGTACCCGCGCAGGGCTCCGTCGAGCTTTTCCTTCGACTTGGTGAAGGAGGGTGGGTCCAGGATGATCAAATCATACTGCGCCCCCGCCCGCCCCTCGTCGTTGAGGAGATCAAAGACGTTGGCGGCCACGGCCTCCACCTGGAGCCCGTTGCGCGCGGCGTTCTGGCGAATGAGATCCACGCAATCGGCGCTAATCTCCACGGCCCGCACGCTCGCGGCCCCGGCCTTGGCGCAGGCGAGGGCAAAGGCCCCCTGGTTGGAAAAACAGTCCAGCACTCGCTTGCCCGCGGCCCACGGGGCAACCCCGGCGTAGTTGTCAAGCTGGTCCAGGTAAAACCCGGTCTTCTGCCCGTGGAGCAAATCGACCTCAAAGCGCAGCCCCAGCACCTCGATGGGCACGGTGGCGGCGGGCGGTTCCCCCCAGAGGACGCCGACCTGCGGCTCCAGGCCCTCGGCCCGGCGGATCGGCGCGTCGTTGCGCTCCAGGATCATCCGGGGAGTGCAAACGGCGCGCAGGGCATCCACGATCAGCCCCTTGCGCAAGTCCATCCCCAAAGTGAGCGTCTGGAGCACGAGGTCGTCACCGTAGCGGTCCACGATCACCCCCGGCAGCCCGTCGCTTTCGCTCCAGACCAGGCGGCCCAGGCGCGGGTTGACGCCCCGGCGCGCGCGGTATTCCACCGCCTGCCGGATGCGCCGCTCAAAGAAGTCGGCGTCGAGGTCCTGCCGCTGGCGCGAGAACCGCCGCGCGACGATCTGGGATTTGGCGTTGTAAATGGCGGAGCCCAGCAGCCGGTCCTTGCCGTCTTTGAGGGAGACGACCGCGCCATCTTCCGGCGTGCCGAAGGTTTTGAGCACTTCGGAGAAGTAGACCCATTCGTGGCCGTGAAGGATGCGGGAGCGGGGACGGATGATGAGACCTGCCATAGGAAAAGACGATAGACTATAGAGGGGGAGACTATAGAGGGATTACGCGAAAAAAGAACGGCCAGCGGCGTGGGTTACCCACCGCTGGCCGTAAAGGGGTAAGGCGCTTTAGGCGGCCTTCGCCGTCTTCTTGCTCTCAAGGGCCGCTTGGGCTTTCTTGAGGATGGCGAGGAAGGCGGGTTCGTCGGAAACGGCGAGTTCGGCAAGCACCTTGCGGTCGAGTTGGCAGTCGCTGGCAGCGAGCCCTTCGATGAATCGGCTGTAGGTGACACCGTTGGCACGGCAGGCGGCGTTGATGCGCGCGATCCAGAGATTGCGGAAGGTGCGCTTGCGGATTTTCCGGTCGCGGTACGACCAGTATTCCGCCTTCATGATCGCGTTTTTCGCGTAGCGGAACAGTTTACTGCGGCGGCCACGGAAACCCTTGGCCTTGTCTAACACCCGCTTGCGGCGTTCGCGGCTGGCGGGAGCGTTTGTTGCTCTTGGCATCTGTTTTTATCCTTTCTTTCAGCGTGCTGTTGTATGGGTTGATCACGTCTGCCCGACCTCGCTCGCTGATGAGACCCCCCTTTTTTGCAAGGTATTGGGATCAGGAGGGCGGACGCTGCCTTTTTCGCGGTTACGCGAACGGCAAGTTCTCTTTAATCCGAGCCATGTCGGTTTTGTCCACCAGGCAGGACTTGGCAAGCTGACGCTTGCGCTTGGCGCTCTTGCTCTGCATCAAGTGGCGTTTGCCAGCTTGCGAGCGGAGCACTTTGCCCGTTCCGGTGATCTTGAACCTCTTGGCCACGGCCTTCTTCGTCTTACGACGTGCGATTGACTTTGGCATGGGGGGTGCAAGGTAGGGGCTCCACCAAAAATGGCAAGCGTTTTCTCTGTCAACCCGCACGAAAAACGCAGGAGTAGAGCCCCGAGATCTCCGACTGCTCCCGTTTTACGGGCACCCCGAGCACGCGGGAAACGAGCTCCTGCTCCAGCCGGTGCAGGAGCGCCGGGTAGGCGGCCAGCAAATCGGAAAGCGGGCTGTGGTGCTCGACTATCCGCACCGCGCCCTCCGGCCCCTGTTCCACCTCCGCCATGCAGCCCTCGGCCTCCCGGATGGCGGCGAACGCCCGGGCGCGCTCCAGCAAAGTGGCTCCCCGCACTTGGGCCAGGTAGCTCTCCGTTTTGCGCTGAAAGATCATGTAGAGGAGTTTTTCGGGAGCCAGCGAACCGTAGAGGACCTGGACGGCCTCCAGCAGTTGCAACGTCATCTCATTGCTGACGGCGGGGAAAAGTTCGTGGGCCTTGCGGGTGAGCCGGTAGGCCATCTCGGGGCGGCCCACCTGGGTGGCGGCTTTGGGGCGTCGCCAGGTGTCGAGATAACCGAGCCGCTCCAACTCCACGCAATGCTGCTTGACGCCCATGTAGCTCATCCCGAGGGCCTCGGCGAGTTCGGCGACGCTCAAGCCCTGGGTGCGCTTGAGCCGGTTGACAATACGCAACCGCTGGCTTTTGCCGATCTCGGCGATGAGGCGTTGGTTCACGGCCGGAGGGTACCACGGGAACGGGGCGGAGTGCAATTTTTACCCTGCGCAGACTTGCATGGCGCGTCTGCCTTGCTTTGATTAGGCGGTCATGCGATTTCCCCTCTTGTTCTCCCTTTGCGCCCTCCTTCTGCCGCTCGCTGCCCGGGCCGATGCGGCGCTGGACCCCGGCGTGCGCCAGTTGATTGTCGGCATTGCCCCCGGCTGGAACGCTCCATCCGGCAAATTGTTAGCTTTGGAACGCAGCCCCCAAGGCGCTTGGACGCCCACGCTGGGGCCTATTCCCATTCTTTTGGGCAAAAACGGGCTGGCATGGGGGCGCGGCGTGCTCGGGACGCATGAACCGGGCCTCCGCAAGCGGGAGCGGGACGCGCGCGCGCCCGCCGGGGTTTTCCGCATCGGGGCCATTTATACCTACGACGCAGCCCTGCCCAAGGGGGCCGATTACCCCTTCCACACCGTCAACGACGCCGACGCCTGGGTGGATGACCCGGCGCTGCCACAATACAACCGCTTCGTGAGCGTGGACCTCCAAAATCCGCCTCCGTGGTTTGAAAAAGAGAAGATGCGGCACAACGACTTCGCTTACCGCTGGCTGGTGGAGATCCGGCACAACGCCGATCCGCCCGTCTCCGGCGCGGGAAGCGCCATCTTCTTCCATATCCGGCGCGGGGAGACCCGGCCAACCTGGGGCTGCACCGCCATGGCGGAGAAAGACCTCGTGGCGCTCATCCGCTGGCTGCGGGCCGACGCGCACCCGTCTTACGCGCTGCTCCCATGGGAGGAATACCGGCGCAAATGGAAGGCGTGGGGGCTACCAAGCGCGGATACGCTCCAGAGCATCGCGCCGAAGTAGAGCCTACGCAAAGATCCGGGCCAGCCACCCGAGCGGGCCGCTGGGACGCCCACTTCCCCGGATCACCACGCGCGCGCCTACGGGCACCTGCCTGTAAAGTTCGGCGACATCCTTGGAGCGCATCCGGATGCATCCCCAACTGACCGGCTTGCCAAGGCGCCGTTCCTCCGGGGTGCCGTGGATGAAAATCCCGCGCACCAGCGCGTGCCGGTTCTGCGGCTCCAGCCCCCGGAGCCGGATCATCCGGGTGACAATCGGATCGCGTCCCGGAGCGTCGGGTTGCAACACTTCGCCAGTGGGCTTCCCCCTCTTGATCACCGCGCCGAGGGGGAGATTCCCGCCGGTTTTATCGCACACCTCGAACACGCCCGTGGGTGTCTTGTAGCTATGAAACTCATCCCCCACCCCAAACTTGGAGGTGGATACCGGGAACTTCGCCACTTCCTGCCCCGCCCTGAACAGCTTCATTTCCTGTTCATCCAAGTCGATAATGATTTCCGGGGCGGGCTGGCGCGCGTTCGCCAGGGTCATCCTCGGCAAGGCGACCGCAAAAACGCCCGCCCAGAAAAGGAGGCTCAAAGAAATCCGGCTCATTTGCGTGGATTTTTACATGCATAAGCCCCTCGAATGAAGCCCGAAGTGCAAAATTTTTATCATGTGAGGAAGAGAATGCACCACCAAGAACACAGAGGGCACAGAGCAAGAAGAAAGAGTAAAGCACCCTTTATTCCGTCCTTCGTGTTCTCTGTGTCCTTTGTGGTAAAACGCCTTTCATGGACGCGTCCTTTTGGCATTGCGGGGGAGGTGCGGGCGTTGGTAGCCTTGCCGCTTTCCACGCATACCAACCTCATGAACCGTTTCGAAAATCAGATCGCCATTGTTACCGGAGCCGGCCGCGGCATCGGGGAGTCCATCGCCAAACGTCTCGCCGAGGGCGGGGCCAAGGTCGCCTGCGTCAGCCGCTCGGAGGCCAACTCCGCCAAAGTCGCCGAGGCGATCAACGCCGCCCACCCCGGCGCGGCCCGGGCTTACGCCGTGGATGTGGCCGACAAGGCCGCCGTGGAAGCCGCATCCGCCCGGATTTTTGCCGACTTCGGCCGGGTGGACATCCTGGTCAACAACGCGGGCATCACCCGCGATGGCCTGGCCATGCGCATGAGCGAGGAGGATTGGGACGCCGTGATCGACACGAACCTGAAGGGAGCCTTCAACTTCATCCAGGCCGTCCTGCGCCCGATGATCAAGCAGCGCAGCGGCCGGATCGTGAACATCTCCAGCGTCGCCGGGCTGATGGGTAACGCGGGCCAGGCCAACTACGCAGCCAGCAAGGCGGGCCTCCTGGGGCTGACGAAAACGCTGGCGCGCGAACTGGCGGGCCGGAACATCACCGTCAACGCCGTCGCCCCCGGCTTCATCAAGACCGACATGACCGACGTGCTCCCGGAAGCGATCAAGACCGGCGTGCTTCCCCAAATCCCCCTGGCCCGTTTTGGCGACCCCGAGGACATCGCCGCCGCCGTCACCTTCCTGGTCAGCGCGGACGCCAAGTACATCACGGGCCAGACGCTCTCCGTGGATGGCGGCATGGTGATGGCCTGACATCCCCCGCAAACCCATGCAGTTGTTGCTTCTCCGGCACGCCGACGCCGTTCCCGCGGCATCCACGGATGACGCGCGCCCGCTCAGCGGCAAAGGCGTCCAACAAGCCCAGCGGGTCGCCCGCTTCTGCAAGGAGCACGGGCTGTGCCCCGGTCTCGTCCTCTCCAGCCCGTTCCTGCGGACGGAGCAAACGGCGCGGATCGTGGCCAAAGCCCTGGATGCCGAGCTGGTCTTGATTTCCTTCCTCGCCTCCGGGATGCTCCCCGAGGCTGCGATGGAGGAGCTGCGCGCCTACCTGCGCTTCGACTCCCTTCTGCTCGTCGGGCATGAGCCGGACTTGAGCGCGCTCGCCGGGGCGCTGCTCGGAGCGGGCAATTCCGGCGCGGTGCGGATGCGCAAAGCGACGCTCGCCGGGCTGGAAGTCGAGTCGCTCACCGCCGGCGGAGCCCGCCTCGACTTCCTGATTCCCGCCAAGCTGATGGAGAAGGATTAAGAGGTTATCCGCAGATTACGCATATTTTTTCCTCTCGTTCCCTACATCTATTACCTTGTAACAAGGAAAATGGCGCAAAAAGCCGAAGCGGATGACGTGCGAGGCTTGTGACGACACGCCGCTCTTATTGCCGCCCGATCTGCGGGATTGGGTTCCGGTCGATCACTTGGTTCATTTCATCATGGACGCGGTGGGAGAACTCAATTTGAGCAGCGCGCAAGTCAACGAGCGGGGGACGGGAAGCCAGCAATACCCGCCCGCAACGCTTCTTGGGTTGCTGGTTTACAGTTAACCGCCTTCACGCCTTGCTGCGCGAGCCATTGGGGGAACGCTCCTGGAACATGCTCGGGAGCTTGCTCGTCCGTTTGGCTGATAATGTGGCGAGTGGCGAGGTCGGCATCGACGATGCGGAAGTGTGACGCTCCGCCAAAATGCTCGCAGAACGTCAAGCCTTGCATAGGGAGGGAGGGCCGGTTCGAGATCGGATTCACCGAAGGCGTGATCGAGTCCGATGCTTTGGATACGACGGTGTTCCATGAAGACGAACTGGTCGCCATCGCTCCGGCGGGACACCGTCTCCTGTCTACAAAGGGCGTCACGGCCCGAGATCTCTGCCGGGAGCCGTTGATCGCGCGAGAGAAAGGATCGGGCACCCGTGACGTGGTGGAAGCGGCCTTGGCCCGGAAGCGGATGACAGTAGCGCCGGTGATGTCGCTCGGCAGCACCGAGGCAATCAAGCGCGCAGTGATTGCGGGGGTGGGAGTGGCCATCGTTTCGCGGCTAACCATCAGCGTTGAGCTTCAAGCGCGGCTTCTCGGAATCATTCCGCTCAAGGACCTGTCAATCAACCGCCCTCTGCACCAGCAAACTCTCCGTGGAAGAAGTATCAGTACGCCGGTCAAAGAGTTCCTACGCTTTTTGCGTTGAGCCGCGGAGCCCGCGTATCGGGGGCTTTACCTGCTAGGAGCGGCTCCGCGCGCGATTCAGTCCGTTTGCAGCCAAATGCGGGCAGCCCCTATATCCGCGTGGTCAAAATAGCGGATTTCGGCCTTTGTAAATGGACGACAGACGACGGTCATCCACTCCTGCCAACTCTTTTCGCCCACGATCGCTAGGCGTCCGAGGTCGGAGAAGTGGCGGAACGCAAACTTGGTATCTTCCCACATCGCGCCAACCTCCCATCCGTGGAAGTCGGACATGTCAAAAAGGATGTCCATTTTGCCGTGCTGTTGGATCAGCCGTTCCACCGCTGGAATAAATCGCTCGTAGTCTTCCGTTGTGAGTTTTCCGCTCACATGGACTTCCAATAACTTGCCTCCGCGTTCCTCCTTCAGTTCGATAGCCATATTGGTGTTGGATTTCCTCCGACGTTAATCGCGGGCGACTCATCGCTCGGGCGTTTTTCTATCCCTTACTCGCCGTTCTCCCGCTCGCTCATGGCAACCTGAGCCCGCAATACATCGTGCAATGTGACGACGGCGAGGACGTTCCCAACGGGACTGTCGCTCAAAATGATAAACCCGGTGCTGGACTCAATGAAGCGGTCCTGCATTTCGCGGATGATCTCGCCGGGGCGGCTAGTGATGGCAGGCATCAAGCGCACGGGGCGATGTTCGCAGAGAGACGCCTCCACCTCGGCTCTGGCGACAACGCCTTTCAGCCGCCCGCTTTCGACGATGGGGAAATAACGATAGGGGTGCTGCGCGAGCATGTCTCGCAGGGCACCTTCGGATCGGTCCTCGATCATTATCGGTGTAAAATTGGCAATGGCCGAGATGGGCAGGTTCTGCCAACTCCGCAAGTCACGAGGCGGGATGATGTGCTCCAACTGATGCCCGTCCTGGAGCAGCACCGCTTCGTAGAAGTTCGAGTGATTCATCGAGCGGGCAATCACCTGGCTGACCAATCCGGCCAGCATCAGGCCGGGAATGAGGGCGAATTGGTGTGTCATCTCGAAGATGATGAGAATCGCTGTAACCGGAGCTTGTACGACAGCACCGAGGCAAGCGCTCATGCCGCCCACGGCAAGCAGCACTTGGTCCGCCGGGGTCAGCGGAAAAATCATGGAGCCCGCCCCGCCCACACAAATCCCGCACATGGCACCAAAAAACAGGTTGGGCGAAAAGATGCCGCCGCAGCCGCCCAGTCCGTAGGAAACAATCGTGGCCACAAGTTTCCCGACCAGAAGTAAAGCGGCAATATGCCACGCCATCCCATGCGTGAGGGCATCCGTCAAATCATCGTAGCCGAGGGAGAAAACGCCCAGACGTCCCGTCATGGCGAAGACCGCAATACCGAGCACCCACGTTGCCAGCCCACCTCCCAGCGGGTGGAGCCACTTTGGAATCACGCGATATTTCGACGACTTCGCCCGCAGATCCAGGCATAGGCGCTGGAAATAGACGCCAACGAGGGCAGCCACGGCGGCGGCAATCGGCATGAGTAAATACGCCCGCCAGGTCGGCTCGTCGATTCGGGACAACTCAAAGGCCGGTTGAGGCCCGATGAACGCATGCACCACGAATGCACCGATCACCGCCGCGAGCAGGATGCCGCCGATAAAGGAGCTGTTCAAATCGCCGATCACTTCTTCGAGCACAAAAGCGACCGAAGCCAGCGGAGCGTTGAAGGCCGCAGCCAATCCGGCGGCGGAACCAGCGGCGTTCGCGGCCCTGCGATTGTGTTTGGGGATTCCCAGAAGACCTGCCACGGTGGAGGCCAGATTGCTGCCAAGTTGCACCGAGGGGCCTTCCCTCCCGAGACTCTGCCCGCCGCCAATACTGAGCACCCCCGCCAGGAATTTAATCCAGGCGGTACGTTTGGGCGAAAATCCGAATTCCTTCCAAAACGCCAGTTTCGCTTGCGGAATGCCGCTGCCCGCCGCTTCGGGACAGAATGAATTGAGAAGCCACCCCGAAATAAGCGAAGTAACAACAATCACCGCCAAGCTGATTCCAGCAAAACGCAGGAAACTCCCACTGGCCTGGTTCTGATAGCAGAGTTTGTAAAGCCAGTTGATCGCTAGTTGGAAACCAACCGATGCCAAGCTCGCCGCCAGCCCAAAAAGACAGATGGCGACGATCGGGCGGGCTTTCCCGTGGATCTCTCGAAAACGAGTGGCGAGCTTTTGCATGGTCGAAATCGTATGTTGCGGGTCACAAGCCCGTAAAGCATTCTTCGATCAACCGCCCGCTTCACCAGCAAAGCCTTCGCGGGAGATGCGTCAGCTTGCCGGTCAAAGAGTTTCTGCGCTATTTGCGCTAACCCGTTCCTGGCCTATAGGAAGGAAGCGAGCGGTTCGCTAGACTCCCAGCATCGTTCTAGAATTTGACGTTCAGATCGACATAGACCAAATTGACAGTTTGCAGCGGAAATCCTGCGGCGGTTCCGAGAGCGCCAAAGCCGGGCGTTCCCAAAGTGTCGTCGATCCGATGCCCATGCGAGCCTTGCAAGATGACTGAAACGGAATTGGTAAGCATATAAGTGGCCTGGACGTAAAAGCCTTCCATGTTAAGCCGCCCGTCGAAGATGTCATCATCAATGATATTTTGGTCGAGTGCATAGGCGTCGCTGTGTTGCCACCATCCGCGCAGTTCCCAATCGCCTTTCTTCTTCGCCGCGCCGGCCGACAGACCGAGTTGATAGGCGATGCCCTGGCTCCCTTTGTCCGGATGTCCCGCCCTTGCCGCGCGGGTGGGAGCATCGAGATTATCCGCAAAATCACCGAAGACACTGAACGGAATATTCCACATCTTCCAATCGAACTCGGCGGGGACATCAAAGACCATCAGATTGTTTACGCCGGTTTGATTGTAGGTGATGAGCGACGGGATGGCGCTGCTGTTGAGTTGGACCAGCGCGTTGTCGCCGTTAAACGGCCCTTCCGCCGCCGATGTTCCGCCGCCGGTGTAATTGTAGAGAGCCGGTGCAATCTGAAAGAACGTGTTCTTGTTAAAGTTCACTTTCGCCCCGGCCTGCCAACCGAGCATCCAGAGATCGGTCGCGCTTGGCACTTCCGTGAACGGCCCGGTGCCAGTGTTAAAGGAGTTCTCGAACCCGACATCGCTATAGATGAACTGGCCAAAGTTTGCAAAGAGGTCCACGGACATTCCGCTCTGCGCGGGGGATTCTGTCGAGACGACTGCCTTGTCGTCCTTGGAATGCTCCACCTTTGGCGCGCTGTCCGAAGCAATGGTGTAATGGAATTGTTCCCCAAAGCCTTCCGGGCTAAGGTCGGGATCCCAAAGCATCCGGGTCGAAACAAACGGATTGGGGATTTTTCCGCCCTCCACGGTCATCCAATCGTTGGAATATTTCAGAAACATCCGCCCGAGGAACAAGGAATCGCCGTAGTTGGTGTTGGTGGTGACCGATCCATTCTTGAGCGTAGGGGGCGTGCTCTTTGCGAAGAACTGGTTTTCACCGAGCGTGACGTTTGCCGACCGAGCAACGTTCCCCGTTTCGAGCAGAATGCCTACAGCCCAGTTGTCGTCTAGTTTGATGTCCGAGCCAAGACGGAAGCGGTAGCGGAGCCGCTCACGCTGGGCGGAGTCTCCGGCATCCTTTCCGGCAGCTTCGCCCATATTCGAAAAGTAACGCAGTCGGGCTTCGCCATATAACGAAACCGATTCGACAGGGGAAGAGATTTTGAGCTTGTTGGCAGCGGCGGAGTCCGTGGTGGTTGTGTCGATTTCCTTTTTAAGCGTCGCGTTCTCGTCCTGGAGCATCTGGACTGCGTTTTCTAGATTTTTCAGACGTTGGGCGTCCGATTCCTCCGCTCTGGCGCCAAGGCAAAGGGCGGTCATTAAGGTTCCGGCGATAATGCTTTTTCTCATTCGTTCTCTTGTGTGTGAGGTGGTTGGGGTGTCCGATCGCCGGTGATCGGCGCGTCGAACGCATTGAAATAACGAGGGCGAACCTAGGAGCCCTATTTTACTTTTTGATGAACTCCGCGCACTATTACCGTGACATTGAAGGGGCGCTTTTAGCCGCCCTGCACGCAACCGGGCGCAATCCGATATCCAAACCCTCGCACCGTCATAATTATCTCCTCCGCACCCGGCAGTTTGTCCCTTAATCGCCGCATGTGGGCATCCACCGTCCTAGTCTCGATGGAGCAGGCATAACCCCACACCTGGTTCAGGAGGGCTTCGCGGCTATGAACCTGCCGTGGCCGCTCGACCAAGGCACTTAAAAGTTTAAACTCCATGGGCGTAAGGTCGATAGGCACTCCGTTCACACTGACCACAAAGAGGTCGAGGTCCAACTCCAGCGGACCGAGGGAAATTACCTTCCGCGCTTTGATTGGAGGTGCCAACCGCCGAACAATGGCGTTTACGCGCAAAACAAGCTCGCGCGGGCTAAACGGCTTGGTGACATAATCATCCGCTCCCATTTCGAGACCCACAATCCGGTCGATCTCCTGCTGCTTTGCCGTCAACATGATAATACTGATGGCCTTGGTATCCGGATCTCCTTTCAGTGTCCTGCAAATTTCCAGTCCGGACATTCCTGGCAACATCAAGTCCAAGACCATCAATAGCGGATTTTCGCGACGGGCCAGCGAGAGGGCATCTTCGCCGGTTTCCGCCGTTAAAACGGTAAATCCCTCTTGTTCGAGATACCGGGTAACCAACTGAAGAACATCTGGTTCGTCATCGACAACAAGTATCTTATGAGCCATAGAGAGGGTGATCGTTACCTAGCAATGTGGTTGCACTATGATGCCGCGCGCCAACCGGCGATCTGGCCGCTGGGAGTCTTCACCGCATCAGCAGGGTCCACATCGCTGGGATTCCTTGCGCGTTTCCCTTCCAGTTCGACAACCGTGGTTCGCCCCTCACCGACAGTAACCGGAACCTTGATCCGCCCGTCGGTTTCCGAATCGGCGATGATGACGTAATGTCCCGATGGAAGTGTGACCGTCGCCGGATCTTCATCGTGCATTCCAATGTGATTGGATACCGTCCGAAAACGCGTCCCGTTTGGATTGCAGATCGTGTATTCGGTATGCGGATAATACATCACGTCGCCGTCATTATGCTCTTCCGTAGCCGTATAAACTCTCAGATAGCCTGGCGACGCCCCGATATTACATGGCGTCCTCCCGGGACCAACCGCGTCAAGAGTTACAAAGGATGAGGTTGTTGCACATCCCACCAGAGACGAAATCAGGAGCAGGGTGCTCCACTTCAAAAGATATCGTATTTGCTGCTGTTTCATCGTTACCTCCTCGGAGTCGACTTTGCGAATGGCTACCATGATCCGAAGGGAGGAGCTTGTTCCCAATTCATATTATCGGAGCTATACAATGGGCCTCCTGTCGTTGGACCATTGAAGTCCACGCCGCCCGTTACCGTAGGATCGGGCACCCCGGCCGCGTCACCTGGATTGCGCCATCCAGTCGCTTCCGAGAGGCTTGCGCAACCAGATAGCGACAAAGCAGCTATCGCCGCTGCCAGCGTTAATAGGATTTGTATTGTATGTTTATTCATAGTGTTTGTTTTGTATGGAACGGGCTACCGAACCCCCTGCAATGGCGTTCGGAACTTGAGCGCGCCGGTCGCAAATTCGAGTTTGATGCATTGCATCTGGTATTCGTACTTTGCTCCGGCGTATTCGATTTCAGCCCGGGTGGCGTTGAGTTGCGCCTGGCTCAAGTCCACCATGGAGATGGCACCGAGCTGAAAGCGCGATTTTGCAAGGTCTAGCGCCTCATTCGCGCTGGAAAACAGATCCTTTATAACCGCGATTTTTTTCGAAGCCGCATAAACATCGAGCCACGTAATATTCACATCTTTGGTCACGTGTTCCTCTTCCTCCTCCACCCGCTTTTGCGCGGCGCGTTGTTTGAGCACCGCCTCCTGGTATCGTGCGGATAATCGGCCGCCGTCAAAAATTGGCACTTCGACATTGATCCCCGCTGCGGAATAGTTCCCTTCCACTCCGGGGTCACCAATGGGCGTCCGCCCGGCGCTACCCATGGCGGTAATCTTTGGAAAGCGAGCTTCGCGTTCGGCGGATGCATAGCGAGACGCCCCGGCAGCTTCTGCTCTAAGCGCTGCCACCTCCGGTCGGTATTGAAGCGCCTGGAGAACTAGGTTTTGCGGATCGCTTGCGGGAAGCGGATACTGCGGTTCCTCGACAAGCGTGAAACGGTGCAGTTGGTGGCAACCAAGTGCGGCGGAAAGCTCCGCTTGCGCTTCGTCGAGTGTATTTTGAGCCTGCGCGAGGAGCAAGTTGGCTTGTCCCACGCTGACTTTGGCGATGCTTAAATCGATGTCCGATTTCAACTTGCTGTTAACAAGCGCGCTGACCTGATCCAAGACAAGCTGCCGAGCGGCCACTGTTTGCTGGGCCACCGTCAGGAGCGCCTCGGACTCCAACGTTTTGATGTAGGCTTTGTCGACTTGGAAAAGAACCACGGCTTTTGTGGCCAGCGACTTTTCGGCTTCTGACCGCGCGTAGAGGCGGGAAGCGGCGGTTAGGTTTGAGGTCCGCCCGAAATCGGTGATGAGCTGACTGATCGTAACCCCGTTGGACTCCCGGCTCAGGACAGTCGGATTATTCAACCCTCCCGTGGCACCGAGACGATTCGTTTGTCCGGGATTTGTTGCCGCGCTATTAAAACCATCGCTCAAGTCCTCCCCGGTTCCTACGGCGGTAAACTCCGCGTTCAGTTGGGGAAAGAATCCCGCCCGCGTTTCACGAACGACTTGCTTGGCCGCTTCTGCTTGAAAATAGGCGGCGGCGATTTCCGGCGCGTGGCGAAGAGCGACCGACTCGGCCTCGGCTAGCGTGATGGGAGCCGCAGGGATAATCCGCTCTGGAGCCGCGAGAGCCAGCGAGCAGGCAGATAGAAGAAAGATAAGGGCCGTGGCTTTCACAGGGAATTTGAGGTAGCCGGATCGGCTTCGAGGGTTGTCGGATTCTCCCCGGAGGAAGGCTTCCAGCGGCGGTAGATGACGAGGATCGCGGCAGGCACGATGAAGACCGTGAGAGCAACCGAGACGCTTAATCCTCCAATGATCGCCTTGGCCAGCGGGGCGTAGGATTCGCTCCCTGTCCCCAGCTTGGCAGCCATGGGGATCAGGCCGATGACCGTCGCCAGTGAAGTCATCAAGATCGGCCGCAATCGGACCCGGCAGGCGAATTGCACGGCCTCGCGCAACGGCATTCCGTCTTCCAGCAGACGGTGGGTGAATTCCAGAATAAGAATACTGTTCGAGACGACAATACCCACCATCATTACCACGCCCATTAGAGACATAATGTTCAGGGTGGTGCCAGTGGTGACTAGGATTACCAATACCCCGATGATGCCGGGCGGCACCGCGAGCAGGATGATGAGCGGATCAATGAACGAGCGGAACTGGGCGACGAGAACCAGGTAGACCAATAGCAATGCGAGGATCAGCCCGAGCCCGAACGAGCGAAACGACGTGTTCATGGCCTCGACGCTGCCGCGGACCGTCACACGAACTCCCTCTGGTTTGTCGACCTGAGCGATGACTTTGTCCACTTGTTTGCTAACGCTCCCCAACTCCTCACCCAATGGAGCTACGAAAACATCGATTACGCGGCGAAGCTGGTAGTGGTCCACCTCGGTGGGGGCAGTCACACGCCGGATGTCAGTCACCGCGTCCAGCCGGGTCGGAAACGGCTCGGCAGCGGATCGGATCGGGACGCTTTTAAGATCGGTGAGAGATTTCACCGTGGCGTCGGGATATTGAACGGTTAAGAGATAGTCATTGCCGCTCTTCGGATCGACCCAATAGCTGGGAGCGATCATCGCATTGGAGGTCAAAGCGGTGATGACGTTGCTAACGACCTCTTTTTGCGTCAGCCCAAGCTCGCTGGCGTGGGTCCGGTTGATCTCCAGTTGGAGCGCGGGCGCGTCGATATCTTGCGGAATGAGAACGTCGCCAACCCCTTTTAACGCCGCCACTTTTTGGCTGATTTTCTCTGCCGTTGCGTAGGCCGCTTCCAGGTTCGAGCCACTTATCTGGATATCAATGGGAGCAGGGAGGCCCATGTTGAGGACGGCGTCCACTAGGCCGCCCGATTGGAAATAAGCGGTCAGTTCCGGCAATTCCTTGCGGATGGCACTCCGCACTCGCGCCATGTATTCATAACTGCCAACCCGGTGGTCGTCGTTGAGACTGACCTGGACGAAGGCGGTATGCGATGCGGAGTTGCTGGTGTAGATCGATGAGAAGCCGGGAGCCGAGCCGATGTTTGACGCAATGAGGCGGAGGTCGTGCGGTTCAACCGTGCGCCGGACCAGATCCTCCACTTTCTTTACGGAGTCTTCAGTCAATTCCAAGCGTGTGCCCGTGGGCGCTTTGAGATTGATGACAAACTGCCCGGGATCCGTTCGCGGGAAATAGGCAAGGCCGAGCTTCGGAAGAAGGGCGAAGCTGAGCAGGAACACCCCGAGGATACCCACGATGACGCTCACAGGCCGCGCCAGCGCAAGGGTTTGCACGCCATCGAAGCGATCCAGAAATGTATGGAAACCTTTATTGAACCATGCATTGAAGCGAGCGCCCCAGGAAGCGCCTGCTGGAAGAACCGCATCTGCGCCGTGTGACTGATGGCCTTTGATGAGCTTGGCACAGAATAGCGGAACCACGCTCATCGCCACGATATAGGAGGCCGCTAGCGAAAGCACGACCGAGAGCGCCAGAGCCGAAAACAGATATCGGCTCACACCGTTGAGAAACGTGACGGGGAAGAAGACAATGGCAGTGGTGAGTGTGGCGGCCAAAACGGGAAGCGCCACTTCCTCGCCACCCTTTGCCGCCGCGACCTCGGGCGATTCTCCCAATTCGAGATGCCGGAAGATGTTTTCCAATACCACGACGGAGTTGTCGATGAGGCGAGAAAACGCCAGAGCCAGCCCCCCCAGAATCATGGAATTGATGGAACTATTCCCGAACGAGAGCGCGATAAAAGTTGCCAACGCCGAGAGCGGGATCGAAAGAAAAACAGCAAGCGTTGCCCGCATGTTGCCCAGGAAGACCAAAATCATGAACCCGGTGAGGACGAGACCGATGGCTCCCTCATGCAGCAGGTTCTCAATAGCTGTTTTTACAAACACCGATTGGTCGAAGACCACCTTGGCAACCAGCGACTTGGGGACATCGAGCAGGCCGGCGACAGCCTTCTTGATGCCATCCACCACCGCAATCGTGTTCGCATCGCCCCCCTGCTTTAACACCGGGAGGTAAACAGATGGCTGCCCGTCAATCCGCACGATGCTCGTTTGCGTTTGCGCCCCATCCTTTGCGGTGCCCACATCACCGACCAGAACCGGCGAGCCATGGATCATCTTCAAGGGCAGCCCGTTGATCTCATCCACGCTCTTGAGCTGGCTGTTGGTGTAGAGGCTGTAATCGAAGGGGCCGATCTTCACGTCGCCAGCCGGAAGAATCAGATTCGATTCGTTCACCGACCGGACCACATCCATCACGCTGAGTTGGTGCGCTTCCAGCTTCAGCGGATCGACATAGACCATGATTTGCCGATACTTTCCGCCAAACGGTTGCGGCACCGAGGCTCCCGGAACATTGGCCACCTGATTGCGGACTGCGTATTGGCCGAGATCGCGCAATTGCGTTTCGTTGAGCCCTTCTCCCTTCAATGTGATGAGGCACACTGGCAAACTGGAGGCATCGAACTTGAGCACGACAGGAGGCAGCGTTCCGGGGGGAAGACGCCGCAAGTTGGCCATGGCGAGATTGGAAATGGTGGTGACGTCCGCGTCCGGGTCGGTGCCAGGTTGAAAGTAGATCTTGATGAGGCTAACCCCTGGGAGTGAGCGGGATTCGATGTGATCAATGCCGCTACCCAGGGTAAAAAAGCGCTCGAACCGGCCCGTAATATCGTTCTCGATTTGTTCCGGCGGCATCCCCGAGAAGAACGTCGCCACGACCACGACGGGGATTTTCACCGCCGGGAAAAGGTCCACAGGCATCCGAACCAAACTGGTGACGCCGATCACGCAGACCATCAAGCAGAGCACGATGATCAGGTAAGGATAGCGAATCGAAAATCTGGACATGGTTTGTTTCCTTGATGGAACGAAGCGCGTTTATCCTTGATCAGCGTCTCCTTTGAGCAACCGCTGGAGGCCCTCCGCTGAAAACGCTTCAGATCGGCAAAATTCAGTAATAGCCGCCTCCCGTTGGCGAAGCTGCGCTGATGCGGACGGGATTTGCTCGGCAATCTCCAGTGGGATATTGAGGATCCCATGCTGGTCACCGTGCAGGAGATCGCCCTGGCTGATTTCCAGCCCCGCAATGGTTACCGGCGTGCCGACTTCCACCACATGCATATAGGCATGGGAAACCGACACGTTTGCGGAAAACAGATTGAAGCCGAGCCGCTCGACAGCGGGGAGATCGCGAACAGAACCGTTGGTCATAGCCCCCACGCATCCAAGCGCTTTGAGGATGGAGGCATGCACCTCGCCCACGAACGCCCCCACACCGGGTTTGCTGCCAATATCTTCGATGACCAAAATATGCGGCACGTCCAGCGGCGACATGGCTTGCCACCAATCCGTCCGGTCGAAATAGGCATGGCCACGCGGCGGCGGCGAACCGGCGCGAACCCGCAAGGTGGTGGCGTAGCCCACCATGGGGGACATGCCTGGGAAACGGCAACACAGCGAGGGCTGGCTGAAGCCTTCGTTTCGTAATCGGACATCGAACGATTCGATGGCATTGGCGATGGAGCAGCTGTCGCTTGTTAAAAGAAAGTCAAACGTTTCTTGGCTAACAGGGGAGTGCATGGTGAGGGAAGGGGAGAATTTACTTTGCTGCGAGATCCGTGATTTTGCCGTCGACTCTTTGCCCCGGATGCAATCCGGATCGGTTGCCCACGACGACCAAATCGCCCTCCTTCAGGCCCGAGGAGATTTCCGCCTCACTTGCCGTTTGGATGCCGATGGCGACTTTGCGCTCCTCTATCCTGCGGTCGGAATTCAAGACCGTGACGCTCGGTTGCGGCCCCTGTGTCAGCGCCTGCAAGGGAACGCAAAGCACGCCCTGCTTTTCCTCCAGCGCCATCTGCACGGACGCATACATGCCCGGGATGAACTTGCCGTTTGGATTCGGCACGTCCACTTCAGCCTTCATGGTTCGGGTGGCGGTATCGACTTTGCCGGAATAACGGGCGATTTTTCCTTTGAATTTTTCGCTCAGAGAATCGACGGATACTGTCACGGCGTTGCCATCCTTGACCTTTGCGGCCGCGGACTCCGGCACCGGAAACACCAGTCGCAGTCGGTCATCCTGCGCGAGGTCCACCACCGGCATCGCCTGCGTGTTAGACGAAATGCCGGCTTGAATGAGCGCCCCCGTATCCGCGTAACGCTTCGTAATCACCCCGGCGAACGGAGCAGTGATCGTTGCATAAGCGAGCATCGCGCGCATTTTGTCCACTTCCGCTTGGTTCCCGATAACCTGCTGACGGCTGGATTCAAGCCCGCTTTTCATTGCGGCATCCTTGGCCTTTGTTGTCTCCAAATCCTGTTCGGCAACCAGCTTCGGATTTTCCTTGGCAACCGTGACCAGCCGGGAATACGCCATGTGTGCCTCTTCGTAATTGGCTTCCGCCTTGTGAACATCCTCCATGCTGGCCTGCAAGCCCGCTTCTGCTCGCTGCACGTCATCCTTGAGTTCCGGGATTTCCAAAACTGCCAATGCCTGCCCAGCCGCAACATGGTCGCCAATATCCACGTTCATGGACTGCACAAAGCCAGCCACCTTCGCATGAACGCTCACTTCCTGGTAGGGCAGGAACTCGGCGGAGAGCGTCAGGGTATTTTGAAGCGTTCCCCGTGTGACTGGTGTGACGGCAACGGTCGGCACGCTTTCGTCCGCGGAGTTGGCCACATCGGCCCCGTTTCCCCGCCGAAGCAGCCCCGCAACGCACATAGCCGCTGCTACTAAGGCATATCCAATCATCCTTTTTTTAGAAAAGCACTTCCACGCTCGTATCGTCGTTTCGCTCATATCAACCTCACATCCACTTTTTTCCGCGACAGCGGGAGCTTGACAGTCAACCGGCAACCGCTGCCCTGAATGCTGCTGGCGATAACAGTGCCGCCGTGTGCCGTACAAATCGCTTTCACGATGGGAAGCCCAAGCCCTGCTCCCTCGATTCCTTCCCCTCTCATTTCCACCGCTCTGTAAAAGCGGTCAAAGACGTATGGCAACGCTTCGGCCCGGATGCCGGGGCCGTTATCCGTTACTTCAAACAAGGCATAGTCCTGTTGCGCGGTGACGGACACCTCAACCTTTCCGCCCTCCGCCGCGTATTTGATGCCGTTGTCCAACAAATTGACCACCACCTGTTTCAGCCGTGACTTGTCTCCCTCGACAAACACCGGCTGACTGGTTTGGAGCTTCACCGAAATCTTCTTATCCTCGGCTAGAAGGCACATCTGCTCCGCCGTGGTCGCCACCAACTCCGCAAGATCGAACCGGACACATTCCATCTGGCCAGCTCCCGCATCCAAACGAGACAAGGAAAGAAGCCCTTCGACGATCTTGCCAAGCCGCTCCGATTCTTCTTGCAGGCTTTCCAGAGTAGCCCGCATCGAGTCCGTCAAATGCGGGTCGAGCAACAAGGTGTCCAATTCCCCGCGGATAATCGTCAACGGGGTTCGCAATTCATGCGAAGCGTCGCTGGTAAACCGGTTGCTGGCCTGGAAGGATTCTTCCAACCGGGCGATCATTTGGTTTAGCGTTTTGGACAAGTCCTCAATGGCATCGCCCGTATCCACGACAGGCAGGCGCTTGCTCAAGTCCTTCGGCGTGATCTCTCGCGCGGTAGTGATAATTTTCTTCACCGGGTCGAGAGCCTGTTCGATCAGCCCGTATCCCCCAATAACGCCAACGATACCAAGGATCGGAAGGCTGAACAGCAGCGTCGCCACAAAGCCATTCAATACGCGATCCAGGCCGTCTTCCGCCGACCCCACTTCCACCACATATTTCTGTCCATTGACCGCAAACGGCAAACTGGCAATCAAGAGCTTTGTCCCACCCGAAAGCTTCTCCTCGTTGGTCGCGGCAGTCTCCAGGTGCAGATTGGCAGAAGCCACCTGTTCTGGATCGAAACTCCTGTTGTTTGGCGCTCCTGAAACGTAAATCACCCGGCCATCCAACCGGGTGACGCGTACGAACCGGTCGTTCAACTCCGGCGCATAGAGCGTCTTGATTTCGTCGCGGACGTAGGCTTCGCCTGTCTTGCTGATGTTTGCCAGCAACGTGGCGCCGATGCGGTCGGCCCGATGTTCCAGCGCCTGCGCCAGCGATAGCTTCAGATAATGATCAAGTCGCCAGCAGCTATAAGTCCCAAAACCGAAAACCAGCACGAGACATAAGCTCGCATACCAAACAATGAGCCTGAATCGAATGGAGCGAATGTTCACGGTTCCTCCTCGTTCAGGCTGTATCCGACACTCCGCACTGTGTGGATCAGTTTTTTATCAAAGGGTTCGTCAATTTTAGTCCGCAGTTGGCGGATGTAGACATCGACGATGTTTGTGAACCCCTCGAAGCTCTGGTCCCAGACATGCTCAATAATCATCGTCCTGGAAAGCACGCGCCCCGCGCTGGCGGCCAAATACTCCAAGAGCCCATATTCTTTGGAGGTCAGTTTGATGCTGATGCCCCCACGAGTGACCTGATGGGAAACCCGGTCAATCTCAAGATCGGCGATCTTCAACACATTGGACCGATTGACGGGCCCCCGCCTCATAAGCGCCTTAATCCGCACCAGAAGCTCGGCAAAAGCGAAGGGTTTGGTGAGATAGTCGTCGGCTCCCGCTTCAAAATTGCGCACCTTGTCGTCAATGGCATCCCGTGCCGTCAGGACGATAATCGGGACTTGCTCGTTGCTTCGGCGCACCTTGGCAATCACTTCCGTCCCGCTCATGTCGGGAAGCATCAAATCCACGACGAGCAGATCATACGAGTTCATCCTGGCAAACAGGAGGCCCGTTTTGCCGTCCGGGGCGTGATCAATCGCAAAACGTTCGGCTTTGAGGCCAACGCTTACGAAGCGCGCTACTTTTTCTTCGTCTTCAACAAGGAGAATCCGCATGGATGTAGTCTTTATACAGCCGTGTTCTCGGGATTCAATGAACGCAACATTAAAATCCATTCAGAATGAAGCCCGATTCCCGCGCGCTTCAATGGCGATTTATGAAGGAATTTTAACATCCGGTTCATCAGCTTCACAGAAACGGCGCCTACGTTGGGTGAATATGAAACACCCACTCAGAATCGTCGGTTGCCTCTCCCTGCTTGCCAGCATGTTCGTATTGCCCGCGTGCTCGACGACGCCAGGCATCGGTTCAAACCAAACCGCATCAAGCCGACAAATGGACACGGCATCGGCGGCACCCTATCGTTCCTACGACGTCTCGTCGGGCAACTTTGAACCGGCCCCTCCTTTTGGACCGCGCGGAAATAGGGATTGAGGAACTCGTGGGGGGCTCAAAACTACGTTGAGCCACTGATGGCATCCTGTTTATCGGATGGAGCGTAAGGCATGCCGGTAAACAGGATGCAAAGTGCCGGAAACAACTTACACGCCGGGTAGCGGTGCTTTGTCGCTCCGGCATGAGAACTCACGATCGTGGAGAATCAGAGGGGTTTCCCCCCCGAGATCCTTGCATCCGGTTCCTTTTTCTCAATGCGGAGGGCGAAACCGTTAACCAAAGCCTGGGCCGTTTTTTGATGCGCCCGGTGGATGATGCGATCAAAGGTCTGGCGGGAAACGCCCATGCACTTTGCCGCATCTTGATTATACATGCCCTCGCAATCTGCCAATCGCATGGCCTCCAGTTCATCGGCACCAAGTGCGATTTCCTCGATCTTGCACAACGGAATGCCCGCAGGCTTGAAATAATACGCGGGCGGGCAGTGTTCGATTCTTCTGGGACAGGGTGGCCTCGGCATGGGAGAACTCTATATCACATCCCGGCAAGGATTTGAAAGAAAGTCCGATTTGATTTGCAATCGCGCTCACGTAATGAGCTTATGCCCTTATGGAAACAATATCTAGCCCAACCACAGGTCAAATCCGCATTGCGCTCCCCATGCAAGACGGATCCTTCTCCTCGCACTTTGGCGGAGCCACGCACTTCCGCATCATCGAGGCCGACCGCGTCACGCACGCCATTCTCAGCCAAGCCGACGTGCAGGCTCCCGAGCATGTACCGGGGGCATTTCCCGCATGGCTCGCCAAGCAAGGCGTGCAGGCGGTTATTATCGGAGGCATCGGCCAACGGGCGGTTCAGTTGTTCATGGAAAGTGGCATCCAGGTCTTTACCGCCCAGGGCGAAGCGACTCCCGAAGCGATGGTGGCACAGCAACTGGAAGGAATTTTGTCACAGCCAGACTTGGCCAAATGCTGCCCCGGACATGGTGACGAGCATGGACATGACAGCAGCTCCTGCGCCCACTAATTTGCGGGCGAGCGCCTTGCGCGAGGAACTCCATTCCCATTGCTTTGCATGCGCTCCCGGCAATGAACACGGGCTGGGCCTTGTTTTCCACACGGATGCCGAGGGCGTCACTCACGCCACTTGGCATCCCTTGCCGGGCTTCCAAAGCTACGACGGGCGCATCCACGGGGGAATTCTGGCGACGCTGATTGACGCTTCGATGGTCCACACGCTTTTTGCGCGTGGGATCGCCGGGGTGACCGCTGAAATGACGGTGCGCTACCACGCTCCCGTACTGCTCGACGAGCCGGTGGAAGTCACCACGCGGCTCGAAACGCAAAGGCACGGTGTTTACAGTCTGTGCGCCGAAGTGCGGCAAACCGGCGATCTTGCGGCCAAGGCCCACGCCAAGTTTATGGAGATGCCGAAAGTCAGCTAAGGATAGCCATGCTCTGGTGCGGCGGCTGGGCCGAGAGGTTCAGGTCGTCTAGCAATTCGCGGTCTTCATCAACGCCGGGGTTATCACTCGTGAGCAACCGGTCCCCGTAGAAAATCGAGTTGGCTCCGGCATAGAAACAGAATGCCTGTGCTTCGCGCGAAAGCGAACTGCGGCCTGCCGACAAGCGCACTTTCGCTTTGGGAAATACAATCCGCGTGGTGGCGACGAGCCGCAGCAGTTCAAATACATCCAAGGGCGGTTGATTTTCCAACGGCGTGCCGGACATGGGAACCAGGCAGTTGATCGGCGCGCTTTCGGGAGGCGTGTCGAAGTTGGAAAGCACTTTTTATTTATTTTGCGGTTGCCATTAAGGGCATAAGCCCATTATAAACACAAGCCTAATCCACGCCAGGCGACCCGGCATTCCCGCCGAGAGCTTTTGGTTGCGGCAAACACCTCGGCTAAATCGACCCCTTGCACTTCTTGGCGAGCCAACGAAAGCCACTTCTCAGAGTTCCCGAAAAAGCATCCATGAAAATTGCAATCAGCACCAAAGGCGGATCGATGGAAAGCGAGTTGGACCTAAGCTTTGGCCGGGCTCGGACATTTCTTCTCTTCGACACGGAAAACCGCGCTTTTACAGCGCACGACAACACGGAGAATTGGAATGCGGCGCAGGGCGCGGGCATCCAGGCTGCGCAATCCGTAATCCAGTTAGGCGCAACCGCCGTGATTACCGGTCAGGTAGGGCCCAAGGCATTTCAAGCCCTCAAAACGGGAGGCGTGCGGATCTTCCTGGCTCAAGCTCTCAACAATGTCGCCGATGCCATTGACGCATTGGAGAATGGCAGCCTTGCGGAGGCATCCAGCGAAACGAAGCAAGGAGACTAGTTTTTACGTTCCCGCCATCCAAGATGACCACTTACGCCATCGCCAGCGGCAAAGGGGGCACCGGGAAAACCACGGTGTCGGTTCACCTTGCCCGCCTGCTCGTAGAACAAGGAGCGCAAGTTCAATACCTTGACTGCGACGTAGAGGAGCCCAATGGCCATATTTTTCTGAAACCAGAAATCGAACGCACGGAAGAGGCAACGGTGCCAGTCCCGGTAATCGATGCAACCCGGTGCATCGCCTGCGGCAAGTGCGCCGAGGTTTGCGAATTCAACGCGATTGCGACCTTGAAAACCGCGCTGGTTTTCGCCGAACTGTGCCATGGTTGTGGAGGGTGTGCGCTGGCGTGCCCGGTGGGGGCAATCCAGGAACAGCCTAGAAGCATTGGCGTGGTGGAAACAGGGCGCTCCGGCGCAATCGGGTTTGTGCAGGGCCGGCTCAACGTGGGCGAAGCGATGGCGGGGCCGCTCATCCGCGCGGTCCGGCGAGCCATTGAACCGGATTCAATCTCTCTAATCGACGCCCCACCGGGAACGGCTTGCGCGGTGGTCGCAACGGTTCGTGAGACAGACTATGTGATTTTGGTCACGGAGCCGACGCCCTTTGGCTTGAACGATTTACAATTGGCCGTGGAACTGATGCGCGAGCTTGGGCGGCGATGCGGGGTCATCATCAACCGCGCGGTGAGCGACCACACCGCAGTCCAGGCGTATTGCCGGGAGGAAGGCATCCCAATTCTGGCGGAAATCAAGGATAGCCGGAAAGTGGCGGAGTATTATTCCCGTGGCGAGATGATGATGGAACCGGCCTCGGCATTGAGGACGTCGCTGTTGCCCTTAGCTACAAGCATTCTGCAAGGAAACCCCGAGGCCCATTGCTCATGAAAGAACTCGTGATTATTAGCGGCAAAGGAGGCGCGGGCAAAACAAGCGTGACAGCGGCCTTCGCTGCATTGGCAGGGAAAAGCGTTCTCGTCGATTGCGATGTGGACGCGGCGGACTTGCATCTTCTCATGCGGCCCGACATCCATCGCCGCATGCCGTTTTGCGGCGGAAAGGAAGCCATTATTCGCGCGGAGGATTGCACGGGTTGCGGCGTGTGCCTGGAACATTGCCGATTCGGTGCGGTGCGACTGGAAAGTGGGGCGGAGGGCCGCCCGGTTTGCCGCGTGGAATCCGTCGGCTGCGAGGGATGCGGAGTCTGCGTTGCGCAATGCCCTTCGCAAGCCATTGATTTTCCGGAGCGCATCAGCGGCGAATGGTATGTATCCTCCACGCGATTTGGTCCGATGGTCCACGCCCGGTTACATCCAGGCGGAGAGAATTCCGGCAAACTCGTTGCCCAGGTTCGGGAAGAAGCGCGGGCCATTGGCCGCAAGGAGGGGATTGATCTGGCGCTCATCGACGGCCCGCCCGGCATCGGGTGTTCGGTCATCGCCTCCATCGCTGGGGCGTCGCAGGTTGTCATCGTCACCGAACCAACCCTTGCGGGACGGCATGATCTGCAACGGGTTCTCGATCTCGCCCGGCATTTCAATCTTCCAACCGCAGTGTGCATCAACAAGTGGGACATCAACCCTGCGTTGGCAGAGCAAATCGAGAGGGAAGCGCAGCATCACGGCGCGTATCTGGCGGGCCACATTCGCTATGACCGATCCATCACGGACGCGTAGCGCCAGGGGTGTTCAGTGGTTGAGTTTAATGACGGCCCGGCGGCCACGGATTTGCGGGCGATTTGGGCACGGCTGCGTTGTATTTGAGCGTTATTCCCGGTATTCCGCCCAGGCATGGGCGGTTTCCCATACCCGCACTTTGATGATTCTCAATTTGACAGGTTCCAGGCTGGATTTAAAGCCCTCGAAGAGAGCTTTCGCCAACATTTCGCTGGTGGGGTCGGTCTGTTCAAAACCAATGACCCGCTCTCCATAAGCCGCTTTCAACGTGGGATACATCGGGTCATCGGTGTTGATGCACAGGGCGTGATCGTAAGGATCGAGCAGCGCCCGCATGGCCTCTTTGAGCACTTTGAAATCGCAAACCATTTGTTGCTCGTTCAGGGAATCGGCTTCGAGAACCAGTTCCACCTTTCGGGTGTGTCCGTGCGGAAAGCGGCATTTACCCGAATGCCGGGAGAGGAGATGGCCGCTTTCGATTTCAACGGTTTTGCAAATTCGGTAGGGCATAGAGTTATCCTACGGAACCGTCCAGATGCAGTTCCACCAGCTTTTTAATTCTGAGCGAGTATTGCAGGGGAAAGCGTTCGGTCAGGTCGTTGACGAAACCGTTGATGCTCATGCTGCGTGCGGCGGCTTCGCTAAGCCCCCGTTGCCGCATATAGAAAATCTGTTCCGCGCCCACGCGCGAGACGCTCGCTTCGTGCTGGGCGATGTTCGTTCGACCATGTGTGCAAAGCGTTGGGTAGGTGTCCGCCCGGCTGGCGGCATCCATGAGCAGTGCGCTGCACTCGGTATGGCTACGGCAGTCGCGGACGGTTCTAGGCATATCGACCAGACTGCGATAATCGGCGCGACCGCCGCCAAAAGAGACGCTTTTGGTGCGGATGCTGCTGGATGTCTGCGGAGCTTGATGGAGCATTCGTGCGCCCGTGTCGTGATGTTGTCCTGCTCCCGCCACGGCGATGGAAACCATTTCCGCCGAAGCGCCCCGCCCCTTCAAAACGGCGGCGGGATATTTCATGGTCAACCGCCCCCCGAGGTTGCAGTCAATCCATTGCATCGAAGCGCCTTCGTAAACATGCGCGCGCAGGATGGCGAGGTTGAAGATATTGCGCGACCAGTCTTGCATGGCGATATACTGAATGCGCGAACCGGGCAACGCCACGAACTCCCCCACCGCGCAATGCAAGCCCGGTTCTTTTCGAGGCGTTGAAGTGCAGCCTTCCATGAAAATAACCTCGGAGCCTTTGTCTGCCACGATCAGCGTGCGCCCGAATTGGGTGCCGCAACGGGTTTGCAAGTGCATGAAGCATTTCATCGGGGCCGTCACCTTAACGCCAGGGGGCACGTAGATGAACGAACCGCCGGAAAACATCGCGTTATTGAGCCGCGTAAACGGATTGATATCCGCCCCCACCACGGTTCCAAAATGGGGGCGGAATAGATCGGCATACTCCGTCAGCCCGCGGGCGGAATCAACGAAGATCACCCCGGCCTTTGCCCATTCGTCGCGCAGACCGCCATACACGACTGCCCCGTCAATCTGCGCCTGCGCGCCTCCCAACACGGTTTTTTCTTCCTCCCGAATTCCGATCTCCTGCAACACGTCCTCCACCACGGAATCTACGGGCTGCTTTTGTCCGCGAACCGTCGATAGCGGGGGCGAATAGTAACAGAGATCGTCAAAGGGCAATTTGGCCAGGGCTGGCGCAGCCCATGGAACCGTGCGCTCTACCCGCTCAAAGAGGCCCAGGTATTTCAGCCGGTGGGCAAGCAGCCAATCGGGCTCGCTCTTGCTTTTCGAGAGGGTGCGCACCGTCCTTTCTGATAACCCAAAGCCTGCGTCTCGTTGAATGCTCTCCCGGTTCCCAAAATGAAGAACAGGCGCATGCAGTTCGGCGATTTCGCGGGCGGCCTCGGGCGTAGGCTCGGTGTCGGCAGGTGATTCCATGAAAATGAAGTGACAATATAGTGGGCGTATGCCCATAATCGTCAACCCTAAACAAACCACCTGCGCTATCACGCGCGGAATAAGCTAAGCCATAGCCGACCCTTTCTATGATTCTCATCACTAAGCCCAACGCCACCGAGCCGCAAATTGAACACATCATCGAACGCATCGCCCAATGGGGACTGCGCTACGAGGTAACTGCCACACTGTATCAACACGTGTGTAGTGGGGTGCGATTAAAGTTGGCGTACGAAAAAGTTTGAGAAAGTGCTGGTACGATTGC
>JBAWXX010000032.1:0-37918 GCA_037143855.1 Verrucomicrobiota bacterium | reverse complement strand
CAGCCGCTTCGCTTGAAGAGCCCGCGCATCAACCCACGACGCTCTCGCATCATTGCAAACACTTCAATTTAAAACGCTCTAATGACTGTTTCCGCAGCCGCATGCGCCATCGGCAAAGAGGGCCTGGCTCGCGTGCCATGGACGGGTCAACCGCTCAATATCATACACGGGCGCAAGCACAATATCGGGACGGCATTTCACCCGATATTTGGCTCTCGCCATAGGCTCAAACTCGGTCGAGGCGGACAGTGGCCCGGCCATGGCCGGCACGGGGGCTTCCTCTTCGACGGCCGCTTGCTGCTCAACGGCCAACAGCATCGGGCCATGATAGAAAGCATGGACCCCGGGCACGGTGTTCTTGTTGTGGGGATTGAGAACGTGCAACCCACAGCCAAACTCCACCTCAAGGACATCCCCGGCTTTGAAGCATCCCGAGACCACCAGGAATCCCTTGGATTGCCGCGAAGGCACTTTGGCTCCGTTCAACAACACCGTCGGGCGCAGGGTCTTCCACGGCGGAATGTAAAAATGCAGGTTTCTCGCGCCCTTGGCACGAATGTCCAGCACTTCGACCCGTACCGAGCCGTCATAGGGGTAGCCCGTGGTTTCACGCAGCACCATACCCGCTACTGTTGCGGTCGCGTTGTGATACATCGGCAGCCAGATCTCGCTGCCACAGCTGTAAAACGCGGCCTCATGGGCCCGGGCGAAAAACTCCCCGCCTCGCATGGTGCAACACCAGTAAACCTCGTAGGTGCGCGGCTGCAACACCAGCGGGTCGTGGGCGGCAATCCCGCCATCTTCCTCTGGAGGAATGGCCCCCAGGCAAAAATCGGTTCCAAAACAGCCTTCTGCCCTCAGGGCATGCCCCAAGGCATTGTAATAAATATGGTGAGCGTCGGCGATGTATTCCGGCCGCCCTGTCAGGCGCCAGAGCCAGACGGCCAGAATGAAGGAATCAATGATCGCGCACGGCTCGGTCCACCGCGGACGTCCCCACCAGTTGTAATTGCCGTAGTGCTCGGTCATGGCGACCGCCTTGTAGCGCTCGAACACCTTGCACACCCGCTTCAGGAGCGCACGGTTGCCTGTGAGTTCAATGTAACGACAGATCCCTCGCAGACAGGTCAGGGTCGCGTGCGTCTGGATGTGGGCACCCTCAAGGTCGAGTTTGAAAAACCGCTCGACCATCACCTCGATCATCTCCCGGATCTTCGGCCATTTAAGGAACCGCCACGCCTCGGTGAGCCCGTCCATGAGAATAAATCCGCATCCCGTGTCGATGGATCCCTTGTGAGACTTGGTTTTACTCTGCGGGTGGGAAAGCTCCCAGTGATCCGCCTCCCGCACCTGGGCCGGAGTGATCGGGTATTTGCGGAAATTGTCAGCGGCCGGCAGGAAGAGGTTGCGCACGATGGTGCTGATCATTGCCTTGAGCGCCGGATCGGGTTGGCGCTCATGCTGCGCAATCAGACCACGAATGAGCCAGCTGTGACCGGCCAGTTGCTGTTCATTGGCCCAGCCCGGTTCACAGATTTTCCCCAGATAGCCGCGTTCGTTCAGATGCTTGGGCAGCATCTCGAGGATCTGCCTGAGCCACGCCGGTTCACGGTGGCTGGCAGCGGCCTGAGAAACGAGGGCAAGGATGATGCGCCCCTCCCAGTCACCGGGCCATCCATGTTTGTCAGCGCCGAAGACCTCCCATGGCCGGTACCACTGGCCTTCAAGGCGGGAGTAATTCAGGAGCGAGCGAACGGCAAGATCGCCCTCGAGTTGGAGGGCGCTAAGGGAGATAGGCAAAGGGAGAGCAGGGAATGGATTTGGCATGAACGAGGCTTTTGCTCTAGATCGCGTTAGTTTTCAAGCCATTTTTGCGGCCGAATTTGTTTCCTTCCCCGCTTGGCAAACTGCTGGTTGCGGCATCGTTGCGCGCCGGGGACTTTTCGGCGGATGCCGCTGCTGAAAGCGATCGGGAGATAGGGGGCAAAAATCGCCCGCAGATGGCCCGTGTGACGGGTAAATCAGCGGCCACCTAGCAGAATCTAGATTTGCTTGCATTGCGCCTGTTCCTGTGAATGCTCACTGCATGGCAAACTTGAAGCAGAAGCGGGTCTCGGTGTCAGACGTGGCAAAGGCGGCAGGCGTGGCCCGTGCCACCGCGGCCTTTGCTCTCAGCGGCACGGCGAGTCGCGTCGGCCTTTCCCAGGCGACAGTGAAGAGAATCGAGGCCATGGCAAAGGCGATGAATTATGTGCCCAACAAGGTGGCCCGCAGCCTGATATCCTCGCGTTCGGAAGTCATCGGGGTGCTTCTGGCCGGTCTCTGGGGCAAGTACGCCCAGAAGGTGGTTGAGGGGGTTCGAGAGGTGCTCGATGGAAAGGGGTATGTGCCGATGGTGACCATCCATTCGTGGGAAGAAGCGCGCGAGAAGCACGAACTGGATTTGCTGATGCAGATGCGTGCGGATGCCATCATCATCCAACCGCAGCCCAGCAGCCGTGCCGAGCTTTACAAGACCGTTGTGGCCAACAACGTCCCGCTGGTTTTTCTCGGAGATGCCCCGGGGGACATGCCGCACGCCCATGCCGTGGTATGGGACGGGCGCGCCGCGGCCCATCGCGCCTTGGATTACCTGGTTTCCAAGGGCCGCCGCCGCATCGGCTTTATCGGCCAGCAATATCCTTTCCATTATAATCAGGCCAGATTCCGCGGGTACCGGGAATTTCTTCAGGCGCACAAACTTCCCGAAAACGGGCGTTGGGAAATCTGGGAGGAGATGGCTGGCGGATTGCCGGAGGCGATGGTGGAGTTGTTTGCATCGAAAAAGGGCCGTCCTGATGCATTCCTGGCCATGAACGACACCTGTGCCCTGGATGCGGCGGCATGGCTGATTGAACATGGGATAGGCGTGCCCGAGGAAGTGGCAATAGTCGGTTTGGGTGATTGCACCGAAACGGTTGATTCCACCGCCTTCATCACCTCGGTGCGCGAGCCATTGCACGAGATGGGGCGGGAGGCGGCAATGCTGGCTTTGGATCTCATTGACCATTCGCCCAAGAAAGCGGTGCGGCGGATTTTGCCCGGAGACGAACTGGTGGAGCGCCGCTCAAGCTAGTGAGGTGAGTGATAAATTCGCGTCATAATTCCGGCCCCTTTTTCAATTTTTCGGCGTTGCTCAATCGGTCGGTATCTTCAGATACCGCCCTCATTCGCGCCTTGAAAAATCGAAAAATTGTCTCGGACTTATTTAGCGAATTTATCTTTCACCACACTAGCTTTTCTTGACTAGGGCTGAATTCAGAGCAATAAGGACCGCAGATACTTCTGATCGACACCCCCTCCTCTCATGCACCACACAGAAATCCAAATCGGCACCACTCTTGTCGGCGATAACCATCCCTGCTATATCATTGGAGAGATTGGCATCAACCACAACGGCAAAGTGGATATCGCCAAAAACCTGATTTCCGTCGCTAAGAACGCCGGTTTTAACGCCGTCAAATTTCAGAAGCGGACCATCGACATCGTCTATAACGCCCAAGAGCTCGCCGCCCTCCGCGAGAGTCCGTTTGGGACGACCAACGGCGATTTGAAGCGTGGCTTGGAATTCGGCCTGGAGCAGTATCGCGAAATCGATGAATACTGTCGTGAGATCGGCATCCCCTGGTTCGCGTCATGCTGGGATGAGCCGTCCGTGGACTTTATCGATCAATTCCCGGTGCCTTGTTACAAAATCGCCTCGGCCTCGCTGACCGACGACGCCCTCCTCAAGCACACCCGCTCCAAAGGCAAGCCGATTATCCTCTCCACCGGCATGAGCTCCTACGAGGAAGTCGACCACGCGGTCGAAGTTCTTGGCAAGGATGACCTGATCCTCGCGCATACTTGCAGCGCCTATCCCTCTCATTACCCGGAGCTGAATCTGCGCGTCATCGGCGAAATGCGAAAGCGCTACGGAATCCCGGTTGGCTACTCCGGTCACGAAACCGGGCTCGCATCCTCCGTTGCCGCCGTGGCGCTCGGTGCATGCATCGTGGAGCGCCATATCACGCTCGACCGCTCCATGTGGGGTTCCGATCAGGCCGCATCGCTGGAGCCGAGCGGGATCTCGCGGCTCGTTCGGGACATTCGCCTTGTGGAAACCTCGCTGGGGGACGGCGTTAAGCGCGTTGAAGAGCGGGAAATCCCCGTCATGAAAAAGTTGCGCCGCGTCGGCCTGAAAGCCTGATCCGCCGCGATCATCGATCCCATGGCATCGATCAAGGCAATCGCGCTCGACGTCGACGGGGTGCTCACGGACGGCACATTTTGGTGGGGGTTTGACGGCTCTGAACTGAAGCGCTTCTCGTATCGCGACGTGATGGGCATCGCCCGCGCGACGCGCCAGGGCATCCTCTTCGCGCTGATCTCCGGCGAGGCCAACCCGCTGATTGACCGCTACGCCGAGAAACTCCACATCCAGCATGTGGAGCAGGGGTGCAAAGACAAGGAAGCCGCCTTGCGCTGCTTTGCGGACAAAGCGCAGATCGATCTTGCGGACATCTGTTTCATGGGCGACGACGTCAACGACTTGGGCGCGCTGAAGATCGCCGGTTTTTCCGCGGCTCCCGCCGACGCGCACGAATCGGTCCGTTCCATCGTCCAATTTATCAGCCAATATCCCGGCGGGCAGGGAGCCGTCAGGGAAGTGCTCGACCGCTTGGTTTTCCAAAAATGAAGCTATCCGATTACGTCATTGATTTTTTGATCCAACAAGGGGTCAAGCACGCATTCATGCTGGTGGGCGGCGCGGCCATGCACCTCAATGAATCGGTCGGCAGGCGAAGCGGTGAATTGGAATATATCGCCAATCTCCACGAACAGGCGTGTTCCATCGCGGCGGAAGCCTATGCGCGAGTGACGGGCACCCTCGGGCTCGCCGTTGTCACAGCGGGGCCTGGCAGCACCAATGCCATCACGGGCGTGGCGGGCGCCTATCTTGACTCCACTCCCTGCTTCTTCATCTCCGGACAGGTCAAGACAGCGGACCTAAAAGCACTCCCGGGCCAACGGCAAAACGGGGTGCAGGAAATCGACATCACCTCCATCGTAGGACCCATCACAAAATATGCGGTCACGATTCGCGACCCAAAATCCATCCGCTACGAGATGGAGAAAGCACTGTATCTGGCGAAATCAGGGCGGCCGGGACCGGTCTGGATTGATATCCCTATTGACTCCCAAGGCGCACAGATCGATCCCGAACAATTGCGCGGCTTCACGCCCGACACGCCGCCGGACATTTCCGCGTCCCTGTCGCGCGCAGTAGCCGGTGTCATCGAAGCACTCAATCGTTCGGAGCGGCCCATCCTTCTGCTTGGCAATGGAATTCGGGTGGCAGACGGGGTGCAAACCGTACAGCAACTGATCGAGCGGCTGCGGATCCCGGTCCTCACCACCTGGCTGGGCCTCGACCTTATCCCGGACAACCACCCGTATTTTGTCGGCCGCCCCGGAGCCATCGCGCCGCGCGGTGCCAATTTCGCGCTTCAAAACTGCGACTGCCTGCTCGTCATCGGCTCGCGGCTGGACATGGCTCTTACTGGATACGCCCACGACAAATTCGCTCGCGCAGCCGAGAAAATCATGGTGGATGTGGATGCCAACGAGATTCGGAAGATGAAGACACTGATTCATCACCCCATCGTCGCGGATGCCAAGGCATTCATGGAAGAATTGCTTCGCCAGGCAGATTCCCTGCAGGACGGCCGCGACCGTTCCCCCTGGATGAACCGTTGTGCAGAGTGGAAGAGCAAATACCCGCTCCTCCGGCCGGAACACTATCCCGCGCCGGGACGCGCGCTCAGCATGTATTATTTTTCAGACAAGCTCTGGAGCGCATTACGCGAAGGCGAGATAGTCGTTCCTGGAAGCTCCGGCTTCGCCAGCGAAATTTTCTTCCTGATGACCAAAGCGAAGCGAGGCCAGCGGATTTTCCACAATCGCGGAACGGGTTCCATGGGATTTGCGATTCCCGCCGCCATCGGCGCATGCCTTGCCAGCGGCCGCAAACGCATCGTCAGCGTAGACGGCGACGGCGGCTTCCAGATGAACATTCAGGAGCTGGCAACGATTGCAACCCACAACCTGCCCATCAAATTCTTTGTGGTCAATAACAATGGCTACGCCTGCATCCGCGCGTCGCAGAGCGGCTACTTCAACGGCCATTTAGTGGGTGCCGACACCAGCAGCGGCGTTTGCCTTCCCAGCCTCGAGAAAGTCACCCTCGCTTACGATCTCCACTTCGAGCGCATCGCTTCCGGCGACGCAATCGAGGAGAAAATCCGCCAGGTGCTTGACTTCGACGGCCCCGTGGTCTGCGAAGTCGTCGTCCAGCCGGATGAAGCGCGCGTTCCCCGCCTTGCGTCCATTCAGCGCCCGGACGGCTCGATGGTCTCCAAGCCGCTCGAAGATTTGTTTCCGTTCCTTGACCGGGAGGAATTCAAGGCCAATATGATTGTCCCGATCATCGACGAACCGATGTAAAACAAGATCAAGACCGCATGGATAAGATCTTGCTTTATAAACGATAGCCCCGGAAATTGGGTCGTCACGCTATTCCAAGAGACAGATGCAAGATTCGAACCATCATTTTATCAGCATTGTTACCCCCTGTTACAACGAAGAGGGCAACGTCGAGGAGCTTTATCGGCAAGTCAAAGCTGTCGTTGAGGGCATCCCTGGTTATGATTTCGAGTTGATCTATATCGACAATGCATCGAAGGACGGGACCGTCGCCATCCTCCGCCGGCTCGCGGCTGAAGATAAGCGGGTCAAGGTCATTCTCAATAACCGCAACTTCGGCCACATTCGTTCGCCCTACCACGCCCTTCTCCAAGCGAAGGGTGAAGCAATGATCGGAATGGTTTCAGACTTGCAGGACCCGCCAGAACTGATTGTCGACTTCGTGCGCCAATGGGAGGCCGGATTCAAAATCGTGCTGGGCCAGAAAATCGGCAGCGACGAAAACGGGGTGATGTTTTCGTTGCGCCGCTTGTATTACCGGCTTGTAAACCGGCTCTCCGATGTGGACTTATTGGAAAACGTGACTGGCACCGGGCTCTATGATCGGGAAGTCGTCGAGATGCTGCGGTCCTTGGACGAGTCGTATCCTTATGTGCGCGGCCTCGTGGCGGAGTTGGGCTATCCTATTGCACGCATTCCCTTCAATCAACCAAACCGCAAAAGCGGAATCACCAAGAATAATTGGTACACGCTCTATGATATGGCCATGCTGGGCTTTACCAGCCACTCCAAAATTCCTCTGCGCCTGGCGGCCATGCTTGGGTTTGCCATGTCGTTGTTGAGTTTTCTGGCAGCCATTATTTACTTCATTTACAAGCTTCTCTTCTGGAAAAGCTTCCCAGTGGGAATCGCGCCGGCCGTCATTGGGCTGTTCCTCTTCTCTTCTGTGCAACTTTTCTTTATCGGCGTCATTGGCGAATACATTGGCGCGATGCATACGAAGATATTGAGCAGGCCGCTCGTCACGGAAAAAGAACGCATTAATTTCTGACATGCCCGCATCCATAGCGTTGATCACGGGAGGGGCGAGCGGGATCGGAGCGGCGTTTGCTCGCAGCCTTGCTTCACGCGGCTACGACATTATCGTCGTCGATCGGTCCCGGGAAGGAGCCGAGGCGCTTGCCAAAGAACTGGCCGGGCGATACTCGATCAAAGTGGATTTCGTCGAGGCGGATTTGGCGAACGAGGCCGATCTGAAACGCGTCCAAGCCTATATTGCCCAGCTTGAGGCGTTGGACCTATTGATAAATAACGCCGGTTTTGGCACGACGGGGAACTTTGTCGCCACCAATTTTGACCGGCAGATCGACATGATTAGCGTGCATGTTCTGGCTGCGGTCCGCTTCTGCAGGGCTGCCCTGCCGGCCATGATCGCACGAGGCGCGGGCTCGATCATCAATATCTGTTCCATCAACGCTTTTCTGCGCTTCCCTGAAACAGCCACCTATAGCGCCACAAAGGCCTACTTGCTGGTTTTTTCCGAATGTCTGGAGGCCGAACTCGCAGGCACCGGCGTCAAAGTGCAAGCGCTTTGCCCTGGCCAGACCTATACAAACTTCACGACGACCCCGGACATGCAGGGGTTTGATCCAGGCCGGATCCCTCCGTTTCTCTGGATGTCGGCAGACGAGTTGGTGAATCGTTCCCTAGCAGCCCTGGAACTCGGATCGGGACGCTTTATCCCAGCATGGAAGAACCACCTCTTCGTCTTTGTTTTCGGCAATCGCTTCATCTTGAAAGTCCTGGCATTTCTTCGAAAGTATGGCGTCTTGGAACTGGTTTTAAAGGCGTTGAAGAAACGGCGATGAACTTCAAATTTTTGCTCCGCTGCCTTGCTTCCTTGGCGTTGATCTGGCTGATTGTGCGCAAGCTCGACTGGCACCAGGTTGGCGCGCTGCTGCAAAGGACCGATCCGGCGTGGGCCATGGCGGGTTCCATGTTGACGCTGCCCGTGCTCGTCTTGCTCGCCGTGCGCTGGGGCATCTTCCTGCGGCGGCAATCGCTCATTGTGCCCTTTCCAACGGTTTTTCCGCTTACTTGGGGCGGCCAGTTTTTCAACACGATCCTGCCCGGCAGCACGGGCGGGGATTTCGTTAAAATCTATCAGCTCTGCCGCCTCTTTCCAGGTCAAAGGGCCACGGCTGCCGTTACCGTGATCACCGATCGCTTCACGGCTTTGATCGCTCTCGTTGCCATGGCGGGAACTGCCTTCCTGGCCTGTCCCGTTTCCTGGGTGGATCTCGGGAGAGGGACTCGGATTGGCAATGCGTTGGGGTTTACGGTCATTGCGGGAACGGGCTTGGTGATCGCGGGGTTGGGCCTGCTGTGGTTGCGTGGCTCCGAACGGCGGATGGCACGTCTCAGGCACTTAATCACCGTGCTGAAGACGAGTTTTTTGCCCGATGTGGGATTGGCCGCGGGCCTCGGCATCGCCTTCGCCGTTCATTTGATCAGTTTTTTCAGCATTTTTTGCTTTGCGCGATCCCTGCACATTGGGATTTCCTTCACGCAGGTATTGCTCTTCATGCCAGTCTATTTGTTGCTCGCCATGCTGCCGCTGACCGTCAATGGCCACGGTTTGCGTGAGGTGCTTTTTATTTTCTATTTCGGAAAACTCGGGATCGCTGTTCTCGGCGGCCCATCAACTAGTGTCCAGGAGATCGCCATCGCTCTTTCGGCACTCATGGTGACGAATGAATTCATCTGGAACCTGTGGGGAGGCCTCTGGTATTTCGCCCGCTTTAGAGCGGCTTAAGTTTTTCTGTAGCCGAGCCTTGCGGCGGCGCAGACCGTTGCGCGTCCCTTCAAGCTCGGGCAGTATTGAAAAATACAGCCGCTTCGCTTGAAAAGCCCCGCATCAACCCTCGGCGCTCTCAGATCATTGCGACAAAATAACCCAAAAACGCTCTAAGGCTGATAAACCCCGCCTTGCCCTGAACCAAAAATCCGGCGCTCTACGCGCCATTTTCCTTGTTACAAGGTACTAGTCCCCTCCGCCAAAGAGGTGGCGGACGGAGTTCAGTAGCCGCGAGGGGAACGCTTTGCGCGGCGTGGCGGACGGGCGCACCACCTCCGGGGCGATCCCCCCGGGCGTCTCAAAGCCGCGCGACGCATACCGCTCCGCCGCCGCGTTCATGACATCGCTCCAGATCGGCAGTGCCAGCGCCGCGCCATAGCCGTGCGCCACAATCGGAGCCGGTTCGTCCAAGCCCACCCATACGCCGCAGGTGAGGGTGCGGGTGTAGCCGACAAACCAGGCGTCTTTGTAATCGTTGGTGGTTCCCGTCTTGCCCGCCGCGGTTCCGTGGAAGTTGGCCGAGGCCCCGGTCCCCCGTTCCATGACCTTTTGCAGCCCGTCCGTCACCAGCTTGCAAACAGCCGGGGAAAGGGCGCGGCTTTCCTGGGGGGACGCCTGGTAGATCATCTTCCCATGGGCGTCCTCCACCCGCGTGATGAGATAGGGCTGCCGCCGCACGCCGCCGTTGGGAAAGAGGGTGTAGGCGCTCACCAGGTCGCGCAGGGAGCATTCAAAGCTTCCCAGGTAAATCGCGGGGAACTCGGGGGCCGGCCCGAGCCCGGCGGCGTCCGCCACCAGGCGCACGGCGTCCAGCCCGGCGGCGTTGCCGACGCGCGCGCTCATGGTGTTGCGCGAGAGAATGAGCCCCTCCTCCGCGGGGAGGAGCCCCCGGAAGGTCCCGTCGGAATTGCCTGGCGCCCAGTTTGGCGCGCCGTCGATCTCGCGGCGGCGGATCGGGTCGTCGCTAACCGGGGTGGACGGCGTCACCCGGCCGCCGGCGTAGGCCGCCGCGTACACAAACGGCTTGAACGTGGAGCCGACCGGCCGCCGCGCGTAGACGCGGTTGTAGGTGCTCTCGGCGTAGTTGCGCCCGCCGACAATCGCCCGGATGCCCCCGGTGGCGTTGTCCAGCACCAGCAGCGCCCCCTGCAAATAGGGAGTTCTCGTCGCGCCGTCGGTGCGCCCGCCGAAGTCGGCCCGCTTGGGATGGGCGTAGCCGGGCCGTTCCTCCACTTTTGCCAGCTCGGCGTCCAATGCCACTTCCGCCGTCTTTTGCAACGCGGGGTCGAGCGTCGTGTAAACGCGCAGCCCGCCGGCGGCAAGCTGGTCGCTATCGAGGTTCAGCGCCAGCGCCTCCTCGATCAGCCCCATCGCATAGCCATCCCCGGCGGTGGGCGGGCGCGTGGCGGAAACGCTGACGGGCTGCTCTTTGGCCCGGGCGGCCCGGGCGGCTGGGATCTTTCCCACCGCCACCATGCGGTCCAGCACGGCATCCCGCTCCCGGAGCGCCCCCTCCAGGTTGTGGAACGGGGAGAACCGGCTCGGGCTGCGGATCAACCCGGCCAGCATGGCCGCCTCGCCCAACGTCAGGTTGGCGCTCGGCTTGTCGAAATAAGCGCGGCTGGCGGTTTCCACGCCGAAAACACCCGCGCCGAAGTAGATCCGGTTTACGTAGCACTCCAAAATCTGCGCCTTGGTGCAGGAACGCTCGATCCGCAACGCCACGAACGCCTCCAGCAATTTGCGGTGCAGATTGCGGCCGCCGAGTTCAAAGGAATTGCGGGCAAGCTGCTGGGTGAGCGTGCTGGCTCCCTCGCGCGCGTGCAGGTGGATGAGGTTGCGGAAAATCGCCCGGAGAATCCCCACGGGATCGATGCCGCAGTGGTGGTAAAAACGGGTGTCCTCGCGGGCCAGCAGGGCGTCGATGAAATGGGGCGAAACCTTGCCGATGGGCACCAGCACGCGGTCCTCCCCCGCCCGGCGGCTGAACGCATTCCCATTGCAGTCGTAAATCCACGTCCGCTGCGGCATCACCCGGAGCTGGCCCAGATCATAAAAACCGGCCCACGTCCCATAGACCGCGCAGACGCCGATCCCGGCCAGGAGCGCCAAAAAAAGGAGGCGCATCGTCCAGCGACAGCGGCGGCGGGCGGCGGTCTGTCTCGGCTTTTTGAGAGCCCTGACTTCGAGTTGGTGGAAAGGACGGTGAAACACGGAATAGAAGAGCCTCCACCAAAATCCGCGCCAAATGAAGTCAAATTCATTTCACTACAGATTCCCTCCACGCGGCATGAAAATGGGGAGCGTTTTTATTCTCACGCAAAGACGCTAAGCCGCAAAGGAAAACGATCCCAATGACGACTTGGGTGGGGGCGAGGATAAAATCCCTTCTTTTCCTTTTGCCGCTTTCCGGCAAATTTTTCCTCTGCTACGTTGTTTCCCGTGCGAATCGACATCCTCACCCTTTTTCCGAAACTCTGCGAAGGCGCGCTTGCCGAGAGTATGATGAAGCGCGCCCAGGAAAAAGGATTGGCGGATTTGCGTGTCCACAACATCCGCGATTGGGCTACCAGCAAACACCTCACCACCGATGACGCCCCCTACGGCGGAGGCCAGGGGATGGTGATGAAGTGCGAGCCGGTCTTCGCCGCCGTGGAGGCGCTGCGCACGCCGGAAAGCAAGGTGCTCCTGATGACGCCCGCCGGGCGCGCCTTCCAGCAATCCCTGGCCGCCTCCTACGCCGCCCAGCGCCATTTGATTCTCCTCTGCGGGCATTACGAGGGGATTGACCAGCGCGTGATCGACCACCTCGTGGACGATGAGATTTCCATCGGCGATTACGTCCTCACCAACGGGGCCATCGCCGCCGTGGTCGTGACCGACGCCATCGTGCGGCTGATCCCCGGCGTCCTGGGCGACGAAGCCTCCGCGGCGGAAGACTCCTTTTCCGACGGCCTGCTCGAATACCCCCATTACACCCGGCCCGTGGAGTTCCGGGGGTGGCGCGTGCCGGATATCCTCTTGAGCGGAAACCACGCCGCGATCGCCCAATGGCGGCGGGAGAAGGCGATGGAAAAAACGCGCAGCCACCGGCCCGACCTGCTGAGGTAGCCAGCACTAGTGTGCCGTCAGCGCGGCGCGGTCGTCGCCAGCCCCCGATTTTTCGAGATAGTAGTCGTAGCCGCCCGGGTAGGGGTAAAGCTGGCCCGAGTGGACGTGCAGCACTTTGGTGGCGAGTTTGCGGATGAAATGGACGTCGTGGGAGATGAAGACGAGCGTCCCTTCGTAGCGTTCGAGGGCGAGGATAAGGGCCTCGACACTGTGGATGTCCAGGTGGGTGGTCGGCTCGTCCATGAGGAGGAGGTTCGGCGGGTCCACCAGGAATTTGATCAGGTTGAGGCGGCTCTTCTCGCCGCCGCTCAAGACGCCGGTCTTTTTGTAGATCTCGTCCTTGCGGAAGAGGAAGGAGCCGAGGATGCCGCGCGCTTCGTCTTCGCGGATTTCCGGGGCGCTGTCCATGACTTCCTCGAGGACGGTCTTGTTCGCGTCGAGCGTGTCGGCGCGGTGCTGGCTGAAGTAGCCGATCTTGGCGTTGTGGCCGAGCTTGCGCTCCCCTTTTTGGAAATCGACGACCCCGGCGAGGATTTTGAGCAGGGTCGATTTGCCCGCGCCGTTGGGGCCGACCAGCACGGTGCGCTCGCCGCGCTCGATGGTGAGGTCGATCCCCTGGTAGACCTTGTGCGCGCCGTAGGCCATGTGGATGTCTTCCAGGGTGATCGCCCGCTGGCCGCCGCGGGGCGGCTGGGGAATGTGAAACCGGAACGGTTTGCGCGGCGGGACGGGCTTGTCGAGCTTCTCCATCCGCTCGATCTGCTTGAGCTTGCTCATGGCCTGCGACGCCTTGGAGGCGACGGAACGGAAGCGCTCGACGAATTCCTGGAGCGCGCGAATTTCCTTTTGCTGGTTGTTGTAGGCGGCTAGCTGCTGCTCGTAAGCGGCCTCGCGCTGGCGCAGAAAATCAGTGTAGTTGCCGGTGTAGGCGATGAGCCGGGTTTCGTTGATCTCGTAGACGGTCTCGACAATCTCGTCCATGAACTGGCGGTCGTGGGAAATGAGGAGGATGGCGCCGGAATATGTCTTCAAATATTCCTGAAGCCAGAGGAGCGAGAGGAGGTCGAGGTGGTTGGTCGGTTCGTCGAGGAGGAGGAGGTCGGGCTCCATCACGAGCAGCCGGGCCAGGTGGGCGCGCATAACCCAGCCGCCGCTCATTTCACGGGCGCGCCGCTCGAACTGGTCCTCGCGGTAGCCCAGCCCGCGCAGGATTTTCTTGGCCTTGGCTTCCACCTGCGGATCGTTGAGGGCGTCGTGTTTGGCGTGGGCTTCGAGGTATTCCGGAATGTCCACGGTGCCCGCTTTTTCCAGATCGTGCAGGCGGCTTTCGAGAACGGCCAGTTCACCAGCGCGGCCCGTGGCCACTTCGAGCACGGTTTCGTCGCCGGCCGGCTCGCTCTCCTGCGGCAGATAGCCGACCATCGTCCAGGCGTCGCGGTCCATCGTCCCGGCATCGGGTTCGTCTGCGCGCAGGATGATGCCGAAGAGGGTCGATTTCCCAGTGCCATTGGGGCCGACCAGGGCGACGCGCTCGCCGTAGTTGACCTGCATGGAGGCATTTTCGAAGAGGGTGCGGCCACCGACGGTTTTTTTGAGATCGCGAATCGTGAGCATGGAAAAAAGGAGATGGCAGGCCGCTTCGATAGGTGCGTTGCCCGCGCGGATCTTCGTCCCGTTCCTCCGCGCCCCTGCTGCGTCGTCATTTGCCTTGGCGCGGCTGAGTGCGGTAACGCCGGTGCGGTCCCCCCCTCTGCCTTTCACTCGTGGCTGGCGTGGCCACAATGTGGATACAAGTCAAGGCAGAGCCGGGAGGGAGCCTTATTGGACTTCTAAAAGCCAGTGGATGGCGCCTGAAGCCGATTCTATCGGCGGGAAGCAGCCGTCTGTGCGGATTTGGGAGTCTCGTCCGCCTTGGCGGATTTGGCCAGAAGCGCAAAGGAGAGCATCACCCCCCCGAAAAGCAGCAGCACCAAACCCCAGACGAGGTTGATGTTGATCCCGAGGGAACATTGATACATCTCTGTGTTGCCCTTGGTCAAATATCCGCTGATGGAAAGCAGCAGGCCGATCAAGGTGAACATCATTCCGATTGGAAGTCGAATATCGAGGCCCATAATTTTCTTTGTCTATTGTGATTTAAAGGCTGGCGGTTACCAGAAGAGGAAGTTCATGAGGACGCAGCCCAGGAGCAAGATGCAGCCGAGGAATGCCGGCCGCGCGTACCATGCTTGCTCCTCGTCCACTTGCTTTGGCGTAAGGGAGTAAACGAGTCCTTTGAGTTCTTCGTCCACTTTGGTCCGGTCCGTCGCCAGCGAGATAGCCAGCGTGAGCACGAAGCAGACGCCAAAGGCGAAGCTCGCAAGCCAGAAGTTCTGGGCCATTTCGCTCGGGAGTGTGGCGAGGATGGCAAGGTAGCCTCCCTTGATTCCCGGGGCGTTGCCCGTGGCCAGTGTGGTGGCGTGGAAGAGCATTGATGCCGCCGTGCCGCCCAGCAGGCCGTAGAATGCCCCATGTGAGGTGGTCCGCTTCCAGAACATGCCAAGCACGAATGTCGCAAAGAGGGGCGCGTTCACGAACCCGAATACCAGTTGGATGATGTCCATGGCATTGGAGTAATTGCTGGCAACGTAGGCGCAAGCAATGCTCAGAAACACGCCGACCACCGTGATCAGCCGTCCCATGTTCATATAGTGGGCGTCACTCTTGTTGGGGGCGATATATGCCTGGTAGAGGTCGTAGGTCCAGACGGTATTGAATGCGGTCACGTTGCCGGCCATTCCCGACATGAATGAGGCAAGCAGCGCCGTGAGCGCGAGGCCCAGCATGCCCGGCGGGCAGTATTTCTTGACGAGCGAGAGGATGACGCCATCGTAGTCGTTTTCCGAAACAGCCGCCTGGATGCGGGCCTTGAGCTCAGGTTCGGGCAGCGCCTTGGCGCTGTTGTCCCTGATGAGCGCGGCGACTTTCTCCTTGTTCATCTTGAAGCCGACGGCCTGGCTGAGCGCTTTGCTGGCGGCTTCCGCGTCGAGTTTCTCCGAGCCCGATTGCTGCACGGCGGCTATCGCCTTGACGTAGGCTTCGTTCATCACCATGCGCGGCGGGAGCCGATAGTTGTCTTTGCCAGTGAAGGCGAGCCCGGCGGCGATCATCCCCGGCAGGATGACCAGAATCGGAAAGAGCATCTTCGGCACGGCGGCAATGAGCGGCGTGCGCCGGGCGGCGCTCATGTTTTTGGCGGCCATCGCGCGCTGAACAACCAGGAAGTTGGTGCACCAGTAGCCAAAGGAAAGAACAAAGCCGAGGCCGAAGACCATTGCGAAGAGGTCCACGCCCATCGGGTTGGCGGAAGGCCCGGCGAGCAGCGGCTTCCAGGCGCTTGTCCAAGCATCGCTCGCATAGACCTTGCTGGTGATGTCGAGCTTGGCCGGTTCCATCGCCACATGGGCGAGTGTCGCATTCAAAGTCTTCCAGCCGCCGACGTCTTTGAGCCCGAGATAGACGACCGGGGCGAATCCCAGCACGATCATGAAAAACTGCAATACCTCGGTGTAGATGGCCGAGGTGAGGCCCCCTTTGAGAACATAGGCGAGCACCACGGCCGAGCAGATCCAGAGGCTGTAATCGTAATTCCAGCCGAGAAGCTGGTTGAGCAGCTTGGCCAGCGCATTCATGGAAATGCCGGAGGCGAACACCGTCATCACCGCGAACGACAGCGAGTTGAAGCAGCGGATGCGCTCGTCAAACCGCAGTTTCAAATACTCCGGCACCGAGCGGGCTTTGGAGCCGTAATAAAACGGCATCATAAAGACAGCCAGGAACACCATCGCCGGGATCGCGCCAAGCCAATAGAAGTGTGCGGTGGCGATGCCATACTTGGCGCCGCTGGCCGCCATGCCAACAAGCTCCAAGGCCCCGAGATTTGCCGAAAGGAAGGCGAGGCCCGTAACCCAAGCCGGGATGCTGCGGCCGGACATGAAGAAATCCGCCGAGGTCTTCATGTAGCGTTTCAAGGCAAACCCGATCCCGACGACAAAAAGGCAATACAGGACTAGGACTGAGTAATCGACAGCCGACAAATGGATGTTGGTGGGCATAGGAGGTGGTGGGTCTTGGAAATTGGGGATATATTTGAAATTCGAATTATTGTAAACGGCGGTTGAAAAGTGCTGCCCTTGAGGGGGAGTGAAGCGTTTTCATTGATTCGAACGTGCACATATCCTGAACCGGCGGTTTATAACTCAGTTTTTAATAAATTCAATACAATCGTTCTCAGGGACTTGCTTGATTCTCATTCCTCTCGGGATTTCGAGGCGCTTGTAGCTCGACGTTTTGCCGCTACGGCACAATTCCACTCGGATCGGCCCCAGGGGGGTGGGAACGGTTCCTGTTGCCCAGTCCAAGTTTCCGAGGTTCGGCTCGAGAATCACTTCAGTCCACCCCGGAGCGGCAGGGCGCACCCCGAGCACATGCCGGTGGAGGTAATGGTTGCCCGTGGCTCCCCATGCATGGCATAGGCTCAAGAGATAGCGCCCATCAGGACTTTCGGGAATCGTCCCGTCGGGATAGATCATCTCCCAGATTGTTTCGGTTCCTGCCGTAGCGCACGCGCTGGTGAAACGCTTGAGCAATTCGAGCCCCTCGGCTACCTTGCCGCATTTCATCCATGCCCCCACTTCGTACGCATTGGCAAACGGCCAGATCGTTCCGTTGTGCGCCCATGGACAAATGTTTCCCAACTCCTGCTCAGGAAAAATCGGGGCGCAGGTCGCCGATCCGTTTGGGCTCCAAAGACGCGCTTTGAGCCCGGAGAGAATGGCGAGGCGATCCTCCGGCGGTGCGATATCCATGAGAATCGCATGGGCGTTGTTGTCTTCCCAAGTGCGGGTGTCGGAGGGATTGTCCGGCGTATCGCGGAAAATATGGTTCTTTGAGTCGTAAAATTTTTCCAGGATGCGTTGTTTGTGCGATTCGGCAAGGATCCGATATTTTGCGCCAGAGGCGCCGCAGGCGTCGTGGAGGTCGGCGGCCGCACGGTAGGCAGCGCAGAGCGCTGCGTTTGGGCCACAGAGCGGGCCAGTTCTTGGGAGCGTATAGCTCCAGGAATTGGTGACATTAAAAAGCCCGCCGCCCTTCCGCACATGCCCCTCCACCCACTCCATCAGGCGTTCAAGCACAGGCATCAACTCCTTGGCAAAGTTTACCTCGCCGCTGTGGAGCACGTATTCCCACAAAGTCACAATCCACCAGAGCGCGTATTCATAGAAGACTTGACGGCTGGATACGCTGCCGGGAATCAGGCCATCTTCCAGAACGGCGTCAGCCGCCAATTTCAGGGAGTTCCGGATCGGTGTATGATCGGAGCTGAGAGCGTAATGGGCCAGCGCGGCCGGGCGCAGGTCGCCCACCCAGATTTCGCGGTCACGGCGGCAGCCGTCCCAGATGACCCATTGGCCAACCTCGCCGATGGGATGCTGTGAATGCAGAGCGGGTTGGGTGCAAAGCTGCACGGTCTGGCAGCCCATTTCCCATGCGCGCGTGACATCCTTATCGGAACAGCTAAATTCGCCTTCCGTTTTTCCGGGCCATGCGGATTGCTCCAGCTTAATTGCCAGCACGTGGATATCCACGGACGCATCAATGCGCAAATACCGAAAGGCACGGGTGTGACAATCGGTCCACGTGTTTGTGCCACGAGGCAGCCGGACTTCCATGGGGGGGGAAATAATCGTTCCCCAGGAAAGCGGAAAATCCGGGTGTTTGTAATGTTTCGAGGAAAATTCGACGGCTCTTTCGGCAGCCGGGTGCGGATAGGCGTAGCAGGGGAGTTCCGCATCCCGGTCTGCAAGAGCAAGGATGTGCAGGCGGCCCACCCTTTTCTGCCCAAAATCAATATAAAGCCGGGAACCAGGGGGGAGTTGCCATCCGCCGGTTGGCGGCTCTTGCCATTGACTAAATGATGTATCGGCTGCTGAGCGCTGGATTCGACATTTTAGAGGTTCGAGAAAGATTGCCTGTGACATTTGTGGAGGTAGAGATGTTTTCACTTTGAAAAAACGTTAGGACAGGGAGGGGGCAGGTAATTGCGTTTGCCGGCTGCTTCCGCGTAGGCCACATATTCCCCAGGCGGGATCTCCGGGCCGGAGGAGATCTTATAAGCAGACTCCCCGAAGTTGGCGATGACGCCAAAGCCGCCCTCAAAACAGGTTTCCTGTACGTCGCGATCAGCGGTGAGGAAACGGTGATCAGTCATAGCCTTCATGCCGACCCGGCTAGTCACATGCCCAATGTATTTGGAGGTTCGCCCGATCTCAGCCGCGAATTGTCGCACATTTAAAGTGTAGGGGCGGTACATTGGCGCAGCGGCGTAGAGGGCGCTCCAGAGATTTTTCCGGGCCCAATAGGCGGGCTGCTGATGCATTCCATCCTCACATCGCCACGTCATGACGGCTTCATCGTGATGGGCTAGCGACCAGAAGGGAATGCGATATTTTGTGCTCAGGTTGACCGTCCATGGCACTTTCTCAGTCGGCGCGGCTTTTGCCACACGTTTCCAGAGATCGGCATCATCCATTGCCCCCCCAGCGGCCGCCACTCCCGGGGGGAATTTCTCAACATAGGCAACAAGGCTGGTGCCCCCCTCATACCAGCTCACATACGGGATCAAATAGTCGAGGCCGCATTCGGTGGAGGTCAGCTTGCCAAGGCTTGTGACATACTCCATCAGCTTGAGCCGCTCGCGTCTTGCATCGAAGTTGTCCGCCGGATGCTCTTTGCACCAGCATTCCCCTTCGAAATTGAAACTGACCGAGCCAATGCAGTCTAGGTACCATGCCTTATAAGGAAACTCCGCAAAGGTGGCTGGCAGATGTTTTTTCGCCAGGGAAAGGAAAAACTGCGGACAGATCACGCCACTATCGGGGCCGAATGCCTGCACCATTTTCCCGCTTTCCTGGATGGTGATCATTTCCGGCCATGCATCGGTGTTGAGTTGAAGGTGAGCGCCGATGTTGGGATCTGCCCTGAAGGCGTCGCGGAACTGGTCATACCGATAGCTCAAATAACCGAGCTTGTTAACGTGCTCAATGGTGGCCGCCAGGTCGGCCTTATCGGCATAGTGGTGCTGGGGCGAAAATATGCCCGGCATGGCAAAGAGGCAGCGATCGACTCCGTTCGACTTGAGCAAGTCGGCCATTTCGCGTAACTCGGCGGTCTTTTGAGTGATCCCCCAAAAAACCGTCGTTCCTGCCAATTGGTTAATATCGGGATTCTGCCTGGCTTTCTCGTCCAGGCTTCGGCGCATGCCATTATCGGCAAACCATTCGCGGTATCGCTTGGCCATGGCCACATAGCCGCCCTTGTCATACAGGCTCACGATCATCTTGTAGGGGCGGTCGAAGACGTTTTTGTTAGGGCGCCACCCAAACTCAGCCACCGTCCGGCCTCCGGCTGATTCGCTCCATGTTACCATGGTCGACTCAATGCTCGGCAGCAGAGTGAAAATGCCGATGCCGCTTTTCGGCTCAAGAACCCCGAAACAAGCCATGAACGAATGAATGCCGCCATAGTACAGATCACTCATGATCGGGATCCAGTCCGGGTTGCTCCTTTTCACGGGCACCAGCATCCCTTCGCCGTGCGGATAAAGGTTGCAGGCATCCTCCTCCTCCATGGTGAAAGCATAAGGATAGTCGGCCTGCCGCCATTCCCCGGTTCCAGAGAAGATGAATGTAAGCTCAACTTCCGGCCGGACGGGATCGAGTTTCGCCGTGACCCGGACGGGCTCCTCCTGTTTTTTGCCGGTCCGCAGTATGCCAGACATTTTGCATTCCAACTCTGCAATCCCGCTTTTTGCATCGTAGGAGATCAAGCGTTGGGCGGGTTGATCGGCCAGAAGCACCTGTTCCCATGTCCGCCCGTTGCGAAGATCCTTGAGGACAATGGCGCCAGTCTTTTCGTTTACCGAAAAATGAATGGTCGGGGCATTTGCGCAGGCCCGGGAGATGCAAAGGCTGAAGCAGCCAGCCAGCGCCAGAAGGAAAAATTTATTTAAGTTTCCAATGTGCATGGGTTTTTTAAGTTCAGATTTGGAATTTTATGACCTCGCTCTAGCTTGCAGTCTGCGGGCTACACCAAAAACTTTCAGCTTTCCTCCGCTCTTTCTTTTCCTGACAGGCTGTTGAAATAATGAACGATAGACCGTTTGCAGAGCGATTTTTGCCATCTGCCGCCACCGCTCGCAGCGTCAATATTTTCTGATATTGCCGCTGTTCCCGGTGTCACCAGCCAACAAAACTTGCCTCGCATCTGTCCCATGTTGATTGGATCAACGATTCCTAAAGGTGAGCGGCTCTATCCTCCGAGCAGGGCTGCGGAATAGCCGCATCATCAAGGCCTTATCGGCGGGGAGTGCTCCGCACGGCACCATGATCTCGCTGCTCTGCGCCCCCCTATGATCGTGCAGTTGCATAATCCAGCCTTTTTCCATTTTGCCTAAAAACGGCCAGAACTTCATTTCATTCGCAGAAGCACGTTTGTTGGCCTTGAAACAAGTTAGTGCATGCGGGACCGGGAAGCAGGATCAAACAAAAGCAGAGCATGAATGACTTTTTTATTCATAAGAGGGGCAAGTGGATACGTACGCTTTCGGGTGATGCTCCTACAACGCTCTAGTTTCGTCAAGAATTTTAAGGAGCCGCAACACGTGGCATCCCAGCTATGGATCAAACTCTCGTGGGCTGCGCCGTGTCCCTAAAGGATCGCTGAATAAATAGTCATTGCGTCCCGCGGGAAAATTTGCCGGAGTTTTTAAAAATTGTGAGGTGTGGGTGCCTCATGTTTTTCGCTGGAAATTCACCTCAAGATGCTCGAAAACGTTTGCAAGGCGCTGGGAGACATGGTAGTCGGTATCTGGTTCGGCGACGCCTCGTGCCTGGGCACCGGCCACCCTTTCATGTCGCCGGCCACCTGCGTCAGCTTCTTCAAACCGCGCCACTTTGCGACTATGTTCACAAGCACTCGACAATGCAAACCGTCCTGCCCTCGTGCGGGTCGGTCTACTCGCTTATGCCGCATTGTATCGGGGCGGGTTTCGATGTGATCAATCCCGTCCAGACCGCTTGTTATCAAATGGAATCCGAGCGACTTAAAAAAGATTTCGGCTGCGACGTCATCGCTCCCGGCGGCGGGTTTATTTTAACCCCATCCACAACATCCTCACGGACGTGCCGCCGCAGAATATCGTCGCTGTGCACGAGTTCAGCAGGCGCGGCGCATTGTGTGGATTTTCCAGCTAAAACCAATAATCACGAATGAGTAAAATAAGCATCATCGATTGGATCATCATTGTTCTCTATCTAGGCGGCATTGTCGGGGCCGGCGTATATGTCGGACTCAAGAAACGCAAGGGAGGCGATGCCGGTAGCTACTTTCTAGCTGGAAATACGCTGAGTTGGGGGGCGATCGGGCTGGCCCTGTTTGCCACCAATATTTCGTGCCTTCATTTGGTAAGTCTTGCGCAGGCCGGTTATGACTCCGGCCTAATGATGGGTAATTTCGAGTGGCTCGCAGCTTTCGCACTCATTGCCCTAAGCCTTTTCTTTGTGCCCTTCTACATGCGGGCGAAGATTTCCACGCTGCCGGACTTTTTGGAAAAGCGCTATTGTTCGGAGTGCCGGGATTGGTTGGCGGGGGTTTCGATGCTCACGGCAATCATTTTTAACATCGCCTTCCCGCTTTCCACCGGCTGGCTCGTGTTGCACGGGGTTTTTGGCATCGACAAATGGGTGTGCATCATCACGCTGACTTCATTGACGGCGGTTTACACCATCTTGGGTGGCCTTTCCGCCGTGGTGCTGACCGAGACGATCCAAGCGGTGATTTTGCTGACCGGTTCCCTGATCATTACCGCGCTTGCTTATGCGAAAGTGGGCGGATGGGGAGGCATGCTCTCGCAGCTAGAGGCGAGCCACGAGTTGGTCAAAATGTCTATGCTGCGCACCGCGACAGAAGAACCCTCCATGCCGTGGTATGCAGTCGCACTGGGCTACCCGGCCTTGTGCATCTGGTACTGGTGCGCGGACCAGACCATCGTTCAGCGCGTTCTCGGGGCAAAGGATGAAAATCACGCCCGCATCGGCCCGCTGTTTTGCGGATTGATCAAGGTGTTTCCCGTGTTCGTCTTTATCTTGCCTGGCCTGATGTTTCTCGCGATGATCCAGGGCGGCAAAATCGACGGGATCACACAACTCCGCGTGCGCAGCGACAGCGCAATGATCCAAACAGCGCAAGGTCCAAAAAGAAACTACGAAATGGAGATGTCCGGCGCGGAGATGGGAGGAAAAATCGAGCATCTCGTCTATACGGAAGGCGAGTCGCCATTGGATTTGACTAAGAGCCTGAGCAATGGCGGCAAAGCGATGACGCTGATGACCGGGATGGATGCAAAGAATCTCGTGTTGCCGGCCAATGTGACAGTGATGTCATCCAAGGAAACCTATGGATTGATGATTCGAAATCTGATGCCAGTCGGATTGTTCGGCGTGATGGCGGCCGCCCTCATGGCCGCCTTGATGGGGAATCTGGCTAGCGCCTCCAATTCCATTGCCACGTTGTTTAGCTATGATCTTTACCGCCGGTTTCGCCCGGAAACCCCTGGGCGCAAGCTGGTATTTATCGGGCGAATGGCCTCACTGGGCGCGTTCCTGTTGGGGATTGCCTTGGTGCCGTTGCTCGATAACTACAAGAGCATCTTCGCCGGCATCAACGATATCATTGCCCACATCGCCCCGCCGATTTCATGCGTATTCGCGGTGGGGGTATTCTGGCCCAGGGCCTCGGCATTTAGTGCCAAATGGACGATGTGGATCGGATCGTTGACCGGCACGCTGATTTTTGCCATCAAGACGCTTTATGTCTGGAAACCGGCCGAGTTCGGCTGGATTCCGCCGTTCTTCTATAAAACTCCCTTCATGCTCATGGCGTTTTACATGCTCTGCTTTTGCATTGTGTTGCAAGTGGTGCTGACGTTGATCCGCCCCAAGCAGCCAGCGGAAGATCCCGAAAAGCTTTATTGGGAACATCCATTGGACGCCTTACAGTCTCCCGGTTGGCCCGGCCTGGCCAACTACAAGGTTTTGGCTGCCTTGGTATTCGTGGCGATGTGCGGCCTCTATTACTTCTTCCGTTAGGGTATTTCGCCTTGCCCTGAACCAAAAATCCAGCGCCCAATGCGCCATTTTCCTTGTTACAAGGTAATAGTCTTCCGCGATGGCAAGGCGGGTCATTTGCAGCCATTGCTCGCACATAAACTTCATCGGTCATGGCGGCCCCACAAAGATTTTTCAACAGGTCGCTAGAGCGTTTTTGGGTTATTTTGTCGCAATGATCTGAGAGCGCCGAGGGTTGATGCGGGGCTTTTTGAGCGCAGCGGCTGTATTTGTAAATACAGCCCAAGCGCAAAAAGACGCACAGCGACTCTCGCCGCCGAAGAGCATACGACAAAATAAACCGAAACCGCTCTAAGAATGAAACAGAGATTTGGATTGATTTTGGGTGTCATGCTCTGGGCAGGGCTTTGCCTTGAGGGCTGGGCCGCCATGGCACCGCCCCCGTGTGTGGTGGCTGCCCCGATCATAGCGGTGGCCAAGGCAGAATTGCCCGTGCTGCTGCCGGGGCAGACGGGGGTCTTGGACGCGAGCGAATCGCGTTTTCCAAAAGGCTTTGCGGGTACCTTCCAATGGACTCAGATCAAGGGCCCCAAGGTCGCGCTGCAAGGGAGCAATCAATCAAAAGCCACCTTTGCCGCCGTCGCTGAAGCCGAGTTCCGCTTCCGGCTCACCATCAACGCCGGCACCGAGTCGAGTTCGGATGAGGTGACGGTGCGGGTCGTGACCCTGAAAGGGGTGGTGAATGGGGATTTTTCCAAAATCGATCCCTCGGGATTGCCAGCGGGTTGGCAATTGAATCGCGCCGATGATAAGGCCCGAGTCGTGGTGGATGCCAAAGGCGGCGAGGGTGGCATGCCCGCATTACGCATCACCACCCAACCGATCTCTGCTCCGGCCGGCAAAAAGGGTGAGTACGCGCCCGTGGAGCTTTCGCAAAGTGTGCAGTTGGAGCCGTACCGGATTTATCGGCTCCGCGCTCGTATGCGCGGCGAGAATGTGCGGCAGAGCTATTTGAACGATCATTCGCCCGAATATGTCGGCCCCAGCGTGGGTGTGAACATGTGGCTGGCGGAGTCGTTCCGTAATCAGGAATTGAACGGCAAGCTCAAGGGGACTTTCGGTTGGACCGATGTGGAGTTGGAGTTCCCAACCCTGGCAGACGGCACACAAACCATCTACATTCATTGTGGGCGCGGCGCTGGGGCCGCCTCCAACGCGAGCGGCACCGTGTGGATTGACAACGTGCGTTTGGAGCCGGTGCTGGATCGGGTAAGCATGCTGGGGCGCCATGTCGTGCTGTTTTTCAGCAAAACGGAACTGGCCCGCCTCCGGTCAAGACAGGCGCGTGAATTCGTGGATGAAATCGATGCCTATTTTGCGTGCATCTCGGATCTTACCGGCAAGGGCATGGATCAAAAGCTCGTCTTCTTTGCTCCCTGGACTTGGGATATTTGGTCCGGCGGCTGGTCGGGGAACCCAGTCTTGTTTTCGGGAGGAAAAGAGGAAATGCAGCCGTGGTCTGGCAAGCTCCGGGGAAAGCTTTTTTTTGGAGGTCACATCCACGAGATATCGCATGATTTGGCTGTGCCTCCGGTGGTGTGGGGGGAGATTGCCCCTGGCACTTTGGCCTATTATGCCGTTGGCGAACTCGGTTTGTGCGCTGGGCCCGGGCGGGGAATGGCGGCGGTCGGCGATTACCATCGAGTGGTGCACCGGATTGGGGAGGAAACCTGGTTGAAAGAGCGGCGGGTCAATCAGAATCGTATTCAGGACAAGTTCATGATGATCGCCCAGCGTGCTGGGTGGCGCCGGACCTGGGACACTTTCAAACAGGTGTTTCGGATGGTGTTGGTCGCACAATTACCGAACAATCCGAATGCCAGGTTATGGAAGGCGGGCGTGGACTATCCCTCTTCCGCCTACACGCCGGAGTTCGTGGCAGCCATGAAGGGCAGCATGTGGCAGCAGTTCAAGGCCGTGTTCGATGCAGCGAGCGTGATTTCCGGGTTCGACATGTGGTCGGTGTTCTCCAAGGAGGAGATCCAGGCGCTGGAGGCGAGGCTGTCCCGCAATGATCTCGGGGACTGAGGGAACGAACTTTCATTGCCGTTTGCACTGCGTGTCTCTCTTGTGACGACACGCCCTATGACCTTGTAACGCATGAAATGACGCATACGGCTGGTCTTTTTGGCCCAGGGCTGCGTTGTCAGCCCAAGGCGCTATTTTCAGATAGCGCCTTGGGCTTCCGCCTTGCCCTGAACCAAAAATCCGGCGCTCTATGCGCCATTTTCCTTGTTACAAGGTACTAGTGTGGTGAAAGATAAATTCGCTAAATAAGTCCGAGACAATTTTTCGATTTTTCGGCGTTGCTTGCTCGGGCAATATCTTCAGATATTGCCTTTCGGTCGCGCCTTGAAAAATGCGGAAAATGGACTCGGACTTATTTCATGAACTTGCCTGACAGGACACTAGGAGCGGCTTAAGTTTTTCTGTAGCCGAGCCTTGCGGCGGCGCAGACCGTTGCGCGTCCCTTCAAGCTCGGGCAGTATTGAAAATACAGCCTCTTCGCTTGAAAAGCCGCGCACCGGCCCGCGGTGCTCGCAAATCATCGGCTACATCTCAACTTAAAACGCTCTAAGGAATCGCTGACTAATCGCCACGGGCCATCTGCAAGCGATTTTTCGCCGACCGCCATCCGTCGCTCGCAGCGTCAATATCTTCTGATATTGCCGCCGCTCCCGATTTCGGCATCCAGCAAAACTTGCTTGTATCTCCACCCATGTCGCTTTGATCAGCAATTCCCTAATGGGTGGCCGCTGAACGGGTTTTTCAGGGGGTGATCAGTCCCAAAAGCTGCCCCGGTGCGGCCGTTCCGCCCTGTTCCACCTTCCACTCGGGATGTGCGGGATCGCCTGCGGTAAAGTGACCTTCGACGGGGGCTTCAATCGCCGTTTTCTGAAGGAATTCGCGGCAGCGGTTGCCCTCTTCGCTGAGCGCTTTTGCTTTGGCCGCCGCAGCGTCCATGGCGGCGTGAATGGCGGCCAGATTTTGGTCCGCTTGGACGCGCGTGCTTTCCAAGGCGGCCTTTTTGTCGTTCAAGGTGCGGGTGAGGGAGTCGGCTGTCAGCGGCTTGTCGAAATTGACGAAACTGTCAAAGCGCACCTTGGCTGCATCCAGGGCGACTTTGGCTCTGTTGAGGGTCACCTCGTCGTTGTCATATTCGATCTTTTGGATGTAACCCTCTTGCAGCAGCTTCCCACGGGTATTGTAGCGGGACAAAGCTTGGTCGTATGCCGCCTGGGCGTCTATCACCGCGAGTTGTAGCGAGAGCTGATTGGCGGGAGCATCCCCCTCGATGTACTTATGGAGAAGCCGATCCGCCTGGGTGACTTCATAGGCAAGCGCGGCAAGCTTTGCGGCTTTGTCGGCCTCCGTCGGAGCGATTTTCTGCTCATTGGCCTTCGCTTCGGCCTCGGCTGCCGGAATCGCATTCTGGATCTCGCGCCATTTGGCGAGAGTGGGCAGGCAATCGAGCACGACAAGGATGTCGCCCTTGCGAACCGCCTTTCCCGATGGGGCTACATAATGGATGGCGGTGGGGTTGGGCAAGCCGTTGACGATGCTCGCCAGGGGGTGGGTTTGAGCCCAACCGTGGGATGCCACCAGCACGGCCAATGCAAGTGTGAGAAAAAGGCGGAGATGTTTCATGGCTTGGTGGTGGCAAACAGCGAAGGCTGGTCGCGGTCGAAGACTCCCATGTCACGCTCCAGCCGCAGCAGGGCGACATAATGGTCCATCTGCAGGTCCAGCTTGGTGTTGATGGCGGAAATGCGGATGTTATCCGCGTCGATCACCTCGCGGTTCGAAACCTGCCCGCGCTCCAGCAGGAACTGCGCGGCGGCCACGCGCTTGCCGCCCGATTGAATGATCGATTCCTGGATTTCGAGCGCGCTTTCGATGAGTTTGATCCGGTTGATGCTGCTGCGAATCGACGCCGAAATAGAGGTGCGGTTGTAAGCGAGCGCCCGCTCGTTCTGGCGCACCGCCAGCCAGCATGTATAGAGCGCCAGCCGCTGCGCCGTGGACTCCAGCGGCAGCGACATGGTGAGCCCCGCCGTGTAGTTCTCGTAAGTCGCCCCGTTGCTTGTCAGGAAGTTGGCGTTGCTCACATTGGCGCTTACGTTGAGTTCGAGGTCCGGCAGCAAATTGCGCTGGGCAAACTTTAGCGCTCGTTGGCTGTCTTCGAGCAGATCGGCGGCGGTTTGAAGATCCGGACGCCGTTCCATGGCGGTTTGGACCGCTTTGTCGCTGCTTATTTGGAGTTTCCGATAGGGGATGGGGAAGTCGGCCAGGGAAACGGAGTTTTTGAACGGCAGGTTCAGTGTGGCGATCCAAAACTGCTCGACCCGGTTGCGGCGGTCCAAATCCATGTCGAGCAGTTGCTGCTGGACCATGAGGCATTCCTGCGTTGCCCGAAGCGCTTCGAGTTCAGTTTCCCGCCCCAGCTTGAAAAAAGTCTGCTGCTTTCTGGCCAGGAAATCGACCGCCTCGCGCCGCGCCTGGAGATTCTGCAACTTGGCGCTCAAAACCTGGATGGTCAGAAAATCGTTGATGGCCGAGATGGCGAAATCCTCCTGCTGCTGGCGATAGCCGCGCAAGGCATACACGACGTTGCGCTTGGCCCGCACCAAGGGCTCCTGCTGGAGATCGCGCCCCGCGCCGGAAAGCAGCGGCTGCGTCAGCGAAAGCACCGCGCGGGGCGAATAGCTGGAATCAGCGGTATTGCTGGAGTCGGCGAACGATCCGCCGAAGTCGAGCGAGAGATTCCCGCCAAAAGGCAGCTGTTGAGTGAATCCCAAAGACTGGAACGAATTGCTGTATTGGTCGGCGCTGTGAATGCCGTTGAAGGTCACTCCCGCGTCGGAGTGCACTGCATTGAGCTGGGCGCGCCATTGGGGATAATAGTTGCGTTGCGCGGCGATCATGCCGAGCGCCGTGGCCCTCGCCCCCTCGCGCAGCGCCTGCATCAAGTTGTTGTTGGCGATGGCGACCTCCACCGCGCGGGAGAGCGTCAGCGGTCCGGGGCCTGCGACCATGGGCATGGCATCGGGACGCGGGAGGTGGGGGTCTTGAAGACGCACCTCGTCAATCGCTTTGAGCGCTGCATCGTCGGCGTCCTTCGGCATCGGAATGGAAGAAGCGGCCATTCCCTTTGCAGCAAGAATCCCCACCGCGAAGAGAACGACTATTCGAGGCGTCAGCCGAACCTGCGGGCATAGGGAATTCGACATCTGGGAGGGAATCATTTTCGAGGGAAACCGGGGAGTCAAATAGATTCGAATCCGCCCCCCGTTACCGGCCCGGAGATGGGAGAGGGGGGCGGTCGATGGTTGACTGAACGCGGTGGAAAACGCGAAGGCGCCGGGTTGCTTCCAGTCCGCTTGCCTTGTTAAGGACGAATGTCTCTCCGAAACACAGGATGGGGCGTGTTGATGTCGTGTAAGTGCTTGCCTTCGGGGGGGAGTTCGGGAATCGGTGTTGCGGGTTCAAACCGATAGCTTCGGGTTTCCGACTCACGCTGCCATCTGACCGGAAGGCGGGTCTCGGCGTCGATCCATGCGAAGGTTTTCACTTTGGGCGGGGGAGCAGCCGGTGGCGAATTTATTTCGCTGGGGCTCATCGGGGGGAGCATCCGCGGGGGGATGGCAACTTCATCGGAAAAAAACAAACAATCCAATTCACCAATTTTCTTGATGCCGCGGAAACTGGAAGCTGAAATCCAGCCCAAATCGGAAAAGTCGCGACTCTGATAGGAGCTGACGAGTTCATTCAGGGTATCGTGGGTGCTCAGAGGCTGGATGAAACCGTTCTGGCCGAATTGAAGAATTTCCAAATTAAGCCGGTTATAATGCCAGCGACGCGAGATATCGCCGGACATGGTAAGGGTTTCCTCATAAAGCGCTTCCGGCGTTTTGATGACCATGACACGGCGCAGACGCGGGTCGCTGGAAACGGTCTTTCCAGAACTGGGATCGCTCGCTGGAGGAAGCGCTTCGGCGGCAGCTTTTTTCAGCGTATCGCCCCCCTTTCCGTAAGTAAACTTGATTTCCCAGCGCGTATTCTGCGGGACACGCGCGAGGAGTGGGCCGGCAGGGAGCTGAGCCGGTGTTTGGCTGCGCCCCGGCAATGGCATGAGCAGCGTTGCCAGGAAAAGGAAGGGGAGTCTGAAGTGAATGGCGTGCGCGATTTTCATTCCGTAACGAGTTCAACTTGTTGATCCACGATCAACCCCGTGGCCCGGTCGATGGCGAGGTGAATCCAGAGGCGGGTTTCTCCTCGGAGGGAAAACTGAGCCAGGCTGTTGGATTGTGGGCCGCAAAATCCGCTCTGGGCAACCACATCGACCAAGAGATTCCAGACCCGGACTTCGCCCACATCCGCCAGCGCCCGGATTGGAGCCTCGCGGTAACGCTGCAAAATGTTGTTGGCGCTGGTGGTGCCGCCAGTGAACGGCGTGGGGCTGCCCGAGTAAAAACTCTCGTAAGAGCTATTCCGATAGCGCCCGACCACATCACCCAGGCTGGTGAAGGCCCCCGTGCCCGTCGTCCAATTGCAGATGGCCGTGGCCAGATTGGTTGTCTCCGGGGAAGTGATTTGGGTGCTGCCGTTGCCGTCCGGATCCCGGCCGACTCCCGAGAGGACGGCATCCAGCACTTGGGTATTGCGCGTATTGAGATTCACTTTGCCGGCAATCACCCCGTCGGTCGTCTGGTCTTCCTTGATGCAAAAAGCATCGAGCAGGGCGGAATCCCCACTTGACGGTGTGAAAAAATCGAGTTGCTTAAAAGGCTGGTCGCGGAAGACGTAGCCGAGTTCGGCCACGGAGCGGAAGGGCCGGTTCAGAATGACCGGACGGCTGATGTCGGCCGTATCATTCGCAGCCGATGTGGTCGCCAGCGGTTTTCCCACGAGCGTGCTGGGGCCTGAGTAGAAAGCCATGCCGCCTCGCATGGTTCTGTCGGGGTCGTAATAAGCACTGTACAGGGTTGCTATATTTTCCGTCAGGAACCCTGCATAATAGCCGTATTCCGTCGTGTTTACGAGCGTACCGATCCAACCTAGTGTGCCAGGACTGTTTCCTAGACCTATTCCATCTCCAGGCCTCCCCGGTACCCAAAAATAATTAGTGGTGGATAAATTCGGGCGTAATGTCTGAATCGATGCACTTCCCGTGCTGATAGTTGAAGCTGGGTACGCGGTTGTCGAAGGCATTCCGAATCTCATCGTCCTCGGGTCAACTGCGACTCCACAGTCTCCGCTGAAGAGCCGGACAGGATCGGCAGGAGGGCTGCCCGGATTAATATAACCCGACGCATCAAAAGCAGATCTCGCCAGGTACGACTTAACATCGCAGGTGATCCAGTTGCTCGAAGAATAGTATTGCAAGAGGGAAGTGATCTGATGCTGTTGGGCTGCCAAGCTATGTCCAAAGTTACCTCTTATGAGATTGGCGGTTAAGAGATAGGTGCCGCTGATTAGCGTGCCGTCGGGTTGTGTGCCGCTTAAGAACTTTGTGGCACAGATTGGAAAGGTTGCAAGCAGCACGCCCACATATTGCCGGTTCGAATCGACCGGATTGGTCAGATAACCGCCCGCCCCCCCCGCTATTGATCGAATCGCGTTTCCGGCTCCAGTTGTCAGGTTGGTGTTGGCGGGGACATTGGGAAAAATTAACGCTGTGGGCTGGGTAAAGTAACCGGGCCCTGGCACGCTGAAGTCCAACTCGGTAGGATCGGAGGACGTCGTTGGATAAGGGGACAGGCTGAACATCGACCCGCCAGTTAATGTTCCACTTGTCGTAGGAAAAGATGTGTAACAAAAAAAGTCGCTGGTCCACGGAGTGTACACCGTAAAACCCGTCACGGCGTTAGTACTCGAGTGAATCGGATCGCCTGAAAATGTTATGATCCGAAAGCTGGTCGGCTGCGGGCTTGAGGAGCCGGAGAGGGAACTATGGGGATTCCACACCCAGGGATTTAGTATATCCGCCGCGAGGCCTGGGTCATTCAGCGTGTTATTCACAAGCGGGGTTGGGTTTAGTGGTAGAGGAGTGAGTGGCTGATTGAACTGGGGCTGCCGAAGCGTGAATACTCCGATGTTCATGCTGTAGAGATATGGCAGGTTTTCCACACCGCGCACTTTGCGCTCGAAAAGCCCCAGCAGATCCGCATCGGTCCAGCGGGTAGGCAGGGCGATCTCGGTGGGATAACCGTCGCTGTCATACTGGTCGATGATGTTTGCGAAAATCTGGAGAAGCTGGAAGTCGGGCTGGATATCGCGGGCGTGCTGCCAGAGCCCCACCCCCGTCGAATTGGCAGCCCCTTTGCCCAACGAACCGACGCCAATCGTCGCTTTGAGCAATTCAAGGAAATCCGGCTCGCGCGCATTGGTCCCCGTCAAGGCGGCGACGTCGCTGAGTCGGCCAATGAAGCGGCTGGTAATGCCATGGTCATAGACCCAGACATTGTGGCCCGTGCCGGCGGGATCGGCGGCCCAAGTCAGCCCAAAGGCTTTTAAGATGTTTTGCTCCGTTCCCAGGCTCAGGAAGTCGTCTGTTAGCCCCGCATTGTGGAGCGGAGTGAGGATGGTTGTGTCGGAGGTGAGAGAGCCCCCCGGCGCGATAGGCCCTTTGTAAGTCAGCCAAGCGAGGCGATTGAGCGGGAAGCGCTTTGCGATCAAGGGATCGCCCACCCTGGCCAGCGTGGCGGTTTGTGCCGGATTAAAACGATTGAACGTGCCGCTGACCCTCACGTCGAGCAGGCGGGGATTGATGCCGTTGGTGCCGGTTTGATCTGCTTGGGCAGCAAGGTTGTTTCCAGTGTAGCTCGCAAGCGAGTAGACGCCGTTCGTTGACGCGGATACCATAAGAGCGGCCGTAGCAGAGATAGCCGGCCCGACCACCCCGAACGAAGGCTGGTTGAGCCCGCGGCTGAAGGTGCCCAGCAGCGGAAGCGCGCTTTGGTTCAGGCCATCCTGGGTGAAAAAATTCAGCAACTGTCGCCTGCTGACAAACGCCTGGTCGCCTTGGGCTACCTGTCGAAAGTTGCTCGGATCGACTCGGAGGTTTGTGAGGAAATTTGTTGGTGCGGTTGCCGTGGAGGCGTTGCGCCAGGCCACAAGGGTTTGGACTTCCGTGCCACTGAGTCCGATTCTTGTGAGGTCGGCCAAAGCGAGAAAGCCTTTCTTGCCGACTTCCGTTGCTGCCAATCCGGAAGGATACCCCGCACAGTTGACATCCAAAAGCCCCCCCTCGTCATAAATAGTGTAGGCGAAGCGCCCCAGGATCGGGTCGCTTCCGTTGGATTTATTGGCTGCGGCAAGGGTGGCGCTGGCGCAGTTGGAGCCGCTGCGGGTGAGATAAATCCAATCCGGCAGGACAAAATCCGCGATAGGCGTCACCGAAGTGCTGCTTACCGTTGGGAGCAGTCGCGCGGCATTCCAGCGGTCGGCGGAGAACTTTCTTCCCTCAAGAGATGCCGTCCCTGTCGAAATAGACGACGCCCGAATCGCCCCGCTGGTGCCGCTAAACATCAATCCATTGGCGCTGCGCTTCACCAGGTTGGGCAACGTGTCGGCGGTGCCGACGCGTGCCGGCGCCGCATTGGAAGGGGCCGTGGGGACATAGACCGGGTAGTTCGAGTTTGCGGGGGTATTCGATCCATTAATGATTTCCTGCCGCAGGTCATTGATGATGATCTCCTTGGCGGTGGTGGCCAGAATGGAGGAGGAGGCCGAGCTGGCGCTGGCTTTGGAGATGGTGTATTCGGATGCCGATCGCGCGAAAAATGCCACCGCTAAAATCATGGCGAGCGTGATCAGGGAGAGCACGATTACCAGGGCAAACCCACGCTGGATTGGGGCTGGCTGCTCATTCATGGAGAGGCGGGGGAGGGGCTTATTCATTGATTGGGAAAAAACGGCGGTAAACCCTTACGGCGCCGCCTATCTTTGGAAAATGCGTGGTTTCCGCTACTGTGCTCCAGGCGGAAGCAATGGAGGATGTTGCTCCGTTGGCCGCATCGACAAATGTATTCGTAATATTCTCCAAGTCTGACTCGGATAACAGCGCCTGTTTCTCCCGGTCGATGCAAACAATCGTCACGACCATCGCGCGAATGTTACCCCAGTCCGGCACCTGATTGGCGGCGATTTGCCCGAGCGTGCCCGATGCGGTGACGTAGCTGTAGGCCGGTTCCCCTGAATCAGACCGTGTGGGAAGGGCCGCCAGAAAAGTTCCATCGTTTTTCATGAATTCGACCTCCATGCGAATCACTTCCTTGCAGAGTGGTTGGATGGCGGTTGAGGGGATGCTGGAGATATAATCTCGCAGTCGGGACGGATAAGATGCGACCCCGCTTCCCGTGGTCAGCAACAACCCTTCCCCGATCCGTTGGAGGCCGCAGGTGCCGCTGGTGCCCGTCGTGACTTTGTAGCCGATCAGCGCCGCAGTATCCGCGCTGCCGGAGCCCGAAAGGGCTGGCGCCTCGCTGTAGAAATAAAATTCGTCATTGCCAACATTCTTGCTCACGAGGAAGTCGACATCCCGGCGTTTGACCTGTTTGGCAAGGTCGTCAGCCATCACGTCGAGGGCGATGCGGGCGGATGCGTCGACATCCAGCCGTTGCCGTCCAGTGCCTGTGACATTGGAAACATTCCTGATCACCTCGGTGAAAAAAATCAGGACCAGCGTCAAGATTGCCATTGCCGCCAATAACTCTAGAAGGGTGAATCCCTGCTGGCCTGTCGCTTGGGAGAGAGAGGGGGATTTTTCCATAAGCATCTTGGCCTGGGGGTGGGCTCAGAGGCGGCTCGGAGTGAAAGAAGAGGCGATTTCCAGATGGCCCGAAGCGTTTGCAACAGGCGCGGCGGCGGGCCAGGTGAGGAGAATCGCGGCGTATGAGACCGGTGCAATCGTGCTGCTCGCGGTGAAGGTAGTGGCTGGAGGTAAGGCGATGACGATCTGCGCGCGGAATCGTGCCGATGTGGCATCTGCGGTTGTATTTCCCACGTTGTCCAAAAATAATGGGTAGGTTCCCGATTGCAACGGAATCCTGTAGATCGCGGAGGTTCCAGTCGTAGCGGCGCTTGCCCCCTGCGCGGAGGAGCGCAAATCGCAGGCAATTGCACTCGCAACCTGGGCGGCTTCGGTGCATTGCACCGCATCCCGCGTAGTGTTTATGCTCGTCGGCAAAAGGCCAACAATCGTCATCAAGGCAAAGGTCGCAATGCCAAGCGCGGCCACCACTTCTGCGAGGCTGAATCCCGCATGGTGTGGGCCGGAAATCGCTCGTTTAAGAGAGTAGGCTGCTTTTTGCCTGTCCCGGGATGGAATTGGAATATTCATTCTGCTCCACTTTTTATGGACGATATAACGTAGATCTGCCGGTGAGTCCGCTCAACTGTATGACGGCGACGTTCTGAGTTGCGATGACCACATCCCCCTTTGTCGGAGCCATTCCGATCTCGATGAAGCCAGGCAGATTGGCTGAACCGAAGAACCTTACCATGCCTTGCGGCGAGAACTCGAGGCATTGATTGAAACTGCATCGCGGCGTGCCGCTGAGAGGAAAACTCATGTTCGCAGTTCCTGAACTGCTGCCCAGCGTTTGGACGCTGCCATCAGAGGGACGTTGCAACCCTCCGCCGGTGCCAGTGATCAGCGCCAGGTGAACATTTTGCAAGCGCACCAGTCGGCTAATCGGCTGAGCCTTGGTGGCAAAATCGCTGGCATGGACGATTCGGGATCCGTCCTGCGAGGCGGCCGCAAAAAGGGCAATGCGCCCGTTGCCCGTGTTCCATGTGTCTGCCGGGGCGGAGGCATTAAATTCACCGATGCCTACATAAACGTAAGTGCGCTTGGACACCGCATAGGCCCTCGCCTCCTCCATCGTTTCAGAAAGCACGGAGGCGGCTGAGGTGAAGGTGCCTGCCGAACCAAAGGTTCCGATTGCCGGAATCACCAAAGCGAATAAAAGACCGATAACCCCCATCACCACGAGCAACTCGATGAGCGAGAAGCCGGGATGTCTCAATGTGGGCGGGGGGGTCATGGATCTAATGGGAGGTGGTCGATCCGCTGCTTCTGATTCGCAAAAGCAGAGGTTCTTCAGGGGAAGCATAACCATCTTGCTCTGGCTCACTAATGTCAAATTCTTTCGAAGGCGCAGACGCCCAAGGCGCAAGCGGGAAAAGTTTTGACAGTCAGATCGCTCTAGAGTAGCTGTCTCCATCCCCGGATAATAGTCCCCCATCACAATGTTGCCCCCCCCTCCCATTTGGAAATCCAACCCTCCCGCCTGTGGTAAACGCTTCCGTGTTTGGCTGTGGCGTGGATTATCCTTGGCCGTGGCCATTTTGTTCTCCGTGGCTCCTGCTGCTTTTGGCCAAACTTCAGCGACTGCGCCATCGCGGGAAAGGGAAAGGCTGCTGATGAACTTCGGCTGGAAGTTCTACAAGGGCGAGTTGCCGGTGAACCATTGGGGGAAGTACGCAAAAAACGGAACGTATGGCACGGAGCCCGGAATCGGCTTGGCGTATGACGACTCCGCTTGGCGCACCGTCGATCTGCCCCACGATTTCACCATCGAGGCGTTCACGAGCAAAAACGGCAATGCGGGGCATGGTTATTTTCCAACCGAAGTGGGCTGGTATCGGCGCAAGTTCACCGTTCCGGCATCGGACAAGGGGCGGCGCATCTGCGTGGAGTTTGAGGGGGCCTATCAGGCTACGACGGTGTACTGCAATAACTTCCTCGTGGGCCGCAGCGACAGCGGCTACGCTCCCTTCCAGATCGACCTCACCGAATTGATCAATTACGGCGGAGAAAACGTCCTGACGGTATCCGTGGATAACAAGCTGCCCGAAGGCTGGTGGTATGAGGGCGGGGGCATCTATCGTGATGTTTGGCTGACCAAGACCGATGCGGTTCATGTCCCGTGGGGAGGGGTCTACGTTCAAAGCTGGTTCAAGGTTGATCCCGCCACCGGCAAAAGCTTTCTGGAGGATAGCCCGGAGGGGCCGGCCCACTTGCGAATCCATGCGACGGCGGAGAACAAAGGCTCGGCGCGGGCCGACGTGAAGATCAAGGCCAGGGTGCTGGATCCTTCAGGGCGGCAGGTGGCCGATGGTTCGCGGAGCGTGCAGGTCGGTCCTTGGGATGAGAAGACTGCCGCCGTGGAGACTACGTTGGCAAAGCCAAAGCTTTGGTCGCTGGAGCATCCGCAGCTATACACCGCGGTGATCGAATTGGAAAGCGGCGGCAAGGTGACGGACCGTTTTGAGCAGACGTTTGGTATCCGCACGATCCGTTACGATGCCAACCAAGGTTTCTTCCTGAATGGCAAGCCGTTGAAGATTAAAGGCGCGGCGAATCACCAGGATCATGCTTGTGTCGGGATTGCGTTGCCTGATGGCGTGGTCGGATACCGCCTCAAACGGCTCAAGGAGTTCGGCTTTAACGCCTACCGCACCTCCCATCATCCCGGCGGTCCCGTTATTCGCGTCGCCGACCGCGTTGGCATGCTAGTGCTTCCCGAAAACCGCAAGTTTAGCACAGGCGAGCAGTCGTTGAAGGAATTGCGCCAGATGGTGCTTTCCTGCCGCAACTCGCCGAGCGTTGTTCTCTGGAACATCGGCAACGAGGAAGTTGCTTTTCAAGGTACGCCCATTGGCGGGCAAGTCGCCCAGGGGATGCGTGACTGCGTCCGCGCCCTGGACACCACCCGCCCCGTAACCATGGCGCAGAATGAAGGGCATGAGAACCCCGGATCGGCCGCCACGGCGCTTGATGTGATCGGCTTCAACTACAGTTGGGACAACTGGGACAAAATCCACAAGCTCTATCCCGACAAACCCATCGTCGAAACCGAGATGGCCAACAGCTACACCAGCCGCGGGGTTTACGAGAACCAGGAACTCCAGGGTCGGCTGCTGTCCTATGACGTGCGCAACTTCTGGATCGGCACCTTCACCATGGACGAGGTCAAGCGGCAGTTCGAGCGCCCCTGGATGTGCGGCGGCTTCATCTGGAGTGGTTTCGATTACCGTGGCGAACCTTCGCCATTCATGGCCGATGCTTGGAAGAAATGCAAAATGCCGGGCGAGATGCCCCTGGACGTTTCCTGCCACTTCGGCGCGTTCGACCTGTGCGGTTTCCCCAAGGACGGCGCCTATTACTACAAGGCCGCGTATAGCTCCGAACCTGTGCTCCATGTGTTCCCGC
>JBAWXX010000031.1:0-38100 GCA_037143855.1 Verrucomicrobiota bacterium | reverse complement strand
AGCGACTCTCGCCGCCGAAGAGCATACGACAAAATAAACCGAAACCGCTCTAGAACCAAGCTGGCAGAAGAGCATTGCCATAAACTGAGCCCAGCAATCGAATCCCTGGGCGGCGCGCTCCGTGCCGCGTCGCTTGACCGCCGCCGAAAAATCCGCCCGCGAAAAAATCCCGAGCAACTGCTTAAACTTCCTCACGCTGGGGAATCTCCTGGCTCAAGTCTGTTTTTCATTTCGCCTTCAGGCCGCCAGTTCGGGGTTCCCCGTTCAATTTTCGCTCTTGCACCTCAAACTTGTTTTGGACAAGAGTGACAGACAATCATGAATGGAAAGGCTACATGGCTGCGCTCCATCTGGATCCGCTGTGGGTTTATTTTGCTGCTCATCGGGGCTGGCGGGCTGGCGGGTTGGCAGCTCGCCGAATTCACCAAAGCAGATAGCTTCTTTCGCTCTCCTTCCGCTGAAGAGCGCCGCGCCAGTCTGGCAGAAGTGCTTGATTTAAAAATCGGCGGGGTGGCTTTGGGCGATTACTTGAAAGCCAGATGCCACATTTTGTTAAATACGCCCGCGGGGGCAACGGACCTCTACAATACAGTCGATGGGGGCTTCGTATTAAAATCAAACGGCATGGGAACCTGCGCACAGATTTCAGCTGATGGGTATCTGCTGACCGCGGCCCATTGTCTCCAAAACGGTGGCCAGCCTATCATTGTATTCCAAGATCAAGGGCGAGTGCCGCGCAAAGCCCGGTTAGTTTGGAAAGCCCAGGCCCCCGCCGATTTGGCGCTCTTGAAGTGCGAGGAAGACCAGAAGTGCGGCTGGCCATGTAAAGAAGCTGCCGGGTGTACCGCTGAGGCCGATGCCCCTTTTTTTCCGTTGGGCTCGCCCAAGTACATGCAAAAAGGCACTCCACTCGTTTCTGCGGGCGCGATGAGCACGAGAGAAATCCATTCGACTGCGGGGACGGAGAAGATAGACATCGACGTGGCTGCGGGCCGGTTGCTCCAAATCGAGACAGTTACGGAGCAGCCTGAAATTAGTCGGCTGGCCAGTGATGTACCGCTTGTGCCAGGCAATAGCGGCGGCCCGATTATTGGGATCAATGGGCAGTTGCTGGCCATCAGTGTCGGTGGAAACCCTATTCACAAGGGGTGGTGGGCTAGCCGGATTCGAGGACAGCGGATTGGCATCGGCCACGCGGTTTCTCCTGCCTTCATCATGCACATGATTGAGGAAGACCGCTATCACCACCCCTCGCCCTCCGGCATCAATAAAGCGCCGGATACTGATTGATTCCGAAATCGAAAAAATGCGGAGGATTATTTGATCTGAGCATGACCGCAGGATCAGGCATTCAGTCTTGATCTCGGGGTGGTAATAACGGTGGAAGAAACTTCGACCGCAAAACGATCAAGAAGCGCGCGGGTTTTTGGCTCTTGTGCCTCTCGGGCCCCTTTGGCAATGGATGAAACTGGAGCTTGGAAACACGGAGGCGAGGGCAGGGACGGGCTGGATCTTTCCTTTGCGGCTTGAGGTCTTTAAAATCTGTGTCTCTCTACGGAATCTCCGCTGACAAAGCGTCCGCCCGCCGCATTTTGGGAATTGAACCGGAGGCGCGCTGCCTTTAGACAGGAGACTTTGCCCCATGAAATTCCCCGCCCATCTCACCCACGAAGACGCTCCGCAAGCTGTCGAACTCGGCCTGCGGATGGAGCGGTATTACCAAAACGAGCCCGCCTACAGCGCCTTCGCGCACGTCAACCACCTGCCCGATCAGTGGGAGCACGTCCGGGCCGCCATCCTCGCCGTGCTGGAGAAGCGGCCCCGGTGCCGGGTGCTGGAGATCGGGGCGGGGCGGAGCGGCTTCGCAAACTATATGCAGGACTGCAAGGGGGCCCTGCACTACACCGTCCAGGACGTCACCCGCTGCAACGCCGACTACCTGCAAACCGTCGCCGACGCGGTCCACTTTGGCCGCGTGACCGGGATGGAAGAAGGGGGGTTCGATGTCATCTTTTCCACCTTTGTGTTCGAGCATGTGGGCGACCCGCGCCGCACCCTGGAGAAGCTTTTCAACTCGCTGGAAGAAGGCGGTTCCCTCTTCCTTTTTTGCCCCCGCTACGATGCCCCCTTTTATTTGTCCCATTCCGCCAACCACTATGGCGCCGCGCGGCGGGCGGGGATTGCCCTCTTTCTCCTGGGCGCGCGGCTTTGGACGCGGGTGAGCGGCCGCCCGATGTTTTTCATCCACACTGATCCGGCGCTTTTCCACCTCCCCTGGAGCCGGGACTGCGATGCCATCCATTGGGTGTCCCTTTGGGATGTGCGGGCGTTGTTCCGGCGGCGCGGGCGCGTGGAACGGCTCCGGATCCGTGCCGGGAGCATGAAGGACCGGATCGTCAAGAACCTCCTCCAGCTCAACGTCCGTATTACCCGCAACGGCTAGTACCTTGTTGCAAGGCACTAGGTTAGAGCATCTGCCAAAAGGGATTTGGAGAGATGCTCTACTCCTCCGGCTCGCGCGTGACGGCCAGACCGGGGATCGCGGGGCGTTCCTTCTTTTGCAGCGCGCGGCGCAGCTTGGAGAGCGCGATGTTCTGGAGCTGCCGGATGCGTTCGCGCGTGACGCCAAATTTCTTGCCAACCTCTTCCAGCGTCCGCGGTTTCCCGCCGTCCAGGCCGAACCGGGAGAAAATGATCTTCTTTTCCCGCTCGTCGAGCACCGCCAGCAGGTTCCCCATCTCGTCGTACAGGTTCTTGTCCCGCAGCAGTTCAAAGGGCGTCAGCGCCTCTTCGTCGCCGACAATCTCGCCAAAGGCGGTGGAATCGTCGTCGCTCACCGGGGCGTCGAGCGATGCCGGGCGGATGGCCACGGTTTTCAAGTGCGAGACTTTGCTGCGGGAGAGGCCGACTTCCTCGGCCAGTTCGTCATCCGTCGGTTCGCGCCCGAGTTCCTCGCTCATCTGAAGCGAAACGCGGCGCATCTTGGAAATTTTATCAACCAGGTGCACGGGCAGCCGGATCGTTTTGCTCTGGTTGGCCAGGGCGCGTTTGATCGACTGTTTGATCCACCACGCCGCGTAGGTGCTCAGTTTGCCCCCCTTGGCCGGGTCGAAGCGTTCCACGGCCTTCATCAAGCCGATGTTCCCCTCGGAAATCAGGTCGAGCAGGGGCAGGCCGAGATTGGCGTAATCGTGGGCGATTTTGACCACGAGCCGCAGGTTGGCGCGAATCATCAGGCTGCGCGCCTCTTTGTCCCCACGTTTGATGCGGGCGGCCAGATCCACCTCTTGGGCCGGGGTCAGCAGGGCAACCTGTCCGATTTCCCGGAGGTAAATTTTGATCCCGGATTCTGTATCTTCAGGAGACATAATTTGGAAACACGGCCCTCCCAAAATGAATACGGCTGGCGTTCTGCCATTGCTCGCCCGGGGAATCGGCGTAAGAGGCGTTCATCGTGTATTCTTTTGGACAGCCGCCGAGAATCCGCGTTCAAAACCCGTTCAGGAAAACCCCCAGTTCAGGGAGAGGGCTTTCACGGCGGGCAAAAAGCTCTATTGCCGGCGGCGGTGGCGCTTGAGTTCCCTTTGGAAGCTGGCGCGTGCTTCTTCCAGCATTTCCCGCAACCGCGCCGTCGAAACGCAGACCGCGCCGAAACCGGAGACGGTGTCCTGTTCGGCCAGATCGTTGGTGGCCACGGTGAGTTCAAACTCCCGGCCGTAAGCCGCCACGAGCCGTTCAATCACGTCATCGGCCGTTTGCCCCTGGCCCGAGTAAAAAACCTGGATGCCCCCCGGTTCGCTGGCCTCGGAGGCTTTGTCGCCCTGGCCGTCAAAGACGGCGACCACGCGGACGCCGCTCATATCCTGGTATTCCGTGAGCGTTTTGACGAGGGCTTCCCGGGCAAGGATCATCCGGCGGCGGTGCAGGGCCTCCAGTTCCGGCCAGGAGAAAATGACGCTATGGGCGTCGACAATGAGAAAACGGGCCGCCATCCCGAAAAAAGAGGGACAAGCCACGGGGTGCGTTTCCGCACCCCTGGCTTTTTTCTGGAAGCGGCTGCCCCCCTGGCAGCTTGAGGGGCGCGGGGGGCGGCCGCTTGAAGGTTATTTCTTCGCTTTGGAGACGGCGGTGGCCTTGGTGGCTTTGGCGGTCTCTTTTTTGCGTTCGAGATAGGCCGCACGGCGGCGGCGTTTAGCGACGGTTTTGAGCTGTTGTCCCATAAAGAAGAGGTTATATGGCGTTTTTCGGAAACGCACGCAAGCGGAAGGTTGTCTTGGGCTGCGATTTATGATGAACTGTGCCGGATGAACCGACACCTTCAGAACTTTCTGGCCGTCGCGCTTTGGTGCCTCGCCGCCTGCGCCACGCACCGTCCCTGCGTTCCCGAAGCTCCCATCAAAGCGCCCGCCCCGGCTCCCGTGGCCATTGGTTCGGTTTCCCTTGTGAATGATGAACTTGGTTTTGTGCTGATCCGCACCGGCGAAACCCCCGAAGCGGGCAGCGCCCTCCAGGCGCGTTCCAGGGAGGGGGTGGAAACCGCCTCGCTCAAGGTTTCGTCGGAACAGAAGCGGCCCTTCATCATCGCCGACATCCTGAAGGGCAAGCCCCACGTGGGTGAAGTGGTGACGAAGTAGGGAAGCGGCACGCTTGCTACGCGCGCGCTTTCATGTGCGGGAAGAGGATCACGTCGCGGATCGACTCCGCGCCGGTGAGCATCATGGTCAGCCGGTCGAGGCCGATGCCGATGCCGCCGGCCGGGGGCATGCCGTGTTCCAGGGCCGTGAGGAAATCCTCGTCGATCTTTTGTTTCTCCTCGCCCGCCTGCTCCTCCAGGCGCTGGCGTTGCACGATCGGGTCATTCAATTCCGAGTAACCGGGCGAGATTTCCTGCCCGTTGATGACCAGTTCGTACACGTCCACCACTGACGGGTCCGCCGGGTTCGGTTTGGCCAAGGGGACCAATTCCTGCGGGCAGTGGGTGACAAAACAGGGGTCGAAGGTTTTCTCTTCCACCAGTTTTTCAAAGACGTGCTGGGTCACTTCGAAATCGGCCATTTCCGGCGAGATCTCGATATGCAGTTCGCGGCATTTTTCCCGGCGTCCCTCGGGCGTCAGCGCGAACCAGCCGGGAACGGCCTGTTCCACCAGGTCGCGGTAAGGGGCGCGCCGCCAGGGGCGGGCCAGGTTGATCGTGCGGATCACGTTGCCGTCGGCGTCCTTGTGTTCGATCTGGAGCGTGCCGATCACTTTTTCGGCAATCGTCGTCACCATTTCTTCCACCATGTCGGCCATTTGCTCGAAGTCGGCATAGGCCCAGTAGGCTTCCAGCATCGTGAACTCCGGGTTGTGCCGCCGGGATACCCCCTCGTTGCGGAAGCTCCGGTTCAGTTCAAAGACCTTGTCGAACCCCCCCACCAGCAGCCGCTTCAAGTAGAGTTCCGGCGCGATCCGCAGGTAGAGGTCCATGGCGAGCGCGTTGTGGTGCGTCTTGAAGGGTTCTGCCGCCGCGCCGCCCGCTATCGGCTGCATCATCGGCGTCTCCACCTCCAGAAAACCGCGGTCTTCCAGGAAATGGCGGATCTCGCGGACGATGGCGATCCGCTGCTTGAAGACCGCCTTCGATTCCGGGTTGGCCAGCAGGTCGAGGTAACGCTGCCGGTAGCGCAGTTCCACATCCGCCAGGCCGTGCCATTTGTCCGGCATCGGGCGCAGCGCCTTGGAAAGGACCGTCAATTTCTTGACGCGCAGCGTCGGTTCTCCCGTTTTGGTGGTAAAGGTTTCCCCTTCCACGCCCAGAAAATCGCCAATGTCGAGCAGTTGGAAAATGGCATACGCCTCCGGGCCCACTTCCTTGGCGTGGACAAAGAACTGCAAGCGGCCCGTCGAGTCGGTCAGATCGAGAAAGTGGCTTTTGCCCATGTCGCGGTGGGCGGTGATCCGGCCTGCGATCCGTTCGCAACGGCCGTCGGCAAAGCGTTCGCGCACCATGGCAATCGGGCCGGTGATCTCGAAGCGTTGCCCGTACGGGGCCACGCCTTTCTCGCGCAGGGCGAGCATTTTCTGGCGGCGGGTTTCAAAAAGGGCATGGGTTTCTTCCATAACGTATAAGGGAAAACAGTAAACAGGCCACGGGCCGGAAAGTCAAAACCGGAGAGCCCGCCCCTCCCCGGCGTGGTGGAAAGTGGTGCAGAAAATGAGTGGGGAGAGAGTAAAAAACGGCGGGGGCTACGCCGGGAAGAACGCCTCTTCCAGCATCAAACAGAGGGTGTGGTAGATGGGGAGGTGGAGTTCCTGGATGAGATAGGTTTCGCAGGAGGGGACGCGGATGCTGGCGTGGGCGATCTGCGCGGCTTTGCCCCCGCCTTCGCCGGTGAGGGCCAGGGTGTGCAGGCCGAGCCGGTTGGCCGCTTCCAGCGCCGGGGCGACGTTCCTGGAGTTGCCGGAGGTGCTGATGCCCACGAGCGTGTCGCCGGGCCGCCCGTAGGCGAGGACGAGCTGGGCGTAGATATAGTCCGGGTCGCAATCGTTCTGCCACGCCGTGCGCAGGCCTAGGAAGCCGGTGAGCGGGATGACGGGGAGGGCTCCCTGCAGCTTGCACGCCAGTTCTGGCCCCAGTTTTTGCAGCAGTTCGCCGCCCAGGGGGCGTTTGCTGGCGAAGCCTTTGAGCAGTTCGCCCGCCCAGTGTTCGGCGTCCGCCCCGCTGCCGCCGTTGCCGCAGAGCAGTAACTTGCCGCCCAAGGCCAGGGAGCCGTGCAGCATTTCAAAGGCGCGTTGGAGGTCGTTCAGGCAGGGGGTCAATGCCGGGGCGCGTTGGAGGAGGCAGGCGAGATGGGGATTCATGGGTGGGTAAAAAGGATGGAAGTGGCTCCCATTTTAAAAGGGTTTTCCGTTTTCGGCAAGAACGGGTATCCTGGGGAGCTCGTTCCCTCTCCTTTCTTATGCACTGGAAAACCTTTCTCTCCGCCGCTTTTTCCGCGCTCCTGGCCACGGCCGCCCAGGCTTGGGATGACAGCGGCCATCTGCTCATTGCCGAAATCGCCGCGCACCGGCTGCGCCCGGAGGTGATCCGCAAGATGGAGGCGCTCACGCCGTTGCTCGACACGCGCTTCGACGGCGGCCGCCCCTACAACGTCATCACGGCGGCGGTGTGGCTGGACGATATGCGCGGCCTGGGGCAGGGGAACCCGTGGAAGCTATGGCATTATATTGACGTTCCGTGCGCGGGCGACGCCTTCACGGAACCGCCCCCGCCGCACGCGTTGTCGGGGCTGGACCAGGCGGTGGCCGTGCTCCGTTCCCCGGAGGCCGCGCCGGAAGCGCGCGCCGAGGCGCTGGCGCAGGTGATGCACATCGTGGGGGACATCCACCAGCCGCTCCACACGGCCACGCGCGATGACCGGGGCGGCAACGGCGTGCGCATCGCCCCGCTGACGGCGTCCGGCTCGGGGCCGTCCAATCTCCACGCTTTTTGGGATGCGGCCTGCCGTTATGACGCGCCGGGGGGGCAGATTGTCGAGTTTTGGAAGGGGCCCGGGCGGGAGGCGCGGCCCCAGGGTCCGGGCGAACCGGGCGTGGTGAGCCAGACGGCCCGGGCGTTGCTGGCCCAGGCCCCCAAGCCCGCCCCCGTGCCGGCGTCACCGCAACCGTGGTGGGAATGGGCGCGCGAAACGCACGCCATTGCTTGCAAAGCCGGTTGGCCGCCCTCGGGGACGCCGCAGAAAAACGGCGTAGTGCAATTGACTCCGGCGTTTGTCCATGAGAGCCACGCGATCGCCATGCAACAGGTCCTCAAAGCCGGGGAGCGTCTCGCGGATCTGCTTAACGAGCTGTTTAGCGACGGAGCGGCGAAGTAGAAGACGGGGGAGACGCAATAGAGTTGCGAGGACAAGGGCATGTCCAAATGGAGTTTGGGCACGAAAAGAAGATTTCCGTTGCGTGCCGCCTCTTCTTTGCCTTTGCTTTGCGTTCTTTGCGCGAGAATTTCTTGAGTCTCCGTGGGAGAGGCCACTACGTCAACCGCACCGGCACGCCCTGGCTGGCCAGGTATTGCTTCACATCGGCGACGGTGTACTGGCCGAAGTGGAAGACGCTCGCGGCCAGCACCGCGTCGGCCTTGCCGACGGCGAGCACTTCCGCCATGTGCTCCAGCTTGCCCGCGCCGCCGCTGGCCACCACGGGGACGCCCACGCTTTCGCTGATGCGCCGGGTGATCTCCAGGTCGTAGCCCGCCTTGGTGCCGTCGGCGTCGATGGAGTTGAGCACGATCTCCCCGGAGCCGAGCGCCACGGCCTTTTCCGCCCATTCCACGGCATCCAGGCCGGTCGCCTTGCGCCCGCCGTGCGAGAAAACCTCCCAGCGGCCGGGGGCGACGCGTTTGGCGTCGATGGAAACGACGATGCACTGGCTGCCAAAGCGCTGCGCCCCGGCGGTGATGAGCTCCGGCGTGGCGATCGCGGACGAGTTGATGCTGATCTTGTCCGCCCCGGCCTTGAGCATGTGGCTCATGTCGTCCACCGTGCGGATGCCGCCGCCGACGGTAAGCGGCATAAAGCATTGGTCGGCTGCGCGTTCAATCACGTCAATCATCGACGCCCGGCCTTGCGCCGTGGCGGTGATATCGAAGAAGACCATCTCGTCCGCGCCCTGGGCGTTGTAGCGAACGGCCAGCTCCACGGGATCGCCGACGTTGCGCAGCTCTCCGGCCTCCGCTTTGCCGAACTGCACGCCCCGGGTCACCTTGCCGTCGTGGACATCCAGGCACGGAATGATGCGTTTGGTCAACATGATGGGAAAAATGTAACGGAAGGAAGGGCGGGACGGCAAGGATTGCCCGGGCTTTTTAGGGTGAAACCTGATTGGAAATGAATTTGATTGCGTTGTCGACGCTTGACTTTAGCATCGCTCCACGGGTCACAAAAGCAGTCTTGCTAGTCACAAATCGGTTCACCAATTTTTACGATCAAGGGCTATGGGAAACACTGAAACTGGGAAAAAGGCGGAGAAGATGGGAAAGAAACCTGCGTTCCATATTTCCAAGGAACCGGTGGTGCACGGCAGGCCGGAAGAAAATGTCCACAAGTACGAGGTGGGCTATGAAGCGGAGTCCGGGGAATCGCCCGCCGGCGCCTCCGAACTACCCGCCTTCGAGGATTTGGGGCAACTGCCCGCCTCCTACGGTTCGCAATCGCTGTTTCTCGTGGCGCGCGATCCCCACTGGCTTTTCTGCTATTGGGATGTGGATTGGAGCGCCTACCCGCCTTCCCGGATGCGCGACGGCCGCGTTTTGCTGAAAGTGTACGCCGTCGCGGACGGCAGCGAAGTCTATTGCGCCGAAGTGAGCCCCGATGCGCGCAACTGGTACATTTCCGCCGGCCACGGTAACGCCGCGTATTATGCCGAACTCGGGTTTGTCAATGCCGGCGGAGCGTGGGAAGTGATCGCCCGTTCCAACGCAACCACCACCCCCTCCGAGGGGCTTTCCGAGCAGGTTGCCGACACCTTTGCCACCGTTCCCTATCACCTCGCCTTCCAGAAGATGCTCGACATGGTGGGTGCGGCCCGGGTGGGGGGCGAGTCCCTCCTCGACGCCCTCGCCCGCATCCAGGGCGAAGGGAGGAAACTTGCCTTTGTGCTCGGCCAGGTGCCGGAGTGGACCGACGAACAGCGCCGCGTCCTCGCCGCCCTGCTCGGCAACGATTTGGCTGAAATGCTGACCCTGGAAACCGTGGAGATCGACCGCCTGCTGCGCAAGCAATTGCAGGAGCGGCTCTTTAGCGAAAGCGCCAGCGGGCTGCTCCCCGCCGGGTTGGAAGAAGCCGCCGCCAGCCTTTTTAGCGGCGCCGGGTTTGGCCTCAGTTCGTGGCTCGCCTCGTGGCATGCCGCGCTGGAGAAAGGGGAGCTGAGCTCCTGGCTGAGTTCGTGGCTGGGCGGCGCGGAAGTGGGGGCCTTCGCTTCGTGGCTCGCCTCCTGGCCCGGCGCGGCCCAGAGCCAGGCGCTGAGCTCCTGGCTTGCCTCCTGGCCTGGAGCCGGAGCCCCCAGCAGCGCGCTCGCCTCGTGGCTCGCCTCCTGGCCCGCGGCTCAAAGCGCCGCGGTGAGTTCCTGGTTGGCCTCCTGGCCCGGCGCGGCCCAGAGCGGCTTTTGGAGTTCCTGGTTGTCCTCCTGGTCCATGGCTGCCGGAGCGTCCGAAACCTTGCAAAGCTCGTGGTTGAGCTCCTGGCAGGCGGCTGCCAAAGGCCAGGCGTTTTGGAGTTCGTGGTTATCCTCCTGGTCCGGCGCTTCCTGGGGCCAGTCCAGCTTTTGGAGTTCCTGGCTCAGCTCCTGGGCGGGGGCTGCGGGGTTCTCCTCGGGCGTCTCCTCTTGGGGAAGTTCGTGGCTGTCCTCCTGGTCCGGCGCTTCCTGGGGCCAATCCAGCTTTTGGAGTTCGTGGTTGAGTTCCTGGAGCGGCGGCCTCGGCGGCGCGTCCGGCGCGTTCAGCTCCGGCCTCGGCGCAAGCTGGAGCGCGCAGCCCTTCGGACGCCCGCGCGGGTTCTTCCTTCACGTCAATGCCGAAGTCATCTTCTACGGCGGCACCGATCCCCGGGCGAAAGTCTGGATCGATGACAAGCCGGTTCAACTCAACCCCGACGGCACCTTCCGGCACCACTTCGTCTTTCCCGATGGCGATTACAACATCCCCATTGTCGCCGAATCGCCCGACGGCGTGGAACAGCGCTCCGCCACCTTGCGCTTCCAGCGGGGCACACGCCGCTGCGGCGAGGTGGGGGCGACCCCGCAACCGGCCTTTCTGGCCGAGCCGATGGGACGCCGGTAGAAGATTATAGGGGATAGATTATAGAGGGGGGAGACGCGGAGAAGGCAGGAAAGCAAGACGGGGAGCGCGCGCCACCTGCCTGTCAACCCGCCCCCAAGTGTAGAGCAATTCTCAAAAATCCTTTCCGAAAGAGCTGGGGCGCTTGCGCCTTGCCAGCCAACTCGTGGCGCTCCCATTTCTTGATCCGGGAATTCTTTTCGGCTTAGAAAATGCTATAATAAAAAGCCGCCAGAGAGCTGCGACAAAGAGAGTCAGACGACCGTTGCTGCATTCCTGCCCTGGCGGGGTTGGCCTGCTCTCCATCCGCAGTCCCTGGCGACTCAAGAACTATCGGGGGAAAACCCTCCGATGACAATTTTTTTGTGTCAAACGGCTTGCATTCTTTCGGGGCGAGGGAATAGAAGTATCCTGCTTTCGATTGCGCTTTCCTGGGCGCGCCCCCCCCAATTCATCTCCATCCCTCATCTATGGCCAGTTCCTCCCTTATCTCCAGAATCGTGCTCGCCTCGGCATTTCTCATTACCGTGGCGGCCGGTGTCAAAAATTACCTGAATATGGGCGCCGTTCATCAGGCACGGGAAGAGGCAAAAACCTTGAAGGGCAGCATCGCGAACGCGGATGAGAAGACCCAAAAGGCCACCGCTGAAGCCAAGGCCGCCAAAGATGAACTGAAGGCCGTTGCCGACGCCAAAGCCGCTGCCGAAGCCAAGGCCGGGGCCGCCGCCGAGGAGATTGAAAAATCCAAGAAAGAAACCGAAGCCGCCCAGGCCCAGATTCAGGGGAAAGATACTCAAATCTCCGATTTGACGAAAAAGCTGGCCGATGCCGCTGCCGCCGCCACTCCGGCCCCTCCCACGCAGGATCCCGAATTACTGAAAAAAGTGTCTGAAGCCGAAGCCAAGGCCGCCGAAAAAGAACAACTTCTGAAGACCTTCCAGGCCAAGGCCGAAGATGCCGAGAAAGAAGCCACCGCCTTGAAAGCCGACAACGCCCGGCGCTCCGCCGGGTTGGTCAAACCAGGGCTCGAAGGTAAGATTCTCGCCGTCAACTCGAACTGGAACTTTGTGGTGCTGAGCATTGGTGACCGCCAGGGTGTCGTCAGCGGTTCCTCCCTCATTGTCAAGCGCGGCGGCAATATGGTCGCCAAACTGCGCGTCACCTCCGTCGAGCCCTCCACGTCCATCGCCGACATCCAGGCAGGCAGTGCTGCCAAAGGGGCCGTCATCCAGCCCGGCGACGTCGTCATTTTCCCCGGTTCCTAAGTTCTCCATGAATCGTTCCTGCGTGCTTCTCCTGGTATCCGCCGCACTCTTCCTTGGCGGATGCGCCACCGACACTCCCAAATCAACCGATCCGCAGCGGGTGAGTACCATGCCGTGGAACAATCCCCAACCGGGCGAGGGAGCGGGAGCCATGGGGAGCATGATCAACACCCGGTAACCCTCATTTGGAGGCGATTCCCGTTCAATGAAAAGGCGACCCTTCGCGGCCGCCTTTTTCTTTTGCCCGATTAGAGCGGCTTAAGTTTTTCTGTAGCCGCGCTTTGCGGCGGCGCAGACCGTTGGCGTCCCTTCAAGCTCGGGCAAATACAGCCACTTCGCTTGAAAAGCCGGGTGCCAACCCACGGCACTCTCGCATCATTGTAAAAACTTAAAATTAAACGCTCTAGCTTTTTTTCTGGAAGCGCCGCAGCAGAGAGCCGCCAACGCTCATGCCGCCGATGAGCACCATCGCCAGCGTGCCATTGGGCTCCGGCACGAGCGCGACAACATTCTTGCCGTTGAGTGCTTCCAGGACAATACCGGGCATCGCGCCATCGGTGGAAGCATCATAAACCGCGACCCGCGAGGCGTAATTGTCCGACTCAAAGCCGCTGCTGGAGGAATTGGTCAGCACAATCGAGGACCATGAGGTGCCCGGCGTCGCAAAGAAATTGATAAAGGCAAACGGCTCGCCAGCATCTTTCCCGTAATAAGGGCCTGGATTCGGGTTGCCATCATAACTCTTTCCCAGAGCTTTGAGCAGGCTGGCCGTGGTGAATTCCGCCATCAGGGTGCCGGTGCCGTTCGCTCCGCTGTAGAAGTCCATGACATTCGAGGCATCCCCGGCGGACCACCAAAGCCCGAAGTAGGAGCTCGCCGTATCGAGATTCAGAATGGTCTTGGAGACGGGGGAGTTGATTCCCTGGACGGAATATTGAGTATTATCCGCACCGCCGTATTGGTCAGCTTTAAGGATATAAAGCTGGTCGAAGGTGCCGACTCCGCTCCAGTCCACGCTTTTGTTTAGGCCCGTGGAGAGGCTGTTGAAGTCATACGTGGTGGCATGGATGAAGGTCGATGCCTCAATGCCCGGTTTTTCCGCGTACGTAACGATCACCGTGGCCTGCGCCGGGGCGGCGATCAAGAGGGTGAGGAACCCGAAGGAAAGCGTGGCCTTTAGGAGTTTCATACGTGTTATTACGATGTCTGCTTTTTTCATCTTTGGCAATACGCCATTATGCGTATGTCCAAAGATATTTCTAGCATCACTTACACGGAGAAAAAGAGCGTTGAAACCGGAGGGCGCTTCAGATGACCGCTAACCGTTGAATGCCGGGGAACAGCACACTAGCTCAACGCGTCCAGCTTGGCGAGCAGGTCGCGCTTGCTGACCATGCCGCCGACGATTTGCTCTTTCACTTCGCCGTTCTTGAACAGCAGAAGGGTGGGAATCGCGCGGATCCCGAATCGCGCGGAGATGGCTTGGTTTTCATCCACGTCCACTTTGGCGACTTTGACGGCACTCCCTTTTTCCGCGGCGATTTCGTCGATGATCGGGGCGATCATCTTGCAGGGGCCGCACCAGGTCGCCCAAAAGTCCACGAGGACGGGAGCGGCGGCGTTGAGGACTTCCTGGTCGAAGTTGGCTTCGGTAAGCTGGAGAACGTTCGGATTGGACATGGGAATGGGATAAAGGTGACCGCTGTAAACGGGCTCCCCGGGGGAGTTCCGCTTTCAAGGAGTGGAAGGATTAGCCCGCGATAAAGGCCGTGACAAGGGCGAAAATGGCGGCGAGCAAAACGGCGATGCTGAAGGGGAGCGTCATGGGATCTTCTTCTTCCTGAGTTTCGTTGCTGGTGGTGATGTCGGCGGTTTTGAGGACCGGAGCCGGCTTTGGGGCGGACATGGGAACCGTCTGGTTGAGTTTGACGGTTGCCTTCGGCATCAGCTTCGGATTGGGGGGAAGGGAGATGCGCGTGGTTTCTTTCTTTGGGGCAATCGGCTTCTGGGCGGCCGGTGCGTTGTCGGCTTCCTGCGGCGGCTGGGCGGGAGGAGGGACAGGTGCGGCCGGTTTGACCGGAACCGCCGGGGCCGTGGCTGGCTGCGGAGTGGCCAGGGAACCCGGAGGTTTCGGCATGGACGGCATGGACGGCATGGACGGCAGGGAGCCGGGAGGCTTGGGGATGGCCGGGATGCTGGAGGGCGGAGGTGGCAGCGGAAATTTGCCGGAGGGGGGAGGCGGCACGGTAAACTTGGAGGGAGGGGTGGGGAGCTTGGGAGGCGCGATCGGCGCGGGATCTGTGGGCGCTGCGGCCTTCGGCAAGTTGATGGGCATCGTGGTGCGCGATTCCTCGTCCGCGTGGGGGCGGGGGGCTTTCGGCAGGTTGATTCGCATCGTGGTGCGCGATTCCTCGTCAACATGGGGAGGCTCGGGGCTATAGGGGAGCGCAGTTTCAGGCTGGTTGATGCGGATGGTGTCGCGCTTTGGCCCGGCCTGGGTGGGCAGGGTGATGCGGATGGTTTCCTTCTTCGCTTCGCCGATGTGGACGGTTTCCTTTTTCACGCCTGCGTCCGAAGAGGGCAGGGTGATGCGGATGGTTTCCTTTTTGCCATCACCGAGAGGAATGCCCGGTTTGGGGGGCAGGGTGATGCGAACGGTGGCCTTCTTGGGAGGATTGGGTTCTGCAGATGCAGGGGGGGGATCGGCTGCCATAGTAGTGGGTTTAGTTGTATCGCATCGGGTGGTTGGGGTGTCAATCCTCTGGTTCCCAAAAAAGCGGCTGCTGCGGCCGGGTGCAAATGCCTTGCGGTTTGCGGAATGCTTTCTTAGCCTGCCGCGATGAAAATCTTGGTGACAGGCGGGGCCGGCTTTATCGGTTCCAATCTCGTGGATCGCCTTTTGGCCGACGGGCACGGCGTGGCGGTGATGGATGAGTTCAACGATTACTACGACCCGCGGATTAAGAGGGCCAACCTGGCCCTGGCGGCGGACCGGATCGTCCTCCACGAAGCCGATATCCGCGACGCCGATGCGGTGAACCGGATCGTGGGCGAAGGCGGCTTCGATACCATCATCCACCTCGCGGCGCGGGCCGGGGTGCGCCCCTCCATCAAGCAGCCCCAACTCTATATCGACACCAACATCACCGGGACGTTCCACCTTCTGGAAGCGGCGCGGGCTGCGGGGGTGAAGCGGTTCATCAACGCTTCCAGTTCCTCGGTCTACGGCGTGCTCAAGACGGCCCCCTTCCGCGAGGATATGTGCCTGAATCAGACGATCAGCCCCTATGCGGCGACGAAGCTGGCCGGCGAGCAGCTTTGCTCCAACTACTCGCATCTCTATGGGATGCGGACGATCAGCCTCCGCTTCTTCACGGTCTACGGCCCCCGGCAGCGGCCCGACCTGGCCATTCACAAGTTCACCCGGTTCATCCACGAGGGGAAGCCGATGGACCAATACGGCGACGGTTCGACCCGGCGCGATTACACGTATATCGACGACATTGTGCAGGGGATCGCGGCCTGCCTTTCCTACGAGGGGCCGCTGTGCGACGTCTTCAATCTGGGCGAAAGCCAGACGACGACGTTGAGCGAGTTGATCGCGGCCATCGAGGCCGCGCTGGGCAGGCAGGCGATCATCAACCGCATGCCGGAACAGCCGGGCGACGTGCCGCTGACGTATGCGGACATTGCCAAGGCCAGGGAATTGCTCCACTACCGGCCCACGACGAAGATCAGCGAGGGCATCCCGAAATTCGTCGAGTGGTATTTGAAGACCCACGGCAGCCAGGCATGAACCGCCCCGCCAACGTCGTTGAGCTTCTGCAAGCGCTCGTGCGCATCCCGAGCGTGAACCCGGACGGAGACCCCGGCGTGGAACACCCCGGCGAGGCGGCTTGCGCGGAGTTCGTGGCCGGGTTCCTGCGCGAGGCGGGAGCCCGTGCGGAAGTGGAGCCGGTGTTTCCCGGCCGCCCCAACGTGGTGGGGGCTTTCCCGAGCAATGCGCCGGGCAAAAAGCGGCTCCTTTTCGCCCCCCATCTGGACACGGTGGGCGTAGCCGGGATGACGATTGCCCCCTTTGCCGCCGAAGTGCGCGAGGGGAAACTCTGGGGGCGCGGCGCGAGCGATACGAAAGGGCCGATGGCCGCGATGCTCTGGGCGCTTTGGGAGATGCGGGAGCGGATTCCCGCGCTCGGCTGGGAAATCGGCTTTGCCGGTTTCATGGGCGAGGAAGCCGGGCAGCATGGGTCGAAAGCGTTCGCCGCGAAGCACCGGGCCGACTTTGCCATCATTGGCGAGCCGACGGAGATGGGCATCGTCCACACCCACAAAGGCTGCGCCTGGCTCTACCTGACCACGCGGGGCCGGGCGGTGCACGCCTCCGCTCCCGACCGCGGCGCGAATGCGATTTATCAGATGATGGACGTCCTGGGCGTCTTGCGGGGAAAAATCCTGCCCCGGTTTGCCGGAATTACCGATCCCGTGTTGGGCTCCCCGACCGTCAGCCTCGGGACGATCCGGGGCGGCAGCAAAATCAACATCGTGCCGGATGCCTGCGAGGCGAGCGTCGATATGCGGACCCTCCCGGCGCAGGATCGCCCCGGGTTTATCGAAGAGATCGTGGCCGAACTCCGCACCGTCTGCCCGGGGCTGGAAGCGCGGTGGACCCAGTCCCGCCCGCTGTGGACCGATCCCGCCCATCCGCTCGTGGGCGCGCTGGAACGCGCCGGGGGCAGGCGATGCGGCGCGCCGTGGTTTTGCGACGCCGCCGTGCTGGCCGCCGCCGGGATTCCGTCCGTCGCCGCCGGGCCCGGCTCCATCGCCCAGGCGCACACCGCCGACGAATGGATCGCGCTGGACGACCTGCAACGCGGCGTCGAATTCTACAAGGCGTTTTTGGAGCAGTTGGGGTGAGGGAAGAGGGAAGTCCGCAGATTGTGCAGATGAACCCGGATCCTCCCCGCCGCCCCGGTTTTCTCGCTTTCTTAATCCGCGAAAATCTGCGTAAGCTGCGGACTCCTTTTTACCGAACATGAGTGAATTAAAGACTGCCATCACCCCCCGCCGCGACCAGGATTTCCCCGAATGGTACCAGCAAGTCGTCAAGGCCGCCGACATGGCCGAAGCCTCCGACGTGCGCGGCTGCATGGTCATCAAACCGTGGGGCTACGGCCTCTGGGAGAATATCCAGCGCCAGCTCGACGCCGAGTTCAAGGCGACCGGGCACAAGAACGCCTACTTCCCGCTCTTCATCCCGATCAGCTACCTGGAGAAGGAAGCCGCGCATGTCGAAGGCTTTGCCAAGGAATGCGCCGTGGTGACGCACCACCGTCTGGAGGTGGGCGCGGACGGCAAGATGCGCCCGGCCCCGTCCGCCGAGTTGACGGAGCCGCTCGTGGTCCGGCCGACTTCGGAGACGATCATCGGGGCGACCTACGCGAAGTGGGTGCAGTCGTACCGCGACCTGCCGATCTTGATCAACCAATGGGCCAACGTCGTCCGCTGGGAGATGCGGCCGCGCGTCTTCCTGCGCACCGCCGAGTTCCTCTGGCAGGAGGGCCACACCGCCCACGAGACGCGGGAGGAAGCGATCGAGGAGACGGAGAAAATGCTCCGGGTCTATGAAACCTTTGCCCGCGAGCACCTGGCCATCCCCGTGTACTGCGGCGAAAAGAGCGAGAGCGAGCGGTTCCCCGGCGCGGAAAAGACGCTCTGCATCGAGGCGATGGTGCAGGACCGCAAGGCGATCCAGGCGGGCACGTCCCATTTCCTGGGCCAGAATTTTGCCAAGGCCAGCGGCATCAAGTTCCAATCGCGCGAGGGCCGGGAAGCCTTTGCCTGGACGACGAGCTGGGGCGTGAGCACGCGGTTGATCGGCACGCTCATCATGGCCCACGCCGATGACGACGGGATGATCCTTCCGCCCCGCATGGCCCCCACGCAGGTGGTCATTCTCCCCGTCACGCCCAAGCCCGAGACGCGCGCAGCGGTGCTGGAGGCGGCGCACAAGCTGGCGGCGGAGTTGCGCGTCCAGCGGTTCCATGGTGAAGCCGTCACGGTGGAGGTGGACACGCGCGACCTCGGCGGCGGCACCAAAAATTGGGAGTGGATCAAGAAGGGAGCGCCCGTGCGCATCGAGATCGGCCCCCGCGATCTCGCCCAGGGAACGGTCGCTCTCGCCCGGCGCGACCGGGGGCCGAAAGAGAAGGAGTTTCTCCCCGCCGCCGAAGTGGCCGCCGTGATTCCGGCCGTCTTGCAGTCGATCCAGGAGACGCTTTACGCCCGCGCGCTGGCCTATCGGGACGCGAATACAAAGCCCATCGACACCCGCGATGCCTTTTACGCATTCTTCACGCCGAAGGATGCCAACAAACCGGAAATCCACGGCGGGTTTGCCCAGTCCCACTGGTGTGGCGATCCGGCGTGCGAGGAGACCGTCAAGGCGGACTTGAAGGTGACAATTCGCTGCATCCCGTTTGACGCTCCCGAGGAAGAGGGCGCCTGCGTGGTCTGCGGTCGCCCAAGCCGCAAGCGCGTCCTCTGGGCGAAGTCGTATTAGAGCGGTTTCGGTTTATTTTGTCGTATGCTCTTCGGCGGCGAGAGTCGCTGTGCGTCTTTTTGCGCTTGGGCTGTATTTACAAATACAGCCGCTGCGCTCAAAAAGCCCCGCATCAACCCTCGGCGCTCTCAGATCATTGCGACAAAATAACCCAAAAACGCTCTAGAGCGGCTTAAGTTTTTCTGTAGCCGCGCTTTGCGGCTTTGCGTGAGCCAAATAAACGCGGCGCAAGGGCGTGCCTATTTCGGCTTTGCCAGGGCGTGGTCCAGGGCTTTTTCGAGGTCGAATTGCCGGAGCAGGGCGGCGACTTTTGGGCTGTTGGCGGCCTGCACGATTTTGCCGTTTTTCAGGAGCGGCAGGTAGCGGTGGTCCCGCAGGGCGGCGAGGATTTCGGGGTCGTTGCGCAGCGCCTCGATTTCCGGTTGCGCGGCGAGTTGCATCGCGCCGGGGAAGTTTAGGAAACGCTCCACGGCCGCCGGGTTGGCGGCGGTTTGCCCCACCTTGCTCGTGAGGGTATAGACTTTGCGGGGGATGGGGTCGATGGTCCGCAGTACTTCGCCCGGGACGCCGTTTTCGAGGGAGCCCTTCCATCCCACCAATCCGGCGTTGAACATGCTTTGGGTTTTGGGTTGCGTGGCACCGGCTTGGGCCAGGTTCCCGAGCAGCCGGATGGCATCGGCGGCAAAGAGCGTTACGACCAGCCCGAAAAGGGCCCCCAGGAGCGCCCCGGTGATGCCGTAGATAAACCAGACGAGGGCGACGCTCTGGTGGGAGGTCCGTTTGAAGAGGATGCCGCCGATGAGGCAGAGGAAGAGATACACCGCGAGGGCGAGGCCCGCGCCGCCCAGGATGCGCAGCAGGAAGTCGGGATAGCCGAGCGGCCGCAGAAAGGGGACCGTGAGGGAGGCTCCCCAAACCGCCGCGAGGTAGGAGGCCGCGAGCGCGCTGAACCGGACGATTTGCCGGACCAACCCCAGCCGCCAGCCTTTGAGGATCTGGTAGAGCACGATCACCGCCGCGCAGGCGAGGAAGAGGAGTTGGCCGCGTTCCATCATCAGAAATAATTAAATTTCAGACCTTCCCGCATTGGCCCCGCTGGCGCACGGCGTGGTCGCACAGGACGAGGGCGGCCATGGCTTCCACAATCGGGATGGCGCGGGGGAGAACGCATGGGTCGTGCCGGCCGCGCGCGGCCAGTTCGGTTTCCTCGCCGGTGACGGTGACGGTGGCCTGGGCCCGCGTGATGGTGGGGGTGGGCTTGAAGGCGACGCGAAAGAAGATGGCTTCCCCGTTGCTGATGCCCCCCTGGACGCCGCCGGAGTGGTTCGTGACGGTGCGCACCCGGCCTTCGCGGATTACAAACGGGTCGTTGTGTTGTGCGCCGGTCATCCGCGTTCCCGCGAAGCCGGAGCCGATCTCGAAGCCTTTGGTGGCCGGGAGGCTCAGCATCGCTTTGGCCAGGTCGGCTTCGAGTTTGTCGAACACCGGTTCGCCCAGGCCGGGCGGGACGCCGCGCACGACGCATTCGACGATGCCGCCCGCGGAATCTCCTTCGGTGCGGAGTTGCTTGATGTGGGCGATCATCCGCTCGGCGGCCTCCGGGTCGGGGCAGCGGACGATGTTGCTCTCGACCTGCTCGGAGGTGACGGCGGCGGGATCGACGGCGGCTTCCAGGGTGTGGATCGCCTTGACGTAGGCGACGATTTCGAGCCCGGGCGCGAGGGTGGCCAAGACGCGCTTGGCGACGGCTCCGGCGGCGACGCGCCCGATGGTTTCGCGCGCGGAGGCGCGGCCGCCCCCCTGCCAGTTGCGGATGCCGTATTTGGCTTGCGTGGTGTAGTCGGCGTGAGAGGGGCGGAAGGTGGTTTCCATCTCCCGGTAGGCTTCGGGCCGGGCGTCCTGGTTGGTGACGGCGATGGAGATGGGGGAACCGAGGGTTTTCCCCTGGAAGACACCCGAGAGGATGCGGGCGGCATCGGCCTCGTGGCGCGGGGTCGTGATTTCGCTCTGGCCGGGTCGGCGGCGGTCGAGGTCGCGCTGGATGTCGGCTTCGGAGAGTTCGATCAAGGGGGGGCAGCCGTCGATGACGACGCCGACGCCGCCTCCGTGGGATTCGCCCCAGGTCGAGATGCGGAAGAGTTGGCCCAACTGGCTGGACATATGGGTTATCAAAGCAGCCGCGCGCAATTTACGCCACTGTAAAAGCGGCGGGGGAAAAGGATCGGGCGCGATTAAAAGTGGTGCAAGCTGGGTGAGCCTTTGCAGCGCCAAAGGCGCGGGGCATACCAGCCCAGCCCAACGGGCTGGGTTTCCAGTCCAAAGACGGCCCAGGGCTGTAAGCCCGACGCCTCCTTGCTGGATAAGGTGATTCCGATGCGCCGGGCTTACAGCCCTGACGGGTTGCTTCGACCTAAACCTTGGCCGTTGGCCAAGGCTGGTATGCGGTCGCGCCGTTGGCGCTAAAGAAGGAACTTCCCAATCTGCACCACTTTTCATCACGCCCAAAAGGATCTCGCCGTCTTTGCGTGAGTTAAAATTCTTTTGAATCCATCAGCGCGCGGAAGGCTTCGGCGGCGAGGGCTTCGGGGGTGGCGGCGGTGACGTCGGCCTGCCGGGGCGGTGCGTCCGGCGCGCCGAAGAGGAGGACGCGCATTCGTTGGCCGCCGCCGGGGGCGGGTTCGGTGGCGACGCCGACGGGCAGCGTGCAGTCGCCATCCAAGAGGCGCATGAGTTCCCGTTCGGCCCGGATGGCGAGCGCGGTGGGGGTGTGGTTGAGCGGGGCGAAGAAGGGGGCGTCGGCGGCCCGGCATTGCAGGGCGATGGCACCCTGGCCGATGGCGGGGAGCATCCCGGCGTCTTGCACGAAGAAGGTCCCTTCGCCGGTTTGAAGAACCCCGTTTTCCAGGCGGTAGCCGAGGCGGTTGAGCCCGGCTTGCGCGAGGACGATGCCGTGCAGCGTGGCTGATTCGCGCAGTTTGCGCAGCCGGGTGGCGACGTTGCCCCGGATTTCCTCGATCCCCAGGTCGGGGCGGCGGAAGCGGAGTTGCCGGGCGCGCCGGACGCTGCTGGTGCCAACGTGCGCGCCGGGGGGAAGTTCGCCGGGGGCTTTGGTGAGGAGAAGATCGGCGGTGGCGGCCCGTTCGAGGAGGGCCGCGAGGGTCAACCCCTCGGGCATCTGGCCCGGGAGATCTTTGCAGCTGTGGACGGCGAGGTCGATCTTGCCCCGCAGAAGGGCGTCTTCGAGTTCCTTGGTGAAGAGGCCTTTCGCCCCCGCCGGGGTCTGTTTGGCGAGGCGGACGGCCGAGGCCCGGTCGCCGGAGGTGGTGAAGGGGAGGACGGTGACGGCGGTGGCCGGGGCGGCGAGGCGGAGGGCGTCGAGGGTCAGTTGCGCCTGGGCCAGGGCGAGGGGGCTGCCGCGGGTGCCGAGGGTGATGTGTTGCATCAGGAAGCGGGATGTAAGGTTTGCGCGGCGGCTTCCGGCTCGTTGCCAGAGGGAAGGGGCCGCCCGGTGGTGAGCCAGGCGTGGAAGTCGCCGACGTGCCGGGCGATGAGGGTTTCGCACCGGGCGATTTCTTTCTGCCGGACTTCCATTCCCTGCCGTGCGATGGCTTGCAGGGAGTCGATGTCGTATAGGAAGGCGCCGTCGAGGTCGTTCACCGCCGGTTCGACGTCGCGCGGGACGGCGAGGTCGATGACGAAAAGGGGGCGGCCGGAGCGCTGGCGCAGGACGGGGGCGAGCTGGGCCCGGGTGACGACGGCGTGGGGGGCGGCGGTGGAGGAGATCAGGATGTCGATGTCCGGGTAGCGGCGGGCGGCTTCGTCAAAGTGGATGGCCTCGCCCCCCATGGCTGCGGCGAGGGCGGCGGCGCGCTCGAAGGTGCGGTTGGCGACGAAGATGCTCTTTACCCCGCGCGAGAGCAGCGCGCGGGCGGTCAATTCGCTGGTTTCGCCCGCGCCGAGGATCATAGCCTGGCACGCGTCCAGCCGCCCGAAGATTTTCTCGGCCAGATCGACCGTCACGGAGCCGACGGAGACGGGGCCGCGCGTGATGGAGGTGCAGGTGCGGATTTCCTTGGCGACGTTGAAGGCGCGCTGGAAGAGTTTGTTGAGGTGCCGGGCGGTGCTCCCGGCGGCGGCGGCGGCGGCGTAGGCTTTTTTGACCTGACCCAGGATTTCCGTTTCGCCGATGACCATCGATTCCAGGCCGCTGACGACGCGGAAGAGGTGCTGGATGGACGCCTCCCCGTCCAGCGCGTAAAACGGCTCGGGCACTGTCGGTGCGCGGCCTCCGCGCTCGGCGGCAAATTGCAGGAGGGAGCACATGGCGGCGCGGACGTCGGTGGCGGAGGCGTAGCATTCCACCCGGTTGCAGGTGGAGACGATGACCGCTTCGGCGACGCCCGGCAGGGAGCCGAGGAGGGACAGCGCGCGGGAAAGTTCCGTGTCCGGGATGGCGAAGCGTTCGCGCACTTCGACGCTGGCCGTCTGGTGGCTGAGGCCCAGGCAGAGGATGTGCCCCCCTTCGCTCATAGCGCCGCCCCTTTGTAAAAGTGGTTGAAGGTGCACAGGGCGGCGGCGGCGAGCAGAAAGGCGCACGCCGAGAAGAGGGCGGTGCGGCGCGGGCCCAGCCTGCGCGCGAGCAAGAGGAGGAGGTAGGCTCCCCACAGGGTCCCGCCCCAGGTCCAGACGGAGGAGGCGACCGGCAGCCGGATGGAGGCGGCGCTGGCGAGCCCGGCGCTGAGGAACAGGATGCCCGCCCAGAGCAGGCGCAGGTTGGCGGTCGCCAGGTCGGCGATGGGGGGCATTTGGAAAAAGAAGACGCCGAGGCGCCGCTGCTTGAGCTGGCGCTCTTGGGCAAGGTACATGACGCCGGCAACGCCCGCCAGGGCGAACGCGCCGTAGGCCATGACGCATAGGGCGGCGTGCCATTCCATCCAGGGGTTATGCGGGGCGAAAATCCGGTGGGGCGGGTCGATGGGGGCGAGCAGGGCTCCGGTTTGCAGGAGGACGAGCAAGGGGGCGGTGAACATCCCCAGGAGCGAGAGCCGGAGAGCCCGGCCGATCCCGAAATAGAAGAGAGCGGCCGACCAACTCAGGAAGGCGAGCACTTCAAAGAGGTTCGTCAGGGGGCAATGCCCGATGGCCCGGCCTCGTTGGAGGAGAAAAAAGGTCTGGAGCGCGAACCCGGCGGCCATCATCGCCGTGTGGAAACGGCGCGGCCCGCGCCGCCCGTCCCGGAGGGCCGCCAGGGTGGCGGCGAACCCGAGCAGGAAGCAGAGGGTGGAGAGGATGAGCGGTAAACGGTCCATGGGCGCGAGGGAGCCCACGCTAGCGAAGTGGCACCGGCTTTGCAACCCCTCCCCAATGGGAAGAGAGGAGGTATTGCGATAAAAAGTTAAACAACATAATATATTAAAATATTTTTCGGGACATTTTTCGAATCATGAGGATATTGTGGAGTGCTGTTCACTATGGTTTCATCTTATCGGAGCCGACTTTTACTATGATTAACTCTTCTGTACCGTATGACCGCCCATCATTTTCCGAAGGGTTTGCAGCCAAGTCCGGCAGGACGCTCGCCACGGAAAAGATAGAGGTGGAATACAAGACGTTCTTTCTGGATCTCCAGGAAAACCACCGGGGCCGTTTTTTGAGAATCACAGAGGATGCCGGCGGCCGTCGGGAGACGGTGATTGTGCCGATTGAGAATGCCGTGGAGTTTACCGAGGCGGTGCGGCGGATTATCGCCGCGGTGCCGTAGGCGTCCGTTCACCCGCGCGGGTGGAATTTCCGGTGCACGGCTTTGAGCCGTGAGGAATCGACGTGGGTGTAAACCTGCGTGGTGGAGATGTCGGCGTGGCCGAGCATTTCCTGGATGAGCCGCAGGTCCGCGCCGTTGGTGAGCAGGTGGGTGGCGAAGGTGTGGCGCAGAAGGTGGGGGTAGACGTTCTCTTCCAACCCGGCGAACCGGGCCCGGGCCTTGAGGATTTGCCAGCAGCGGACGGTGGTGAGCTTGCTTCCCCGCACGGAGAGGAAGAGTTCGCTGCCGGTGCGGCGCTTGACGTAGAGGGGGCGCTCCCGTTCTAGGTAGGCTGCCAGCGCGGCGCAGGCTTTGCCGCCGACGGGGACGAGCCGCGTTTTGTTCCCCTTGCCGGTGACGCGAATGACCTTTTCTTCCAAGAAAAGGTGCTCCAGCCGGGCGTTGGTGAGTTCGGAGATGCGCAGTCCGCTGGCGTAGAGAAGCTCGACAATGGCCCTGTCGCGCAGGCCGAGGGGCTGGTCGGTGGGGATGCTTTCCAGGAGGCGCTCGACTTCCGCTTCGTTGAGGGTTTCGGGCAGGTACCGTTCCACCCGGGGAAGGGGGAGGAGTTCGGCGACATCGTGGGGCAGTTCCTTGCGCAGGTGGAGGAAGCGGAAGAAGATTTTGAGCGCGACGACGACCAGCTTGATGGAGGCGGCCGCGAGCCCTCGCTCTTTGCAAACGCCAAGGTATTCGGTGAGGTGGGCGCGGGTGACTTCTCCCGGGGCGTGAATTTGCCGCGCCTCGGCGAGCCACGCGGCGAAGGCTTCCAGCGAGCGCCGGGTGGAGAGCTGGTAATTGTCCGAGAGCCCCCGCTCGGTGGCCAGGTAAAGGAGGAACCTGTCGATGGCGTCTTGCATGGAGGGAGGTTATCCGCAGATTTTCCCGAAGAATCTATCAAGCGTAATTTCGATCTCTTTGGGGCGAGGCCGATCCCATGATTCTAGGAGGCTGACCTTGATTGACGCGGGAAGGCTTTTGAGCGTCCAGTGCATTTTAATCTGCGAAAATCTGCGGATAAACCCTCTACAACGCGCGGATGCGGCGTGCCACTTCCTCGGCGTTGGCGCGGCTGTTGAAGGCGGAGATGCGGAAATAGCCTTCGCCATGGGAGCCGAAGCCGCTGCCGGGGGTGATGACGACGTGGGCCTGGGTGAGCATCCGGTCAAACAGTTCCCAACTGGTGAGCCCGTTTGGCGTGCCGACCCAGATGTAGGGGGCGTTGACGCCGCCGAAGACGGGTAATCCCACATCCTGGGCCGCCGCGCGCAGAATGGCCGCGTTGCCCATATAGTGGCCGATGAGCCCGCGCACTTGCGCCTGGCCTTCGGGGGTGTAGAGGGCTTCCGCGCCGCGCTGGACGATGTAGCTGACGCCGTTGAACTTGGTGCTCATGCGGCGGTTCCAAAGCGGGTGCAGCGGCTTGCGTTCGCCGGAGGCGGTGGCGGCGAGGAGCGTTTTCGGGACGACGGTGAAGGCGCACCGGGTGCCGGTGAAGCCGCCGTTTTTGGAGAAGCTCCGAAATTCGATGGCGCATTCGCGCGCGCCGGGGATTTCGTAGATGGAATGCGGGGTGCCCGGGTCGGAGATGTACGCTTCGTAGGCGGCGTCGAAGAGGAGCAGGGCGCGGTGGGCGAGGGCGTATTCCACCCAGGCGGTGAGCTGTGCGCGCGTGGCGGTGGCCCCGGTGGGGTTGTTGGGGAAGCAGAGGTAGACGACGTCGAGGGGGGCCGTGGGGACTTCCGGCACGAAGCCGTTCCCGGCGTCGCACGGGAGGTAGTGGATGCCCGCGTAGGCGCCGCAAGCATCGGCGTCGCCGGTGTGCCCGGCCATGACGTTGGTGTCGACGTAGACGGGATAAACGGGATCGGTGATGCCGAGGCGGTTGCCGGAGCCGAGGATGTCGAGGATGTTGCCGCAGTCGCACTTGGAGCCGTCGGAGACGAAGATTTCGTCGTCGGCGATGTCCATGCCCCTGTCACGGTAATCGTGCTGGGCGATGGCGTGGCGCAGGAATTCGTGGCCCTGCTCGGGGCCGTAGCCGCGGAAGGTGTCGCGCGCGGCCATCTCGTCGACGGCCCGGTGCATGGCGGCGACGGCGGCGGGAGGTAGGGGTTCGGTGACGTCGCCAATGCCGCAACGGATGACGTGGGATGCCGCCTCCGGGTGGGCATCGCAAAAGGCTTTGACGCGCCGCGCGATCTCGGGGAAGAGGTAGCCGGCCTTGAGTTTGAGGTAGTTGTCGTTGAGTTGAACCATCGCGCTTTTATCGAGTAGCGGTTTTCGGCTCCCGGGGCAAGCAGGGAGCACTTTTCCATTCTCACGCCAAGACGCCAAGGGAAGAACCTTTGCGCTTTGGCGTGGAACTTCAAATACGCGCGCCCTGGGGGGCGGGGACGCGCACGGTTTTCATCCCTGCGGCCGTGGCGCTTTGGATGCCGAGGGCGGTGTCTTCAAAGGCGAGGCAGCGCGCGGGGGCGACGCCGATTTGCCGCGCGGCTTCCAGGAAGGGGTCGGGCGCGGGCTTGCCGTGAAGGTAGTCTTCCGCGCCGACGATGGCGTCAAAGCGGTCCACAATGCCGAGCGCGGTGAGGGTTTTGCGGACGATGGCCCGGTGGCCGCCAGAGGCGACGGCGAGCGGTTTTTTGCCGTGGAATTGGTGGACGAAATCGACGACCGGCTGGATGGGAAGGATTTTGGGGATGAGCTGGATGTAGAGGTCTTCTTTGGTTTTGGCGGTTGCGACGACGGGCATCTGGCGGCCGTGCCGTTCGTTGAGGATTTCGACGATCCGCTCGGTGGGGACGCCGCCGAGTTCGTAAAAGAAGGCTTCGGGGAAATCGCAGCCATGGGGTTTGAGGGCCTCGCACCAAGCTTCGTAGTGGAGGGGCATGGTGTCGGCCAGCGTGCCGTCGCAGTCAAAGACGTAGCCGTCAAAGGGGCCGTCGGGGATTTGCAGGATCATGGGATTTCAATGGGAATGGCCTGGCAGGTTTCCTGCCAGCCGGGATAGTTCCAGGTGTTGGGAAAGCCGATGCACTGGGCGGGTTTGACGGCTTGCAGGAGGCAGCCGCCGTTCTGGAGGAAAAAGCAGGCGCCGCCGGGCTGGTCGATGAGGGCGAGGCCCGTGCGTTGGGGGGTGAGCCGCGTGTAGCGCTGGATGAAGGCGTCCTCGCTCAAGCCGAGGTGCGCGGCGATGCTGGGAATCTCCGTTTCCGTGATCCGCACAAAACCGGGCCGGCGGCAGCAGGCCGTGCAGCGCTGGCATTCGTAATGGAGCTTGGTCATGGGAAGCGTCCACCTTCGCGCGAAGGGGACCCGGGTTGCAAAGAAAAACCGCCATGGCCCCTGCGGCAGTTTCTGCCAAGGCCGGGCTTTGCGCCGCCGCCGATATCATGGGTGCGGGGCTTGGCCGGAAGGGGAGAGCAGGGAGGCCGGCTGGGCCCCGCTTATTTTTTAATCAGCGATTTAACACGTTTCCAAGCTCCAGCTTGGGAACGTCTGGCTTTCCGGTGGGTTCTTTGGGGAGGGGGGTGGCAGCCACAACCCGTGAAGCTGGAGCTTGGGAACGAGAGCAAATCCAATCCACCTTATGAGGCTTCCGTATCGCAAAATCGATATCGTCATCAATCTGGCCTTCCTGCTGGGCTTGCTGCTTGGGGTGGTTCCCGACGTGCTCCTCTACGAAAAAACGGACCCTCACCGGCTTGCGCTGGGCTTGCTCAACACCGTTTTGGATTCCTCTCTTTTCACCGCGGTCTTCATTTTTCTGAAAATTGAGATCCGCAAGAACCGCAATGTGCGCGAGCGCATCGAAGCGATCAAACAGCGCCAATCGGAGTTCCTGCAAATCGTCGCCCACGATCTTCGTAACCCGCTCAATGCCATCCTGCAACTCGCGGCGTTGCCCCCGACGGACGACGACCGGGGAGCGATTCGCGACACCGCCAGGGAGATGGAGGACATCATCGACAGCATGCTGAATATGGCAGCACTGGAAAAAGGCAAAATCCAACTCAAACTAACGCATGCCGACTTGGCCGAAGTCGTTGGCGAAGTGTTAAATCGCAACCGCCCCCATGCACAACGCAAACGGATCGAGCTTCGCTTTTCCGCGCCGGAATCCTGCTTGGTGGAGTTCGACCGTGGCCGAATCCGTCAGGCGGTGGATAACCTCGTGGGCAATGCGATCAAATTTTCCCCTTTTGGAAAGCCGGTTACGGTGACGGTCCGGACCGTTGAGAAAGGGGTCCGGGTCGAAGTGGCGGATGAAGGCCCAGGTTTTACAACGGACGATAAAGCACGGTTGTATCAACGGTTCGAGCGTCTCTCGGCCCGGCCCACGGGGGGCGAGTCGTCCGTCGGACTAGGGCTGGCCAACGCGCATGATTTGGTCAAACTGCATGGGGGACAAATCGGTGCCGAGAGCGCGGGCCTCGGGCGTGGCAGTCTGTTCTGGATCGAACTGCCGGCCTCTGAAGCCTAACAGGCTGCTAATGGGAGGCGCGCAGGACGGCCTGGCGCTCGGCGGGCGTCAGTTCCCGCCACTGGCCGGGGGGCAGATCGCCCAGCGGGAAGCCGCCGATTTGCATGCGCAGGAGCCGCAGGGTGGGGTGCCCGATGGCGGCGGTCATGCGGCGCACCTGCCGGTTTTTCCCCTCCACGAGTTCCAGCTCGATCCAGCAATCGGGGACGTTTTTGCGGAAGCGGATGGGTGGGTCGCGCGGGGAGATTTGCGGTTGCGGGTTGAGCAGACGAGCCCGGCAGGGAAGCGTCCGGCGCCCGGCGACGAACACGCCGCCCGCGAGCCGCGCGAGGGCTTCCGGCGCGGGGATGCGTTCCACTTGGGCCCAGTAAAGCCGGGCGTGGCACTGGCTGGGAGAAAGCAGCCGGGCATTGAGGGCCGCCTCGTCGCTCAAGAGCAGGAGCCCCTCGCTGTCGGCGTCGAGTCGCCCGATGGGATACACGTTGGGCGGAAAACCGAACGCGGAAAGCGGACGGTTGGGGGAGCCGTCGGGCGTGAATTGGGAGAGGACGCCGTAGGGTTTGTGGAACGCGAGCAGCATGGGCGGAAAATATTCCCACACGAAGCCACGAAGAAGAAATGTTTATTTCCCCCCTTCGTGTGAAATTTCTTACCTCACAAACGCTCGTCTTCTTCCTGGCGCTTGAACTCTTCCAGCAGCGCGCAGAGGCGCTCCATGGCGGCTTCGGCGTCGGGGCCTTCGATGCGGAAAATCAAGGTGGAGCCGTGGTCCAGGTTGGCGCTTAGGACGTCCAGGATGCTGGCGCCGGAGTAGTCGTCGCCGCCCTTGACGATGGTGACGCTGGATTCAAACGTCCGCACCGCCCGCACAAACTCGGCGGCGGGGCGGGCGTGCAGCCCCAAGCGATTCAAGATTTTGACCTGGCGTTCCAACATGGCGCTCAGAAACCTAACCTGCTTCCGTTTTCCGGCAAATCTTTCGTTGTGGGTTTTTTGGAATTGCGGCTTCGTGCTGGGGATGCCGTCCGTCATTTGGGGCGCCTGCGTATTGTTCACAAAGGGATTAACGATGAAAACCGCTTTCGTGTGTGCATTCATTTTGGGTTCTTTTGCGGCGCAGGGGCAGGAGGGAGCCCCGCGCTGTGTCCGCGGCTCCCTGGGGCTTGCCGCGAGCGCCCGGGCCGCGGCGGCGGCGCTCCACCAGGCTCCCGCGCCGGTGGCGGAGTTCACGAACGGCAACGGCCCGGCGGTGGGAGGCGTGCTGGTGCGGCTGGTCAGCGCGCCGGAGCCGCTCCAGATGATCAATCCGCTCGCCCCGCCGGAATACGGCAGCGCCCGCAGCCTGGTGAGCCTCTCGGACTCTGCCGCCGACCGGGCCGGCAACCACAATATCCGCGTCGTGCAGGCGGACGGCATCCGGCTTCTGACGTTCCGCCCCAATTGGTAAAAAACGCACTCCGGTGTTGCGTGACGCGGGGGGACGAGGCCATCATCGCCCCCTCCCATGAATCTTTGTCTCAACGGTGAAGTGCGCGAAGTCCCCGGCGTGGGCACGATTCCCGAGCTGGTGGAAGCGCTCGGCCTGCCCGCCGCGGCCCTGCTCATCGAGCACAACGGGCTGGCGCTGTTGCGCGACGAGTGGACGTCCCGGCCGCTGGCCGAGGGGGATCGCGTCGAGTTGCTCCGCATCACGGCGGGGGGATAGCGCCTATGGCAAAAAAGAGTTGGTTTTTCTGGAAAGACCAAGCAAATTGGGGTGTGCACTATTCAAATACTGCCAAAAACTCTCCCAAAATGGCTATTGGATGAAAGCGTCAACCCATGTTACCGTGGCCAGCCGAGAGGCCATGCCAAAGAATCCCGAAGACCGGCTGCTCCAGCAGCTCTCCCGTTCCAAAATCTACCAGGATTACGAACGGGCGTTCAGCGAGGCGACGCAGATGCCCTTGAGTCTGCGGCCGGTGGATATTTGGAACACGGCGCACCGGGGCAAGAAGTATGAGAACCCGTTTTGCGCCCTGGTTTCGCAGGCCGGCCGTTCGTGCGCCGCGTGCCTGGATGTGCAGCACCAGGTGACGGTGAGCGACGGGGAGAAACCGCGCACGGTGACCTGCTTTGCCGGGCTCTCGGATACGGCGGTGCCCGTCCATTTGGGGCTCAAGACCATCGGGTATTTGCAAACCGGCCAGGTCCTGCTGCGCGCGCCCAACAAGGCGCAGTTCCAGCGGGTTGCCCGCCAGCTTCTGGAGTGGGGGGCGACGGTGGATATCGACCAGTTGGAGGAAGCTTATCTGCAAAGCCATGTGCTGACAGGCGCGCAATACCAGGCGATGGTGAAGCTGCTGGAAATCTTTGCCCAGCACTTGAGCACCCTTTCCAACCAGATCGCGTTGCAGGAGGCCAACGCGGAGCCGCCGATCATTCACCGGGCTAAGGAGTTTATCGAGCAACACAAGTCGGACGCCATCTCGCTGAGCGAAGTGGCCCGCGCGCTGAACGTGAGCACGTTCTATTTCTGCAAGCTGTTCAAAAAGGCGACGGGGATCAATTTCACCGAATACCTCTCGCGGGTGCGCATCGAAAAAGCCAAGAACTTTCTCCTGAACCCGAACCTGCGCGTGAGCGAGATCGCCTACGAGGTCGGCTTCCAATCGCTGACCCATTTCAACCGCGTTTTCCTGCGGATCGTGGGCCGTTCGCCCACGGCCTACCGGGATGCGCTGCCGAAGTGACGGCGGCCGCCGCTGCCGCCGGGAAGGGGCGTTTTTGCAGGCGCGAATGTTCTTTTCGCTTGCCGCCGCCCCCCGCTCGAAGTCACGATTTCCGCGCATGAGAACGAAGTATTACAGCCCATTTTGGAGATTCGCCGCGGGGCTCGTGTGCGCCGTTTTCCTGACGGCCCATGGAGCCGCTCGCGGCGCGAAGGGGAAGGAGGCGGTCTCTTTTCATGCCGAACGCCTCGGGGATATCCAGGACGTCACCCCCTATATGGTCTCCCGCTTCTCCAGCCGTGACGGTTGTCATCTGGCGCTGGTCGCTCCCGGTGTGGCGAAGGGCTCCATGATAGTCCGGTGCGATGGGCGGACGGGCCCGGAATATGAGGGGATTCTCAGCCGGACGCCGGTGTTCAGCTTGAATGGCAGCCGCATGGCCTACGGCGCCCGCAGGGGGGAGACGTGGGTTGTTGTGGTGGACGGGGAAAATCCGAGCCCGAAGTGGGATCTTATTTTGGAAAACAGCCTGACGTTTAGCGAAGACGGGCGGCATATGGCCTATGTGGCCAAAAAGGGGGCCGAGTGGTTTGTTGTGGCCGATGGCAAGGCCAGCCCCCCCTGCCAATCCGTCCCGAGCGCGCCGGTGTTCAGCAAGAAGGGCGAGCACCTGGCCTATGGAGCGGAGCGGGAGAGAAGGCAATTCGCCGTCCTGGACGGGCAGCCCGGCCCCGCCTACGATCTGGTGGGGGGGGTGACCCTCAGCCCGGATGGGGAGCATCTGGCCTATGCGGCGCAGCAGGACGGACGGCAATTTGTGGTCGCCGACGGCCGGGCTGGCGCGCCGTATGGGAGGATTGGCGTTGAGTCGCTCCAGTTCAGCCCGGATGGCAAGCACATGGTTTATTTTGCGGAAAAAGGGGCGCGCAAGTTTGTGGTGAACGATGGCCAGGAGGGCCCCGATTTGGAAGGCATGATGCCGGGGAGCCTGCGCGTCAGCCCCGACAGCCGCCGGGTGGCCTGCGTGGTCCGCAAGGGGGAGAAGTTTGCGGTCCTTGTCGATGGGAAAGAGGAGCCGATGTATGAGAAGCTGGATCCGCCGGTGTTCAGTGAGGACGGCCGCCATGTGGCCTATGTGGCGGGAACGATGACCGGGCGGTTGGTGGTGGTGGACGGGCAGCCGGGCCCGGAGTTTGAGCAGATTTTGAAAGACTCGCTCTGCTTCAGCGCCGACGGGAGCCGTTGCGTTTATGAGGGGCTCAAAAATGGCCGCTGCGCGTTGATGGCGGATGGCAAGCCCCTGGGGGAATACGACGCGCTGGGGACGCCTTCTTTCAGCCCCGATGGGAAGCATCTTGTTTGCCGCGCGGGGCGGGGAGAGCATGTTTTTGTCTGCATCGACGGCGAGGAAGTCTCCCGCTACTCCGACCTTGTCTGCGAACCGGTGTTCCGCCGGGACGGGGTGCTGGAATGGCTGGCCATTGATAACGGCGGATTATTCCGGGTGACAAGCCGCGCCTTTGCCCCATGAAATCCGGTTTTGTCGATAAGCTCATTGAACGGATCGGCCGGGTGGGGCCCGAAGATGTCCAGACCTATCTGGCCCGCCTGGCGCGCGAAAAAGGATTTCTGGAGACGATTTTCAACGCGATCCAGGAGGGCGTGATCGTGACCGATCCCACCGGCCGCATCAACTACGTCAACCAGTCCGCCTGCGCGCTGTTTGGCTTTTCCCGCGAGGATTGCATGGACCGGCTGATCTCGGAACGGTTGCGCGGGCTGGCCTGGAGCGAAGTGGGCGGCGGCGGGGAGCAGGTGGTCAGCCGCGACATCGAGGTGTTCTACCCGGAGAACCGGATCTTGAATTTCTACGTGGTCCCGCTGAAAGGGGAGATGCCTTCCCGGCGCGTTCGGAAACCCTCCGCCGCGGACGCCGATGTGACGGGCTACGCCGTCATTTTACGCGATATTACCGAAACCCGGCGCAGCACGGAGGAAACGATCGAGTCCGAGCGGCTCTCCGCGCTCACGCTCCTGGCGGCGGGGGTGGCCCACGAAATCGGCAATCCGCTCAACTCGCTCCATATCCACCTGCAACTGATGGAACGGCGGCTGCGGAAGCTGCCGGAGGAGGCGCGCGAGCCGTTGCGCGAATCCATCGAAATCGCCAAGGAGGAGATCACGCGCTTGGACTCGATCATCAACCAGTTCCTGCGGGCGCTGCGGCCCACCCCGCTCCAGACGCGCCCGGAGAATATCAACGCGATCGTGGAGGAATCCGTCGCCTTCCTGGAGGCGGAGATCGAGGATCGGAATATCCTGGTCGAAAAGGAATTGCGAATGGACTTGCCGCTGCTGGAGGTGGACCGCAACCAGTTGAAGCAGGTGTTCTATAATATTATCAAGAACGCGTTTCAGGCGATGAAGAGCGAGGGCATCCTGCGCATCCGCACGGATCGGGACGACCGTTTTGTTTCGATCTCCTTTGCCGATACGGGCGGGGGGATCTCGCCCGATTACATGAACAGCGTTTTCCAGCCGTATTTCACCACCAAGGCCAACGGCTCCGGGCTGGGGCTCTTGATTGTGCGCCGGATTGTCCGCGCCCACGGCGGGGAGATCGACCTCGTGAGCAATGAAGGCATTGGGCTCACGCTGACGGTCCGGCTGCCTTGTCAGGACAATCGGGTCCGGTTGCTGGGAGCCGGGGAACCGCAATAAGCCTCAAAACGGCAATGGATCGAGGCGATCTGTGGCTGACGAGCAACGCCCCCAGCGCTCAAAAGAACCTGTCAGATGGAAAGGTTATTTAAGACTAGAGCGGTTTCGGTTTATTTTGTCGTATGCTCTTCGGCGGCGAGAGTCGCTGTGCGTCTTTTTGCGCTTGGGCTGTATTTACAAATACAGCCGCTGCGCTCAAAAAGCCCCGCATCAACCCTCGGCGCTCTCAGATCATTGCGACAAAATAACCCAAAAACGCTCTAGTGTGGTGAGTGATAAATTCGCGTCATAATTCCGGCCCCTTTTCCGATTTTTCGGCGTTGCTTGCTCGGGCAATATCTTCAGATATTGCCTTTCGGTCGCGCCTTGAAAAATGCGGAAAATGGACTCGGACTTATTTCATGAACTTGCCTGACAGGACACTAGATGCGGAGGCGGGGAGACGCGAAGAGGCAGACGGCGCTATTTCTTCGGGGTCGGGGAGGGGGAAGCGGCCTTGGGCGCTGTGCTTGCGTTGATGGCTTCCGCCGTTTTTTCGTCAAAAGCCGGGGTGACGCTGACGCGCATTCCTGTTTGCAAGTCGCTCGATGTCACGAGCTTGCCCATGAAGAAGCATTTCGTCTGTTTGCCGATCTGGTAGGTTATGGTTTTCTTCCCGGTGTCGATGGTGATGGAGTCCGAACTGACGCTGGCAATGACGGTGTGCCGGACCGGCATCGGTGTCGGCGTGCTTTGCGCGTGCGCATGAGAGGCAAAGGCGAGGGTGGCACCAAGGCAGAGGGCTGTGAGGAGATGTTTCATAAGGGGGAAATAAGAATACACAAAATGCAGGCAGGCGTGGAGGCTGTCCAGCAGAATTTGCTTTTGTGCCCCCCTCGCATGAGGCCTGAGCCAGGCGTGGCGTGGAACGGCTATTCCTCGACGATCTGGAGGGTCACCTTTTCTCCGTGACGGGCGGCGGCGGAAAGGAGGTTGCGGATGGACTCGATGGTGCGCCCTTGTTTGCCGATGATTTTGCCGATTTCCGACGGGGGCAGTTTGAGCCGGAAGAGGGTCTTATGCGGGGCGCGGCTTTCGGTCAGTTCCATCCCTTCGGGGGTTCCGACAAGGTTGAGGATGAGGTAACGCAGAAATTCTTCCATCGCAGGACAATCTAAGGGCTTGCGGGCAATAAAACAAGGCCGGAGGGATCGCCCCCGGCCTTGCGCAAAATTTCTTCGGGAACGCGCTTAGGCGGCGGGAGCGGCTTTCCGGGCGTTCTTGATGAAGGAACGGACGGTGTCCGAGGGTTGGGCGCCGACGCCCAGCCAGTAGTCCACGCGGGAAAGGTCGATCTGGACGCCGTTCTCGGTCTTCTTCGGGTCGTAGTTGCCGATGTGCTCAATGAATTTGCCGTCGCGGGGGCCGCGGGAATCGGCCACGACGATGCGGTAATACGGGTTGTTGAGTGCGCCTTCGCGCCGGAGTCGGATGGATACTGCCATAAATGTGGGTTGGTTGGTCGCTTCTGTTCGATTTTTTCGGGCTAACGCATCCCGGGGATGCGCGGCCCGCCGGAGCGAGCCATCATTTTTTTGAACTTCCCCATGTTCTTCATCATTTTTTGCATTTGATGAAAGCGCAGGAGAAGGTCGTTTACTTCCGTCACCGAGGTGCCGCTGCCACGGGCGATTCGCTGCCTCCGCCGGGCATTGAGGATGTCCGGCTTGTGGCGCTCCTCCATTGTCATTGAAAGGACAATGGCTTCGACCCGTCGCATTTGCTTCTCGTCTACGGAAAAGCCTTTCATGTTACCCATTCCGGGCAACATGCCAAGGAGATTTTCCAAAGGCCCTAGTTTCCGGAGCATTTTGAACTGGGCCAGGAAGTCGTTGAGGTCGAAGGAGGCGGTGCGGAATTTGGCTTCCATGCGCCGCGCTTCTTCTTCGTCGATGGCCTGGGCTGCTTTCTCGACGAGGCCTACGATGTCGCCCAGTCCCAGGATGCGCCCGGCGAGGCGCTCCGGGTAGAAGGGCTCGAATTGGTCGAGTTTTTCGCCCACGCCCGCGAATTTGATGGGCCTTTTCGTGACTTCCCGCATGGAAAGCGCCGCGCCGCCCCGGGCGTCGCCATCGAGTTTGGTGAGGATCAAGCCGGTGACGCCGAGGGCTTCGTGAAAGTGGGTGGCGACGCTGACGGCCTGCTGGCCGGTGGCGGCGTCGGCGACAAGCAGGATTTCCTGCGGGGCGAGGAAGTCGCGCAGGCGCTGGAGTTCCTGGACGAGCGGTTCGTCGATTTCCTGCCGTCCGGCGGTGTCGAAAAGGTGGACGTTGCCGTTCCGGTTCTCGGGGAGCGCCGCCCATTCCAGGGCGGCTTTCGCGGCGCGCAGGACGTCGGTTTCCCCCGGCTGGGGGCGGAAGACGGGGACGCCGACCTGGCCACCCAGCGTGACCAATTGTTCAATGGCGGCGGGCCGGTAGAGGTCGAGGGCGTAGAGCAGGGGGGCTCTGCCCTGGGCTTTGAGCCAGCGTGCCAGTTTGGCGCAGGAAGTGGTTTTGCCCGCGCCGTTGAGGCCGACGAGGAGGATGCGGGCGGGGGCGTTCAGGTCGAGCGGGGCGGCGTCGCCTCCCAGCAGCGTGGTCAGTTCGTCCTGGAAGATTTTGACGATCTGCTGGCCGGGCGTGATGCTGCGCAGCACTTCTTCGCCAAGGGCCTTCGCCTTGACCCTGGCGATGAAGTCCTTGGCGACCTGATAGTGGACGTCGGCCTCCAGCAGGGCCATGCGGACGGTCCGCATGGCGTCGGCGACGTTCGCTTCGGAGATCGTGCCGTGGCCGCGCAGATCTTTGAAGACGTCTTGGAGTTTATCGGCGAGCTGACTGAACATGGAAGAAGGGACGTGAGTGTAGAAAAAGCGCGTCGCGCGTCGAGGGAGAAGTTTAGCACAAAACTGGCAAAAGGGGGAAGAAGGGGGCTTTTGTCATCGAAATGTGACACGGCTTCCGTTTGACGGGAAAAAACGGCCATGCTACTCTGGCCCATCTTCGACCGGAATCTTACACTCCTCGACCGACAGGTGTTGGTGTTGAACCGGCTGTGGCAGGCCGTCAATGTCACCACCGTCCGAAGGGCCTTCACGCTCCTTTGCCAAGGCCACGCACAGATTGTCTCCTGTGACGGCGCGAATAATTACACGACGCACGACTTTGAGAGCTGGCGCGATTTTTCCACCCGCCAGCCGGAGCCGGAGATGGTCAACACCATCGCTTTCAAGATCCGCATCCCCCGGGTGATCGTGCTGCTTTTCTTTGACCGGACGCTCAAAAAGGAGATCAAGTTCACCCGCAACAACCTCTTTGAGCGGGACCGGAACACGTGCCAGTATTGCGGCAAGGTGCTCGATCGTAAGGAGTTGAACCTGGATCACATTCTCCCGCGCGATCGAGGCGGCAAGACGACCTGGGAGAACATTGTCTGCTCCTGCATTCCGTGCAACAGCCGCAAGGCGAACCGGCTTCCGCACGAGGCCGGGATGCGGCTCATCAAAAAGCCGGAGCGGCCCAAGTGGCGGCCGTTTCTCCAGTTCAAGTTCAGTGGCGCGCAGCACGACGCGTGGAAACATTTCCTAGATGTCGCCTACTGGAATGTGGAGTTGGGCGATGAGGTGGAGTAAAGGCAAGACGCGGTGAGGGGGGACGGGGGGCGTGATGAAAAGTGGTGCAGATTGGGAAGTTCCTTCTTTAGAGCGGTTTCGGTTTATTTTGTCGTATGC
>JBAWXX010000030.1:0-39284 GCA_037143855.1 Verrucomicrobiota bacterium | reverse complement strand
AATATTGGCGTGCACAGAAGGCTGCCTGATTACTCACCACCTTTAACTGCACCCGCGAAGCGAGTTATGCCGGATTCGTCCTTGACCGGAGTGGAGTGTTCAGGAACCTCCTCCAGCGGAAAGTTACCCACTGAAAACAGCGAAGAACCAAATTTTTCTAGTTTGCAAGGCGGCTTGAGGAGATCGGGAAGTAACAATAGGCGCGGAGTGCCGAATTCCACCAGCTGATTATCCGAGCCGGGGACTACCTGACGCTCTGGACCTAACTCCAGCAGAAGAAAGCCGCCCTATGACCACGCCCGCCGACCAACTCCACGAACTGGCCCCACGATGCGAGGCGTGCCGCGAGGCCGCGCGCGATAATCTCGACGCTGTGGACCGCCGCCTCCTTGCCTTGGAGATCGTCGTCCGAGGCGAGGATGGCCACAACGGGATGAAGAGCCAGCTTCGCGGCCTGTGCGAACGATTTGATCAGTTCGAGAAGAAGGTAATCCGGCTAATTGCAGTGGGAACGGCACTGCCGGGGATTGTGGTGGCAGTGCTGAGGTTTTTGGGGAAGTTGTAGAATGACAGCTTGTATTTTTTGCAAAGCAATCACGAACCGACGTGAGCGAACCGCTGTATCGCGGCAAACGCCCAGCGCACAACGCCGGTTTTCGATGTCAATGGAGATCGCATTGATTTCGGTGCAGAAAATCGAGCCGTCCTTGCGTTTGAAGGGCCGATCCTGGATGAGAGCCGATATGCCGTAATCCAGCCTCTCCAAGTCCTCCATCAGTCGCGGCAATTCCTCGGGGGGATGAATGTCGGGAAGGGAGAGTTGCAACAGTTCCGCTTCGGTATAGCCAAGCATTTGGCAGAACGCCGGGTTGACCTTGAGCAACTGTCTGGTCTCCTTGTCGGCGACAACGACGCCATCGGTGATCCCCTCAAAGAGCGTCCGGAATTTCTGCTCCTCTTCCTCGGCTCTCTGGCGCGCTGCCCTGAGTTCTTCAATCTGCCGCTGGAGTTGCGGGTAGTAGCTCTTGCGAAGGGATCGTGCGCCAAGCCCGATGATTTGATTGCGCAGTGCGTTGCCCTCCGGGCTTGGATCAGAACGCTCGCTCATAAAGCATCTCGATCTCTTGCACGGTGGGCTGGACCGGGTTGGTGACAATGCACGGATCTTTCAATGCGTTTTCCGCCAGTTTCGGGAGGTCGGACCGACTCATTCCCAAATCCCTCAAGCCGCCCGTGATGCCCACCTCCATTCGGAACCACCGGATCGCCTCAACGAGGCGGGCCTTTTGCTCAGTTAAGGGAAGGTGGGCTACCTCGACTCCAAAAGCTTCCGCGATTCTGGCGTAACGTTCAGGGACACTGTGAAAATTAAACTCCACCACATGCTCAAGCAAAAGGGCGTTGCAGTCGCCGTGCGGGAGGTCCAAGAAGCCGCCCAGACTGTGGGCCATCGCATGCACCAGGCCGAGGCTTGCATTGGAGAAGGCCAGCCCAGCCAGCAAACTCGCTAGTGTGGTGAGTGATAAATTCGCATCATAATTCCGGCCCCTTTTTCAATTTTTCGGCGTTGCTCAATCGGTCGGTATCTTCAGATACCGCCCTCATTCGCGCCTTGAAAAATCGAAAAATTGTCTCGGACTTATTTAGCGAATTTATCTTTCACCACACTAGCATCATCGGGCTGCGGAAACCCAGGTCTAATCGATGCTCGATGGCACTTTTGAGATTTCGTTTCACCAACCGGATGGCTTCCAGTGCGTGAAGGTCGGTGACAGGGGAATTGGCGCTGGAAACGTAGGCTTCGAACGCATGAACCAAAGCGTCAATCCCCGTGGCTGCCGTCAGGTCTGCCGACATCGTAGTCGTCGGGATCGGGTCCACCAGCGCCAAATCCGGCACTACAGCCTTGCTGATAATCGCAAATTTTACCTTCCGGGCGGTGTCGGTGATGATCGCGAACTGGGAAATGTCCGCAGAAGTTCCCGCAGTGGTTGGAATAAATATCAAGGGAGGACAGGGGATCTCTATCTGATCCACGCCTTCAAAACGCAGGATGTCACCTCCGTTGCTCGCGATAAGGTGGTGCGGACGGTTCGCGTGTCGAGCAGGACGTCAAAGAGTAGGAGAAAATAGAGGAAACAAAACGGTTCGTACGCAAAACGGAACCGGGCATTGGTGACGCCCACCATCATGGCGGCATACCAGATGAAGAGCATGCAGCCGATCCACATCAGGTGAAACCAGGCGCATCCGCGCCGATGAGAGATGGCCGCCGCCATGCCGAGCAGGACCAGCGGGTAGAAGTAAGGCACGCCCGGAACGGTGTTGAGGCCGCCCGGAACGCCCCCAAAGAAATCGTGCACCCAGCGCTGAGGCGAGGTGGGACGGTCCGGGGTGCGGAAATAAAGGATGGCGTCGTTCCAGAACTCTTGGTAATCGGTGAACCACTGGATGCGCTTCGCGTCGAAATGGGCGGCAACCCAGCCTTTCAGCTCCTCATCCGTCTGCAATTTCCCGGTGAGCCCCTTGCTCAAGACGGGCGCCATCCACTCCGTCAAGGTAAGAGCCTCCCATTGGCGCTTGTGCAGGTAGTGGTCGTTCCAGCAGTAGGCGCTCCAGGCGTCGATGGCGAGCCGGGACTTGAGAAGCGGCAGGGCGAGCACTTCCCGCGGCTGATTTTTCAAAATCTCCACGCAAAGCGCCTTCCGCAGGCTTTCCTCGCGGGATTTCTTGGCCTCCTTGTTGGGGATCAGTTCGGGGTTGCTGTCGAGGTAATTGTCCACCGCTTCGTCAATCCGCTTGGAGGTCTTGACCATGTCGCCCGGATATTCAGGGAAACGGCTCCGAAGCTCATCGCGCAGCGGGAGCAGGTAGGGTTCCAACTCCGGCACGGATTGGAAATGATCCGGGGCGAGGTGGATCAACGTCGCCAGCAAAAGGGGCGTCCCATCCCGCGCGCCGCTGGCGATAAATCCCAACACCGTCAGCACGAGGGCGATCGCGCCATGGCGCAGCATCTGCCGCCAGCGCCCCCAAAAGACAACGGGAATCAGCGCGAGGGCGGCACAAAAGAAGAGCTTGCCCTCCAGCCGGGTGCCGGTCACCAAAATCAGGCTCAGCATGAAAAGCCAGAAATTCCGCCGGGAAGGATTCCGAAACCAGACGGTGCCCGCCAGGGCCGCCACGAGCGCGCAAAACTCGTATTGGGCCTCCCCCAACAGCGTGTGCTCGTACCAGATGATCATGGGGTTGACTCCCACCAAGAGCGTCGCCGGGATGATGAACCATTTCCACCGTTTGAACCAGAGCCGGACAATGGCGCCCGTGACCAGGATGCCGATCAAGCCCATTACGTGCTGGGCGGCGGGAATCACCAACAGCGCGGGGAAGGGAAGAAAAAACGGGATGCTGAAAAGAACCGGCGTCAGGAAGGAGCGCTTGCCGTTGATATGCAATCCGTGGTGCGTCAGGAACATCCGCGGCGTCGTCAAAAAGTCCGCCGAATCATACTGTGTATATCCGTAGGGCATGTCCGCCGTCACCGCGACCCGTAGCGCCAAGCCGATCAGGAGAGCGGGCAGGCACCACCGGATCAACTGGTGGAGACGGGGATCCCGCCAAAAACGGCGGAAGCTGCCGGCGGTCGCCGGAGTGCCAGTCGGATGAGGTTGGGCTTCAATGGGATTCATGTGATATGCGCGGTCGTTTGGTTTCCGTATTCCGTGGAGCGGCGGTTGCCACAGGGCAGCCAATCCTCGTTCCCTTACGCCATGCCTTCAGCGGCCTTCACCGGTTCTGACGGTTCTTTTGCCCCCGTCCGCCGCCGCTGGGATTCCCACAGGAGGGCCGCTCCGGCGGTTAACGTCCAAAACATAATGGGGACGATGGGGATCAGATAGCGTGTCAGCGGACGACCCACTGTGCAGAGCATCACGATGTTAAAATACCAGACTCCCGACAATCCAAACCACCAGGGGCACAGCGTATCTTTGGCTTTCCAAAATAAATAAGGGAGCAGCAAAGACGTCAGCAGCACCGGCCCCAACCACCGGAAGAAGCTCACCGAAACGAAGGCGTAATAGAGCGCAAAACGATTTTCCGTGGCCGCTTCGTCCAGGTGTCGGGTCATACCGGGGATGTCCACCAGCGTATCCTGGAGCCGGAGTTCCTTGAGGCTTTGTTTGCCCCCCATGATGTCATTCCGGGAAGGCATGGCGCTGCCTCCAATGGAAGCTGTTAAGAGGTGTTGGAGGTCGTCCAACACCTGCCGGGCATAGGCGAGGCGGTGGGCGTTGACCCCTTCGAGCCCCAACTCCCAGCACAGGCGATTCAGATCCTTCGGCAGTTTGCCCTGCTCCTTGAAGAGGCGCGACAAATGCGGGACCACGGTGCGGTTGACAATAATGTTGTTATCCAGCTCGCCGCGATTCCGGTAATCCTCGATTTCCTCTCGAATGGCGGCCTTGATTTCGGGATATTTGCCCCCGTCGAGCACGGTGAACTGGGCCGTCCTGCCGTAAAAGAGGATGCCGTCTTGTGGTTCTTTCGGGGAACGCTGCGGACAGACGGTATCGAGGACCTTGACGCCAGCAAACGGCAGGGTGAATGCGATGCAAAAAACGAGTGCCTGTCGCAACGCGGGGCGCAGGTTGGCGCGTCCGCAAAACAAATGCCCTGCGACAAACAGGAGCGGGAATGGCGCGTAAACGTTCTTGGTCAGCGTGAGTAATGCCACGCCGATTCCCGTGCCCCACAGCCAGCGCGCTTTTCCCTGGTGCACGGCGAGTAGCCAGGAGGCAAACGTCAGCGATGCACAGAAAAAGAGCACCGTCTCGTTCCGGATCCACTGCTCCAGGTTGAGAGGCAGGTCGTACAATCCATAAGAAAGGCCGCAAACCGCGAGCGGCACAGCTGCTTGCCGCCCCAGCCAAACCCTGGCCGCGCCCAGGGTTGCGAGAATCCCCAGCGCCCCCAAGGCATGCTGAATGACCATCACGGAAGAAAGAGAACCAAAGCCCTTCAAGCTGCCGGCGATCAAGAGCGAGTAGATCGGCCCCCGCCTGGGATCTGATTCCCAGGCGCCGGTATGCACCCAGGTTAAGGCGGAACTCGTGTAGGACGACGCATCCTTGGACCAGAGCGCGATGGGCAGAAGATGGGCCAAGTAGATGCGGATGCCAATGGTCGCCACGATCACGGCAATCCACATCGCCCATTCAACCCCCCGGCACGGCGGCTGATAGAGACGTCGGATTCGGGACAGCGGATCGAATGGCATGAATGTTCATGTTTAAGAAACGCCCGATTCCTTTGAAAAGGAAAATCGGAGGCAATTCGGCCTTGTCAATCGGGAGCGCCCATCTCGATCCCCAGCAGCTTGGCCTCCTCGCTCCGGGCGACCACGCATCCGTCGTTATTGCTCAATCCAGCATGGCGATGACGATCTGGCCGCTGCCCGGCGTGATCGAGCGATCCACTACCAAGATGTCGCCGCCTTGGATTCCGGCGGCCCTCATCGAGTTCCCCCGCACACGGATAAAGAAGGTGGCCGCCGGGTTCGTCACGAGATGCTCGTTGAGGTCGAGCGAGTTTTCCATGTGATCCTCGGCAGGCAACGGGAACCCAGCCTGGACAGTGGCGGAGGCCGGCGGGATGCGCAGCTTGGTGCGGGCTTGGAAGGGGATGGGCTGGCCGACGATCATGGCGAAGGGTAAGGCCTGAAACTTCGCGGTCAAGGGGATGGTTGCCTGTTCGAATTTACTGCTCATTCAAACTCATCCAAGCGGCGATCCCGATATCGCTGGATAATGGTAGACAAGGGGGAACTTCCCAGAGCGTGTTCTCACTTACCGTTCTCACTCGGGGTATTTTGCCCGCTCAAATCAGTGTAAGTCCCTTGCGCTGAGGGAATGGAGGCGGGAGCGGGAATCGAACCCGCGAATAGAGGTTTTGCAGACCTCTGCCTTACCACTTGGCTATCCCGCCGCTTGGTTTTCCCTCACGATGTGGGGGATGCCAAAAATGCCGGACCTCGATCTAACTTGCAACGGTTTTGTTTAAAAATCTGCCGCGCTTGGAATCGTTCGTGGCGGACAATTTTCCCGCTCCTTCCGTAAACAAGGTGAGGGGAGAGGCTGTTTTTGCTTCTTCTCTCCAGGAGGCGCGAGATGAGAATGAAATATTGGCTCTATTGGGCGGCGTTTGCCGCGCTGGCTTGCGGGATCAGCGTCCCGCCCGCGGAGGCTGCCTTCTGGCGGTCCCAACCGCAGGGTGGGGGGCCAAAATATGTGGTGATCGATAAATCGCAACAGACGCTGCGCGCCTACGAGGGGAGCCGTGTGGTGCTGGAAACGCGGATCAGCACCGGGCGGCGCGGCCGGGAGACCCCTAACGGGCACTTCCGGGCCCAATCCAAATCGCTGATGCATTATTCGCGCCTCTACGGCAACGCCCCGATGCCCTATAGTGTGCAGATTGCCGGGAATTACTTTATCCATGGCTTTTTCTCCGTGCCGGATCATCCCGCTTCGCACGGCTGCATCCGGGTGCCTCTCTCGGGGAGCAACCCGGCCCGGCAGTTCTATGACTGGGTGGAACCGGGAACTCCTGTGGCGATTGTGGGGGCCTGGCGCTCGTGAATCAGGAAGAGCGGGCGGCGTTTGTCCTCCGCACTCTCTCTCCCCCTCTATCGTCTCTTTTCACGGCTTCCGCAGGGAGTGGCGGACGATGTTGGCGCCGAGGTCCCAGACGGGCCCGGGAAAGCTCCGGCAGGCTTCGAGCACGGCGTCCAGGGCGTTGACAAAGAGATCGATCTCCTTTTCGCCGATCATGAGCGGGGGCAGGATTTTGATGGCGTCCATCCCATGCCCGGCCACCTGTGTCAGGACCCGGTGGCGGGTCAGCAGCGACGTGGCGATCATCTGCGAAAAGAGTTCCTTCTCGATCGTGTGGAGGAAGGCCCAGCCGAGTTTGGTTCCAAATTCCTCGGGCTGGTGAAACTCGATGGCGATGATGAGCCCCAGCCCACGGACTTCTTTGATGAGTGTGTGGCGGGTCTTGAGGGCGTTGATCTTCTCCAGGAGCAGCCGCCCCATCGCTTCGGCATTGGCGATGAGCCCTTCTTCGTCCAGCACTTGCAACGTGGCCAGCCCGCATGCCATGGCCAGGTTGTTGCGCCCGAAGGTGGAGGAATGGACGACGCAGCGGGTGAGGGAACGGAAGGTGGCCTGGTAGATGGCGCGCCGCGCCACAATCGCCCCACATGGGACATAGCCGCCGCTGAGCGACTTGGCCAGGGTCACGATGTCCGGTTCCAGCCCCCAATGCTCGAACCCGAACCACCGGCCCGTCCGGCCCAGGCCCGTTTGCACCTCGTCGCAGACGAGCAGCGTGCCGTGCTTGCGGCAGAGGCGCTGCGCCTGGAGGAAGAAGTCGTCCGCGGGAAAATGAACCCCCTTGCCTTGCACCGGCTCGATCACCAGCGCCGCCACGTCGCCCCGTGATAACTCCTTCTCCAGCGCTCCCACGTCCCCCAGCGCGATCCGGCGGCAGCCGGGCAGGTAGGGGGCGAAACCATCGCGGAATGCCTCGCAGCCCATCAGCGAAAGCGACCCCATGCTCAGGCCGTGGAACGCCCCATCCAGCGAAAGAACCCCGGGGCGCCCCGTCGCCGCGCGGGCAAATTTGATGGCCCCCTCCATCGCCTCCGTGCCCGAGTTGCAGAAAAAGACCGCGTCCAGGTGAGAGGGCAGGCGTTGGGTAAGGGCTTCGGCGAGCAGGCCGCTCAGGAGCGAGCAATCCATCTGCACCATATTGGGGAGGTCCATCTCCAGAGCGTCCGTCAGAGCGCGCCTGACCGCCGGGTGGTTGCGCCCAATATTAAACACACTGTAGCCGCTCAGAAAATCGAGGACTGCCGTGCCGTCGTGGTCGAAGAGGTATGCGCCGCAGGCGTTGGCGTAGATTTTGTCGAACCCGATGGTCTGCTGCACCGTGACGAGCGTCCGGTTGAGGTGGCGGGCGTGGAGGGTATAATTTTCGCCAAATCGGGAGGCGACAAGGTGTTTCAAATCCAGAGGCATGGCGTGCGGGGAATCGCGCGCGGCGGGCGCGGCGGATGTGCGCGCGGGCATCCCCCTGTGGCTTCAATCAGGGCTCCCAAGGGCCTTTTTCCTGTTTTTTGATTGCCAAAAGCGGGCGTTTCGTGTTTGTTCCACCCTTCCCAAGCGCAGAAAAAACGTCGCCGTTGGTCCTTGGGCCGCACCGATAGGTAGCCGGCCGACCGCGCCAGGGGTAACCCGGCGACACTGAGAAAAAGTCAGGCAGCAGAGAACACCTTCGTTTTGCAGAAGCCGGGAGAGAACACCTCCCCCCCGGGTTTTTTGCACGCCTTTTTTTGATACCATGCCAGTCCGTTTAGGCCGTTTCGAAATGCCAAAAACTCTCGCCAAAGACGAGAGCACCGCCACTGAAACCTACGCAAGGTTTATCGCCGAACCCTTTGAGGCCGGATACGGCCACACCGTCGGCAATTCCTTGCGCCGCGTGCTCCTTTCCTCGCTGGAAGGCGCCGCCATCACCACCGTCCGCATCCAGGGCGCACAGCACGAATTCGCCACCCTGCCGGGCGTGGTGGAAGACGTCACCGACATCGTGCTCAAGCTCAAGAAGGTCAAGTTCAAGTCCGTCGATCACGATACCCGCCGCCTGACGATCTCCGTCAACAAGGAAGGGACCGTGACCGCCGGGGATATCCAGGAAACCACCGGCATCGAAGTGCTCAACAAAGACCTCGTCATCGCCACCCTGGACAAGAAGCAGAAGTTTGAAGCCGAACTCGAAGTGAAGGTCGGCCGCGGCTTCGCCACCGGCGACGAGAACAAATACCTGGACATGCCCATCGGCGTGATCCCCATCGACTCCATCTTCTCCCCCGTCACCCGCGTCAAATACGCCGTGGAAGCGACCCGCGTCGGCCAGCGGACGGACTACGACAAGCTCGTCCTGGAAATCTGGACGGACGGCCGGATCAAGCCCGAGGACGCCCTTCTTCACGCCTCGGCCATCCTGCGCCACCACCTCGACCCGTTCGTCAACTACGACGAGAACGCCGTCGAATTCGACGAAACGCCGAAGGAAGTCAGCCAGGAGAACGCCGCGCTCAAGAAGCTCCTCAACATGAGCGTCAACGAGATCGAACTCTCCGTTCGCGCGGCCAACTGCCTCAACAACGCCAACATCACCACCGTCGGCCAGCTCGCGCAGAAGACCGAGGCGGAGATGCTCAAATACCGCAACTTCGGCAAGAAGTCGCTCAACGAGATCAAGGAAAAATTGACCCAACTGGGCTTGAGCCTCGGGATGAAATTCGAAACCAACCTGCTCGAATCTCCCTCCGGCGAAACCTACGCCCGCTAACCGCCTCCCGGCTTACCATCCATCACCCATGCGTCATCAGAAAAAGACCGTCAAACTCGGGCGTACTACTTCGCATCGGGACGCGCTCCTGGCCAACCAGGTTTGCAGCCTGATCGAACACACCCGCATCACCACCACCCTGGCCAAGGCCAAAGCCGTCCGGCCGCTCGCGGAGAAACTCGTCACCCTCGGCAAGAAGGGGACGTTGCACGCCCGCCGCATCGCGCTGGCCTACCTGCACCACAACGAAGCCGCCGTCCGCAAGCTGTTCGCGGAAGTCGCCCCTCGTTCCGCCGCCCGCAACGGAGGCTACACCCGGATCATCAAGACCGGCCCGCGCCAGAGCGACGCCGCGCCCATGGCCTTCATTGAATGGGTTGACCAAGCCGCTCCGGCTGCTCCCGAAGCCGCCAAAGCCGCTCCAGCCCCCGAGGCGAAAGCGGAAGAAAAGGCCGAAGAGACCAACGCCTAGGCCACACGCCAAAGCCAATCAAAGCTCAAGGGGTTCCGGTTCGCCGGAACCCCTTTTTTTAACTCGTTACCAAGTTGTAATTGGTAACGTCTAACGCATGTTGCGATAAGCCTTTTACAACAGTGACGCTGCCATACGGTCAGCGCACACCAATGCCTTATCCCGGTCAATTCTCCCGGCCGGGATTGTATCATCCCCGTCTCGCAGACGGGCGAGCATTTCCGCCTTCTCTTGGCCAGTCACCACCCAAAGGATGCGGCGGGAACGGTTGAGGATCGGAAAGGTCAACGTCATCCGGCGTCTTCCCTGCCAAACCTCAGTCAGCGCGACATTCGAATCGGTTACATCAAGCACCGGGTCGCCGGGAACGAGTGAGGCGGTGTGTCCATCTGATCCAAGACCCAGATGGATGAGGTCGAACACCGGCGGCAAACCGGCGATCTCCCCGAGAGTCCGGGCGTAGCGGGAGACCGCTGCCTCCAGGTCTGTTGATTCCACCGGCATGGCGTGGATATTATTGGGGTGTAACGGAACTGCGTTTAAGCTTTCGAGCAGGGAGGGAAGGTTGCGATCCGGGTCTCCCGCAGGTGCCACCCTCTCGTCCACCTGCGCCACATGTACATGGTTCCACGGAATCTTCTCAACCGCCAGGGAGTGTAGCATCAGCCACGGAGTTCTGCCGCCGCTGAATGCGACTACGAAGCGACCGCGCGTTTTAATGGCCGTTCGAGCCTCCGCAGCGATAAATGAGGCGGCATGGCGAGCGACGGATGCATCGTCGGGATAAACGAGGAATTCCATGGCATCTTCAGAGTTTCCGTGGGAGCGGCAGAAACCATCGTCATCTGCTGCGTGCGAGGCGGGCCGCTGGCCCTTCAACCAAATCGTATGCGCAACGGCAATTGGCGGGTATTGAAGGCGAATCGCCGAGCATGATTATCTTGAGACGGCATTTATTGCTCCCAACCGTCCGCCGCATGCCTATTCGTCCTCGGCAAGGCCGTAATTCCCCTCCTGCTCGTTTTTTGCATGATGATCCACATCAAGCGCGTATATGAGGAGGAGGCGATGGAGGATGGCGAGCGTTTTCTCGTGGAACGCCTCTGGCCACGAGGAATCAAAAAGGAGACATTGCACATCAAGGCTTGGTGCAAGGAGGTGGCCCCCAGTACCGATTTGCGCCGGTGGTTCAGCCACGAGCCCGCAAAATGGAAGGAATTCCAGTCGCGTTATCGTGCCGAGTTGGACGTGAATCCCGCAGCCTGGCACCCGTTGCTGGATGCGGCCAGGCTCGGCCCGATCACCCTGCTTTACAGTTCCCACGATAGGGAACACAACAACGCAGTGGCGCTCGCGGTGTATTTAAAAGAGCAGCTTGTCGGCGCCAAGCGCCCAAGACATGCTGCAAAGAGCGGTGCGTAAAGGGCAATTTATGAACCCGGAACTCGATAACCTTTGCGTCAACACCATCCGCTTTCTGGCCGTGGATGCCGTGCAGAAAGCCAATAGCGGCCATCCCGGCTTGCCGCTCGGAGCCGCGCCGATGGCCTATGTGCTCTGGTCGCGTTTTCTAAAGCACAATCCTAAAAATCCTCACTGGTTTGACCGGGATCGCTTCGTCTTGTCGGCGGGGCACGGCTCAATGTTGCTCTACAGTTTGCTGCACCTCACCGGCTACAACCTGCCGATGGAGCAACTCCAGCAATTCCGCCAGTGGCAGAGCCAGACTCCCGGCCATCCTGAGCGCAATTGCGCGCCGGGCGTGGAAGTAACGACGGGGCCGCTCGGCCAGGGGCTGGGCAACTCCGTGGGAATGGCCATCGCCGAAGCGCATTTGGCCGCGCGTTACAACCGTCCGGGCCACGAGGTGATCGACCATTTTACCTATGTGCTTGCGAGCGACGGCGACTTGATGGAGGGGGTCGCCTCAGAAGCGGCTTCATTGGCGGGGTTCCTGAAACTCGGCAAGCTCATTTGTCTTTACGATGACAACCGGGTTTCCCTCGCGGCTTCAACCGATCTGACATTCACCGAAGACCGTGTGGGGCGTTTTGCGGCTTACGGATGGCATACGGAGAAAGTCGCAGACGGCAACGACCTAGGGGCAATCGAAAGTGCGCTAGCGAAGGCGCGGACGGAAAAGGAGCGGCCTTCTCTGATCGCGGTCCGCACCCATATTGGCTACGGATCGCCTCACAAACAGGACTCTTTTGAGGCCCATGGTTCACCGCTCGGCGAGGAGGAAGTCCAGCTCACAAAGCAAGCTCTTGGGTGGCCGCTCGAACCGGCATTTTATATCCCCGAGGCGGCGCTGGAGCATTTTCGCAGGGCTATCGATGCGGGGCGGAGAGCAGAGGAGCAGTGGAACACAAAATTTGAAGCGTGGGCACACGCCTTCCCTGATCTCGCTTACGAACTTCGGCGGACGATCCAAGGAGAACTGCCTGCGGGTTGGGATGCCAACATCCTCGTTTTTCCAGCCGATGCAAAAGGGATGGCCGCCCGGGTGGCTTCCGGCAAAATAATGAACGCCCTTGCGCCCCGGCTTCCTGAGCTGTTGGGAGGATCGGCGGATTTGGATCCCTCCACCTATACGGCGCTCGCGGGCCAGGGTGACTTTGGAAACCCGGGCGATCCGCCTGGCGACACGCAAGGTTTGTCGGGAGGCGGCTGGAGTTACGCCGGGCGCAACATTCATTTTGGCGTGCGGGAGCACGGCATGGGGGCAGTCCTCAACGGGTTGGCGGCTCACGGCGGCACGATCCCCTACGGAGCGACGTTTCTCATTTTTTCGGATTACATGCGGCCCGCAATCCGATTGGCGGCGCTCTCGGAACTGCATGTGATCTACGTTTTTACCCACGACAGCATCAGCCTCGGCGAAGATGGACCGACCCACCAACCCGTGGAGCAGCTCGCCAGCCTGCGGATGATCCCCAATTTGATTGTGATCCGCCCCTGTGACGCGAATGAAACAGCCGTTGCCTGGCGCGTGGCGATTGAGACCCGCGACCGACCCGTGGCGCTGGTGTTGAGCCGCCAAAACGTGCCCACGCTTGATCGCGCGCGGTTTGCTGCGGCAGAAGGCTTGAGGATGGGCGCGTACATCCTGGCCGATGCGCCGGGCGGAGCGCCTGATGTGATCTTGATTGCAACGGGCTCGGAGGTCGGCTTGATCGTCGCCGCGCATGAGCAATTACTCCGCGAAAACATGCGCGCCCGCATAGTGTCGATGCCGAGTTGGGAACTCTTCAATGCGCAATCGGAGGAATACCGGAGCTCGGTATTACCTCCATCCGTTCGGGCGCGGCTGGCGGTGGAAGCCGGTTCCCCGCAGGGATGGTTTCGCTATGTTGGAACCGAAAACGGAGGGGTAATAGGCATCCATCGCTTTGGCGCGTCGGCTTCCGGCGAAGTCATGATGCGGGAATACGGATTCACCGTCGATGCCGTCTGCCAACGCGCCCGCGCTTTGGTGCAATCAAAGAAGGAGGGATGACGATGCGCGTGGGAATCGCAGCCGACCACGGGGGATTTGAGTTGAAGGAGGAACTCATTATTGCATTACGCGAGGCGAATGATGAGGTGCTGGATTTCGGTCCATCATGTTTTAATCCGCTGGATGACTATCCCGATTTCGTAATCCCACTGGCGCGCGCTGTGGCGAGGGGCGAGATGGAACGCGGCGTGGCGGTTTGCGGCAGCGGCGTCGGAGCGTGCGTTGTCGCAAACAAGGTTTCCGGCGTGCGTGCGGCGTTGATCCACGATGGATTCTCGGCGCATCAGGGTGTGGAGGATGACAACATGAACATCATTTGCCTTGGCGGACGGGTCGTCGGGAGCGCCCTGGCTTGGGAGTTGGTGCGTTCGTTTCTCGCCGCCCGGTTCAGCGGCGCGGAGCGTCACCGCCGCCGCTTGGCAAAAATCGCGGTGCTGGAAGGCGTGGCCATCGCGGAGAATGAAGATTGAGGGTTTCGGGCAGACTACGAGACTGCCCGAAACCGCCTCGCCATTCCCGCCAACAAATTCGAGAGCCATTTTCCCGACTTGCCAATATCGAGGAACAATGTGGCGATGGAATTTCCGCGCATCGTTGTCCTTTCTCGCCCGATTGGCGGAAAAGCCCGGCGGTCTACGCCAGAATTCGCAGCCGCGTGATAAAAAGACCGTGGCGCTCCTTACAGTCAACTCACTCCGAAATCCGATTTATGGGAAGGGGTTGAGAAATGAACGGAAAATGCGAACTTGGGATGATCGGGCTTGGCGTGATGGGGCGTAATTTGCTGCTCAACATGGCCGATCATCATTACAGGGTTGCGGGTTATGACAGGGACGCCGGGAAGGTTGCCTTATTGGGCGGAGCTGGGCCAAACATCCAAACGTTTGACAATGTCGGGGATTTTATCGCCGCATTGCGGGAACCGCGCGTTGTCATGATGCTGGTGCCTGCCGGGCAGCCGGTCGATTCCGTGATTCACGATCTGTTGCCGCATCTTGCGCCAGGAGATTGCATAGTCGATGGCGGCAATTCCTTCTTCAAAGACACCGGCCTGCGACAGCGAACGCTTGCGGAACGCGGCATTTATTTTCTCGGCGTCGGGGTTTCTGGCGGCGAAGAAGGCGCGCGCCATGGCCCCTCGATGATGCCGGGCGGATCCCGACAAGCCTGGGAGCGCGTTCGCCCCATCTTCGAGGCTGTTGCCGCGCAGGTGGATGGCAAACCTTGTGTAAACTACATGGGGCAGGGCTCAGCGGGGCATTTTGTAAAAATGGTTCACAACGGAATTGAATACGGGATCATGCGGCTGATTGCGGATGCCTACGACTTGATGAAACGCGGCATGAATCTCAATGCCGACGAAATGAGCGCTGTTTTTGATCAATGGAACGGAACAAATCTGCGCGGTTTCCTGGTGGAAATCACCGCGCACATCTTCCGAAAAACGGATGGAAAGACCGGCAAACTGCTTGTCGATGCGATTTTGGATGTCGCAAGGCAAAAAGGCACCGGCATGTGGACTTCGCAGACCGCAATGGAACTCCACACTCCCGTCCCCAACATCGACATCGCCGTGGTGATGCGCGATCTTTCTGCCCTCAAGACTGAGCGGGTCACTGCAAGCGCGCTTTTGTCCAGCCCTGCAACCCGTTTTGACGGCGACAAGGAGGCTTTGCTCATGCAACTCCACCACGCGCTCTACGCCGGCATGCTGATCACCTTTGCCCAAGGGATGGCGCTTTTGCACGTTGCGTCTCGAAGTTATGGGTATGATTTGAATTTGGAAAGCGTTGCGTGCATTTGGCGTGGCGGATGCATCATCAGGTCGGCGTTGCTTGATCCGATCGCCGCCGCATTTCTTGCGCGGCCCGATTTACCGAATCTGTTGCTCGACCCGGCAATAGCAACCGAGCTTTCCATACGGGAAGCGGATTTGCGCTCGGTGGTTTGCGCTGCTGTCGCCCACGGTATTCCTGTGCCGGGATTGATGTCTGCTCTCGGTTATTATGACAGCTATCGAAGCGCGTGGCTCCCGGCGAACCTGATTGAGGCGCAACGCGATTTTTTCGGCGCTCATGGCTATGAGCGGATCGACGAAAAGGGAACCTTTCATACGGAGTGGACGAATGATTGAATCCATCGAACCGACTGTATTTGTGATCTTTGGGGGAACCGGAGACCTCGCGTGGCGCAAGCTGATCCCCGCGCTCTTTAATCTGCAACTGACCGGGTGCTTACGGCAAAAGACCGCGATTATCGCCATTGGCACGTCGGAAAAGAATGAAGAGTCGCTCCGTGAGCGGCTTCACGACGGGGTGAAAAAATTTGCGCGGCAGGGAAGTCCTGAGGAGTGGGAATCCTTTGCGCCCCGTATTCGCTACCAACGCGCCGATTTCCTGGATGCAAAGACCTATGAGATGCTTGGCGTCACCCTTGCGGAATTGGACCGGGAATGGGATGCCAAAGCGCAACATATTTTCTATCTGGCCGTTCCTCCGTCGATGTTTGGAGAAATTCCCAAACGTCTCTCCGAAGCAGGTCTTGCGGAGCGGGAACGGAGCCGGTTGGTCGTTGAAAAACCGATTGGCTACGATCTGGATTCGGCCAGAGTGTTGAACCGCACGCTGACCCACGCGTTTCACGAGTCGCAAATCTTTCGCATCGACCACTATCTGGGCAAGGAAACCGTGCAGAACATTCTCGCATTTCGCTTTGCCAACCCGCTCTTTGAGCCGCTCTGGAATCGGAACTATATTGACCACGTTGCAATCACAGTGGCGGAGCAAGTGGGTGTTGAACATCGGGGCCGCTACTACGAAGGGACCGGGGCGCTCCGCGACATGGTGCAGAACCATTTGATGCAGGTGCTCGCCTTGATCGCAATGGAACCGCCCGTTTCCTTTGGAGCCGATGAGATCCGCAACAAGAAAGTCGATGTCCTCCATGCCATCCGCCCCATCACGCCTGACAAAATCTCCACCTGCGCAGTCCGCGGACAATACGGAGCGGGCGAAATCAATGGTCAACAGGTTTGTGGCTATCGGGAAGAACCGTTTGTCGCAGCCGATTCCCACACGGAGACCTTCGCCGCGCTCGAACTCTCCGTGGACAATTGGCGCTGGCACGACGTGCCGTTTTATCTGCGCACTGGAAAGCGACTCCCGGTGAGAGCGTCAGAAATCGTCATCCAGTTTTGCAGGGTCCCGCATCGGGCGTTTCCTGCGGAAACCGCATCCGAGTTCCAGCCGGTTCGGCTTATTATTTCGATCCAACCTTTCGAAGGCATCGTGCTTAAATTCCACGCCAAACAACCCGGGCGCGCCTTCCATCTGCGCTCCGTGGACATGCGTTTTGGCTATAGGGAAACCTTCGAAACGCCATCGCCGGACGCCTACGAAACCTTGCTTCGGGATGTTCTCGTGAACGATCCGACCCAGTTCAAACGCGCTGACGAAGTCGAGGCCGCGTGGACTGCTGTGATGCCGGTATTGCAAGCGTGGGCGGCAACGCCACAGGACGACTTTCCAAACTATGCCGCTGGCACATGGGGGCCGAAAACCGCGGAGGAACTTCTTGCCCGAAGTGGATGGCAGTGGTTTCCCCCGCTTGCGGTAAGATCCGGCATTGTGCCCTCTTGAGGGGATTCGGGTGCATTTATGAAACTGGAGAAGATCACCCGCCGCCGCTTTCTGAAAGGGTTCAGCTTGGGGCTTGCCGCTGCGAGTGCCGCGCTGGTAAGCGTGCCGGTGATCGGTTCTATCCTGGTTCCGCTGTTCCGAAGGCAGCCCGAAGTATGGCGTTCCCTCGGGCACGTGGATTCCTTTCAAGTAGGCAAAACGGTTTCGGTAGTTTTCCAAAACGCGGACTCGCTGCCGTGGGCGGGTGTCACGGCAAAGAATGCCGTGTGGCTGCGACGCGTAAACGAGACGGAGTTCATTGCGTTTGCCATCAACTGCATGCATCTGGGCTGCCCGGTGACATGGCTTCCAGATGCCGAGTTGTTCATGTGCCCTTGCCACGGAGGCGTGTATACCGAAGACGGGGAAGTCGCGGCAGGCCCTCCTCCCAAAGCCCTGGCACGCCACCCGGTGCGCGTGCGAAATGGGGAGGTGGAAATCCTGACCATGCCCATTCCCATGGCTTGAGCGAAAGGCCCCGAAGATGTTCCTGCGAATCCTCAAAACAACCTGGGCATGGCTCGACGCCCGGTTGGGCATCTCCGACCTGATCGTGCCGATGATGACCCACCGGGTGCCGCCGGACGCACGTTGGTGGTATGTTTTTGGCAGCGCGACGCTGGCCTCATTTCTCCTCCAGGTGGTCACCGGCGTGATGCTTTCCTTTTCCTACGTCCCCTCGTCCGGGGATGCCTATGCGGCCCTGCAACACCTCTCCCACGATGCGCCGTTTGGTCGGTTCCTGCGGGGCCTGCATTACTTCGGCGCGTCGGCGATGGTCTTGATGGTCGGCATCCACGCGCTCCAGGTCTTTCTGTTCGGCGCGTATAAATTCCCGCGTGAACTGAACTGGATCACCGGTTTGCTCCTTATGGGCTTAACGCTGGGAATGGGCTTTACAGGCCAAATCCTGCGATGGGATCAAACGGCCGTCTGGTCTGTGGTCGTCGCTGCTGAACAAGCGGGGCGAGCGCCGTTGGCGGGGAAGTGGCTGGCGCGGTTTATTCTTGGAGGCGGGAATGTGGGCGGTGCGACCCTGAGCCGCTTCTTCGCCCTCCACGTATTTGTTCTTCCCGCGCTGATCCTTGCGCTGGTCGGCGCACACCTGCACCTCGTGTTGCGCAACGGCATTTCGGAACCGCCCAAGCCCGACGCGCCGGTTGATCCCACGACATACCGGCAGGATTATGCGGCGCTCTTGGAGAAAACGGGCCGCCCATTCTGGCCCGATGCCGCGTGGCGCGACGTGGTGTTTGCAGGGGGCATGATTGTGGTGGTCGTGCTTTGCGCTTTTCTCTACGGCCCCCCGGAACTCGGAAAACCACCCGATCCGTCGATCATCCACGCCGACCCGCGTCCCGATTGGTATTTGCTCTGGTATTTTGCCGTGCTCGCCTTGTTGCCTCCGGCCGCGGAGAACGTTTTTATCGTATTCGCGCCGCTCGCCGTTGGGGTTGCGCTGTTGGTTTTGCCACTTCTCTTCGCCCGCGGAGATCGGCATTTCAGCCGCCGCCCGTGGGCGGTCGCATCGGTGTTGACGCTGCTCGTCATGGTTGGCGCCCTCTGGCGCGCTGGGGAGGGCTCCGATTGGTCGCCCGATTTCGCGGCCAAGCCGATTTCTCAAAAAGTCGTGGCGTCAACAGACCCTTTGGTGCAACACGGGGCACAGTTATTTTTTTCCAAGGCCTGCATCCACTGCCACCGGATCGGAAATGACGGGGGCCGACGGGGGCCGAATCTTACTGATGTCAGCGAGCGTCTGACCCAGGAGCAGATTACCATCCGCATTCTCAACGGCGCGACGAACATGCCGGCGTTCGGAAATATTTTGAAACCCCAGGAGATGGAGGCACTGAGGGCGTTCTTGGAGTCGCGGCGGCGATATGTCACTTCCAGGCAAAGAGCAGCAGAGTCAAAAACGCCGGGAGATAAATAATCGAAACCGCAAAAAGACGACGGGCCGCTTCTTTGCTCCTCATCAGCAGAAACAACCCCGCACTAGCCAGCAGGACGCTATCCAAAAAAAGTGCGCCTATGAGATAAACCGTCCCCGCCGTTCCCATAAAGAATGGGGACAATGTAATCCCTGTGAGAATCCCCGAGAAAATAAGGCCGTGCAGCGCAGGGGATTGCCCACTGGCGTCTGCTGAAAAAAAGACGAATCCGCCATTTGCGTAATCGTCGCAGTGTATCCAGGCGATAGCCACCAAGTGAGGGATCTGCCAGGTGAAGAGCACGCCGAAAAGCATGCCGGTTTCCCATCGCAACGCGCCGTCCACAGCCGCCCAGCCAATGACGGGCGGCAACGCGCCCGCAATCGCACCGGCGAGCACACAGGCGGAAGAGTGTCGCTTCATCGGGGTGTAAGCTGCGAGATAGACAACCAGCGCCACGGCGGCCAGGCAGGTGGCAAACACCGTTGTTTGCAGCGCAAGACATGCCAACCCTGCGAGGGTCATCCCTACCCCAAGGACAAAAGCCTCAGGCCGTGTGACTCGTCCGCTGGGCAGCGGGCGGATACGCGTTCGAGCCATCAATCGATCCCAACGCATTTCAATAACCTGGTTGAAAACGGCCGCACCACCAGACACCAGTGCCGTTCCAAGCAGAGCGAAGGCCAGCCTATGCCAGTCGATCTTTCCACCGCTTGCCATGCAGAACCCTACAGCCGTTGCAAAGAGGACCAGAAGCCCCAACCGCGGTTTGGTAAGGCGCAAAAAATCCCATCCCCGCCCAGTGGAAGCGGTGCAGAAATGCATTGGTTGCATAGAATCCGGTAACGAAACGGATGGATGCATGGGCAAGGCCTGGAAAATGCGCCGCCCTCAATCTTCAACGGCCTGAGTGCCCGTTCCCTTCGATTTCTGACCAAGGATGCCAATAGCCAACCGCGCATGAAATTGCAGGACACATCGGTTTTTGACGCAAATAGCCCGCAAGCACGTGCCATTCTCCGCTTGTTTTACTTCGATCTGGTGATCTCGGCCGTGATCTTTTTGGCGGTGGCATCGCTGGTTATTTATATCGTCATTCGGTTTCGCCAGCGACCCGGCGAAGGCGAACCGTTCCAAGACCCTGGAAATCCCAGGCTGGAAACGCTCTGGACCGTCATTCCCGCACTGATTCTTTTGGCGCTCTTGGTGGCGACAGCTTACACGATGCGGGTCGTCAACCCGCCGGTTATTCGTTCGGACCCCAACGTGATCGTAATCGCCCACCAGTGGTGGTGGGAATACCGGTATCCGCAGTCCGGGGTGTTGACCGCCAATGAATTGCACATGCCGGTCGGCAAAAAGTGGCTGCTGCGCGTGGAGTCGGCGGATGTCATTCACGACTTCTGGGTGCCCGGTCTCGGGGCAAAAGTGGATGCCATTCCCCGCAACCAGAACTACCTCTGGATCACGCCCTCGAAAAGCGGGGTCTATCTGGGCACCTGCGCCGAGTTTTGCGGGGAAGAACACGCGCTGATGGGCATCCGCGTGATCGTGCAGCCGCCGGAGGAATTTGAAGCCTGGCAGCAAAGCCAACTCCGCGTTCCGGCCAAGCCATCAAACATCGAGGCGGAACGGGGGGCGCGGCTCTTTGAGGGGCGGACCTGCATGAATTGCCACGCCATCGCAGGCACAAAGGCCGGGGGAACAGTCGGCCCGGATTTGACGCATGTGGGCGACCGCCAAACGCTCGGTTCCGGGGCGATTCCCAACACGCTGGATCAACTCACAAAATGGATCATGAATCCCCAAAAGATCAAACCGGGTTGCAATATGCCAAACCTGAAGCTGACGGAATCCCAAGCCCACGACATCGCGATCTACCTTGAGGCACTCAAATGAGCAAGGAATCCCCGGCGAATAGCGCCATCCATTCCCTGGCGGGCATAAAGGAATACCGCGGCATGCTCAGTTGGATCACGTCGGTCGATCACAAGCAGATCGGCATCATGTATATCGTCTCGGCGTTTGTCTTCTTTCTCGTGGGGCTCGGCCTGGCGCTTGCCATGCGCATCCAATTGATGGTGCCGGTGAGCCACTTCATCTCCCCCGGCACCTACAACCAGATTTTCACGATGCACGGCACGACCATGGTTTTTCTCATGGCCATGCCGTTGCTGTTCGGGTTCTCGGTCTATTTCGTGCCACTCATGATCGGAGCCCGCGACATGGCTTTTCCACGGCTGAACGCCCTCGGCTACTGGCTGTATCTCTTCGGGGCGTTGATGATGTATTTCAGCTTCATTGCGGGTGGCGCGCCGGATGCCGGGTGGTTCAGCTACGCGCCGTTAACTGAGAAAGGCTATTCCTCCTCGCCTGGAATCGACTATTGGGCGCTGAGCCTGCTTGTGATGGGAGCCGGTTCCGTGGCGACGGGGATCAACCTCATCGTGACTGTTCTGACCCTTCGGGCACCCGGAATGACGTTGCCCCGGACGCCTCTTTTCGTTTGGATGATCTTTTTCAATGCCTTTCTGGTCATCCTGGCGCTGCCCGCTCTCAACGCGGCACTGGTGATGATCCTTGCAGATCGGCAACTCAACGCGCACTTTTTCTCTCCCGTGCACGGCGGCTCAGCCCTCCTGTGGCAGAATTACTTTTGGCTGTTCGGGCACCCGGAGGTTTACATCCTGGTTTTACCAGCTTTTGGCGTTATTTCGGAAGTCATCCCGGTTTTCTCGCGCAAGGTCATCTATGGGTATGGATTCCTGGCGGCCTCGACGGTGGCCATCGCTTTTCTGAGCTACGGCGTCTGGATCCACCACATGTTTGCGACCGGCCTGAGCTATGTGATCCTGTATGTGTTTGCGGGAAGCAGCATGTTGATCGCGATCCCGACGGGGATCAAAATTTTCAACTGGATCGCCACGATGTGGGGAGGCTCCATCCGGTTCACCACGGCCATGCTCTTTGCCACGGCTTTTCTGATCCAGTTTACTGTGGGCGGACTGAGCGGCGTGGCCTTCGCCGCCATCCCCATCGACTGGCAACTCACCGATAGCTATTTCGTCGTAGCGCACATTCACTATGTCCTCTTGGGCGGCACGCTCTTCGCCATGTTCGCGGGCACTTACTATTGGTTTCCGAAAGTGACTGGCCGGATGCTTTCCGAAAAGATTGGCAAGCTGCATTTCTGGCTGATGGTGCTCGGCTTCAATGGCACGTTCTTTGGGATGCACTTGCTCGGCGTGGCAGGGATGCCGCGGCGGGCCTACACGTATCTCGATCGCCCGCCGCTCGGGACGCTGCACCTCATCTCGTCCCTGTTCGCCTTCGTGCTGGCTCTGGCTATTTTGGTTTTCCTCTGGAACGTGGTGAGGAGCCTGCTCAAAGGCGAAGTGGCCGGGGACAACCCGTGGGGCGGATGGACCTTGGAATGGGCGACGACCTCTCCGCCGCCGGTGGAAAATTTTGACCGGGTACCGCCCGTGCAAGGACGGCGCCCGCTCTGGGATTTGGCCCACAAAAAGGGAGGGAGTAAACCATGATGGAGCGCAACAAAATGGGAATGATCCTCTTTTTGCTTTCTGAAGCCGTGTTCTTCCTGCTGCTTATCCTCGCCTATGCTTTTTATCACACCTCGGCAGAATTGGGAACGAAGGCTGCCAACGCACTTGACGTAGTCAGGAGCGGCCTGTTTTCCGTCGCCCTCTTGAGCAGCAGCGTCACCCTATGGCAAGCGGACCTCTGCCTGAAATCCGGGGGGCGCTCGAAAGCCCTCCTCTGGTTGTCAGCGACGATCCTGCTCGGTTTGATTTTTCTCGTCGGCCAGGGAACGGAATATGCCCATCTTCTGCGGGAGCATGTCACGATCAGCCGGAATCTTTTCGGGACGACCTTTTTCACGCTGACCGGCTTTCACGGGCTGCATGTTGCCGTGGGATTGGCCCTGTTGCTGATATTGCTTGGGCTGACTGCGCTGGGAACCGCGCGTGAACCCACCTCCCCGGCGATGGAGGCAATCTCCCTCTATTGGCACTTTGTGGACGGCGTCTGGGTGGTCATTTTTGCAGTTGTCTATTTGTGGGGATACGTATGAGCGGATGGGGCATACTCACATCCGGTTGGGAGTTTCATCCTTCTGTCGTGGCGGGTTGTTTTCTTCTGCTTGCCACATATCTGGTGGCGGTTTGCTTCCGCATGAATCGATCCACGCTCTTTTTTTTATCGGGCGTGGTGGTGATGTTCCTAGCCTTGGTTTCGCCGCTCGATTCCCTGGGCGACGATTATCTTTTCAGCGCGCACATGGCGCAGCACATCCTCCTGGATATGGTCGCGCCGCCGCTCTTCGTGCTTGGCATCCCAACCGAAATGGCCGCCGCGCTCCTACGCTGGCCGCCCGCTGCTTGGGGGGAGCGGATTCTCGGCAACCCGGTAATCGCGTGGATCATTGGAACTGCCACGCTTTGGGTATGGCACCTGCCATCCCTCTACAACCTCACGCTCGAAAGCGAGGGCATCCACATCTTCGAGCACCTGACGTTCCTCATAACGGGCACGATCTTCTGGTGGCCGGTATTTTCTCCACTCTCCGAACATCGCATGAGGCCCTTGAGTGGCGTGATCTACCTCACCCTTGGAGCCATTATAAACGGCCTCCTGGGCATCATCTTCACCATTTCCGCAACGCCGTTTTATGCGGAATACGCGAATCCCAAAGACGAACTCGGCGCGCTTTTGCTGATCCGGAATACCTGGGGGCTCACACAGATTGCCGATCAGCAATTGGGCGGCGCTTTCATGTGGGCCTTCGGCAGTGTCATCTTTTTTTGGGCGATCATGGTGTTGGTCGCCCGTTGGCTCCGGGAAACCGAAATGCAAGCGGAAGGAGAAACCGAAAATGACAAACGGCTCTGAAAACAACTTGGATGGATCCAACGGAGGCGTTGAATCGAACCGCGGCACAGACTATTCCGATTGGCACGCGCCGCTTCCCGGCGCATTGCCAAAACCCACCGTCTGGCCCGCAGTGCTCGCCTTGGGCGCTTGTTTTCTGGCTTGGGGTATCTTGACTTCCTGGCTCGTTTCCGTTGCAGGGTTCGTACTGTTCGCCGCGGGATGCGCCGGGTGGATTGCGGAATTACGCAAGGGGCAAATGGGCTAGGAGCGGCTTAAGTTTTTCTGTAGCCTTGCTTTGCGGCGGCGCGGGCCGATGCGCGTCCCTTCAAGCTCGGGCAGTATTGAAAATACACGGGGAAATAGAGCGGGGTTTGATCTCCTTTCGGAGCTTTCTCTGGATTTGCGCTGGTCTTGGAATCATTGTGCGGATTATCTGTGGCGGCAGCTTGATCCCAACTGCATGGCAAGTTGAGTCTTTCCTCGGTTTTCCGGCGCGGCCGTCCCGCTCGAAATGACAAAGGTGTTGTGGCAACGGTAAGTCGAATGATGGCAGGAATCCAGCCACACCAACGCCACAACGCGATTGATCTCTGATTCAGGTCATCGCTTCCATGAACTCAATAACACCCCCTTCCGGTCAGCAATCCCCCTCGCGGCGCACCCTGCTGGTATCCCGGCACTGGGTTCAGGCGGCGATCCTTATCTTTCTCTTCGGGTTCTTCGTGCTCGGGTTCCTAGCCTATCGCACCTATACGAGCCAGGCACCAATTCCCGGCAAAACGGTCGATCCGCAAGGCGCGGTGGTGTTTACGCGAGCCGATGTCATGGGCGGCCAACAGGTGTTTTTGCGTAATGGGCTGATGGAATACGGCTCGATCTTCGGTCACGGCGCATACCTTGGCCCCGATTACACCGCCGATTGCCTGCGGCGCTGGGCGTTGGCGGTGTTGGAGTCCAAGGGCGGTGCAACCTCGGATACGGCACGCGCGGAAACCTTACGGGAATTCAAGACGAACCGATTCGATCCAACTACCGATGCGTTGAGTTTTTCCAGTGTTCAGGCGAAGGCATTCAACGATCTGAAGGTCTATTACGGCAATTTTTTCGGTGAACCGACCTCCCGGTTCGGGCTGCGACCCAAAGCGATCTCCGATAAGCAAGACATCCAGCAGCTTAGCGCCTTCTTCTGCTGGGCCGCCTGGGTGACTGCCGCACAGCGGCCCGGCGAGGACTATTCCTACACCAACAACTGGCCGCCGGAACCGTTGGTTGGCAATGCGGCAACCGGCGACGCGGTGGTGTGGAGCGTACTTTCGTTGATCGCCCTGCTGGGCGGAATCGGCCTGCTCTTTGCCGCCTTTGGACGTTGGGACTTCCTCGGCTGGCATAGCCGCGAGCGCGAGAGTCTTGCGTTCCGAGCGCCGGATTCGGTGGCGCTGACTCCCAGCCAGCGAGCCTGCGCCTGGTTTTTCCTGGTCATGGTTGCCTTGTTTCTTATTCAAACAATGGTGGGGGGCGCCTCCCAGCATTATCGAGCTGAACTCTCCAACTTCTTCGGGATCGACCTCGCCCGATGGCTACCCTTCAACCTCGCCCGCACCTGGCATTTGCAGCTTGCCATCTTCTGGGTCGCTACATCGTTTCTGGCAGCCGGGATTTTCCTCGCGCCGATGATTTCAGGGCGGGAACCCAAAGGCCAACATTGGCTCGCGTACGGCCTTCTTGGGGCACTTGCCTTGGTCGTGTTTGGGAGCATGGCGGGCGAGTTTGCCGGAATCCACGGCTTGTTTCGCCAAAACTGGGAATGGTTCGGTGCCCAAGGGTTTGAGTACCTCGATTTGGGCCGATTCTGGCAGATATTGCTGATTGTGGGGCTCTTCTTCTGGGTGGTGATTCTCTATCGCGGGTTGCGCGGATACCTCGCGGACGAGAACAAGGGCAACATGCCGTGGCTCTTCTTTTTCTCCGCCCTCTCCATTCCCGCCTTCTACGCAGTCGGCCTCCTGGCTCGGCCCTCGGTGCATTTCACCACCACGGATTTCTGGCGGTTCTGGGTCGTTCATCTTTGGGTGGAGGATTTTCTGGAACTCTTCACCACCATCATGGTGGCCTACCTCTTCGTGCTGCTCGGCGTGGTGCGCGAGCGCGTGGCCCTGACGGTCATCTACCTCGACATCGTGCTCTATTCGGCGGGCGGTGTCATCGGAACCATGCACCATGTCTATTTCTCGGGCGAACCAGCCATCCACATGGCGCTCGGGGCTTTCTTCTCTGCGGCGGAAGTCATTCCGCTCACATTTTTGACCGTTGAAGCGTGGCGTTTCCTGCAACTTGGCTCGGTGCAACAAGCGAAGTCGGGCGCTCCCTTTCCCCATTTTTGGGCGGTGATGTTCCTGGTTGCGGTCGGCTTCTGGAACTTCCTGGGCGCTGGCATCTTCGGCTTTTTGATCAACCTGCCCATCGTCTCCTACTACGAAATCGGCACCGCTCTGACGGCCAACCACGCCCACGCCGCCATGATGGGCGTGTATGGCATGCTCTCGGTCGGGCTGTCACTCTTTTGCCTGCGTTATATGATCCCCGAAACGCGGTGGTCGGATCGCGCCGCCAAACTCAGTTTCTGGTCGCTCAACATCGGGCTTTTCTGGATGGTCTTTGTCACGCTGTTCCCGCTGGGCATCCTCCAGCTCTACACCTCCGTCAACGACGGATACTTTGAGGCGCGCAGCCTCAAGAACATCACAAGCGGAACCAATGCGCTTCTGGAATGGATGCGGTTGCCGGGCGACGTAGTGTTCATCCTTGGGGGCGTGCTTCCGATCCTATACCTTTGCTGGCTTGGCGTCCGCTACATGAGGCCGTACGTCCATGAGGAAGAACCCCGGCCTGCCCTGTTCACAGAAATCGAAGAAAACGACGCCCCTTAACTTCAGATGACTCAGGATATCCTTGACGCCATCATCCTGCCCGTTCGTGCCGGATGGAGATGCGATTATAGATGGGAATGCGCCCCGGTTATTGCTGCCGGGCGGCAAAGTGTGGACCCTACCGGCTCCATGGGCTGACAACGCAGCCCTGGGCCAAAAAGACAAGCGGTAGGCGTCATTTTATGCGTTACAAGGTACTAGTTCCGTCGGGTGGTCTTTATCCCGTTCCTGCACTTCAAAGAGCGACCGGCGGGGATGGCTTTGGCGTCCATGATAAAGGCGCGCGGGGGAAGGAAACCATCATGTGATTCACAGGCCTCATTTGAAATCCCGTTTCTCCAAATGGCGAGCCCTTTGTTATGTGCTCGGCGCTCTTTGCGGTCTTCGCTCGTCCCGTTTTCAGACTGGCGTTGTCAGGGTTCCCCTGATTGAATCCCGCCTTCATGTCCCTGGAAACCCGGCTTCCCGGCGCGCGCCGCGCTTTGGCGCTGCTGCTTTGCATCAACCTTTTCAACTACATCGACCGCTTCATTCTGGCGGCGGTGGAGCCGGAGATCCGCAAGGCGTTTTTTGCGGCCAATGATCCCGACGCGATGGCCAAGACCGGGATGCTGGCGACGGCCTTTCTGGTGAGCTACATGGTCGCGGCTCCTCTCTTCGGCTGGCTGGCCGATCGGACTTCGCGCTGGGTGCTGGCCGGGGCGGGCGTGGCGGTCTGGAGTTTGGCCAGCGGCGCTTCGGGGCTGGCCGGGTCGTTCGCCATCCTCCTGGCCACGCGCATTTTCGTGGGGGTGGGCGAGGCCGGTTATGGCCCTGCCGCTCCGGCGTTGATTGCCGATTATTTTGCCGAATCTGTCCGGGGCCGGGTGCTTTCCTGCTTTTACCTGGCCATCCCTGTCGGCGGGGCGCTTGGGTATGTCTTTGGCGGCGTGGTGGGGGGCCATTGGGGATGGCGCTGGCCGTTCTATCTCGTCACGTTCCCGGGGCTCGCGCTGGCGGTGCTCTGTGGTTTCATGCCGGAACCGCGCAAGCTCCTCCAAGGGACGGCAGCCGGGGGAAACCAGCGGGGAGCCTTGTTTTGGGCGGGGGTGCGGGGGTTGGCACGCAACCGTTCCTACCTTTTCAACACCGCCGCCATGACGGCCATGACGTTCGCCATGGGGGGGCTCTCTTTCTGGATGCCGTCCTACATCCATGAATACCGGGGGCAGCCCGATCTGGGGCGGGTGACGGCGCTTTTCGGGGGCATCACCGTGGTCAGCGGCCTGCTGGCAACGCTCGCGGGCGGCTGGCTGGCCGACCGCGTTAACCGGCGCAACCCCGGCGGCTACTTCCTGGTTTCCGGGGCCGGGATGCTGATCGGGTTCCCCTTGATGGTGGCGATGCTCTTTACGCCGTTCCCGTGGTTCTGGGTCGTGCTGTTCGGAGTCGAGTTTTTCCTCTTCTTCAACACCGGCCCGGCGAACGCCGCCCTGGTGGAAGTCACCCGGCCCGGCATCCGCGCCACGGCCTTCGCGGTCAATATCTTCGTCATCCACGCCCTCGGCGACGCCATTTCCCCCCCGCTCATCGGGAAAATCGCCGGTTGGAGGGGGATGAACGCCGCTTTTTTGGCGGTTTCGGCCCTGATCGCAATTGCTGGACTTTTATGGTTTTGGGGTGCACGTTACCTCCAAAGCGATACCCGGGCCGCCTCAGCCGATTTCACTGAATCGTAACGCGGCTGTCACCCGGCCTTCACAAGTTTCCCCTAAACAACCCGGAACATGAGCATCCCTATCGCCGCCTCCGCGGCCAATGTTGCCGACAGGCTCTCTCCCAATTCAAAAATCCAGCAACTCTACCGGCTGCGCCTCGCCGAGACGCAGGCCGACGTGGAAGCCGCGCAGCGTCTCCGCTACCGGGTCTTTAACGTCGAGATGGGGGAGGGGCTCGCCAGCGCCGAGGCAACGGGCCTGGATGTGGACCACTTTGACGCTGTGTGCGATCACCTGCTTGTGGAGGAAATCGCCACCAGCACGCTCGTCGGAACCTACCGCGTGCAGATGGGCGACCAGGCTCTGGCGGGAAAAGGTTTTTACAGCGCCCAGGAGTTTGACTTCGCGCCGTTTTTGGGCCGGGCTTCGGAATTGGTGGAACTCGGCCGCGCTTGCGTGCACAAGCAACACCGCAATCTCGTCGTGCTCGGGCTCCTCTGGAAGGGGATCGCCCATTACGCCAAAACGCACGGTGGCCGGTACTTGATCGGCTGCTCCTCGCTGACATCCCAGGATCCGGCGGAAGGTCTCGCGCTCTACCTTGCCCTGAAGGACCGCTACCTCGCCGCCCCCGAATGGCAGACTCGGCCCATGCCCGGCTACACCTGCCAGGCCGAGCCGCTCACCACCCCCGTCCGCGCGCCCAAGCTGATGAGCGCCTATTTCTCCATCGGCGCGAAGATTTGCGGCGAACCGGCGATTGACGCCGAGTTCAAGACGATTGATTTCCTGACGCTCGTGGATATCCAGGCATTGCCCGCAAGCGTGGCGGCCCGTTATGAGTTGCGGTAGGGCACTGCGCAGCGCGTGGCGGGGAGCCCGCGTTCTGGGTTCCCTCTTGATGGCGATCGCCACGTATCTCTGGCGCGTCGAGATACCCGGGCGTTCCGGCTCCGTGACAGCCCGCGCCGCGTGGCTGCAGGGAGAGGCGCAACGGCTGCTCCGGGCGCTGGGGGTGGAGGCCCGTTGCTACGGCGAGCCCCCGGCGGAGGGGGTGCTGGTCAGCAACCACATCAGCTATCTCGACATCTTGGTCCATGCCGCGCACAGCCCGCTGGTTTTCATTTCCAAGGCGGAAGTGGCGGACTGGCCGCTCATTGGCATGCTGACCCGCTGGGCCGGGACCCTCTTCATCCAGCGCGAACGCCGCGGCGACGTGGTGCGCGTGGCCGAAGAGATGACGCGCGTGGTGGCCCACGGCGCCGTGCTCACGTTTTTCCCGGAAGGGACCAGTTCGGATGGGACGAGCCTGCTCCCGTTCCGCGCGCCGTTGCTCGCCCCGTTGGTGGAGCACGGGTGGCAGGTGACGCCCGCCTCCCTCCGGTATGACCTGGAGCCGGGCGATGGCACGGTGGAGGAGGAGGTCGCCTACTACCGGCCCGAGACCGTTTTTGGGCAGCACTTGCTTCATCTCCTGGGCAAACGGCGGATTTACGCGACCGTCCACTACGGCAGCCCGCAAGCTCCAGGCACCGACCGCAAGGCGCTGGCCCACTGCCTGCGGGAGAAAATCCGCATTCTGGGCGGGTTTCCGTAGAGCGCGTCTGGAAATAACCTTTCCATCCGGCTGGTTCTTTTGAGCGCCGGCGGCATTAGAGCGGTATAAATTTTGTTGTTTACACGCTGCTCGGCGGCGCGGGCCGATGCGCGGTCTTTCAAGCTCGGGCAATATCTTCAGATATTGCCTTTCGGTCGCGCCTTGAAAAATGCGAAAAATGGACTCGGACGATCAAAAGCGCTCAGCGCGGCAACGCCGCCGCCGAAAGCGAGGAGGCGGGCTGTGAGCGCTGGCCCAAAAGCGAGGCTGCAGAATGCCGGAGCGACTGGAAAAGCACCGCTCCGCCAAACCCGAGCGCGAATCCGAGCAAGGCGGCCTGTTTGAGCAGGGGATGGAAGCGCCGATAGCGGGCGGGGTTGCGGTGCAAGGGTGTTCCGCCGCCTGCGGCGGCTCTCTGGAAGAGGAGCGCTTGCCCAAATGAAAGCGTGGAGGGGGCATCTCGGCGAGTCATCGTATGCGGGGTTGCACGACCAATTCGCATCGCCCTGGCTCCGCGACGGCCTGATCGGCGGGTGGGGGATTATTGGAAGCACGCTCTTAAAGATTTTGGCCGAAGGCGAGGAACGGCCGGTATTCCACGAGTACCCGGTCGAGCGCGGCCACGGCGGCGTCGACCTGGAGATCGAACGGCTGCTCCTGCGGCGTTTCGAAGATCAGTTCAAACGGGGCGGGCTTCAGTTCAGCGGGGTTGCTGAGCACGCCGTCGTAGCAGGCGCCATGGATCAGGGCGTCTTCGGCGGGAAAGCCGTCGATGACGGAGCCGTTGGCGCGCGGAAGATACGCCTCCGCCGCTTCAATCGCCGGGCGGGCCAGCGCCTGGGTGAGGGTCGCCCCGCGCACGTAGGCATAGACGCCGGGAGTCGTGTTGTCGGCGTGCAGGGCGATGACCCCCTGAAAGAGGAGCACCCCCAGCTCGCGTTCGATGTAGTAGACTTCCGGCTCCCGGGAGCCTTTCCAAAATTCCCGGTTTAGATCCGCGCCGCTGCGCGAGTGGCGCGTATTCTCTTCCAGCCCCGAGGGGTTGCAGACCGGATAGACGTAAATCTGGTAGCCGCGCGCCCGTTCCGGGGCGTCCAAAAGCCGTTGCAAGAATTTGAGCGCGGCAAAGGCGGTTTCCGGCTCGTCGCCATGGATCGCGGCGAAGATGCCAATGCGCACGGGCTCTTCCGCGGGATCAGGGCCCACGAAGAAGAACCGGGGAATCGTGTAGACCCTTTTTCCGTGCCGGAAGCGGCCGATTTCGGAATAAAAGAGAGCATCCGATGTTTCGGCGCGGCGGCGAAGCGCGTCGATCTCGTGCCACAGCCCGGCGGCGCTTTCGTTGCCAGAGGATGCGCGTTCCTCCTGGGAAGGCTGCACACGGGTGGGAAGATAAGTGGAGCGAGGCATGGCGAAAACAGGTTTTTTGATGGATGCATACTATCTCTATCGAGTTTATGGAGATTAGGCAACCAAAATTTTCTTTCGGTGGGGGGGCGGATGCGTGACGGCTAGCCGTGCACGAGGCTTTCGAGCCGCCCGCGCAGGAGATTGCGGGCCCGGTACAGGCGGGTTTCGACCGCCTTGGCGCTGCACCCGAGGATTTCCGCGATCTCCATGGTGGAGAGCGCTTCGTATTCAAAGAGCAGGATCGCGGTTTTGAGATCGTGTGGCAGCGCCTGGATGGCTTCTCTCACGCAGCGGGCCATGTCGTTTTGTTCGGCGGTTGCGGCGGGCGACGCGCCGTTGCCGGGGAGCATGTCCATTCCGGCGGACGGGGAATCGTCCTCCCCGGCGTCCTGCGTCAGCGAAACCGCCGGGTGCCGCCGTTCCCAGCGGAGATGGTTGCGGCAGAGGTTGCTGGCGATGGTGTAGAGCCAGCTGGAGAAACGGGCGCCGGGCCGGTAGTGGCGCCGGTTTTGGTAAACGCGCACGAAGGTTTCCTGGGCCAGGTCGAGCGCCTCGCTTTCATCGCCGATGTAGCGGTAGATGAACCGGAGCAGCGGCGTTTGCCAGGCGCTCATCAGGGCGTTCAATGCCAGGTCGTCCCCCTGGCGCAGGCGGAGCATCAAATCGGTGTCGCGCTCGGCATCCATGGGGGCTATTTGTCCAACAAGCTCGTATGGGCCATGCCGGGCGCCACCAGCCGCGCGGCGGCCATCGCCACGTAGCGTTTGCCGTCCGCGGGCGACATCTCCGCGCTGACGGCGTACACATGCCGCAGCATGGCCACGCGGCACTCGTTTTGCAGCAGCGCCCATTCCCGGAGCGCCGCTTCCGTCTCGGGCGTGACCGCCGGGTTGGCTGCGATGAGCGCATCGACTTTCTCACGGGACTCCGCGATGCGCTGGCACATCCACGCGCACGTCGGGCGGTAGTCGGCGTGCATCTGCTCCACCTTGGCGAATTGCGCCGGGGTGAGGTGGTATTCCTGGCGCAGCCAGGCCATCCCGCAGTCCGGGGCGGACAGCATCGCCTTCGCGGGCCGGGTCGCTGCCTCGTAGGCGATTCCGTAGCCCGCCAGCGCCGCCGCCAGGGTTGCGAGGAGAAAGAGGAGGGGGCGTTGCATCACGACGGGCCGCCCCCGTGGCCGTGGGCGAGCGGGTTGATGGTTTCCATATAGCGGACTTCGAGCTGCCGGGTGGCGAGGGTATTGGAGTCCTGCGCTTTCATGAAGGCCACACCGATGCCGAGCGCGAGGCCCAGCGTGACGGCCGCGGCCGCCATGTGGGGACGGTGAAACGCCGCCATGAACCATTCGCCGAGCCGGTCGAGCACCGTGCGCCGCGCGCTTTCCTCGGCGGCGATCCGCGCCCAGACGCCCGCTTGGAAGCGCGGCGGCGCTTCCAGGCCGACCCGCCACTGGGCAAGCCGTTGTTGAAGAGGATCATTGGAGTCCATAACCATCCTTACACCGCCACTCTGCCAAACCCTCGGGAAAATGCAACGGCGTGCGAAAATCCTCCTTTTCTGCTCGGAAGCGAAAAAAAGGTTTGAGGGTTTCCCCCGTGCGTGGTGTTTGACCCTGTGACGGGTGATTTCCAAGAATGCCCCGCCCCATGCATCCCAATCCATCCATCCTATGAAAATCCACAGCATCCTCGCCCTCGCCGCTGTCCTCGCCTTCACCGCCGCCCCCGTGCTTGCCCACGAGGGACACATCCAGGGGGCGGGAGCACCGGCCACTCTCGCCGCCCAGAAATACACCTGCCCGATGCATCCCGAGGTGATCGCGGACAAACCCGGCAAGTGCCCCAAGTGCGGCATGAACCTCGTGCCCGTCAAGGCGTAAGCGAGCCGGGGCTTTATGAAACGCCTGCTGCTGCTCTGCGCCTGCGTGGCGCTCCCGCTTGGCCCCGGTCTCTTCGGGGCCGGGCTGGCGCTGTCGCAAGACGATCTCCTGCGCACGGCCCTGCGTGAAAACCAGACGCTCCAGGCCGCGCGCGCCCGGTGGGAGATGATGAAGCAGCGCGTCCCGCAGGCCAGGGCCTGGGACGATCCGATGACGGGCGCCACGCTGGATCGAACGGGCACGCTCCGGCCGGGCCGTGTGGCGGATACCGAATGGATGCTCTCGCAAAGCATCCCCGTTTCCGGCAAAAACCTGAGCCGGGCTCGCGCGTCGGAGGCGGAGGCGCTCGCCGCTTTCCAGGAATTCCGGCGTGCCCGGCTGGACGTGGTGTTGCGGGTCCGCGCGGCCTATGCGCGGCTGGCGGGCGGGCAAGGGCAATTGGAGATCAACCGGCGCAACGAGGCATTCCTCGGCCAGTTTGCCGACTTGAGCCGCAAGAAATACGAAGTCGGCACGGCCACGCAATCCGACGTGCTCCTGGCCGAGACGGAAAAGGCCCGGCTTTCCGAGACGCGGGCCATGATCGAGCGCGATCTTTCCGACCAGCAAACGCAGCTCAACGTCCTGGCCGACCGTCCGGCGGGGAGCCCGCTGGGGCCGCCCGAGCCGCCGCGCCTGCGCCCCCCCGCGCTCAACGCCGTGCAGGCCGAAGCCCTCGCCGCCCAGTCCCGGCCCGAAATCCTGCTGGCCTGGCGGAAGATCGAAGCCGAACAGGCGCGCCTGCAACTGGCGCATCGCCAGTGGATTCCCGACCCGCAGATCCAAATCGCCGCCCGGCAATATTCCGGCGCGCAGGGGATCCGGGAATACGACACCGGGATCGTATTCAGTATTCCGTGGGCCAACGGCGGGAAATATTCCGCCGGCGTCGGCGAGGCCCGGGAAAGCCTCGCTGGAGCGCGGCACGATTACGCCGCCGCCCGCGCGGAGGCCGTGGGGCTCGTGCGCGATCAGTTCAAGAAAATCGAAACAGCCGCCGCCAACTACCGGCTCTATCACGACCGGATCACCCCCCTGGCCCAGGGGGCGGTGGATGCGACCCGCACGGGTTACGAAACCGACAAAAACAGCTTCCTGGAGCTGATCACCGCGCAGCGCAACTTGCAGGAGATCGAGTCCTCCGCGCTCAACCAGCTCACCGAACACCAAGTGGCCGTAGCGGAACTCGAAGCCCTCGTGGGCGTTGAATCAAAGGAAACCTTAAAATGAAGTCCAATCTACAGAAGAGGATCCGCAGATTCGCGCAGATTACCGGAACAAATAGACCGCACGAAGATACATCCTGCATGAAAGCCTCTCCTAAAATCTGCGAACATCTGCGCAATCTGCGGGCAATGCTTCTCTTCCTCCTGACGGCGCTTGTCACGCTGGGAATGGCCGCCTGCTCCAAGCCGCAATCGCTCGCGCCACCCGCCGCCGCCAAGACGCTCTACACCTGCTCCATGCACCCGCAGATCCTCCAGGATCATCCCGGCGACTGCCCGATTTGCGGGATGCACCTGGAGCCCGTCCGCACCAGCCCGGCCGCCAGCGGGGGCATCACCATTGATCCCGCCACCATGCAGAACATGGGCATTCGCACGGCGCTCGCCACGCGCGGGCCGCTGCGGAGGATCATCCGCACCGTTGGCTCCATCGACTACGACGAGACAGCCCTCGCGGATGTGACGGTGAAGACGAAAGGGTGGATCGAGAAGCTTTTCGTCGATGCGACCGGCCAGGAAGTCCGCAAGGGCGACCCGCTCTTCGCGTTGTATGCGCCCGATCTCGTCACCGCGCAGCAGGAATACCTCATCGCCCTGCGCTCCGGCGTCCCCAGCCTGAAGGCAAGCGCCTTGCGGCGGCTCCAGAACTTCGACATTTCCGCCGCGCAGATTACCGCGATGGAGAAGACGGGCGAAGTGCGGAAAACCCTGGAAATCACAGCCCCGCGCGACGGAGTGGTGGTTGAGAAAATGGCCTTCCAGGGCCAGATGGCCGATGCCGGGATGAAGCTCTACCGCCTCGCGGATCTTTCGCGGGTCTGGGTGCAGGCTCCCATCTACGAGCAAGACCTCCCGCTGGTGCGCACGGGGCAGGAGGCGGAAGTGACGCTGACGTATCTGCCGGGGAAGACCTTCCACGGCCGCGTCGCGTATGTTTACCCCACGCTGGACGAGAAAACGCGCACCGCGCGCGTCCGCCTGGAGTTTCCCAATCCCGATCATTCGCTCAAGCCGGGCATGTTTGCCAAGGTCGCCTTGAAGACCGAAGCCGAGGCGTCCGCGCTGCTGGTGCCGGACACCGCCGTGCTGCGCAGCGGCGAAAAGAACACGGTTTTCATTGCCCTGGACGGGGGCAGATTCGAGCCCCGCACCATCGTCCTCGGGGCGCGTGGGGAAGGGGACTTTTACCAGGTGCTGAGCGGGCTCCAGGAAGGGGAGCGCGTTGTCACTTCCGGCCAGTTCCTGCTCGATTCCGAAAGCCAGTTGAAGGAAGCCATCCAGAAAATGGCCGAGCCGGGGGGCGCACATTAGCAATCTCTTCTCATGCTCCGCTCCCTCATTGATTTTTCGCTGAAGAACAAGGCGCTCGTGCTGCTCGGGACGCTGGCGCTGATTTTCGGCGGCGGCTACGCCGTGCGGCATATCCCGCTGGACGCCATTCCCGACCTCTCCGACACGCAGGTCATCATTTATACGGAATGGCCGGGCCAGGCCCCGCAGATCGTCCAGGACCAGGTGACATACCCGATCACCACGAAGATGCTCTCCGTCCCGCACGCCAAGGCGGTGCGCGGCTACTCGTTTTACGGCACCTCGTTTGTCTACGTTCTTTTCGCCGATGGCACGGACCCGTATTGGGCCCGCAGCCGCGTGCTGGAGTATTTGAGTTCCCTCTCGGCGCAGCTCCCCAAAAACGTCGCGCCCTCGCTGGGGCCCGACGCGACGGGCGTCGGGTGGGCGTTCATGTACAGCCTCCGCTCCAAGCAGCGCGACCTGGCGGAATTGCGTTCGTTGCAGGATTGGGCGTTGAAATACCAGCTTACTTCCGTGGAGGGCGTCGCCGAAGTCGCCTCCGTCGGCGGGTTCGTCAAGCAATACCAGGTCACCGTCGATCCGAACAAGCTGCGCGCCTACAACCTGGCCCTCGCCGACGTCAGCCGGGCCATCGAACGGAGCAACGGCGAGGTGGGCGGGCGCTCCATCGAGATGGGCGAGAAGGAGTTTATTCTGCGCGTGCGCGGCTATCTTGAGAACGTCGGCGATTTGCGCAAGGCGGCTGTCGGTGTCGGAGCGGGCGGCGTGCCGGTCCTCCTGGGCGACGTGGCCACCGTGGAACTCGGGCCGGAAATGCGCCGGGGCATCGCCGAATGGAACGGCGAGGGGGAGACGGTCGGCGGCATTGTCGTCGTCCGCTACGGGGCCAACGCCCGGCAGGTCATCCATGACGTGAAGACGCGGCTGGACGAGGCGATGAAGAGCCTGCCGCCCGATGTCACCTATTCCATCGCCTATGACCGGACGGCCCTCATCGACAGGGCCGTGTACACCCTGGAAGGGAAGCTCGTGGAGGAGAGCCTTGTCGTCGCGCTCGTCTGCATCCTCTTTTTGCTCCACTTCCGCAGCGCCCTCGTGGCGATGGTGATTCTGCCCGTGGCCGTGCTGGTTTCTTTTCTCGTTATGTATGGGCAGGGGATCAGCTCCAACATCATGTCGCTGGGCGGCATTGCCATTGCCGTCGGCGCGATGGTGGACGCCGTCATCATCATGATCGAGAACGCGCACAAACATCTGGAGCGCGACGGCGGCAAAAAACCGCATTGGGAGATCATTCGGGACGCCAGCGTCGAGGTGGGGCCCACGCTCTTTTATTCGCTGCTGGTCATCACCGTTTCCTTCATCCCGGTTTTTGCGCTGCAAGCCCAGGAGGGGCGGATGTTCAAGCCGCTCGCTTTCACCAAAACGTATTCCATGGCCGCGGCGGCGCTCCTTTCCATCACGCTCGCCCCCGTGCTGATGGGCTACTTCATCCGGGGAAAGCTGATCCCGGAGGAGAAGAACCCGATCAATCGCCTGCTTATCTGGCTTTACCACCCGGTCATCGACTGGGTGATCCGCTTCCGGTGGCTCGTCATCACCGCCGCCGCGCTGCTCGTCGCGTGGGTCTTCTTTCCGTGGAACGCGCTCGTTACCGATCGCCTCCCCGGCGGGCCGCTTAAAACCAGGGCCGAGGCGCTTGGCAAGGCGTTCCCGTTCCAGAATCTCGGCAGCGAGTTCATGCCGCCGCTGTATGAGGGCGACCTGCTCTACATGCCGACCACCTTCCCCGGAATTTCGCCCGCGAAAGCTCGTGAAGTGTTGCAGCAGACCGACAAAATCATCAAGAGCTTCCCGGAAGTGGAGCGCGTTTTCGGCAAGGCCGGGCGCGCCGATACTGCGACCGATCCAGCGCCGTTCGACATGCTGGAGACGACCATCATGCTCAAGGATGAGAAGGATTGGCCGGTTGTGGACATCCGCGATGCCGGGGGGCGCGTGAGCGCGCACCGCCGCCGCACGCCCGCGGAGTTGACCGACGCTCTCAACGCCGCGATCCAGATCCCCGGCCTCAACAACGCCTGGACGATGCCGATCAAGACGCGCATCGACATGCTCGCCACCGGCATCAAGACGCCCGTTGGGATCAAGGTCGCCGGGCCCGACCTGGCCGTGCTGGAGCCCATCGCCGCGCAGATCGAAGGCGTCTTGCGCAAGGTTCCCGGCACCGCCAGCGTCTTCGCCGAGCGCGTGATGGGGGGCAACTACATCGAGTTCCACATCGACCGCGACCAGATCGCCCGCTATGGCCTTTCCGTGGCCGACGTGCAGGATGTCCTCTCCGTCGCCTTGGGCGGGATGCCGCTTACCACCACGGTCGAGGGGCTGGAGCGCTATACCGTCAACCTGCGCTACGACCGCGACTACCGGGAGAACATCGAGGCGCTGCGCGACATCCTCGTTCCGACCGCGCAGGGGGCGCAGATTCCGCTCGGGCAGCTCGCCACGCTGAAGATCGTCCGCGCCCCGATGGGGATCAAGAGCGAGGCGGCCGTGCCGAACGCCTGGATTTACGTGGACGTGCGGGACAGCGACATCGGCGCATACGTGGAACGGGCGCAGAAGGCCGTGCGCGAGGCCCAGGCGAGCGGCGCGCTCCGGGTTCCCACCGGCGTGAACCTTTTCTGGAGCGGCCAGTATGAGGCGATGCAACGGGCCAAGGAGCGCCTGCTCCTGGTCGTCCCGATCACGCTGCTGCTCATCGTGCTCATCATCTATCTCAATACCCGTTCCGCCGTGAAGACCGCCATTGTGCTGCTCGCGGTGCCGTTCTCGCTGGTTGGCGCGTTCTGGATGCTTTACCTCGCGGGCTATCACCTGAGCGTCGCCGTCTGGATCGGCATCATCGCGCTAGCGGGGCTTGATGCCGAAACCGGGGTCGTCATGCTCCTGTACCTCGACCTCGCCTACGACGCCTGGCGCAGCGAGGGCCGCCTCCACACCCTCGTGGATTTGCGGGACGCCATTTACCACGGTGCGGTGAAGCGTGTCCGGCCCAAGGCGATGACGGCGGCCGTTATCATCGCGGGGCTGGTCCCCATCCTTTGGAGCCATGGCGCGGGCGCGGATGTGATGAAGCGGATCGCCGCCCCGATGGTAGGCGGCGTCGTCACCTCCACGCTGATGGAGCTGATCGTCTACCCCGCTCTCTTTTACATCTGGCGTTCCCGGCGGCTGAACAGGCCCTAGAGCGGTTTCGGTTTATTTTGTCGTATGCTCTTCGGCGGCGAGAGTCGC
>JBAWXX010000029.1:0-39811 GCA_037143855.1 Verrucomicrobiota bacterium | reverse complement strand
CGTTTTTGGGTTATTTTGTCGCAATGATCTGAGAGCGCCGAGGGTTGATGCGGGTCGTTTGACCCGCATCAGGTGTTTGATATTTCGCTCGTTTGATCTATTGCGCAGCCGGAAACACGGCCCTGTAGATTGCCGTGGTGTTGTTGCCGTAGGTTGCGGTGTAAGTGATGTCCCCTTGGTGGTTGACGCTACGGGTTTGCCCGGGAGTGTCTACGGTGGGGGTAAACAATCCAATGCCAGTAGAGATTATGTTGTTGCTTCCGGGTTGGGGATCACCCTTGCGGGCAATCAAGTGCAGTAGTCCTTTGGTATCCACGGCCCAGATGCCCTGGTCATTGGCTGGGGTTACTCCTTTGGTTCCGACCAAGTCGGCTAACAAGACAACGCCCTTAGGGGATCTGAGATCTATGCGACTTTACGTAGGGTCACGCAATCACGGATGACGATGTGAACAACGGCTACGGCATCCGGTTTTTCGACGGGCCGCAGGGGTTGACAGGGCCTCAAGGAGTGCAAGGGCGTAGGGCCAAAGCTTCTGGCCGGAAGATGGGGTTCAACTCAGTCACCAGCCCGCAGTCGTTCGATAGTTTTCCTGAGCAGTTTGAAGTCGAGCGGCTTTACCAAGTGTTCCGAAAAGCCGGCTGCACGGCTCTTCTGGAAGTCAGACTCCATGCCAAAGCCGCTGAGGGAGATGGATGGGATGGGTTGGTGCCTGAGTAACGTCTGGATCAAATCGTAGCCGCTGCCGTCTGGCAATCCAATGTCGCTAATGAACATGTCAAATTGGTTGCGCGCGGCTTTTTCGCGTGCGGTTTTTGCGTCTTGAGCCGTATCCACTTTGTAGCCGTATCGCTGGAGCAGGCGCGCGAGCGTTTCGCGCGTGTCCACGTGGTCTTCGACAAGCAGGATATGGAGCGGCGCCTGGGCGCTGGTTGGAGAACGAGGGGGAAGAGTTGTGGAGGAGGGCTTCGGTTTGCTGCCCGGGCTCGGCTGCACAACGGCAACCGGAAGAGCATCGAGCGTTATTTCAAACGTAGATCCCTGGTTCCGACCGGGGCTGTGGGCGGCGATGGTTCCGCCGAGGGCTTCCACAATCGCCTTTGAGATAGCGAGCCCCAATCCGAGCCCCCCGTAGCCCTGTTTGACGGAGCGTCCAGCTTGCTCAAAAGGGTTGAATATGCGCGTCAAATCGTTTTTTTCAATCCCTTGGCCATTGTCGCGGCAGGAAAATTGAAAAGTGCCTGCTGTAGGGTTGGTTGTGCGAAGCTCGATCGTTCCACCGGAGGGCGTAAATCGCACGGCGTTGAGCAAGAGGTTGCGCACAATCTGCTCCATGCGGTTTGCGTCCCCGTTGACGAAATGTGCGCTGGCGTCCAGGGCAAGCGTGACCTGGTGGGTGGAAAGCTGCTGACGGCATGTCTCCATAGCGCCCAGGATGGCTTGGTGGGCATCCATCGGCTTCAATTGGAACTGAAGTTTCCCTTTTGCGATGCTATTGAGGTCCAGCAAATCGTCGATGAGGCGGGTTTCCAGCATGAGGTTGCGCCGCATCATCTCCAGAGTCTCTTGCGACGCTGGTGTGGCCTCCCCCTCCAAGGCGTTGATGCCGCCAAGAATGGGCGTAAGCGGGGTTCTCAGTTCGTGGGAAAGCATTGCCAGAAATTGATCCTTTGTGCGGTTGGCTGCTTCCGCCGCCTCTTTTGCGGTGCGCAGATTCTGTTCGAATTCCCTGCGCACTGTGATGTCCGTTAACACCGCCACGCCCCCGTAAACGGGGCCATTTTCGGAACGGAGTGGCGATGCGGACACGCTTAGCCAAAGCCCTTGAGGGCGTTTGGAATGGCGCACAAATATTTCCGCTTCACGCACCAACGCACCTTCCCGGATGGCTTTCGCCAGCGGCAACTCCGTGGCCGGATACGGGGTCACCTGATCGGGCAAATACAATCCATACTTTTGAGCCCAGGACTCGGGCCCGCCCAAAGTGGCACCGGCGCCAAGTATTCTCTCGGCTGCCGCGTTAAAGAGCAGGAATTCGCCGCGTTCGTTGGCGACCACCACGCCGTCGCCCATGCTGTCGAGGATGGATCGCAGGATGCGGGTTTGGCTTTGCAAGTCGCCTTCCGAGCGTTGCAGGTCCGAATAGATCCCGGCGGTTTCCAGGGAGATCGCCGCCTGGGAGCTGATCATTTCGAGCATTGAGCGGCGGGCGGGCGTGAAGGCGTCGGCAGCCAGGTTGTTTTCCAGATAAAGCGCCCCGAGGAGCTTGGTCCCACGGCTGATCGGCATGCAGAGGACCGACTTGGGTCTGGCCCGCCGCAGATATGCGTCATTGGAAAAGACGCCCGTGTCGGAGCTCGCATCGCGCAGGATCACCGTTTCCCGGGAACGCTTGACGTAATTGAGGATCGAGCCAGCCACGCAGGGGCCGCCCGACGAGGGGGCGCGATTGAATTCCACGGACAACTCTCCCTGGCCGGGCCGAACCACCGCGAGCAGTTCCGAGTCGGGGACCACAAAAAGGTACGCCTTTTGGGCTCCGGCGCTTTCCAATACGATCCGTAACAAGGTCTCTGCGAGCCGCTCCGGGAGAATCTCTCCGGAGATGGCGTGCTGCTGCTTGACCACCGCCAACAAATCCAACTGCTCTAGACGCGCCGCGATGGTGCCAGCTACTTCCAGCGGACTGGCTTCCGCCAGCCATGGATAGCGCGCTTCGAACTGGCGCACCTTGCCCTCCGCCCCCCAGCGCGCGTAACAGTTTCGAGCCTCTCGGAGACAGGCGTGGCCAATGGTTTCGAGTCCCCGCTCCATGTAAAACATTGCGGCCAATTCATTTGCGATGCCCTCGTTTTGGATGAATCCGGTTTCGCGGGCCAGCAGGATGGCGCTTTTGTAGAGTTCCTCTGCAACGGGCAGCCGGTGGGTGATGCGCGCGTATTCAGCGGCAAGCAGATCATGCTTGTGTTGGAAGTTCTCCGGGCAGTTGGCCGCCCAGTCGCGTAACGTGGCGCAATAGGTTTCGAGAGTCTTCCTCAATTCCTCCCGCTGCTCCTCGGGTACCCGGTCATGAGCGGCGGCGAGCGTGAGTCCGTAGAAAAAGTGGAATTGCGTGACCTCAATATGGTTGGGTGAACTCCAAAGGCGCGTCTCGGCCCTTTTACCGATAACGAGCGCTTGCTCCAAGTCGCCGGAAAGGAAGCGGGCCTGGAGCTTAAGCACGTCGTACCAGAAGGGGAGAAGGGCCATTTGACTCCTGGCAATTTTCTCCTCGAAGGCATTTTCATCGAAGTCGGCATCGCTGAAGCTCGAAAACGAGATCGTTCGCCCCTGCATGTTCAGGATGAAGCGCTGCTGGCTCACGAGGAGATCGGCGACGTCGTCGTAGTGGGCCTTTCGGACGAAGGCCAAGCGTTTTTGTAATTCCTCCAGGACCTCATTGAGAGGAAGTCCCACAGCAAGCATCGCGGTGATGAGGTGGTTGCAGCTGTAGCAGGCGCAGGCAATGTCGCCCAATTCGAGACCCGCGGTGAAGGCGGCATGGAGATAGGGAATGTTGCTTCGCATGTGCCGCGTCCAGAAATTGATGACATTGCCAAAGATCACCAGAACACGGCTCTTCCAAACCAGGAAGCCGCGATCCGCCAGATCGTAGGCGAGCTTGCCGAAGCTGTAACCGGCCTGGTAGTTGCCAAAAGTTGCTCCCGCGATCATCCCAAAATAGACGTAGCCGACCAGCGATGCCTCGCCGTTGCCGTGGCGGATGCTTTGGCACACCATCCGGCAGAGCAACAGGTTTGAGAATGCCTCGGAGGTGAAGACCGCCGCCGGAACGGTCACCGCCATCGCGTTCATTGTGGCTTCCACCTCGGCATCGGCCAGGCGAGGGAGCTCCAGCAGATCCTCGATCTGACGCTGGCCCAGGAGTTGCCAGATTTTGTTAAATTCCTCCTGAATCTGCTCCCGGCTCGGAACGATAGGCAGCTCCAAGCCAAAGAGCGCAAGGCATTTCTGACACTCCCCAACCGCCTCCAGCATCCTGCCTTGGAGAGTGTGGACTTCGATCATGCCGCGATGAATCCGGGCGCGATCGAGCCGGGAGACTTCTTCCCGGGCCAGAAGCTCAAGGAAAAGCTGGTGTGCTTCGCGGGGCTTGCCTTGCAGCAATTCGCATTCAGCGGCCTCGACATTCAAGCCGAACGCCAAGTCGTAGTCGCTCCCCCAACTCTCCGGCCCCAGCAGGACCTTGCCGCAGTTCAGATACGCGAGGGCTGACGCATAGGCCGTGACAGCCTTGGCTCTGCGTCCCGCCAGGAGGCTCAAAGCCGCCACCTGCCTCCGCTCGCCGGGAGTGTCGATCAGGTTCAGGCCGAAGTTGTACTGGCTAACGATCTCGAATACATGCTCCGGCACGGTCTCCGCAGACCCTCGCGCCAACAGCAAGCGGCCAATCTTCAGGTGGAGCCTGTCCCGCTCCTGTGGCGACATCAACGAATAGGCGGCTTGCTGGACGCGGTCGTGGAGAAACTCGATGACATTGCCCTTCCAAAGCAACAGCCCTTGATCGAGCGCCTCTCGGAGATCGGCTTCGATTTGCTCCGGCACCTCCTCGCAAATCGCCGCCAAGGTCTCCAGATTGATCTCATTCCCGGCGCAGGCAAAACGTTGCAGGACGTGCAGGGTTGCCGTCGGCAGTTGCTTCAATTTGCCCGCCATGAACTCGACCACATTGTCGGTGTAGCCTTTGGCTGCAATCTCTGCGAGATCCCAGGTCCAGCGGGCCGCGTCCTGGTCGAAACGCAACAAGCCTTCCCTGTGGAGATCTCTGAGAAACTGGATGCAAAAGAACGGATTGCCGCCGGTCTTCGCATAAACCAACCCGGCCAGGGGCGCGCTTTGGACCACCTCTTCATGCAAGCTGTCGGCGACAAGATGACCCAGGTCCTCCAGGCCAAGGGGTGCCAGGACAATCTCTTTGAGCGAAGCTCCGGCTTTGTGAATCCGGTCCAGACTTAAGCTCAAGGGATGGGTCAGGCTCACCTCATTGTCGCGATAGGCCCCCAGGAGCAGCAGGTGGCGCGTCTCGGGGTCGGTGACGAGGTCCTCAAGGAGCGTGAGGCTGGAGGCGTCGATCCACTGCAGGTCGTCGAGGAAGAGCGCGAGCGGGTGCTCGGGCCGGGCAAACACTCCAATGAGCCGCCGTAACACCCCCTGAAAACGGTACAGCGCATCCTTCGGCGCGAGTTCCGGCACAGGAGGCTGTTTCCCGATGATCAGTTCCATCTCGGGGATGAGGTTGACGATGAGCCCGCCGTTCGGGCCCAGCGCCTCCCGAAGGGCGTCCCGCCACGAACTCACCTCCGCTTCACTTTTGCCCAGGATAATACGCACCAAAGTCTGAAATGCCTGGGCCAGGGTGGCATAGGGAATATCCCGCTTGTATTGCTCGCACTTCCCTGAGGCAAAAAGTCCGCGTGGCGAGACCAGCGCCTTGTGCAGCTCGTTCACGACAGCGGATTTGCCGATACCCGAATAGCCCGACACAAGTACGAACTCCGAGACGCCGTGCGCAACAACCCGGTTGAAGGCAGCGAGCATTACGCATATCTCGGGTTCCCGTCCGTAGAGCTTTTCTGAGATCACCAACCGGTCCGACGCATCGTGCGCGCCGATCGGGAACGGGGCAATGCGCCCGCGCAACTCCCAATCCGCCAGGCATCGCCGGAGATCGGCCTCAAGACCAAGAGCCGTTTGATAGCGCTCCTCGGCGGGCTTCGCGAGAAGCTTCATGATAATGTCAGAAAGAGGTCCGGGCACAATGGCGCGCTGCGCGAGAGGCGTCGGCTGCCGCGCAATATGGCAGTGAATCCACTCCATCGGATCGGCGGCGGTGAAGGGAGGAGCCCCGGCAAGCATCTCATAAAAGGTGACACCGAGGGCGTAAAGGTCGCTGCGGGAATCAATTGAGCGGTTCATGCGGCCGGTCTGCTCGGGCGCCATGTAGGCGAGCGTCCCGGCGATGGTTTCCGGCGCCGCAGGCATCTGGCGCTCGCTCGCAATCCGGGAAGCAATCCCGAACCCGGTCAGCCACACGTTGCTGTCGGCATCCACGAGCAGATTCGCTGGCTTGACATCTTTGTGAATGAGACCGTGCCGGTGAATCTCAACAAGGGCTGCGGCTGTACGAATGGCAATTTTAAGAAAAAGTCCCAAAGGCATCGGGCCGGCCAAACAATCCTCAAGCGTTTTGGTGGCGCCCCCATCCTCCATTACCAGGATAAGCCCCCCATTATTCCGCTCCAGCCCCAGCGGCCTCACGATAAACGCCGGGTCCAAATCATGGGCGGCCTGGTATTCGTGCTCAAGTTGCCGGATCGCTGAGGGGCTTGGGAACTTGGAGGCAGGAACTTTGATGAGCACCGGCTTGCCTGTGGAATCCCCCTTTTTCGTGGCCCGATAAACGACAAAGTCTTCCGTCTTGCAAATCGATGCTGTAACTTCGTAACCAGCAAGATTTTCCATACGGCAATATCTGCTTAACCCGAGCGTTAAGCAACGCTGCCATGCTCCGCCGCAACTAAAAACGTCCGAGGCCAATGCCGTCGGATCGCCCCGAACCACCCCCAGGTTAAAACTCCACGCCGATGCCGCCGTTGAAGACCACCTCGTCGTGCCTCCTCGCGCGGATGACGGTGGGGGCTGCGAGCGTTTTGTTGAGGTAATAGCGTGTCGCTCCCATTTTTAACACCCAGGAACCATATTTCTTGGGAATAAACGAAAGCGCCACCGCCGCGTTCGCCCCGCCGGAGAAAAATCCGAAGCCTTGGTCTGTTGCATAGAAGTTGTGCGAGCCAAAACCGGCGGTCAGCGGAAAGGTGATGCGAATGGGCCCCCAGGCAGGGAGGGAGGGGGAGAGCACCGCTTCATAGTAATTCCCTTGGTCGCTCCCATTGCTTATTTTGTTCTCCAGCTCCCTAAGGAACAGCACATGGGGGTGAAGGGCGAAGAGACCGAAAATATCCGCATCGTTGTAGTCCAGGCGCACTTTTAATACCCTGGGCGTCAGGAATGCGCCGCTTGGGCCGACCAACCAGCCATAGGTCGTCTTGAGGGTAAAGTTCTTGGCAAACACCACGGAAAACCCAGGCAGGAGATCTTGTTCAAAATATGCCGGGTATCGGCTGTCGGGGGGCGCCCCGGTATGCTCGGAGTGGAGGCTCGCCCCAAAGCCGAGGTTTAGGGTGATCCTGTTGATCCACCCCTCTCCTTGATAGAGCCTGAGATAAATATTGAGATAGGGTTGGGCGATCACGCCCTGATTCTCGGCAACGACGCCCGCCGAGATGTATTGTGAGACAAAATCGACGCCCAGATCACCGCTAAGAACGGATTTCCCGGACGGCACAAACATCGGTTCCGTTTTGGTGCTGCGCGGGATTTGGGCTACCGCAAGCTGCGGTTGCGCGAGAAGGATGGCCAATAGCGCGATGCCTGCGCTGAGAGCCGGTTTGAGTCGCTGAATGCATTCATGGTGGGGCGACGGGGGAAGGGGCGATTCCACGAAGTATTATCGTGCAAATCGTGCCTGTCGGTTCCCTGCCTGCTGCTCCACCGATGGGTGGTGAGAGATGTCGAAAAAGCGGGGAGAACGATTCCCCGTAAAGGGAAAGTCACGTAGCAATCACATAAAATTTCAACCGAAACAGCACCAATTCTATATGAGACTCCTACTTCGGAGCCCAACAGAGGCGTATAGCCGCGCGGCGAGGCAAGAAGAAAGCCCTGATCGCCGTTGCCCACTCAATGGCGGCGAGCGTCTACCACATCATTGCCTACCGAGGACTTTCCCTGAACCGGATCGCCCGCCGCATTAACCTTTTGACCCGCAAGGGTGTTTTTCCCCACAATCGTCGCCATGCAGCACTCCAAACTTCGCATCGGGATTGTCGGTGCCGGCAGCATCGTGCTGCAACGCCATCTGCCTGCGTTGCTGGCCATGCCGGATGTGGAAATCGTCGCCGTTTCGAACTCAACCTACGCCAGTTCCGAGCGGTTCTGCCGCGAGCATCTCCCCCATGCCACGCCCCTGAAAAACTGGGCGGAATTGGTGGCGCTGCGCGGCTTGGATATTGTCTGGATCGGCACGCCCCCTTCGCTGCACGCCTCGGTGTCCGTTTCGGCACTGGAGGCGGGCCGCCACGTCTTTTGCCAGGCGCGGATGGCGATGAACCTTGAGGAAGCGCGCGAGATGTTGGCCGCCGCGCGCAGCCGCCCGCACCAGGTGGCGATGCTCTGCCCGCCGCCGCACGGGATGCGCGGGGATTTGTGGATGCGCAAGCTGCTCCAGGAACGTTTTGTGGGCCGCCCGCACCATGTGCGGCTGCAAAGTCTTTCGCCCGCCTTCCTGGACGCTGACGCCCCTGCACACTGGCGGCAGCGGGCCGAATGGAGCGGCCTAAACGTGCTGACGCTGGGAATTTACGTGGAAGTGCTGCAACGCTGGCTGGGGCCGATCCGGGCCGTGACCGCGCGCGCCAAAACCGTCCACCCGGTGCGGGACCGCTACGAGGTGCGCATCCCCGACATGGTGACGGTGCTTGCCGAGTTTGAAAACGGCGCGGAAGGGGTGCTGGAGTTCAGCGGCGTGGCGGCGTTTGCGCCGACCGACCGGCTGGAGATTTATGGCGATTGCGGTACGCTCCGGTATGATTTCAGCGCCGATACCATCACCGCCGGGCGTGTGGGCGAACGGGTGGCGCAGACGCAGGAAATCCCTCCCGCATTGCAAAAGAGCTGGGCGGTGGAGAAGGACTTCATCGCCGCAGTCAAAGCCCCGGCAGCCCCGCGCCCGCATCCAACGTTTGAGGACGGAGTGGCTTACATGCGCGTCGTCCAGGGTGTGGCCGATTCCATTGCCAGGCAAGAGCGGGTGGAGCTTGCGCTGGAATAACGGCGCTACCGGCCCGCCTGCACCCGTTCGATCAGATCGGTATCGGCGGTTTTCAACCATGCGCCGCCCAGGTTGGCCACTTTGCCGTCCGGGCTGTAGGCGACGCCGATTTTATCGGGTTGGACCTGGACCACCTTCACTTCCGTTCCTGCGGGAACATTGATCTCCCCCACCCTTTTCCCATCGACAACAGCCGGGAAGGATGTTGCATGCTTGATCTTGACGGTCTTGGGCCACAGGGAACGATTGGCCGCGAGCTGGTTGATATCCACGGCGGTGTTTTTCGGGGCATCCCCGATGGGAGAAGACGTTGCCGGGGAGCTAGCCGGCGCCACGGGAGCGGAAGACGCAGCCTGCACGGACGGGGTGGCCGCCGGAGAAGGCGTCGGGGAGGGCGAGGGACGGGCGGCGGGAATGGTCTGAATCACCATGGCTTCCTTCAGCCGGATACCGCGTTCCGCGAGTTGTTGCTTGATCCATGGGCACTGGGCATCCACGATTTGCCGGAAAGGCTCGATTTTAATGTAAGAGGTGATCGCCAAAAGAACCAGAGCAGCCGCCAAAGCCAATCTCCATACTTTGCTGGGTCTGTCTGCCATTCCGCCAGGGATAGGGGAGACAACGCGCGAGAATCAACGTAAAAATCCAGAAGAGCAAAGATTGAACCAAGTTTTACAAAAAACAGCGCATACGCCCACGCTCCGGCAACACCCTCCTTGCAGAGGGGCGCAACATGGCGCATACAAGAGGCACACGATTTTTTCATGAGTAGAATCAACCTTGATGGTGGCGAAATCGGCATTCTTCGCGCGCTCGGTTTTTCCGGGACGCCGATGCCGGGCTGCGATTTGAAAGGGCGCGTCGGCCGGATGAGCGACAACGATCTGGCCGAATGCCTGAAAACCATGGTCACGCTCGGTTACATCACCGCCACCCCCGATCTGGATCACGTGGAAGACCTGGACTCCACCGCCTTTGCCGTCAACACCGGTTACGTCAAAGCGTTGCGGGAGGCGATGGACCCCCCAAAAGAACCGGTCAAGCGCGTCCGGCGGCAATAATTTCCCCTGTGAAAACCTTGCGCTTCTGGCCCTGGGCGGCCGCCATTCTCAGCGGCCTGCTGCTGACGGCGTGTTTCCCGCGATGGAATCAAGCCTGGCTCTGCTGGATCGCCCTCACCCCGCTGATCGCGGCCGTCTGGTTTGGAGGTTCCGTCAGCCTGAAAAGAGCGGCGCTGCTGGGGTATGCCGCGGGGCTCGTTTTCTTTTGGGGGGTCTTTTCGTGGCTGACCACCGTCACGGTTGCGGGCTGGTTTTTGCTCCCGTTTTACCTGGCCCTGTTCCCGGCGGCCTGGGCCGTGTTCCTGGCGGCCATCCGGGGCGTCGCCGGAGACTGCACCCGCTCGGGGGCGAACCTCGGCGCGGCTGCCCTTGGCGCGGCCGCCTGGACGGCGCTGGAATGGCTGCGGGGGCTTGGCGCGCTCAGTTTTGGCTGGAACGGCCTGGGGGTCTCCCTCCATGCCAACCTCGCCATGATCCAAATCACCGCGTTCACCGGCGTGGGCGGCCTCTCCTTCCTGGCCGCGTTTGCGAACGGCATCGCCGTCCTCACGGTGCGCCGTTTCCTCGCCGAAGCCCACACGCGGCGGCTGCGGCCCCACTGGGATTTCAGCGTGTGCATGGCGCTGATCGCCGCGGTTTTCAGCTACGGCGTGCGGACGATCTTCGCCCCGGCTCCCGCGGGGGGCGCCCCCCTGCGCGTCGCCGCCGTGCAGGCCAACATCCCCCAGGACCAGAAATTCGACCGCGCATTTGAAGATCACATCCTGGAACGCTATGCCGCGCTGACGGAAAGCGCGCTGGCCACCCGCCCCCGCCTCCTCCTCTGGCCCGAGGCGTCCACCCCGGAAGCGCTCGACATCGGGGAAATCTACCGCTTCGTCTCCGGCATTGCCGAACGCGGCGGCGTCAACTTCGTGCTGGGGAGCCTCGGCTCCGACGAGGCCCGGCACGACTACAACATCGCCGCCCTCTTCGCCCCCGGCCGCAACGCCCCGCAGATCTACCGGAAAATCCACCTCGTCCCCTTTGGCGAATACATCCCCTTCCGCAAAGCCTTCCCCCCCTTTGAATGGATCATCGGCGACCTCGTCCCCGGCGACTTTACCCCCGGCGACGCCTACACCCTCCTCCACCTCAACAACCCCAGCCTGGACGCCGCCGCCCTCGTCTGCTTTGAGGACACCCTGGGCGACCTCACCCGGCACTTCGTCGCAAACGGAGCCCAACTCCTCATCAACATCACCAATGACGGCTGGTTCCTGCAAAGCCAGGGGGCGGAACAACACCTGGCCAATGCCCGCTTCCGGGCCGTCGAAAACCACCGCCCCCTCCTGCGCGCCGCGAACACCGGCGTCACCACCTTCATCGACTCCCGGGGCCGCATCACCAACACCTTCCAGCCCGACGGCACCCCCTTTGCCGAAGGCGTGCTCGCCGGCTCCATCCAGGTGCCCCCGGCCGGCGCTCCCCAAACATTTTACACCCGCCACGGCGAACGCTTTTCCCAAGCCTGCGCCGTGGCCAGCCTCCTCGCCGCCGGCCTTCTCTGGCGCCGCCGCAGGCACACCCGATAGCCCGCCTTTTTGACAATGGATGCAGATCTAGAAAGCACAGCACAGAGAACAACCCCCGCCAACCGCAAACGGAGAACCCGGCCTCCCGCCCCCCATCAAGCGGCGGTGCGCCCCCACCGCGACCTCGTCGTCTCCATCCACGACGTCTCCCCCCTCACCCGCGAAGCCACCGAAGCCATGCTGGCCGACCTTGCCGGACTGGGAGTCCGCAAAGTCACCCTGCTCGTCATCCCCGACCACCACTGCAAAGGGCACTTTCTCGATCACCCCGAATTTTGCGCCTGGCTGCGCGAGCGCGTCGCCCAGGGCGACGAAGTGGCCATCCACGGCTACTTCCACCGGCGCGACCAGCGGGCCGGAGAAACCCTCAAAGCGAAGCTGGCCACCCGCTACTACACCGCGGGCGAAGGCGAATTCTTCGACATCCCGGGCGCCGACGCCCTGCGCATTGTCAGCCAGGCGCGGCAGGAATTCCACAAAGTCGGGCTCGACCCCCAGGGATTCGTCGCCCCCGCGTGGCTCCTGAGCGACGGGGCGGACCGCGCCTTGCAGCGCCTGGGCATCGCCTACACCACACGCATCGGCGGCATCTTCGACTACACCACCGGCATCCGGCACACCTCGCAATCCCTCGTCTGGAGCAGCCGGAGCTGGTGGCGGCGCATCGCCAGCCGGGCGTGGAACGCCTACCTTTTCCGGCGGCTGCAAACGTGCAACCTCTTGCGCATCGGCATCCACCCGACCGACCGGCAGCACCCCGCCGTCTGGCGGCAAATCCGAACCCTCATCGCCCGGGCCCTGGAAGACCGGGCCGCCATCACCTACGGCGGGTATTTGAAGAAAAGATAAAGCGGGTGATGGGAGACGCGCGGACGCATTCTCCCAGAAGCGGGGGGCGTTTTACCGAAAAATCTATTGCGGCCCCGGCCGTTTCAAGCTACCTAATGCAGACCCCGCCTGCAAAGGAACGGGAAGGGGCTCCCAAAGCCTCGCGCAATTGCCTCATGGTGTAATGGTAGCACAGCAGATTCTGGATCTGCTTGTCTAGGTTCGAGTCCTAGTGAGGCAGCCATTTTCTTGTACGCGTCCCCCCGTGCCAGCCCTGAACCGCTGAACCTTTCACCCATGAGTATGGAAAAGACACTCCGCGTCTTGAACGAGATGCAGGCCGCAAACGTCATCGGGCGCTATGCAATCGGCGGAGCGGTGGCGGCAGACGACAAAATCGCCCGCAGATGGTCCTTGGGGATTTATTCAGCGGTTCCCTTGGTTAGCAGCCTGTTGAAATACGCAACATGGCCTTTGCCTTTTTTCAACAGGCTGTTAGCGGGGCACAATGCCAGAAATAATTTGGCAAACGCTGCGGGATTGTTCAGTGGATTCTTAAGCAGATGAACACAACATTAGAAAAACCCGCCATGCCGACGGGCGATCATATCGTCTTTATCGACTACCTCCGGGCGCTCGCCATTCTGCTGGTGGTCGGTTTCCATCTCTTGATCGAAAGCTACGGCGGACTGCAAAAGATGGAGTCGAGGCTGAGCTTTACCGATGGGAACTGGCACCACTTTTTCCTTACCGTCATGCCCTTTTCCTATGGGTTCATAGGGGTGGCCATCTTTTTCTTCGTCAGCGGGTTTTGCATTCATCTCAGCCACGAAAAGTCGTCACGGAAGGGCTACAAAGTATTCTTCGTGCGCCGTTTTTTCCGCATCTATCCGCCCTACTTCGCCGCCCTCTGTTTCTTCGCCTTCCTGTTTCCATTGACGAGGCTGGCCTTGAATTCGTCCATCAACATCGCCCAGTTTTTCAGCCATGTCCTGATGGTCCACAATCTCGACCCGCGTTCGTTTTACGGAATCAACGGGGCCTTCTGGACCCTCGGCGTGGAGGTGCAACTTTACCTCATTTATCCGCTGCTGCTTCTGCTGGTGCGGCGCTTTGGATGGAATCAGGCGTTGCTCATCACGGGGGGGATCGAAATGTCCCTGCGGGTCCTGGCCAGCGTGATCGCCGCGCCCTATTGGGTCTCCGCCTCCCCGTTTTCCTACTGGTTGAGTTGGTCCATCGGAGCCAAGATCGCGGACGACTATTTACAGGGGCGCCCCCTCCTTCTTGCCAAGTGGCCCCTGTGGCTTTGGCCCTGCCTGGCGGCCCTCGCCTATACGGTGAAACCCCTCTATTTTATTCTCTTCCCCTGCGTCTCCCTCGCCACGGCGACAGCGGTCGCCCACCTCCTCTCCCATCCCCCTGTTCCCGCCCCGCTGCCCCGGTTTTGGTGTCATGGGCTGCGCCAAGTCGGCGTGGTCAGCTACAGCATTTATCTCCTGCACGGCCCCCTGCTCGCGTTCCTGGCAAAAGCCACCCGGGCGGCATTCCCGGCGCAAGCATTTTCCCCGCTGGCGATCAGCCTCTGCCTTCTGCTCTTTTGCCCCCTCCTCTTCCTTGTCTCCTGGCTTTTCCACCGTTTGGTGGAGTTGCCCGGCATCGAACTTGGGAAATGGGTCTTGAGGAGAATGCGCTCCCAACCGGCGCCCGCTCTTGTGGCACCAAGCGCTGCCGCGAACGATTGCTCCGGCGATTAGGGCGTTTTGAATTGAGATGTAGCTGTGCGGCAAAAATTTTCCACCCCGGCGCGCTTTTTCATTTCCGATTTTTGGATTCCGGGGTAATCTTCCTCCCCTCGCTTCCCTTGACGCTCCGGTTTCCCGGCGCGGCGGGCGATGCGGCTCGCCAACAATGGCGGGGAAAATGGTGGACGTAGCTCAGTCGGTAGAGCTCCAGATTGTGGTTCTGGCTGTCGCGGGTTCGAGCCCCGTCGTCCACCCCATTCTCAACTTTCCGGTGGGTTCTTCGCGCGGGCATCCGTTCCCAGATGCTCTTGAAAAGCCTCGTTACTTCTCCTTCAACAACTCCCGCAGCAGCGCCACCCCATCCACCCGGGCATTGAGGCTGCGCAGGACGCCCCGGCGGTCGATCACCCAGAAGGCAGGCAGAGCGTTGAGGGAAAGGCCGCGCACGAGCGGGCTTTTCCACCCCTTCTCCTCAAAGAGGACGGGCCAGGTGATCCCGCGGGCGTGCAGGGCCGTTCTCAGAGCCTCCCGGGAGGTGTCGAGGCTGACGCCGAGGACCTCCAGCGGCTCCCCGGCAAACGGCTTGCGCAGGGCTTCGAGGGAGTCCAGTCCCGCCATGCCGGGCGGGGACCAGCTTGCGAAAAAATAAAGGAGCACGACCCGCCCTCGGTATTGGCCGAGGCCGGTTTCCACGCCGTCCGCCGTTACGCCGCGCACGGAAAGGGGCTGCCCAAGGAGAGAGAGCCGATGCAGGTCGTCCTCCACCCGGGCGCGCACCTCCGGGGTGCGGGCGGCGGCGAGGGCCTGGCGCAGGAGTTCCTCCTTGCGCCGGGGCTGGGCGTCGAACAACGTGGCCACTTCGGCCAACAACGCTCCGATGCGCCGGTCGCCGGGGTAGCGTTCCTGGAAGGCGGCCGCCTGCGCCGCGAGCCGTTCGCATTCCGGGTCGCCGCCGGGAGCCCCGGGGCTGGCAATGCGGTGCATGGAGAGAGTGATCCTGGTGAAATCGAGGTCGGCGCGACGATCCATGGGAGCCGTCCGGAACGCTTCCTCCAATACCCGCAGCGCCGTGGCAAAATCGGCCGGATTCCCGGAAAAATCACACCGGGTGCCGTAGAGGCGAGCCAGCCGCAACTGGGCGTCCACGGTATGGAGGCCGGCGGGGTGGGCTTGCAGGTACGCGCGCAAGCTGCCCTCCTGCCGGGCCAGATGCGCCAGGACAAGGGCGCGCGCCTCCTCCCGGGAATGGATCTCCTTGGCGGGGGGACCGGCTTCCAGAGCCAGCACGGCCTGCCAATCGGCCTCGGCCTCCCCCGCGAGAACCGGTGCGGCAGCGAGGGCGGCCATCAAAAACAGGAGCGGAACCAGGCGGCAGAGATTCATGGCAGGGAGGAGGCAGGAGCGGCGGAAGGATGCAGGGTGGCAAAAACGGGCCGGTGATCGCTGGCCTGGTTCCAAACGGGCGAACGGTGGACGCCGCTCCGGGCAGGAACCACCCACGGAGCGAGCGCTCGGTTGACGAAAAGGAAATCGATCCGCGAGTAAACGTCGTCCGTTTTCCAATAATACGTCCAGCGGTCGCCCACGGCGTCGGCCAGCCGGAGTTCGGTCAGCCGTTGCGGGCTTCCCCGGACACCCAGGATTTCCTGGATCGCCGGCTGCTCCTTGGTGTCGTTGAAGTCGCCAAAGACCAGAAGCGGCAGGGCGGGATCGGCCGCGAGGATCTCCTCAATATGTTGGCGCAGCAAGTGGGCCTCCTGGCGGCGTTCCAAATCCGCGCCGCCGCCGCCGGGCGAAGCCAGTTTGGACTTGAGGTGGGCTCCCACGATCCGCAGGCGGCAGGCGGGGGCAATCTGCACGGTGACGTCCAGGAAGCCGCGCCGGACTTTGCACCGGACGCCGCCGGATTCATAGGGAGCGTCGGCCACCGACTGCCGAGCGACAATGGGAAAGCGGCTCACCAGGGCGAGGTGCCGGCTCGGATCGGCGCTTTCCACCCACTCGGCATCGCAATATCCCATCCCGGCCGCGTCGAGCCGTTGGCGGAATTCCGCGAACTGCGGAGCCGCCCCCATTTCGCACACGCCGAGAATGTCGGGGCTGATCTCGCCGATCACCTGAACGACCGCCGCGGCGGCTTCGGCTGTCTTGCCGGGACGCCCCGGGGCGTTCGCGCCGGGAACCGCGAGCGGAGCGTAGTTTTCCAGGTTGTAGCCCGCGAACACCACATCGCGGCCCGAGACGGCTCCGGCGGAAATCCCAACGCCAAGGAGCATCAGGAGGAGGCGCTTCATGGCACGCGGAACCCGGGAGCCAAAGAATAGCCTATGCTGCCGGAGGCTGCTGCGGCGGGAGGGGGTGCTGGGAAACAGGCTCCCCTTCCAGATGGGCGGGAGCAGCGGCAGGCGGCGTCACGGGCGCGCCAGGCATCGGCTCCGCCGCCTGGGTGATCTGCCGGTGCACGTCGTCTTTGGCCTTGTTGAATTCGTTGATCGCGGAGCCCAGGCCCCGGGCGAGTTCCGGCAGGCGTTTGGCTCCAAAAAGCAAAAGCACCAGGAAGAGAAGGATGATGCCATCCGCCCCTTGGAAGAGGTTGGTGAAAAACCCGAGGAGAATCATGCGGAACCTATACACCCCTTCCCGCCTTCTGCAAAGGAGAGTTTTGGCAGGTTCACACAAAGCAATTCTCACGCAAAGGCGCAAAGAGAAGCATCCATCTGCCCAACGTGCTTGTCATCCCAAGCTTGCGAGGGATGAAAACACGTCGGGGCCGCGAAGCACGACCACGCAGAAAGGTTGGAACAGGCTTGATTGAGTTGGAGTTACTTTGAACCCCTCATAGGCAAGCACTTACGAGAGCCACCCGGTGTTTCAGGCTTTCCCGCCAAAGGACCAAAGAGAAAAGGGTGATGCACAAAGTTTGGAACAGGTCCCCCAAGGCAAAAAAATTCCCCGCGCTGGGCTTGTGTTGCCCAGGGTGGGGAATGTATTTCGCGGCAGCGCCGCGGGATCGTTGCGAACTATCAGCCGATGCGTCGCGGCTACTTCCAGATGTGCCCGCATTCGCGGCAATGCCAGGATTTCGGAAGGAAGGGAATAAAGAGGATGCCGATCATGCTGATGAACAAGATACCCAAGGTCAGGCATCCCACGCCACTGGAGGAACGATAGCTGTTGCGGTTCCCGCAGTGTGGACACCAGGCTCCGCGTTTGTTGATCACCTTTCTGGGGTTTCCGGGAACAGGCTGTTGATGAAATTGGTTCATGATTCCTTCGTGGTTTTTGTTCGTGGCTCGTGCGCCGCTTTATTCCGGACCTCGTTCAGACGGCGGGACAATTCATTGATGAAAATGGCCAGGTTGCCAAGAATTGCTTTTTGCGTGTAGGGCGGCTTGTCGGCCAGCATCCCTGCCCATTCGACGAGCGACGCTTGGAGCTGCTCGTCGCTCATCGCGGCGGCGGCTCCCTCGGGGCCAATGGCCAGCAGCGCTTCGATGTGCTCCGGGACTTCGGCAAGCATCAAAGATTCGCCCCCGCCTCCTATGCCGGATGTGCGTTTTTGAGCGTTTCCTGAAGGATTCCTCAGCGTTCCCCTTACCCCCTGGATCGCACTTTTCCGCATCCGCAAGTTGACTCCCGCCAAAATCGCGCCAAGACTACCGGGCGCTCTTTCCCTCATTGTATGAAGTTCTTGTCTTGTCTCGCTCCCTTGATGTTCCTCGCCGCCGGGGCTCTCGCCCAACAGCCCGGCACCGCTGTCGAAGAGGGGGTCACCCCTCCCCCCGCGCCGGGCTCCCAAGGCACACAGGCCGCGCCAACCCCCACCGCCCCTCTCGGCCCCGTCGTCCCCGAAACCAAGCCCGTCTGCGCGGCTGAAGGGGAAACCCCCGTGGCCGTGGCCATCCCCGCGGGCGAACGGGAACTGGCCGTGCAGGTGCAGATTTTCCTCGACCAGAAGAACTTCGGCCCCGGGAAAATCGACGGCCGCGCCAAGGAATTCACCCTCAAAGCGCTCAGCCGGTATGAAAAAGCCCACGGGCTGCCCGCCACCGGCGCGCTGGAAGACGCCGTAAAGCTCCCGCTCGCAAGCGTCAACCCGATCTACGCCACCTACACCATCGCCCCCGGGGATTTGAACTTTGTCGGCGATGTGCCACGCACCCCGGAGCAGCAATCCAAGCTTAAAAAACTCCTCTACCCCTCGCTCCTGCTCTTCGTGGCCGAACGCTACCATAGCGACCCGGAGTTCCTGGCCAAAATCAACCGGGACAAGAACCTCGAAGCCCTCAAGCCGGGCGACACCCTCTTCGTCCCCAACGTCACCCCCTTCAAAATCGAAGCCGTCCGGGAAATCGGCAAACTCCCCCCCGTTCCCGCCTTCAAGGCCCGCCAGCTCCGCATCGACACGAAAGAAAAGATGCTCGACCTGGTGGAAGGAGAGAAACTCCTCGCCTCCTACCCGATCACCCCCGGCTCCGAGAAACTCCCGGCCCCCGCCGGGACGTGGAAGATCCTCGGCATCGCCACGCTCCCCTGGTTCCGGCATGACGAAGGGGTGCTCAACCATGGCGTGCGCACCAGCAACTTCTTCAACCTCCCCGCCGGCCCCTCCAACCCCGTCGGCGTCCTCTGGTGCGGCTTGAACCGGCCCGGCATCGGCGTCCACGGCACCAACCAGCCCTTCACCATCGGGCGCGCCGCCAGCCACGGGTGCATCCGGCTGGCCAACTGGGACGCCATCCGGCTCGCCGCGATGATCACCGAGGGAATGACCGTCATTATCGACGGCGGCGCCCCCGCCCCGGCAGCCCCGCAATCCTCCCCCGCCCCCGAAAAGAAAGATTCTTCAACCGTATCGTTGACAGCCGCCTCCGTCCCGGCTACTAAGAACGCCCCGCAATTTCCAGGCCGGGAGACGAATTATGCCAACCACTGAAGTTATTCTCACTGAAAAGATCGCGTCGCTGGGCGCCGAAGCTGACGTTGTCAAAGTCAAGCGCGGCTATGCCCGCAACTTTCTCGTTCCTTCCGGCAAGGCCCTGGAAGTGACGCCTGTAACCCTTCGCCGCATCAACCAGCTCAAAGCCAAGCGCGCCGAGCGCGAAGCCGCCGAGTTGAACGAATCCGAAGAGCTGGCGCGCCGCATCAACAAACTTAAAGTCACCATCACGCTCGAAACCGGCGCAACCGGCAAGGCGTTCGGATCGGTCACCGCCAAGGACCTCGCCGACAAGCTCAAAGCAGAGCTGGGCGTCGAGATCGACCGTCACCGCATCGAACTGGAGCGCCCCCTCAAGGAAAGCGGCTCCCACGAAGTGACCGTCAAGCTGCACCACGACGTCACCGCCAAACTCAACGTCACGCTCAAACCGGCGGGCGAAGAGAAACCGTCCGCCGAAGGAGCCGCAGCGGAAGAAGAAGGCGGCTTCAAGGCCAAGCCGAAGGCCAAACACACGAAGTAAGCGATGCCTCCCGAGGCCGCAACTTCCTCGACGGCCAAGCCGAAAAAAACGGCAAAAGAGCGCACGGACCTCCGGGATAAGGGAACTTATTCACCGGATGTCCACCGGATGTTACCACAGAGCCAGGATGCCGAACTCGGCCTCCTCGGCTCCGCGCTGCTTTCTCCCCGGGAAGTCATTACTGAATGCGTCGAGCAGAAAATCACGCCCGAGCATTTCCACGCCCCCGCCAACGCCATCATCTACGGCATCCTGCGGGAGCTCTACGACGCCAACAAGCCGATTGACTTCATCCTGCTCACGCAGTTGCTGCGCGACCGGCAGCTCCTGGACAAAGTCGGCGGCGCGGCCTTCGTCACCAGCCTCTTCACCTTTGTCCCGACCGCGGCCAACGCCGCGTATTACCTGGAGATCCTCAAGGAGAAATACACGCTGCGGCAGATCATCCTCACCTGCAACGAGTTCGCCCAGCGCTCCTACGAGGAACAGGAAAACGTCGACACCTTCCTCGACCAGGTCGAAACCAAGGTCTTCCAGATCACCGAAAGCCGCCTCAACGACAAGGTCTTCCAGATCAAGGACGCCGTTTTCGCCGCCATCGAGTCGATTGAAAAACTCTACGAGCGCAAGGGCGAGATCACCGGGCTGCCCACCGGCTTCAGCGACTTCGACAAAATGACCGACGGCCTGCACTCCTCGGAAATGATCGTCATCGCCGCCCGCCCCAGCATGGGCAAGACGGCGCTGGCCATGAACATCGCCGAGCACGTCGCGCTCCAGCACAAACACGCCGTCGCCATCTTCTCGCTGGAAATGAGCAGCCAGCAACTCGTCCAGCGGCTCCTCTGCTCGCGCGCCAAGGTCAACCTGGGCAAAGTGCGCGACGGCTTCATGGCCGAGCGCGATTTCCAAAATCTGACCCACGCCGCCGCCAGAATCTCCGAGAGCAAAATCCTCATCGACGATACCGCCGGCCTGAGCATCCTGGAACTGCGGGCCAAGGCGCGGCGCATGAAAGCGCAGCACGACATCAAGCTGATCGTCATCGACTATCTCCAGCTCCTCAAATCGACCAGCAAACGCGCCCAAGACAACCGGCAACTGGAAATCGCGGAAATTTCCAGCGGCGTCAAAGCGCTGGCCAAGGAACTCGAACTCCCGATCATCGTGCTCGCCCAGTTGAACCGGAATCCCGAAAACCGGACGGGCGACAGCAAAGGCCGCCCCCGGCTGAGCGACTTGCGCGAATCCGGCTCCATCGAGCAGGATGCTGACTTGGTGGGCCTCCTCATGCGCGAGGAATACTACGCCGACAACGACGAGGACAAAGAGGCCGCCAAGGGCAAAGCCACGCTGATTATCGCCAAGCAGCGCAACGGCCCCGTGGGCGACGTGGATCTCACCTTCCTGAAGGAGTTCACCCGGTTCGAGGATCGGGCCAAGGAGGGCGCCGAGGCGGAATAGCGGCTCAAGGCGCGGCTCCATTTGCATCCGCCTCCGGATTCGGGTAATCTGCCCGTCGTGGACGAACCGCTCCAACTTTACGTCAAAACGTGGTGTCCCTGGTGCGTTCGCGCCAAGGCCTGGCTGGATGCCAAAGGCTACCGTTACCAGGAAATCGACGTCGAAGCCGACCGCGCCGCGTACGAAACCATGATCCGGCTTTCCGGCCAGCGCCTCACCCCCACGCTCGTGGTGGGAGACAATGTCCTCGCGGACTTCGGCCCGGAAGCCCTGGAACCGTTTCTGACCCGCAACGGCATCACACCGTAGCGAGGGTCTCCCCGTCTTTCTTTACTCCGCCTTGGCGGTGTTCTGGGTGTTCTGCAGCTTGCGCAGGTCGATCAGGTCGGCCGTAATGTTGAGGGTTTCCAACCGGATCGGGTCGACCACGGGAGCGTTGGCGTTGTCGCCGGACTCGGGATCGTCATCGGAATCATCGGCATCCGCCGGGGCGGGATCCGATTTTTTCGCACTCTTCTTCTCGTTCTTTGCGGCGTCGGCCTTGGCCGCCCGCGCCTCCTTGGCCGCATCCGCCTTGAGTTTATCCTTGGTGGCCTGGTCCATCTCCATCCATTGTTCCACCCGCTTTTTGCCGTCGTTTTTGGCCAGCTCCAGCGGTTGGTCCACGTTGTCGAGCGTCAGGGAATAGACCGTCATCTCCTTGGGCTTGCGTTTGGTCCGTTCGGCGAGACGCTTTTCCTTGAGCGCTTTTTGTTTGGCGATCTCCTCGCGCCGGGTTTGCTCGTTGAGCGAGAATTTGTTCCCATCAAGCGTCTCTTTGAGCTTGGCGATGTCATCGTTGATGTATGCGAACTCCGGGTTGGCAGTCACGCGGGCGGTGCTGCGGCTGCGCAGTTCATCCAAAAAGAGGGGTTGATTGAGCGATTTGCGGTAATCGGCGGGAGGCACCTCGTCGTAGGGGAGCGGGTTCTTGAGCGCCGATTCGCCGATGTCGTCGCGATCCCAGAACGAGGGGAGGACCACATCGGAGGCGACGCCGCGGAATTGGGTGGAGCCCCCGGCAACGCGGTAGAACTTCTGGATCGTCAGCTTGAGGGCCCCGGCTTCCCCGCTCGCGCCGCTCAGGAACTGGACGAAGCGGTCCACGGGGATCAACTGCTGGACGGTCCCCTTGCCGAAGGTGTGGTGGTCGCCGACGATCACGGCGCGGCCGTAATCCTGCAACGCCCCGGCGAAGATTTCGCTGGCTGACGCGCTGAGCGTGCTGGTGAGGATGACCAGCGGGCCGTCGTAGGTGACGCCCGATTCCTCGGCGCTCAAGACCTCGATTTTTCCGTTGGCGTCCTTGACCTGGACGACGGGGCCTTTTTTGATGAAAAGGCCGGTCAGCTTGGTGGCCTCGGTCAGGTAGCCGCCGCCGTTGCGCCGGATGTCGATGACGAGCGCGGAAATCTTCTCATTTTTGAGCCGTTTGAGCAGGATCCGCACGTCCTCGGTGGTGCTCTTGGAGCCGTCCATGTCGCCGTAGAAGCCGGGGAGCGTGATCCAGCCGATCCGGTAGGGCTCGCCCCCCGCCGGGTCGGGTTTTTCAATCAGGTAGGCCTTGGCCTCCTGGTCTTTGATTTTGACTTCGTCGCGGACGATTTCGATGATTTTGCGGGCGCTCGGGTCGGCGGCGTGGGAAGGGATGACCTGGAGCCGGACGCGCGTCCCCTTCTTGCCGCGGATCATGTTCACGACTTTGTCGAGCTTGAGGTCGATGACCTCCACAAACTCCCTGTCTCCCTGGGCGACGGCGACAATCCGGTCGCCCACTTTGAGATGTCCCTCCTTGTCGGCCGGTCCGCCGACCACCAGTTCCATGATCTTGGTGTAGCCGTCGTCGTTTTTCTTGAGCACCGCGCCGATGCCGACGAGGGAGAGCTTCATCATGACCAGGAAGTTCTGGTACTCGTCCTTGCTCATGTACTCCGAGTGGGGGTCGTAGGTCTGGGTGAGGGCGAAAAGGAACTGGTCCACGGCGTCGCGGTTGGTCTGCTCCCGCACGGTGCGCAGCAGGTTGTCGTAGCGCCGGGTGAGCACTTTGACGGGCGGCTCCACCGCTTTGTCGGCCAGCTTGAGGGCCAGGTATTCGCTCTCCAGCCGGTCATGCCAGAGCTGGTCCGCCTCGGCCTCGTCCTTGGGCCACGGAGCCTTCTGGCGGTTCAAAACCAGGGTGCGGTTGCTTTTGAAGGTGAACTTCTCGTTCTCCAGCGCTTGTTTGACCTTGGCGACGCGGCTCTGGGCCCGCTTTTGGAAGAGGTCGAAAATCTCGTAAACGGGGGTCGGGTTGCCGAGCAGGATGTCGTCGTCCAGCGCGTCGCCATATTTGGCCACAAAAGCATCGATGTCTTGCTGGGTGAAGACAAGGTGGGCGTAGTCGAGCGTCTCCAGGTAGCGCAGGAGGGTCCGCTTGGAAATATCGCTGTCGAGCTTGTGGCGGCTGTAGTGGAATTGTTCCAGGACCCGGCCGATGGAACTGGTGATCTGGCTCGGATCAGGTTCCGCTGCGGCCCGCGGCGTGGTGGAGACAAGAAGAGTAAACGCCGCGAGGAAGGCGCAAAAGGAACGGAACGATTTCATGGATGTGCGAAAACAGCAGGGTTCAATCAACGCGGGAATGGAGAAGATCGCAATCCTTTTTGGACCACGGGGAATAAACTCGCCCGAAATGAGACTTGCGTCACGGCAAAAATTGCCGTCCCCTCCCTCCCAGCCATGCATATAGACACCTTTACCGGCGGACCGTTCGAAACGAATTGTTTTTGGCTTCCCACAGCGCGGGGCGGGATTCTCGTGGACGCGCCGGAGGGAGCCCTCGAATGGCTCAACGCCCGCGGCGCGCGGGTCAGCACGCTTCTCTTGACGCACGCCCATCTGGACCACGCCACGGAGGCGGCGAAGATCAAGGCCGCCCATGGCTGCCGCGTGGGGTTCCACCAGGACGGGGCGGAAATGCTCGGCGATCCCTCGATTTTCCGGCGCTGGGGGTTCCCGTGGGATCTCGAACCGGTGACGGCCGATTTTCTGATTGAGGAAACCCCATCCTTGCCGCTGGAGGGGATCGACTTCCAGGTGTTCCACGTGCCGGGCCATTGCCCAGGCTCCCTCTGCTTCTTTGCCAAGGCCGCGCGGGTTCTCTTTGTGGGCGATGTCCTCTTTGCCGGGGGGATCGGGCGCTGGGACCTCCCCGGCGGCAGCCGGGAATTGCTGGTTTCCGGCATTGTGGACAAATTGCTGCCGCTGGGGGACGACGTAAAGGTGCTCTCCGGCCACGGCCCGGCGACCACGCTGGGCGCGGAACGGGCGCACAATCCCTTCCTGGCCGGAATGCCCTGAAGAAGAGACGATAGGAGATAGAGGAGGAGACAAGGAAGGCGGGGGAACACGCGGAGACGCGGAGCCACGCGATTCCGTTCCGGTGAGAGCGTCGCATCCGTTGTTCCACAGTTTTTTCCTGGGCGGGTTTGAGTGTTCCTCTCACCGCCTGGCCAGCGGCCGCCGCCTGGACATGCTGGCGGCCACCCGCCATGACCGCTTTGCGGCGGGCGATTACCGCTTACTGGAGGGCTATGGCATCGGGACGGCGCGCGACGGGCTCCGGTGGCATTTGATCGAACAGCGGCCGGGGCATTTCAATTGGGCGAGTTTTCTGCCGATGCTGCGCGCGGCGCGGGAAACGGGAACGCAGGTGGTCTGGGATCTTTTCCACTACGGCTGCCCCGACGGGCTGGATCTTTTTTCCCCGGAGTTTGTGGACCGCTTTGCGGCGTTCGCCCGGGAGTTTGCACGGCTGGTCCGGGAGGAGGGGGAGGAGGCCCCGTGGGTTTCGCCGGTCAACGAGATTTCGTTTTTCTCCTGGGCGGCCGGGGAGGCGGGCATCATGCACCCGTTCGCCCGGGGGCGCGGGGCGGAACTCAAACGGCAACTCGTGCGAGCCAGCGTGGCGGGCATCCAGGCGTTGAGGGAGGTGGCTCCGGCAACCCGGCTTTTCCAGGCGGACCCGATCATCCACATCGTGCCGCACCGCAACCGCCCCGAAGACGAACTCCCGGCCGAGGCGGCCCGCTTATGCCAGTTTGACGGCTGGGACATGCTGGCCGGGCGGCTGGAGCCGGAGCTGGGAGGCCGGCCCGATTATCTGGACGTCGTCGGCGTCAATTATTACATCCACAACCAGTGGCGCTACCCGGGCGGCCACGGCTCGATGATCCCGCCGTCGGACCCGCGCTACCGGCACGTGCGCTGGATGCTGGCGGAGGTGTATGAACGCTACGGGCGGCCGCTTTTCGTGGCCGAAACGGGGATCGAGGACGAGACACGCCCGGCCTGGCTGCGCTACATCACCAACGAGGCGGCGGCGGCCATCGCGCAGGGCGTGCCGGTGGAGGGCATCTGCCTCTACCCCATCGTGAACCACCCGGGCTGGGAGGACGGGCGGCATTGTTACAACGGCCTCTTCGATTACCCGAACGAAACCGGCGCGCGCGAGGTCTACCTGCCGCTGGCCACGGAACTCGCCTACCAGCAGCACCGGATGGAGGCGCTTCTCTCAGGCCGGGAGTCGTTTGTGGACACGTGGGACCCCGCCAGCTCCGCGCTCGATTGGGCCGCCCACATCATGGAAGACCGCACGGACGAGTCGCGGCGCGAGGAACAGCAAGCCTCCGGCCCCCACGGCCAGGAGTAGCTTCCTTGGCCGGGCGCGTGGAAAAATAATTCTTCTCCGTTTTTTTGTTGCTCCTTTTGGGGAAGGATATGGTTTGATGGGGGCAATGAAGAAAATCTCTGCGATTTTCCTGATCCCCCTCCTCCTGCTTTTCGTGTTCTGGCTTGCCGCGGACCACAAGGGCCTCGGCACGTACTGGAAGCAGTTTGCAGAGCCGAGGGCGCAGGAAATACCCGAACGCTATATTGTGACGGCTGAATGCCGGGATGTGGACTATTCCATCGACGTGTCGGGAGACGTCGCCCCGGAGTTTCAGCTCGAAGTGAAATCGGAAGTCGGCGGCAAGATCAAGGCACTCCACGTGGAGCCGGGCCAGACCGTGAAGGCGGGGCAACCGCTCTGCGAAATCGACGACACCGATCTGCAAAACCAGAAAGCCAGCGTCATGGAGGAGATCGCCGGGTGCCAACTGGGCGTGGACCGCGCCATGCATCACGACATCCGGGGCAAGGAACTCTACAAAGCCAAGCTGATCACCAAAGAGGCGTTCGACAACCTGGAAAGCGACCTGGACATCGCCAAAAACGAGCTGGCCAAATCCCAGCGCAAGCTCCAGACGGTGAACGACGAGATCAGCAAGGCGCGGATCGTCGCCCCCGCCGACGGAACCATCCTGCAAGTGCCGGTGATCGAGGGACAGGTGGTGGTGCCGGCCGCGAGCGTCAACTCGGGCACGACGCTCATGACCGTGGCCGATCTGTCCAAGCTGCTCGTCACCACCAACGTCAACCAGGTGGACGTGGCGCTGCTGCAACTCAATCAACTGGTCAAGCTGACCATGGAATCGATCAAACAGGAAACCATGGAGGCGCGCATCTGCTTTATCGCGCCGGTGGCGACGATCAAGAACGGCGTCAAAGGGTTCCAGATCCAGGCCTCCATCCTCAAGCCCAGCCCGCGGCTGCGGCCGGGCATGATGGTCAACCTGACGGTCCCGGTGGCCCACGCCAACCAGGCCGTGAGCGTCCCAGTCTCATCCGTCTTCCGGGGAATCAACGACCGCCGGGTGGTTTACGTGCTGGAGGGGAACACCCCGAAGGCGCGGGAAGTCGTCCTCGGCGTCGTCGGCCTCGACTATGCGGAAATCAAAGAGGGCCTCAAAGTCGGCGAGCACATCCTTGCCGTCGAGCCGCGCGTGCTGGATAAGCAATCGTAATCCACCCGCCGTCTCCCCCTCTATAGTCTCTCCACGAATGGCCCTCGTCGAACTCCACGATATCCGCAAGACCTACCACATCGGTGGCCAGGAAATCGCCGCGCTCGACGGCGTCACCCTTTCCATCGAAGCAGGGGAGTTCCTCGCCATCATCGGCCCGAGCGGCTCGGGCAAATCGACCCTCATGCACCTGCTCGGCTGCCTGGACACGCCCACCAGCGGCAGCCTCATCATCGACGGCATCGACGTTTCCCGCGCCAGCAGCAACGAACTGGCCGCCATGCGCAACGCGAAGATCGGCTTCGTCTTCCAGTCCTTCAACCTGCTGCCCAAGTTTGACGTGTTGCGCAACGTGGAACTGCCGATGGTCTACGCGGGCGTGCCGGGGCGGGTCCGGCGCGAACGGGCCCTGGCGGCCATCGAACGGGTGGGCCTGATGCACCGCGTCCACAACACGCCGCTCCAGTTGAGCGGCGGCCAGTGCCAGCGCGTGGCCATCGCCCGGGCCATCGTCAACAACCCGAAAATCGTCTTCGCCGACGAACCAACCGGCAACCTCGACTCCCACACCGGCGAGGCGATTTTGACCCTCTTCCGGGAACTGGCCGAAAGCGGGCGCACCGTCGTCATCGTCACCCACGACAACACCATCGCCGCGCGGCTCCCCCGGCGCATTGAGATGCGTGACGGCCGGATTCGCGTCGGCGTGGAGGCGCAGGTTTCCGCCACCGCCCCGCTGCTTCCCACGGCGCATCCCGGAAAGGGGGCGAACGCATGAACTTCTGGTTTGGGCTGCTCATCGGGCTGAAGGAAATCGCCGCCCACAAATTCCGCAGCTTCCTGACCATGCTCGGCATCATCCTGGGCGTATCCAGCCTCATGGCCATGTTCGCGCTGACCGAGGGAACGGCGCGCGGGATGCGCGAAACGCTCGCCGCGTCGGGCGGCGTCGAGCGGGCGGAGATCAACAACAAAGACCCCTCGGAGGAATTCCAAGACCTCGCCTTCCTCTCCCCCGGCCGCACGATGAACGACGTGGAGGCGCTACGCAAAGGCGCCCCGCTGGTCGAACTGGTCTCCCCGGAGATGAACATGGGTGCCGCCATCAGCCGCTCCAACAAAACCATCCGCCTGCTGGCCACCGGGGCCTGCCCGGAATACCGGGAAGTGGGCCAGTTTGAAATCGCCGCCGGGCGGATGATCTCGCAAACCGACGTGGACCGGGTGACGCGCGCGGTGGTGATCGGGGCCGATGTGGCGGGCGAACTCTGGCCCGAAACCCCGGGCTACGTGCCGCTGGGGGAAGTGATCCGCATCAACGGCATCCCCTACCGGGTCGTCGGCACGCTGGCATTTTCCGAAAGCGATTCCGCCAAGCGCAAACAGGCCGCCGGGGTCTTCGCCGCCCAGAACGAACGGCGCGCGCGCCGCATGGGCAAAACGAAAAAAAAAGCGGTCAACCACGATACCTTTTGGCAGAAAAACCACGCCATCCTCATCCCCATTTCCACGATGTTCAATGACTTCCGCACCGCCTCCAACGCGGATGGGATCCCCAACCGGAATCTCGACCGCCTCTCCTTCCGCGTAGGCGATCTGGCCCTCTTTGAAGAGACGATCAACCAGGTGCGCGCCGTCCTGGAGCGCACCCACCGGGGCATCGACGACTTCGGCTTCGACACGCGCGAAGAGTGGTTTGACAACATTGAATCCAGCGTCCGGGCCACCCGCACCAGCGGCAGCCTGATCGCCGGGATCAGCCTGCTGGTGGGCGGCATCGGGATCACCAACATCATGCTGGCCAGCATCACCGAGCGCATCCGGGAAATCGGCGTTCGGCGGGCCATCGGCGCGCGACAGCGGGATATTTTCGTCCAGATCGTGGTGGAAAGCGGCGTGATCGGCTTCATCGGCGGCATCCTGGGCCTCCTGGCGGCCGCGGGCTTCATGCAATTGCTCATCCTGCTTTCGCCCGCCGAGAACGCCCCCGTGGTGACCTTCTCCGCCGTGGCCATCTCCTTCAGTTTTGCCTTGGGCATCGGCGTTCTCTCGGGCCTCTACCCGGCGTGGAAAGCCTCCTCCCTCGACCCCATCGAAGCGCTGCGCTACGGCTAGAGCGTTTTAAGTTGAGATGTAGCCGATGATTTGCGAGCAGCGTGTAAACAACAAAATTTAAGCCGCTCTAAAGCTTAGCGGCGAGCCATCCGGTAGCCGCTGGGGCTGACGCCCGTCCAGCGGCGGAAGGCGTTGGAAAAGACGCTCGGCTCCCCGTAGCCGCACGCCTGCGCGATGGCCCGGATGCCCGCCTGCGTGGTCCGCAAAAGCGACTGGGCTCGCTCGCGCCGCAGCGCCTGGAGGTAACGCGACGGGCTCGTGCCGTGGGCGCTCTGGATGGCGGTTTCCAGCGAACGCCGCGACATCCCGGCCACCCGGCACAAATCAGCCACCTGCAACGGCTCGTCCAAGTTGCTGCGGGCGTAGCTCAAGGCGCGCTCCAGGCCGCTGGGATAACGCAGGCTGCTCGCGCGCTCGTGCAAAATGCCCACGGGCGGCGGCGGGCCGGGAGCCGCCGCGCGGCGCCCATCCAGCGCGGCCAGAAGCGCGGAGGCTGCCTGCCGCCCCAGTTCCCGGCAAGGGAGTTCAAAGCTGGAAAGGGCGATCCCCGCATAAAGCGATTCGAGCCGGGCGTTGCCGACGCCGATCACCGCCAGCTCCTCGGGAACCCGCCACCGCAGCTCGCGCGCCGCCTGCACGGCCAGGCGCGCCAGGCGGTCGGAGGCGGCCAGGAGCCCCAGCGGCCGGGGCAGCGGACGCAGGAATTCCCGGATCTGCGCCAGCGTGGCTACCGTCGAGATCAGCCTCCCTTCGGCGGCCAGCCCGGCGGCAAACCCCTCCCCAAGCTCGCGCGAGGCATACTGGCCGGGCGCGCCGATAAAAGCGAGCGCCCGGGCCCCATTGGCCCGCAGCGCCCGGGCCGCGCCGCGCCCCATGGCGGCAAAGTCGGGCGCGATGTTGACCACCGTCTCCATGCGTGAACAGTGGGCCAGTTGCACCGCCTTCACCCCTTGCGCGCAAAGGGACTTCAACCACGCGTCGCTGACAAAATCGCCCACCATCCCCGCCAGTTCCCGCATTTCCGCCAGTTGCCTCAGCACGCCTTCATAGCCGCCGGTAAGGACCAGGATTTCCGCACGGCCCGCCAGCCGCTCGCGCAGCCCGTCCAAAAGAGCCAGCTCGGTTTCCGTGAGCGAGGGAAAGGCGGCCGCCACCACCGGGCGCGCGCGCCGGGCTCTTTTGCCGGTTTTGGGGGGCGTTTTACGCATGGCTGGATGGATGGGTTGCGCATTTTCTTAAATCAAATTTGCGTGTTTGCGCAATGACAAAGCGATTCCCCTAGGCTTAAATATCCCTCCATGAAGAAAGCACTCATCACGGGCATTACAGGACAGGACGGTTCCTATCTCGCGGAACTCCTTCTGCAAAAGGGCTATGAGGTTCACGGCGTCATCCGCCGCGCATCGACTTTCAACACCAGCCGCATCGAGCATATCTACAACGATCCCCACGCCAAAGGGGCGCATCTCTTCCTGCATTACGGCGACCTGGCCGACTCCGTCCAGATGATCAAGCTCCTCTACGATTTGAAGCCGGACGAAATTTACAACCTCGGCGCGCAAAGCCACGTGCGCGTCTCCTTCGACATCCCGGAATACACCGGCGACGTCACCGGCCTGGGTGCCGTGCGCATCCTGGAAGCCGTGCGCGAGGCGGGCCTGACGCGCGACGTCCGCTACTACCAGGCCTCCTCCTCGGAGATGTTCGGCAAGGTGCACGAAGTGCCGCAACGGGAGACCACCCCCTTCCACCCGCGCTCCCCCTACGGCTGCGCCAAGGTCTATGCCTACTGGCTGACCGCCAACTACCGCGAAGCCTACAACCTGCACGCCTCCAACGGCATCCTCTTCAACCACGAAAGCCCGCGCCGGGGCGAAACCTTCGTGACCCGCAAGATCACCCGCGCCGCCACGCGCATCAAAATGGGCCTCCAGAACGACCTCTATCTGGGCAACCTGGACGCCAAACGCGACTGGGGTTACGCCAAGGAATACGTGGAGGTAATGTGGCTGATGCTCCAGCAGGAGAAGCCGGACGATTACGTCTGCGCCACGGGGGAAACCCACACCATCCGCGAATTTTGCGAAGAGTGCTTTGGGCTGCTCGGGCTCGACTGGGAAAAATACGTGAAGTATGATGAACGCTATGAGCGGCCCAGCGAGGTCGATCTCCTGATCGGCGACCCCACCAAGCTCCGGTGCCAGATCGGCTGGGAGCCGAAAGTGAAGTTCAAGGAACTCGTGCGCATCATGACCGAGGCCGACCTGGAACTGGCCCGGCGCGAACTGGCCTACAGTTCCATCGAAGGGAAGTAACGGCCCCCGTCTCCCCGCCCCGTCTCCTCCCTTATGAATCTGCCATCCTCCACGCGTATTTACGTTGCCGGCCATCGCGGCATGGTGGGCTCCGCCATTGTCCGCTGCCTGCAAAGCCGGGGCTTTCACAACCTGATTTTGCGCACCCACCAGGAGTTGGATTTGTGCGACGGAGCCGCCGTGCGGGCCTTCTTCGCCCAGGAAAAGCCCGAGGCGGTCATCGTGGCCGCCGCCAAAGTGGGGGGCATCCACGCCAACGCCACCTACCCGGCCGAGTTCCTGCATGTGAACCTGGCCAGCGCCCACAACGTGATCCACGAAGCCTGGACCCACGGCGCCCGGCGGCTCCTCTTCCTGGGCAGCTCCTGCATTTACCCGAGGGAAGCCCCCCAGCCGATGAAGGAGGACTGTCTGCTCACCTCGCCGCTGGAGCAAACCAACGAAGCCTACGCCATCGCCAAGATCGCCGGGCTGAAGCTCTGCCAGTATTACCGCAAACAATACGGCGTCTGCTTCCACTCCGCCATGCCCACCAACCTGTATGGCCCGGGCGACAACTACCACCCGGAAAACTCCCATGTCCTGCCCGCGCTCCTGCGGCGCTTCCACGAGGCCAAGGAGACGGGCGCGCCCGTGGTGACGCTCTGGGGCACCGGCGTGGCCCGCCGCGAATTCCTCCACGTGGACGACCTGGCCGAAGCGATCCTGGCGGTGCTGCAAATGGACAACCCGCCCGACTGGATCAACGCCGGTTCCGGCTCCGATGTCTCCATCCTGGAACTCGCCCACTTGATCGCCCGCGTCACCGGCTTCCAAGGCCAACTGGCGTGGGACGCCACCCATCCCGACGGGACGCCCCGCAAGTTCATGGACAGCTCCTGCCTGCTGGCCACCGGCTGGCGGCCCCGCTACGACCTGGAAAACGGCATCCGCCACACCTACGCCGACTTTTTGAGCCGGTCGCAGAGCGGCCAGCTCCGGGAACGGTAGAAGAAAGACGCGCAGAGGGTGATGGCCGGGGCCGGTTTGCGGGCGTGCGGCCAAGCATGGCGGCTGACGCGTAGTTTTTCCGCATCCCCGCGTCTCCCCGTATTGCCTTCCACGGCGTTGACATCAGCAAGCAGCCCTCCTAGTTTGAGCGGGTTTCATCCCCCCTTTTTCCCCGTGACAAACAACGAAGATTACATCATTGAGCTCCTTCTGGACACCTGCCTCATCACCAAGGAGCAACTGGAAAAAGCCCAGGCGGAAGCCAAACCCGGCCAAAGCCCCGTGGAAGCCCTGATCGCCAAAGAGGTGGTAACCCGCAACGACGTGCTTCGCGCCCTGGCTGCGCATTCCAGCATGGAATACGTCGATCTCGCACAGATGGCCATTTCCCAGGAAGTCCTGGACATCGTGCCGGTGGATATCGCCCGCCGCTACAAGGTGATCCCCATCGCCAACGTGGAACTGGGGCTCATGATGGCGACGAGCGATCCGCTCAACTTCGACACCTTTGACGCCGTCACCCACCTGATCGGCCGCGACGTGGAGTGGGTGTGCACCGCGCCGGAGCAAATCCAGGCCGCCCTGCAAAAATATTATGGCGTGGAGGAACAGGCCAGCGGCGACATCCAGATCGGCGAAGGAGCCGCGGAAGAAGCCGACGCCCCGATCATCAAACTGGTGACGATGCTCCTGCTGGACGCCTACAAAATGCGCGCCAGCGACATCCACCTTGAGCCGCTGGAAAAGAGCTTCCGCGTCCGCTTCCGCGTGGACGGCGTGCTGCACGAGGTGCCCAGCCCGCCCAAGAAGCTCCAACACGCCATCGTGAGCCGCCTGAAAATCATGAGCGGCTCCATGAGCATCGCCGAAAAACGCCTCCCCCAGGACGGCCGCATCCAGGTCAAAATCGGCAAGAGCCAGCTCGACCTGCGCGTTTCCACGATCCCCACCAACCACGGCGAAAGCGTGGTCATGCGCATCCTGGACAAAACAGGGCTCCAGCTCGGCCTGCCGCAACTCGGCTTCCTCAGCGACGACCAGGCGACCTTTGAGCAGCTCATCACCCTGCCCGACGGCATCATCCTCGTCACCGGCCCCACCGGATCCGGCAAATCAACCACGCTCTACGCCTGCTTGAACCACATCAACCGGCCCGACCGGAAGATCATCACCGTCGAGGACCCGGTGGAATACCAGATGAACGGCATCAACCAGGTGCAGGTGAACGCCGACGTCGGCATGACCTTCCCGGCGGCCCTGCGCTCCATGCTGCGCCAGGCCCCCAACATCATCATGATCGGGGAAATCCGCGATATGGAGACGGCCAGCATCGCCATCAACGCCAGCCTCACCGGCCACCTCGTCTTCTCCACCCTGCACACCAACGACGCCCCGAGCGCCGTGGCCCGCCTGGTGGACATCGGCGTGCAGCGCTTCCTGGTCTCCAGCGCCGTGCGGGCCATCGTGGCCCAGCGGCTCGTCCGGCGGCTCTGCCCAAAATGCAAGGTGCCGCATGAGCTGACCGACGCCGAACTGCGCGGCCTGCGCCTGGAACGCTCCCAGATCGAAGAGGCCACCGTCATGCGCGGCGTTGGCTGCGACGCCTGCCGCAACCTCGGCTACAAAGGGCGATTGGGCATCTTCGAAATCTTCCTGATCGACGACGAAGTGCGCAACATGATCAACGACGGCGCGTCCACCGTCGAACTGCGCCGCCGCGCCCGCGAGCTGGGCATGCGCACCCTGCGCGAAGACGGCGTCCGCAAAGTGCTGGCCGGCGTAACCACCGCCGAGGAAGTCATCTCCGCTACCATGTCCGACGCCAACTAGCGCGGGAACCCGGAAAATGATCTCCCTCCGTCTCCGCGTCTCCCCCTCTCCCCTTCTCCGCGTCTAGTCTTATGGCCACCCCCCTGGAAGATTTGCTCCGGCTGATGATCGACGAAGAGGCCTCCGACCTCCACGCGAGCGTCGGCATCCCGCCGATATTGCGCCTCCAGGGAGGGCTGACGCCGCTGAACCTCCCGGCACTGACCGCCGAAGACACCGAGACCCTGGCCCGCGCCATCGGCAACGAGCACTGGATGGGGCGCCTCAACACCGAGGGGAGCGCCGACTTCGCCATCTCCTTCCGCGAACAGCGCTTCCGCGTCAACCTGTACCGGGAACGGGGCCACTGCGCCATGGCGGTGCGCCTGCTCCCCAGCCGGTTCATGTCGCTGGAAGAGATCGGCGTCCCCGCGTCCATCCGTCCGCTCCTGGACCTGCCCCGGGGCCTGATCCTCGTCACCGGCCCCACCGGCTCGGGCAAATCGACCACGCTGGCGAGCATGCTCAACATCATCAACGAGACAACTCCCCGGCATATCCTGACCATCGAGGATCCGATCGAGTACCTCCACACCCACCGCAAGGGCATCGTCCACCAGCGGGAAGTGGGCCTCGACCTGCCAAGCTTCGCCGACGGCCTGCGCCGCGGCCTGCGGCAAGACCCCGACGTCATCCTCGTGGGCGAAATGCGCGACCTGGAGACCATGGAAGCCGCCGTCACCGCCGCCGAAACGGGCCACCTGGTCTTCTCCACCCTCCACACCACCGGCGCCGCCCGCACCATGGACCGCATCGTGGGCGCCTTCCCCGCCGGGCAACAGGAGCAAATCCGCATCCAGCTCGCCGCCACGCTGCGCGCCGCCATCTCACAAACCCTCCTGCCGCGCACCGACCGCAAGGGCCGGGTCGCCGCGTTTGAAATCCTCCTCAACACCCCGGCGGTAGCCGCGCTGATCCGCGAGAACAAGAGCTACAGCCTCCCCACCGTCGTCCAAACCAGCGCCGAGGAGGGCATGCTTTCCCTGGAGCAATCCCTGGTCAACCTCCATGGCCGGGGGCTCATCAGCTACGAGGAAGTCATGAACAAAGCCCCGGACCGCGAACTGGCCGCCCAACTGGCCGTTCGGCAACAGCAGCAGCATTCGTTGAAAAAATCGCCGTTATGAACGCAAATCAAGTCATCGAAATCTTCATCGAAGCGAAGATCATTGATCGCAGCCAGGTCGATGACATCACCGCTGAAGTGCTCAGTTCGGGCAAAGCCATCCACGAAGTCCTGATCGACGGCGGCTACGCCACCGAGGACCAGTTTTACCAAACCCTCGCCACCTACCTTGGCACCGAATACGTGGATTTGAACGAGTTCGAGCCCTCCGCGGAAATCCTCGCGCTCGTGCCCGGCAACCTGGCACGGCTGCATGGGGCGCTGCCCATCGGGCTCAACGGCGCGGCCATCACCCTCGCCATGCTGGACCCGCTCAACAGCCAGATCCAGGAAGACCTCCGCTTCGCCCTGGGGCGCGACATCTACATCGTCGTCGCCGCCCTCGCTCCCATCCAAAACCTCATCCAGCGCTGCTACGAAAGCGACTCCAGCAGCCTGGACGAAGTCCTCTCCGAACTCGGAAACGGCGGCGTCGAATTCGGCTCCGAGGGGACCGACATGAAAGCCGTCGAGGCGGAGGCGAACTCCACGCCGATCATCCGCTACGTAGACCTGGTCATCGCCCAAGCCATCGCAGACCGGGCCAGCGACATCCACTTCGAGCCCTTCGAAACGGAATTCAAAATCCGCTACCGCGTGGACGGCGCGCTCTACGAAATGGCCCCGCCGCCCATCCACCTCGCGCTGCCGGTCATCTCGCGCATCAAGGTCATGGCCAACATGAACATCGCCGAGCGCCGCCTGCCCCAGGACGGACGCATCCAGCTCACCACGGCGGGCCGCCAGGTGGACCTGCGCGTCTCCTCCCTGCCCACGCAATACGGCGAAAGCGTCGTCTTGCGCGTCCTGGACCGCTCCACCGTGAACCTGAGCCTCAAAGCCCTCGGGATGCCGGACTACATTTACAACTACATCCAGGAGACGATCCAAAAGCCCAACGGCATCTTCATCGTCACCGGGCCCACCGGCTCCGGCAAAACGACGACGCTCTACGCCTGCCTCAACGAAATCAACACCATCGACTCCAAAATCCTCACCGCCGAGGACCCCGTGGAATACGACATCGAAGGGATCATGCAGGTGCCCATCCAGGAAGGCATCGGGCTCAACTTCGCCCGCGCCCTGCGCGCCTTTTTGCGGCAGGACCCCGACCGCATCATGGTCGGCGAAACGCGCGACATGGAAACCGCGCAAATCTCCATCCAGGCCTCGCTCACCGGCCACCTGGTCTTCACCACCCTCCACACCAACGACGCCCCGGGCGCGGTCACGCGCTTGATCGACATGGGCGTGGAGCCGTTCATGATTTCCGCCTCCCTGGAAGCCGTGCTCGCCCAGCGGCTCATCCGCCGCATCTGCCCCAAGTGCCGCACGCCGTACGAGCCCAACGAAGCCGTCCTCTCCCAGCTCGGCCTCTCGCCCCACGACATCGGCGACAAGAACTTCTACTACGGCAAAGGTTGTGAGGCGTGCAACCACACCGGCTACAAAGGCCGCAAAGGCATCTACGAACTGCTCGACATCTCCGACCCGATCCGGGAACTCATCAACCAGCGCTCCCCTAGCGTCGTCCTGCGGCAAAAAGCCATCGAACTGGGCATGCAAACCTTGCGCCAGGACGGCTTAAGAAGCATCTACGACGGCGAAACAACCATCGAAGAGGTCCTCAAATACACCTAACAGGCTGCTAAGAGCGCGTCTGGAAATAAACTTTACAAGATGACGCAGGAGTTTTGAGCGCTGACAAGTATTGATGAAAGCCGGTATCAGGAGGCCAGCCGAATCACAAAGTATTTACGATGGCGGGACGGCTCTCAAAAAATAAGGCGTTTGCCCTCCGCGAGACGCTTTCCCCGATAGTTCGCATTGGACAAACGCGCCAAGCAGCCCCATCGTTTCAAGTGCAAGGTTGATCAATTTCCACCTCTCATCCCCCCATGCCAAAATTCAATTACGTCGCATTGGATGCCCGCGGAACCGAATCGGCAGGCGTCATCGAAGCCGGAAGCTCCAACGAAGCCATTGGCCAATTGAGGCAAGCCGGCTATTTCCCGACAAGCGTCGTCGAAGAAGGAAAAGGTGGCGCGCGCGTCAAGACAAGCGCCAAGAAGATCACCAAACCAGCCGCCTCTAGCGCCCCGGCAGCCAAGAAAGCGGGCGGCATCACCCTTTTCCAAAAAGCAACCGTCAAGACCAAGACGCTCATGATCTTCACGCGCCAGTTGGCCACGCTCATCGACGCGGGCCTGCCGCTGTTGCGCGGGTTGACGGTGCTGGCCAAGCAGGAGCGCGACCCCGTGCTCAAACGGACGATCAACCAACTGGCCGACTCGGTACAGGGCGGCAATACTTTCTCCGAGTCGCTGGCCCAGCACCCCAAGATTTTCAATAAACTTTACATCAACATGGTCAAAGCGGGCGAACTGGGCGGCGTGCTGGAGCTTGTCCTCAACCGCTTGGCGGAATTCCAGGAAAAGGCGCAAAAGATCGCCAACAAGGTCAAATCGGCCATGGCCTACCCGGTCATCGTGCTCGTCATCGCCATCCTGATCATGTGGTTCCTGCTCGTGTTCATCGTCCCGAAATTCGAGCAAATCTTCAAAGACATGCTGGGCAACAAGCCGCTGCCGGAACTGACGCAAATCGTCATCGGCATCAGCAAAACCATCCAGGAAAACTTCTTCTCCATCGTCGGCGTCATCGTGGGCTTCATCATCACCTACCAACTATTCTCCCGCAGCGCCCTCGGCCGCGTCATCCTGGACCGGGTGAAACTGAAAGTCCCGTTGCTCGGCGACCTCCTGCGCAAATCGGCCATCTCACGGTTCACGCGGACGCTGGGCACGCTCGTGGAAAGCGGCGTGCCGATCCTCCAGGCCCTCAACATCACCAAAGACACCGCCGGCAACGCCGTCATTTCAGACGCCATCCTCAAGGTCCACGATGCCGTGAAAGAAGGCGAATCCATCGTCGCCCCCCTGGAATCCAGCGGCGTTTTCCCGCCGCTCGTCATCAGCATGATCGACGTGGGCGAGGAAACCGGCCAACTCCCGAACATGCTCTTAAAAATCGCCGATGTGTTCGACGACGAAGTGGACAACGCTGTGGCGGGCCTGACGGCCATGCTCGAACCGCTCATGATCGTCTTCCTGGCGCTCATCGTCGGCAGCATCGTCATCGCGCTCTTCATGCCGCTGATCTCCATCATCCAGCAGATGCAGAACCAATCCTAGCCACCGCCCCATGAAACGCCTCTTTCTCAAATGGCGCGGGTTTACCCTTGTCGAATTGCTGGTGGTGATCTCCATCATCACCATCCTCGCCGCGCTGACGCTCTCCACCGTTGGCTACGCCAACAAAAAAGCGGCCATGGACCGCGCCCGGGCTGAAATCGCGGGGCTGGAGGTCGCGCTGGAATCCTACAAAGTCGATAACGGGGATTACCCGAGAGACAGCGCCAGCACGGACAACCTTGATGCCACGAGCAACCCGTCCGTCACGATCGTGAACAACGCCGTTCCAACACTCAGCGGCTCGGCTTCCCTGGTTCTCTACGCAGCCTTGAGCGCCGATACCGACCTCGACCGCACCCTCAGCTCGACCGAAAAAACGGCGGGGAGAGTCTATTTCCCATTCAAGCCGAACATGCTCTACCCCAAGTGTCTGGTCGGGGGGACGCAACAGGTTCAGGCCGTCGTCGATCCCTTCCGCAACGTGTACGGCTATTCCACGATCGGCAGCGGCACCGCGTCAACGACCACGGGAACCCAGGCTGGCGGCTACAACCCCACCTTCGACCTCTGGAGCACCGTGGACACAAACCAAACCGGCACCCCCTCCGCCACCTGGATCACCAACTGGTAATCCTCACCAGGTGCGGTGGCTCTATTCCCAGTTGCCGATGTCATCGGCGGTATTGGGGAGGCCGTCGGGGCCGCAGGAGAAGAGGTCGAAGCTGTAGGGGTGACGTTGGCCGGGGCAGACGTAATGATAGGCGTTGTCCCAGGGATCGCGGGGGATTTGTGCATCGTCGAAAGCGCAGTGCCACTGGCGCGGCAGCGGGGGCGTGAGAGGGCGGATCACGAGGGCGCGCAACCCTTGGGCCGTGGTGGGGTAGAAACCATTTTGGGCATTGTAGATGCGCAGGGCGTTGGAGAGGGTTTGGAGGTCGGCCTTGACGCGCACTTCCTTGCCGAAGTCGAGGGCGCCGCCCATTTTATTGATGGCGACGCCCAGCAGCAGGGCGATAATCGAGACGACAAGGATCATCTCCAGGAGTGTGAAGCCGTTGGGGCGATGAGGTGTGGGTTGATGCATGGGATGGAGTGTGGCGGGTTAATGAATGCGGCCTTGCAAGCCGGAGGTGAGGCCGAAGACGGCGCTTAAGA